>JACPOB010000114.1:95095-133162 GCA_016185145.1 Rhodospirillales bacterium | reverse complement strand
GCGCCCGCCACCCACAGGGTGGCCGACTTCAAATCGGAATCGGTGGCCGGCTTGGATCGGAACCGGTGGCCGGCTTCAAATCGGAATCAGTGGCCGACTTCAAATCGGAATGGGTGGCCGACTTGCCCCGGAATCCGCAAGCTATAGAAGTGGGACTGTTGAATGATCAGCTCCTTGGGCATATCCGTTGTCTCACTTGATATCGTTAATATTTTTTCCAGGAGGGACGTTGGTGTTGCCGCCGGTTCTGGGATATTGGACATCCCAGTGAGGTCCGCCATGTGCGGCCACCAGGACCAGTCGGACACCGTACTCGGCTTTTGCTATCTTTCCAGCCGTGACTTGATCCACCCTTTACCGGGTTCGGATTCTTCAGCCATTTTCTCTCCGCCTCTCGGATCCTCGAAGCCCTCTGCGGGCCCGGGTTTCCCTGGGTCCTTTGCAGTCAGCCCGTGCCACCGCGCAGACCGATTCCCGACCCGACAAGCTTTCGGCTACGATCGCCGCCTTCTGATCGGCGCTCCAGGGCCCGGCGCCGACCAGCACCGGTGAAGATCTCCAGCCGACGTGCAGGCTCATAGGCTTAATCGCTGTGTCCGACATAGGTCCAACTCCGTTGACCTTGCCTTCGGACACACGGTCGGTGCGCGAGACCAGGCGCGGGAAGTACGGGTCCCAGGTGAAGCCGACGTTGGGCGTAGGGTTGACGGCGCCGGTGTAGGCGATGCCCAGCAGCCGGTCGTCCCTTGCGTAGCTGTAGGTCTTGACCTGGCTCAGCGCATCGGTGACGGATTTCAGGCGGCTGGCCTGTCACCTCCAGAAAGCTACGTTCGGGGCCTAGCTCCGACCATTGTGTGTTGCCGAAGGTGAACTGTGCGACAAGCTTCACGCGATCAGCCGGACTAGCGATCTTGATCCTGTAGTTCGCCCGCGGTCGAATGGCGGCTACGACTCGTACAATCAAGCTCTACTTAAGCGAGAACCATTCGCCGCAGCCAGAGATATCTCATTGAACGATAGTCGCAGCTCATCGCGAAAGTTTCTTATGCATGACTGGTCGACAACAAATAGCCATTCGCCTCGGGCGAATACCGTCCCAACATATGTTATCGAGCAGGCCGGTTTTTGAATGGATGATATCAATCTATTCGATTGCCCAAACGAAAGAATAAAACTTTGGTCACCTCGATTTTTCGCACATAAGTCTATCGATATTTCTTTTGGATGCTCAAGCCATTCATCCATCTGAACAATAAGCTCATCTACCGCTCTCCAATCGAATTGGACTTGCGAAAGTAAGACTTCGTAGTCGGGAGTAAGATCATCAAGCTCATTTTCCTCCGGTCGAGGCCAAAACACGCCTTTAATGATAATCTCTGTGTCGAGAACGGTGAGGCCGCTTCTGCTTTCAGTCGATGACCGAAAATTGCCAACCAAGTGATCCCGTCCGCTCGCAGCGTTTAGATTCCACTTAGTCATTGCTAATACCTGGGACCGCTTGGGTTGCCTTTGGGTCGTCGTGAATGTTCTTCGTTGGGATTGACGTTCCGCTCGCCTGTGCTGTGTGGAGTTCCTTGCTTCGCGGGTTGACCACCAACGTTGTATCCTGGCCCCTGATCGGGAATAGGAGAATCCGGATCCCTTGACGGGGTCCTAAGCTCATCTCGCAGTCTACTTCTTCTCTTGTCAACTTCAGCGGGATTGTAAGGGTCACCCTTCAGAGCTGGCGCTGGAGTCCGGGAAGTATCGCCTTTACCTCCGCCGCGAGCACCTCCTCCTCCGCCACCACCCCCAGCAAGTGGGCCGCCACAAGGCAAGCCCTCGAGGCCCGCAAGAATACATGGATTTCTAGCACGCGGCCCATACTTGGCTTCGCGACACTCATTAGATCCTGTGCTTGGACCTTGCGGCCCTGGCGTTCCAACCAGCCCGAGTGGGTCAATTTGATTTGGTGTATTGCCACCGACGTAAGCATAGAGATTTGCTACGGGGTCAATCTCTTCACCTAGCGGATCACGAGACAACCAGCGGCCGACGATCGGATCATACCCACGATAGTTCGTCAGATAGAGCCCGCTGTCGGCGTTGTAGAACATGCCGCCGAAGACAAAGTCCGTGACGGGTGCGGTTACTTGCAACGGCAGGCCATATGGATCGTACCCATAGGCCGGTGCGATCGTGGTGCTGGCGAATACCCGTCGCACCGAGCCGAGCTGATCAACGCCGTAGTACAGCGTCTGCGCCGGCGTGCCCGGCAGGTATTCGCCCCTCGTCGTAGTATGAGCGGGTCGGCGTGTTGCTGCCGTCACGTGCCTGGCAGATATCCTCGCCGCACCACAGGTAAGCCTTCGTCGTCGCACTGCCCCCGCCCGGCGGCGTGCTCGTGATCGTGCGGCGGCGGCCGAGCCCATCGTAGGTGAACGCCGTCTGCTTGCCGGGCTGGCCGGGATAGGTGATCAGCACCAGCCGGTTCTCGGCATCCCAGCTGTAGTTGCGCGGGCCGTCCGAGGTCAGGTTGCCGACGGCGTCCCAGGTCAGCGTCTGGCCCGACAGGTCGGTGAGCTGGTTGAGATTGTTGTAGGTCGCCGTCTGGCTGCCGGCCGGCGGATAGACCGCGCTGGCGTCGCTGGTCTCGGTGCTGCTGTCGATGAAGTTCTCGGGCGTCGTCGTGTAGGCGAAGGTCGAGAAGTGGCCCGGCGTCAGGCCGACATTGCTGATGCCGGAAAGCCTGCGGTCGTGGGTGTTGCCGAGGTAGCTCCAGGTCGTGGCCAGCGTGCTGCCGGCGAGCTGGCGGCTGGTGATCTGGCCGGTCTGGCCAAGATAGCCCAGGGTGAAAGCGCCGAGGTCGCTGGCATGGCCGGTGAGCCGGCCGATCGCGTCGTACTGGAAGGTCTCCGCCCCCGCCCCCTGCACCGTGCGCGAGGCCAGCCGGCCGAGCTCGTCATAGGCCGAGGTGATGGCGCTGTTGGCGAACGGGCCCTGCTCCTGCTGCACCTGCAGGGCGCCCAGCGAGCCCACCGGCCCGTAGGTGAACTGCGTGGTGCCCACGCCGTCGGTGCAGGAGACCAGCCGCGGGAAGAAGACGCCCCACGCTATCGCCACTAAATATGAAAATGCTCTAAACTAGCCGATGGTGCGACACTGCAGATTCAGGAGTCACTGACCTGACTGCGGTTCGGCGTAACACTCGATCCCGAAGTCCAGTTTCAAGTCGATCAGCTTCTTCAACGTGTCATAGGATACCTTGTCGCCAAGGTATCCATCGCCGAGGAGATGAACGACTACGCATGCGCTGCCTCCCGTGGAGCGCAATTCGTGAAGAAAGGCCTTGCTCGGTTCGATATCAGCTAGAAGATCCACGATCTTATCGCCGAAGTGTTGGCCAGACGTTTTGAAATGGCGTCGATGTCTCCATCTCGTATCTCGATATGTGCCTTCCAACAGCCTGCCACTTGGTGCCCTCCGTTGGTCTCCAACACGGTGGACGACCTTGGCATCGAGGCCCAACGTCTTTCCGATGCTCGCAGGGTCGAGTGTCGGGTGGATGATGAACAGATCGATGTCGAACCGTTTTGTCACGACCGGCTCCGTATCTATTATTTGCATTCTGGCCAAGAGTGTTTCTGTCCTACTAGCAAGGATACGCTGACGCCGGCACCGGCTTCGGTTGACTAGTCGCAATCATCACCGCGTCTCCCGCGTTCCCGGTCCTTACCGCGTCGACCGCTGGGATTGCCCGAACCCGTATAGTCACCAGCGTAGCCGTTAGTTTCAGGGCCGGTCCAGGTGCCATCGGGTTGCTTCACCCATATGCCGCCTTGTGAATCAATCCTAACGTCATCAGCAGGCCCTGCTCCAATGCCTTCCTTGATCTTCTGGTGATCACCAGACCATGGTGTCTGACTTATCGGACGTGAGCCCGGCGCAGCGTGCGTATGCTTTTGGTCCAAATCGGAGGACGGGCCTTTTGGCGTTTCGTCAGGTCCCGACATTTCACTAATGATTTTGTCGATGATTACACCCGCAGTCGCTCCGCCAATGATCGCCCAACAAACAGGCCCGCAAGCAACTGCTCCGCCCGCTATAAAGGGAACTGCGATCTGAGCTTGGCGCCCCGCCGGATCGACAAAGGTGAGAGGATTTCCTCCTGCATAAGGATAAAGATTGGCAGAGATATCACCTCTCTCGGCCAACGGATCTCTTGAGAGCCAGCGCCCCGCCAAAGCATCATACGCACGATAAGTTGCGAGGGAGAGTCCACTGTCAGCATTGTAGAACATGCCGCCATAGACGAAGTCCGTGACTGGTGCCGTCACTTGCAGCGGTACGCCATAGGGATCGTAGCCATAGCTTGGCGCGCTCGTGGCACTGGTGAACACGCGCCGCACCGAACCAATCTGGTCGATGCCGTAGTACAGCGTCTGAGGCGGCGTGCCCAGAACGTACTCCCCCTCATCGTAGTATGACCGAATCGGCGTGTTGCTGCCGTCGCGCGATTGGCAGATGCGTTTCTTACACCACAGGTACGCCGTCGTGGTCGCACTGCCGCCGCCCGGCGGCGTGCTCGTGATCGTGCGCCGCCGGCCGAGCCCGTCGTAGGTGAACGCCGTCTGCTTGCCGGGCTGCCCGGGATAGGTGATCAGCACCAGCCGGTTCTCGGCGTCCCAGCTGTAATTGCGCTGGCCGTCCGAGGTCAGGTTGCCGACGGCGTCCCAGGTCAGCGTCTGGCCCGACAGGTCGGTGAGCTGGTTGAGATTGTTGTAGGTCGCCGTCTGGCTGCCGGCGGGCGGATAGACCGCGCTGGCGTCGCTGGTCTCGGTGATGCTGGCGATGAAGTTCTCAGGCGTCGTCGTGTAGGCGAAGGTCGAGAAGTGGCCCGGCGTCAGGCCGACATTGTTGATGCCTGAAAGCCTGCGGTCGTCGGTGTTGCCGAGGTAGCTCCAGGTCGTGGCCAGCGTGCTGCCGGCGAGCTGGCGGCTGGTGATCTGGCCGGTCTGGCCGAGATAGCCCAGGGTGAAGGCGCCGAGGTCGCTGCCGTGCCCGGTGAGCCGGCCGATGGCGTCGTACTGGAAGGTCTCCGCCCCCGCCCCCTGCACCGTGCGCGACGCGAGACGGCCGAGCTCGTCATAGGCCGAGGTGATGGCGCTGTTGGCGAACGGGCCCTGCTCCTGCTGCACCTGCAGGGCGCCCAGCGAGCCGACCGGCCCGTAGGTGAACTGCGTGGTGCCCGCGCCGTCGGTGCGTGAGGCCAGCCGCGGGAAGTACGGGTCCCAGGTAAAGCCGACGTTGGGCGTAGGGTTGACGGCGCCGGTGTAGGCGATGCCCAGCAGCCGGTCGTCCCTGGCGTAGCTGTAGGTCTTCACCTGGCTCAGCGCATCGGTGACGGATTTGAGGCGGCTGGTCGTGGTCTCGTAGGCGTAGGTGACGGTGCTGGTGTCGGGATACTGCTTGCCCGTCAGCCGGCCCTGCACGTCGTAGGTCCACGTGGTGACGTTGCTCTTCGGGTCGGTGAGCGTCGTGACTTGGCCACGCTTGTTGTAGCCGTACTGGGTCTGCTGGTTCTGCGGATCGGTCACAGAGGTAAGCCGCCGGTTGGCATCGTAGACGTAAACCCAGGCGCCCTCGCCGGACGCTCAGGCGATGCGGCATTACGCGTCGTAAAGCCGGCAGGTATCGGCGTTCAGGCGCACACGAACCTTGTCTCCGACCGACCAGAGGCCGCGCGCCCGTTGCACCGGCACTCGCGCGGCCAGGCGCTGGGCGCCGATCTCGAGCAGCAGGCTGGTCGTCGCGCCGCCGTAGGCGGTCTCGATCACGGTCGCCCCGATACCCTCTTCCACGTCGACGATCTCGACGTGTTCGGGCCGTATGCCCAACCGCTGCTTCCCGCCGACCGGTCGATCGGACGGCCCGCATCTGAAACCCACCGCAGACCCCAGCAGCTTGACGGTCGTCTGGATGGCTCCGCTTTCGACGACCTCGACGTCGAGCAGATTCGTCTCGCCGATGAAGTCGGCGACGAAGGCGTTGGCCGGCATGTCGTAGAGCTCGCGCGGCGCGCCGATCTGCTGCAAGCGCCCATGATCGAGAACGGCAATCCGATCGGCCATCGACAGCGCCTCTTCCTGGTCGTGCGTCACGAATATGATCGTGGTGCCGATCTCCCGATGCAGCATCTTGATCTCGATCTGCATGCGCTGGCGCAGCTTGCGGTCGAGGGCGCCCAGCGGCTCGTCCATCAGCAGCACGGGCGGATGAAAGACCAGCGCGCGGGCAAGCGCCACGCGCTGCTGCTCGCCGCCGGAAAGCTGGGCGGGATAGCGCGCGCCGTAGCCCGCCAACCGCACCATTTCGAGGGCCCGGCCGGTTTCCCGCGCGATTTCCGCGCGCGCCAGCCCGCGGCGCCGCAGGGGATAGGCGATGTTCTCGGCCACGGTCAGGTGCGGGAACAGCGCGTACTTCTGGAACACCATGCCGATGCCGCGCGAATGCGGCGGCTCCTCGTTGATGCGCCGGCCGTCCAGCAGGATGTCGCCCCTGCTGGGCGTTTCGAAGCCCGCGATCGACATCAGGATGGTCGACTTGCCCGAGCCGCTCGGTCCCAGCAGGGCGACGAACTCGCCGCGGCCGATCTCGATCGTCACGTCGCTCACGGCCTGCACGTTGCCGTAGCTCTTGCACAGGCCGCGAACGGCGACGGCTGCGCCGGCTTGCTTGCTGTCTGACATCAGGCTCCTTCGGTCGAAAAAAGCGTGCGGGCCGTGCGGGTCAACCGGCGCGGACCATCGGCGGTCACGAGCACGGTCTCGCTGAGCGCCAGCCCGCGCGCCGACGTATAGAGATGCATCACCATCCCCGCCTCGACCGCCCAGGTCGCCGCGGGCGTCAGGCAATGCTCGAAGTCGCTGATGCGGGGCGTCGGATAAGGATAGGCGCCGAGCGTGTAGCCCGTGACATTCTCATAGGACGGCCGCAGGCCGCGCTCGATCATCGGCCGGCGCAGCACGGCATCGACGTCGCGCGCCGCCGCTCCCGGCACGAGAGCCGCGATCTGGCGATCCTGCAGTTCGGTGAGCTGGGCGATGGCGTCCTGCTGCGCCGGCGTCGGCCTGCCGACCACGACCGACCGCATCAGGCGCGAGCTGTACTCGCGCACGCGCGGCACCAGCTCGACATGGACCATCGCACCGGCCGCCAGCGGCTCATCGTGGGCAGGCGCGTGCAGCGAGTCCCAGTCCGTCCCGGCGGACAGCGGGCCGACCAACGCATCGTCGGCGCCGAGCTCCAGATAGGCGACGGCGGCCGCCGCGGCGACGTCGCGATGCCGGCCACCCTCGCGGACGGCGCCGACGGCGCGGCCCATCGCGGCGTCGGCGATGGCGGCGGCGCGCTCGAGGTAGGCGATCTCGGCAGGCGACTTGCGCAAGCGGGGCGCTCGCAGGCAAGCGCCGAAATCCTGGAAGTCGACGGCAGGCAAACGCGCGCAAAGGCGGCTGAACCTGCCGGCCGGCATCGACGGCGATTCCAGGTCGAGCCCGTGACGGCCGCGCGCCACGCCGCGGCTTTCGAGCGTCTCGGCCAACACATCGAGCGGATCGCGCCAATCGGGGTAACCCACGATCTCGGTGCAGGCGCGGGTGCGGGCCGGCGCCGCATCCAGGCTCCGCACCATCAGGAACGGCGGTTGGTGCAGCGGAACGACGAGCGCCCGCCACATCGTGTCGGAGACGCCGTAGCCGCAGAAATAGGTCATGGCCTCGATCTCGTCGACGATCGCCGCGTCGAGCCCGGCGCCCGCCAGGGCGGCACGAAGGACGGCCAGGCGCGCCTCGTACTCGTCGCGAGAGAAAGACAGGTCCTGCGTCATGCGATGGGGCCTCCTTCCGGCATCCGGCCTCTGCGGGCGCCCAGAAGGCCGAGCGCGAGCCAGGCGGCGTAGGCCAACGCCAGGGCCGCAAACAGCAGCACGGCGACCACGGCGATCTGCGGGCTGATCTCCAGGCGGATGTCGTCCCACATCCGGATCGGCAGCGGCGTGGCGTTGGTTCCCGCCAGGAACAGACCGAACACGACGTCGTCGAAGCCGATGATGAAGGCAAAAAGCAGCGCGGCGGCCAGGGTCGGCAGCAGCAGCGGCAAGGTCACCGTGCGCAGCACGGTCACCGGCGTCGCCCCGAGGTTGGCCGCCGCCATCTCGAGGGAACGGTCGAAGCGCAGCAGGCCGGCGACGAACAGCACGAAGACGTACGGCGCACCGATCAGCGCATAGGCGACGACGAAGGCGAGCGGCGTACCGATGAGCTGCACGCGGGCCATGCTGAAGTACATCGCCAGCGCCACGATGACGTGCGGCACGATCAGGGGAGAGATCAGCAGCAGATAGAGCGGCAGGCGTCCCGTCATGGGCCGGCGCACGACGGCGAAGGCGGCGGGAATGCCGATGACGAGGCTCGCCAGGGCGCCGACGCCGGCCGCCGCGAGGCTGAAGCCCGCCGCATCCAGCCATCGATCGTTGGCAAGGAACGTCTTGAACCAGCGCAGCGAGTATCCCGGCGGCGGGAACGTGAGATAGGGACTGTCGCTGAAGGCCAGCGGAACCACCATCAGCAGCGGCACGATCAGGTAGAGCAACGCCAGCACGGCCAGCGCCGCCACGACCGGCCCGCCGACGATGCTCAGCATGCCGCCAAGAAGGCGCATCGGACGGGACAGCATCGCAATCGCCTCTTCCACCGGCGCGGGCCAGGCGCGCAGGCCGTCGGCTGCCGCGCTGCGACCGGGGCGGCCGGCGCTCTCGATGCCCAGTCCCGCCGCGAAGCGCCGGCGCAAGGCCACGAAAAGCAGCACGACCACCAGCAGCAGCAATGTCGCTTGCGCCGCCGCGCCGGCGAAGTCGGCCAGGGTCAGGACGCGCACGGTGATGCCCTGCGCCAGCATGTATTGCCCCGGGCCGCCCAGCAGCGCCGGCGTGACGTAGAACCCGAGGCAGGAGAGGAAGACCAGCGTGCAGCCGCTCGCCACGCCGGGCAGGGAAAGCGGCAGGAAGACGTGCCAGAAAGCGCTCGCCGCCGTGCTGCCGAGGTTGCGTGCCGCCGCCAGCAGGGAGCGGTCGATCCGGTGCATCGCCGCGTACAGCGGAAAGACCATCAACGGCAGTTGCACGTGGACCATGCCGATGTATGTGCCGGTCTCGTTGAAGGCCAGCTTCAAGGGTTCGTCGACCAGGCCGCTCGCCAGCAGCAGCTTGTTCACCACGCCGTTGTTGGCGAGCAGGACGACCCAGGCATAGCTGCGGATCAGGATGCTGGTGACGTACGGGACGGAAACCAGCAGCAGGAGACCCGCCGCCCAGCGCGACGGCAGGCGGGTCAGCATATAGGCCAATGGATAGGCGACGAGCAGGCAGATCAGCGTGACGACGAAGGAAAGCGTCAACGTCCGCCACAGGATGATCCGGAAGGCGCGCGATTCCAGCAACACCGCGTGATTGGCGAAGGTGAAGGCGCCCTCGCGCTGGAAGCTGTCGGCGACCAGGCCGCCCAGCGGCAGCAGGTAGGCCGCCAGGAAGAGCACGAGGATCGGCGCCAGCATGGCCGTCGTGCCGAGAACCGGCCGGCGGCCTGCAGCCATGGTCTGCCCCACGCTAGCGCGCCCCCGCGATCCACTTCTCCCATTCGGCGACGGCATACTTGTTGTTGGGCATCTTGTCGGGGCGCGCGGCATTCCAGAACTCGTAGTTCTGCACGAACTGCAGCTTGCGGGCTTCCGGTTGCGTCGGCAGCAGCTTGGCGCGCTCCGGCTTCAGGAAGTCGTAGGCCTTGGCATTGGGCGGTGCGTAGAGGATGTGCTCGGCGAACCTGGCCTGGTTCTCCGGCCGCGACGCGAAGGCGATGAACTTCTGGGCGTTGACGGTGTTCTTGGCGCCCTTGGGCAGCACCCAGTTGTCGTACTGCAGGATGCCCTGGTTCCACGAGAAGCCGATCTTGGCGCCCTGCTCGTTGGCAGCGGAAATGCGGCCGTTCCACGCGCTGCCGGCGGCGATCTGCTTGTCGACGATAAGCTGCGGCCCCTCGGCGCCGCTGGCCCACCACTTCAGGATGTTGGGCTTGATCCTGTCGAGGCTCTTGAAGGCGCGGTCCCAGTCCAGCGGATAGAGCTTGGCCGGCTCGACGCCGTCGGCCATCAAGGCGCACTCGAACGTTCCGCCGTCGCCGCCCCATGTTCCGGTCGGCAGCGATCGCGGGCCCGGGAATTTCTTGACGTCCCAGACGTCGGCCCAGCTCGCAGGTCCGCCGGCGGCGAACTTCGCGCCGTCGTAGGCGAGGACCAGCGAATAGATGATGTGCGGCACGGAGAACTTGGCCGGCTTCACCGGATCGAACCCGTCGAGATCGGCCGTTTCGAAGTAGCTGTAGTCGATCGGCAGCAGCATGTCCTCGCGCGCGAAGGTCTCCGTCGTGCTGCCCGAGAGGATGGTGACGTCGTAGCGCGGGGCGCCCGCCAGGATGCTGGCGCGCACCGCGCCGGTGTCGGTGCGCGGCACGATGACGACCTTGATGCCGGTCTCCTTCGCGAAGGGCTCGAAATAGGCGATCCGCTTCGCCTCACCCCATGATCCGCCGCCGTCATAGACGGCGAGCGTGCCGGTACCCTTCAGGTCCTTCGCCAGCGCCGGCGCTGGAAACAGGCTTCGGCCGGCCGATACGCCGCCGGCCAGCGTCATGGTCCGCAGGAGCAGACGTCGATTGATCCCAGTCTTCATCGCCAATCCCCTTCTCCCAGTGGATTTGTTAATCATCTTCCCTGAAGATATTTTCGGCGCGCAGCCCTGCAATAAATGGGCAAATTCGGGTATCACGCGCGGAAATCGTGCATTTTGGGAGAGACGGGTGATCAGTCCTCGGCGAAATCACAGATGGGACCGGTTCGACGTGGCCCTGCTGAACGCTGTCCAGGAGAACAACCAGCTCACTGCCGAGCAATTCGCCGAGAAGGTCGGGTTGTCTTCTTCGGCGTGCCAGCGGCGGCTGAAGCGGCTGCGCGCCGAAGGCATGATCACCGCCGACGTCTCGCTGGTGTCGCCGCGCGCTACCGGCCCGCGCGTCACGCTGATCGTGCTGGTGTCGGTCGAGCGCGAGCAGGCCGACCTGTTCGACAGCTTCAAGAAGGCGATGCGCAACCATCCCGAAGTCACGCAATGCTACTACGTGACCGGCAGCGCCGACTTCATCCTGGTGGTCAATGTCGCTTCGATGGAGGAGTACGGCACGTTCGCCGAACGCGCCTTCATCAACGACAGGAACGTGCGCGCCTTCCAATCATTCGCCTGCATGCAGCAGGTGAAGTTCACCACCAAGACGCCGATCGTCTGGGACGAGGACGACGTTTAGACGCGACGCCGACCTCATCCTGAGGAGCCGCGCGCAGCGCGGCGTCTCGAAGGATGGGAACGAGCACCTTGCCTGTGGCCCACCCCTCGAGACGCGGTCCTCCGGACCGCTCCTCAGGGTGAGGTCGTTTCAGCCAACAGATGAAGTTCGAGGACGACGTTAGACGCGACGCCAACCTCATCCTGAGGAGCCGCGCGCAGCGCGGCGTCTCGAAGGATGGGAACGAGCACCCTGCCTGTGGCCCACCCTTCGAGACGCGGTCCTCCGGACCGCTCCTCAGGGTGAGGTGGCTTCGGCCAGCAGGTGAAGTTCGAGGACGACGTTAGACGCGACGCCAACCTCATCCTGAGGAGCCGCGCGCAGCGCGGCGTCTCGAAGGATGGGAACGAGCACCCTGCCGGCAGCCCACCCTTCGAGACGCGGTCCTCCGGACCGCTCCTCAGGGTGAGGTGGTTTCCGCAGTCACTTCGAGAAGAGCTTGCGCTCCATCTGCGTCAGCCGCTCGCAGCCCGCCTCGGTCACGACGATCGTTTCGCTCAAGGCAAGGCCCTGGGCCGACACGTAGGCGTGGAACACCATGCCGGCTTCGAACTGCCAGTCGGCGTCAGGCAGGAACGCGCGATAGAAGTTGCTCGAGCGCACTGTCGACGCCGGATAGAAGCCCAGCGTATACCCCGTGACGTTGTTGTAGACGCTGCGCAGGCCGGCATCGATGACGCCTTGCCGGCAGATCGCATCGATGTCCCGGCCCGTGGCGCCCGGCCGGATCGCGGCGAACTGGCGATCCTGCAGCTCGGCGAGCTTGGCGGCGGTCGCTTTCTGCTCGCTGGTCGGCGTGCCGAGCACCGTCGAGCGCATCAGGCGCGAGGTGTAGCCGCGATACTTCGGCACGAGCTCCAGGTGCAGGATATCGCCGCGCTGCAGGGCGCGATTGTGCGCCAGCCCGTGCAGGAAATTCTCTCCCGTACCGGCCGTGATCGGGCCGACCATGCCGTGATCGGCGCCATGCTTGAAGAAGCCGGCCGAAACGAAGGCCTGCACGTCCCGCTCCGAAATCCCTTCCCTCGCCCACTCGATCGTCTCGCGCATCACCGTGTCGACGATGCCTGCCGCCTTGCGCTGGCAGGCGATCTCGGCGGCCGACTTGACCAGGGTCGAGCGCATCAGCTCATCGGACATGTCGATGAAGCGCGCTTTCGGCAGCAGCGCCTTGAAGGCGTCGTAGCGCGCGACGGTCAAGGCGTAGGACTGCAGGTCGACGGCGATCGTGCCCTCGGCAAATCCCTTGCGCCGCAGGAAGTCGGCAACGATGGCGACCGGATCGTCCCAGTCGCGGAACGTCACATGCTCGGACAGCCAGGAGAGCTCGAGGTACGGCGCCTCGTCGAGCTCGCGCAGGATCATCACCGGCTCGCCGCTCGCCGGCACGACCAGCGCACGGTACATGTTGAGCGACACCTCGTAGCCGCAGAAGTACGCCATGAACTCCCCGACGTCGACGATCAGGGCGTCGGCGCCGCGCGCCCGCATGCGCTGCTGGATGCGGTCCACCCGCGCCTGGAACTCCGACTTCTCGAACGCCATTGCGTTGCCCCTGTCGCCCATATCCTCAACTCCCCCTGGCAACGGGCACGAACAGGCGAATCGCCATCTGCCCGGTCTGGATCCACGAATGGCCGCGATAGCCGCCCACCACGCCATCGACCGGCGCGACAAGCTCGGCGAGCTCGCGGCCTTCGACGTCGACGATCGCCGCCAGCCGCTGCCCCCTGCCCACCGCCTGGTGCAGCTCGACATCCCGCTGCAGCACGCCGGTCACCGCCGCCGTCACGTCGCTGTTCTGCCAGACCCTGGAGAGCGGCGTCGCGGCGGCGCGCACCCGCTTCGGCACCATGCCGAGATGCGCCATCACATCGGCGACCCGTTCGAGGTAGTAGTCGACATTCCCAAGGTGCAGCTCGCCGCGCCCACCGACCTCGCCTTCGATCACGGGCACGCCGAGCCTGCCCAGCGCGGGCAGCAGATAGCCTTCCGTTTCCGGCGCGAAGGCAATCAGGTTGGCGAACCCGGCAGCCGCCGCGGCGGCATGGGACCGTCGGCCGGCGTCCGTGTCGGCATCGAGGAACTCGAGATACCAGGCCAGCCGCGTCACCGCGCCGCCGCCGTGCAGGGTGAAGATCAGGTCCATGTGGCGCAGAACGGCCTCGGTGAGGCCGTGCGCAAGGCGTTCGGACACGCCGCCGTCGGCCTTGCCCGGGAACACGCGGTTGAGGTCGACATTGTCGATCGCCGTGGGCCTCTGGCCCGCGGCGAATGAGCTCGGATTGGCGACCGGAATCACGATCAGGGTGCCATCGAGCATGTCGGGCGCCTGCTGCGCGGCGAGCCGCTGCGCCGCGCGAATGCCGTCGTACTCGTCGCCATGGACGCCGCCCACGACGGCAAGGCACGGCCGGGCCCTGCGCCCCCGCAGGATGTGCACCGGCACCTCGATAGGCGGTTGCTCCGGGCCGATGTCGACTCGCAGCACGATGCGGTGACGGCCGGCTTTCAGCCCCTCCAGGTCGATCGAAGACGTCACGGGCGTTCTGCTCCCATCAGGCGCCGATAGGCGGCCGCGTCGGTATCGCCTTCGGTGTTGATGATCAGCACGCGGCTTTGCCGGCCAAGCTCGAGAGCCCGGCAGGCCGCCTCGTCGCCCTGAAGCGCCAGCAGGCCCGCCAGGCCGGCTGCGCCGGACGGCCCGGCGACGATGCGCGGGTCGCCCTCAGCCCCCGCAGCGATCATGTGCATCGCCTCGACGACCCGATCGTCGCCGATGGCGATCGCTGCGGAGACACCGGCAGCGACGATCTCGAGGGCGATCGGCGAGGGCTCGCCGCAGGCGAGGCCCGCCATCACTGTCTCCATCTCGCCTTCGATGCGCGTCGGCCGGTTGGCCTTGAGGCTTGCCATCAGGCAAGCCGCATCGAGCGGCTCCACCAGGACGTAGCGTGTCGACGCCAGCGGATACGCCTCGCTGAGATCGGCCAACGCGGCCGCGGCCATGCCGCCGACGCCGCCCTGCAGGAACACGTGGGTCGGCGCGGCCTCGCCCGCCATCTGTTCGACGATCTCCCGGGTGAGCACCGTGTAGCCCGCCATCACCGAGCGCGGGATCTCCTCGTAGCCCGCCCAAGACGTGTCGGAGATCACGGTCCAGCCTTCGCGCTCGGCATCGACAGCGCATTGGCGCACGGCGTCGTCATAGGTGCCGGCGACCCTGCGGATCGAGGCGCCGTAGCCGGCGATGGCCCGCTCGCGCGCTTCGCTCACGCGCGCATGGAGATAGATGATGCACTGCGCGCCGAAACGGCGCGCCGCCCAGGCGACGGAACGGCCGTGATTGCCTTCGGTGGCGCAGGCGACGATCAGCTTCCCTCCCGCCGAGCCGATCTGCTCGCGCACGGCGTAGGCGCCTCCCAGAGCCTTGAAGCTGCCGAGCCCGAAACGGCTGCCTTCGTCCTTGCACCACAGGCTGGACACTCGCAAACGGCCCGCCAGACCCGGCAGCGAGAGAAGCTGCGTCGGCGCATAGCCCTCCCATGACATGATCTCGCGCTGCGCGGCGCGTCGGCGCGCCGTTGGCAAGACCGCTTCTGCCGTCTCCGCGAGTCTCTTCGGATCGGGCTGCAGGCCCGTCAGCAATACCGGCGGTCGGTGTCGGGTGTGCGTCGTCGTTTCCATCGTCGGCAGATTGGAAGTGCATCCCTGCTGGCGGGCGGCGAATTGGCATCGGTTTTGCCGCATTTCCGCAAAAAACACCTCCGTCGCGCGGGAAATGTTCTCTGCCGTTGCCATCGCGCACAGCAGGACGAATCAGGACGGCGCCGAAGAGCCGCATTTTCGTCATCCCGCGGCGCAACGGCGGGCAAATCCGGCGGCACGGCACGGCGAATGCCGAATACGGGCGCGCTGCTTCGCTAGCCTCTGCACCAACACGCGGGAGGTGCGCAGCATGCCGATATTCGACGCCAAGGACCTGACGGCAGGCGATGGCTACACCTTGCTGTCGGGGATCGTGGTGCCACGGCCGATCGCCTGGGTCACGTCGATGGACCCGGAGGGCCGGGTCAATGCCGCGCCCTTCAGTTGCTACACGTATGTGAGCAATCGCCCGCCCATGCTTGCCATCAACATGGGTCGCCGCGACGGCGAGCTGAAGGACACCGTGAACAACCTGCGCAGCCGCGGCACGTACGTGGTCAATGTGGTGACCGAGGCGCTGCTCGAGGAGATGCACCAGAGCTCGTTCGACTACCCACCGGATGTGAGCGAGGCCGAGGTGCTCGGCCTGCGGCTGGCGCCGAGCCGGCTGATCGACGTGCCTCGTCTCGCCGACGTGCCCATTGCGCTCGAATGCCGGCTGCGCGAGATCCACGAGTTCGGCGAGCAGCGCAACGAGCTGGTCGTCGGCGAGGTCCTGTCATTCGTCATTGCCGACGAACTGTTCAGCGACGGCAAGGTCGACTTCAGGAAGTTCCGCCCGCCCGCGCGGATCGGCGGCCCCAACTATTCACGCCTGGTCGACATCGTCAGCCTGGAAGAAGTCAGCAACAAGGAAGTTGGCGTCAGCGGCTGAAACGCGTCTCGTAGATCGAGTCCCACGGGGTTTCGTCCTTGGCGGCATCCGAACGGCGGGCGGGCTTGGCAACGACGACCCAGATGAAAGTCAGCAGGGCGAACACGGCGCCGGCAAGGGGAGCGCCGGCGACGGCGGAGATGATCGCGAAGAAAGCCAGGAGGCTGCCGATCAGCTGGAACATGGGGCCCCGGAATTCGGTGAGGCGGGGCGGTATTGCTCTCGCCGGACACCTCGCTTGTAAGAGGCCGCCGTATCTTCGCCGTATTGTGAGCCGGGAGATTTGTTTCGTCCGTGTCGCGCGATCAGCCGTGTGCCGCCAGAGGCTTGCCGTCGTGCTCGACCGGCTTGGCGTCGATCAGCACGAAGGCGATCACGCACGGCACGGTGCCGCGGTTTATCCAGTTATGGATGGTGCCGCGCTGCACCAGCACGTCGCCGGCGCGCAGGGTAACGAGCTGGTCGTCCAGGGTCATGTCGATCTCACCCGACAGCACAACGGCATAGTCGATTGAATCCGTACGGTGGTTGCGCGGCGCCACGCCCGGCGCGAATTCGATGACGCGGAACACGGTGCCGCCCGCCCGCGTCGTACCGGTGATCTCCTTGGCCGTGTCGCGCAGGCCGTTGTTGTCCGCAGGGAAGCCCGCCGTCGACCAGATATTGGCGACCGTGGCGCCCGGTCGGAAGGAAACGACATCGGTCGAGATCTCGTCGATGCCGACAATGGCCTTGCCCTTGTCGTCATGGCTCGTGACCACCCGCCTGACCTTCATGACGTCTCCTGTTTCGGCCCCAGCATGCCGGCCGCCCTGAGCGCCGCGATGCCTGCGGTATCGTAGCCGATCGCGGCCAGCACGGCGTCATTGTGCTGGCCGACCTCCGGCGGATCGGAGGTGAGCGGCGGCCGCCAGCCCAGCATCTGGAACGGCAGCAGCGGCAGGCGAGTCTTCACGCCGCCCGGCAGCGTGGTCGGCGCCAGGGAGCCGTTGGCCAGGAGGTGGGGATGGTCGAACAGGTCCTGCGGCCGCGCCACGGGCGCGAAGGAGATGTCGGCCTCCAGGCACTTCTGCTCGAGCTCGTCCTTGCTGAAGCGCCCGAAGATCTCGGCGACCTTGGGCACCAGCCAGGGCCGCGCCTCGATGCGCTGGTTGTTGGTCGCGAGCTTGGGGTCGGCGGCAAGGTCCGGCTGGCCGAAGAACTCGCAGAAGCGCTTCCACTGGCCGTCGCTGGTGATGCCGATGAAGATCTGCTGGCCGTCGCCGGTGTTGAAGATCTCGTAGATCGCCCACGAGCTCACGCGCTCGGGCATGGGCGGCGGCGGCGCGCCGTTCATGGCGGTGATGGCGAGATGCTGGCCCATCAGGAACACCACCGATTCGAACAAGGCGCTCTCGACCAGCCCGCCCTTGCCGGTGCGATCGCGCTGCTGCAGGGCCAGCACCGTGCCGAAGGCGCCGAACAGGCCGCCCATGATGTCGACAACCGACGTGCCGGCGCGCAACGGCCGTCCCGACGGGCCGGTCATGTAGGCGAGCCCGCCCATCATCTGCACGACCTCGTCGAGCGCCGGCCGTTTTTCGTATGGCCCCGGCAGGAAGCCCTTCAGGGCGCAATAGACCAGTCGCGGGTTGATCTTCGCCAGATGCTCGGGCCCCAGGCCGCGCCTGCTCATCGATCCCGGCGCGAAGTTCTCGATCAGGACGTCGGCCGACTGCAGGAGCTTGACCAGCACCTCCCTGCCCTGCGGCGCATCGGCGTCGAGGGCGAGGCTCTGCTTGTTGCGATTGAAGTAGCCGAAGAAGCCGCCGCCGAAGCCCCTGAGCTTGCGCGTGCGATCGCCGTCGACCGGCTCGACCTTGATCACCTCGGCGCCGAGGTCGGCCAGGATCATGCCGCAGGACGGACCGAGGATGGTGTGGGTGAGTTCGACGACGCGGATGCCCGTGAGGGGCGGTGTGATGCTCGAGGTCATGAGACCTCAATACAACACCCTCGTCGCCACCCCCACCACCTCATCCTGAGGAGCATCGCGCAGCGATGCGTCTCGAAGGATGGGCCACAAAGAGGATGCTTGTTGCCACCCTTCGAGACGCGTCCCTGCGGGACGCTCCTCAGGGTGAGGTCCCGGCGAACCAGGTCTCGATGTCCTTGGTGAGCGGCAGGCCGGCGGCCTCGCCCAGCACCTGATGGCCCATGCCGGCGCCGACCAGGAAGGCCTCCTGGTGCGGCACGGCGTTGCTCTTCAGCATCGTCCGGACGGCCCTGCCGTCGTGCCCCCAGCCCACCGCCTCGACCTTGCCGTCGAAGGCGCGGTTGACGACGGAAAGGAATTCCGCGCGCTCCTCGTCGGAGAGCGCCGGCACGGCATCGATGTCGCCCAGCAGGAACAGCCGGCCGCCGAATTTCGCCACCAGCGCCGCCACCGAATTGCGGGCCTCGACGATCACCTCGCGGTTCGGCCCGCGGCGGACGCGGGCGGCGAGCGACAGCGGCATCACGGCGGCGCCCAGGTTGGCGCCGGAATCCATCAGGGCGGCGGTCAATTCCTTGTAGGTGATGCCCAGCCGTTCCGCCCGACGGACGCGCATTTTCGCGACCTCGGGGCTGGGCGTCTTCCACGCCTTGGCCGTGGCGCGGCGCCACACCCAGGCCTCCCACGACATGTCGAAAGTCGGGCCATTGTTGTGCCCGATGCCCGGCCTGCGCAGCAGGGCCTCGACATTGGCATGCCGGCCCCCTAGACGGTCGAAACGATCACCCATAACGGTATTCTAGAACAGTCGGGTTTGAGGGAAAACGCGTAAGCGGACTACACAACAGACCTCATGCTGAGGAGCACGCCAAAGGCGTGCGTCTCGAAGCATGGGCCACGGTCGACTCTGTGGCCCACCCTTCGAGACGCGGCCCTTCGGGCCGCTCCTCAGGGTGAGGAAAGGCAAGAGGAGTGCCAAGTGGACGATTTCCAGGTCGATGTGCTGGTGGTGGGCGCGGGCAATGCGGCGGCCTGTGCGGCCCTGGCGGCGCGCGAGACGGGCGCCTCGGTCGCCATGCTCGAGGCCGCCCCCGAGGAGGAGCGCGGCGGCAACAGCACCTATACCGCAGGCGCCATGCGCGTCGTCTTCCACGGCGTCGACGACCTGGTCCAGCTCTACGACCTCACCGAGGACGAGAAGCGCGACGTCGACTTCGGCAGGTACACCGCCGACGAGTATCTCGACGACATGGGCCGCGTGACCAACTACCGCTGCGACCCCGAGCTCACCGACATCCTGATCAACCGCAGCTTCGAGACGCTGAAGTGGATGCGCACCAAGGGTGTGCGCTTCCAGCCCTCCTACGGACGCCAGGCCTTCAAGGTGAACGGCAAGTACAAGTTCTGGGGCGGCCTCGCCGTCGAGGCGTGGGGCGGCGGCCCGGGCCTGGTCGATCTCGAGCACAAGGCTGCCGTGAAGGCGGGCATCCCCATCCACTACCAGACCGCCGCGGTCTCGCTGATCGAGGAGGACGGCGTGGTGCGCGGCGTCATCGCCCGCCACAAGGGCCGCAAGGTGCGGATCGGCGCCAAGGCGGTCGTGCTGGCCTGCGGCGGCTTCGAGAGCAACGCCGAGATGCGCACGCGCTATCTCGGGCCGACCTGGGACCTCGCCAAGGTGCGCGGCACGCGCTTCAACACCGGCGCCGGCATCAACATGGCGCTGGCGATCGGCGCCAAGGCGCACGGCAACTGGTCGGGCGGCCATGCCGTCGGCTGGGACATGAACGCACCGGAGTTCGGCGACCTCGAGGTCGGCGACAACTTCCAGAAGCACTCCTACCCGCTCGGCATCATGGTCAACGCCAACGGCCTGCGCTTCGTCGACGAGGGCGCCGACTTCCGCAACTACACCTACGCCAAGTACGGCGCGGTGATCCTCTCCCAGCCGCAGCAGTTCGCGTGGCAGATCTTCGATGCCAAGGTCCTCGACAAGCTGCGCGACGAGTACCGCATCAAGCGCATGACCAAGGTGCGCGCCGACACGATCGAGGAGCTGGCCAGGAAGCTCGAGGGCGTGAACGCGGAGCAGTTCCTCAAGACCATCGAGGAATGGAACGCCGCGGTGATGACCGAGGTGCCGTTCAACCCCGCGATCAAGGACGGCCGCTCGACGCGCGGCCTCACTGTCCCGAAGAGCAACTGGGCCAACACGATCGACGAGCCGCCGTTCGAGGCCTACGCCGTGACCTGCGGCCTCACCTTCACCTTCGGCGGGCTGAAGATCACCAGCCAGGGCGAGGTCGAGAGCACCGACGGCCCGCCGATCCCCGGGCTGTTCGCCGCGGGCGAGCTGGTCGGCGGGTTGTTCTATCACAACTATCCCGGCGGCACGGGCCTGGTGTCGGGCGCCGTGCTCGGCAAGCTCGCCGGCGACGGCGCCGGGCGGTACGTTCAGGGCAAGAACTAGGACACCGGGCCGATCAGCGCCCCTTCCAGTTCGGCTGCCGCTTTTCGGCGAAGGCGCGCGGTCCTTCCTGTGCGTCCTCGCTGAGGTACACGGGCTCGAAAAGATGGCGGCCGGCGCGCAGGGCCGCCGAACGCCCCATCTCCGTCGACAGGTAGACCAGCTCGCGGGCGGCGCGCACGGTGAGCGGGGCGTTGCTCACGATGGTCTGCGCCAGCTCCAGCGCAGTAGCGCGCAGGCGGTCGGGCGGGACCACGGCATTGACGTAGCCGAGCTCGTAGGCGCGCTGCGCGCCGAGCGGCTTGGCCGTCAGCAGCAGCTCCATGACGATCCGCTGCGGCAGCATGTGGATGAGCGGCGTGGCCCACGGCACGCCGCGTCCGACCTTCGGCTCGGTGATCGCGAAGGAGGCGTTCTCGCTGGCCACGCAGAGGTCGCACATCTGCGCGAACAGCCAGCCGCCGGCATAGGCGACGCCGTTGACGGCGGCGATCACGGGCTTGCTGAGGTGGACATTGTCGCCGAGCACCGGGATGAAGTCGCGCGGCGGCACCTTGAGGCCCGTGGCGGCCGCCTCCTTGAGGTCCATGCCGGCGCAGAACGCCCTCTCCCCGCTGCCCGTCAGGATCGCGACCTTCAGGGCATCATCCTGCTCGAAGCGCTTCCAGGCTTCGGCCAGGCCGTGCCGGATGCCCGAATTGATGGCGTTGAGCTGAGCGGGACGGTTCAGCGTCACGATCGCGACCGCCCCCTCGATCTCGAACAGCACGTCGGACATGTTTCAGACTCCCTTCGATTGCGTCTCCCCTCGCTTCAGGTCAGGGAGATTCCCAGCGCGCCGATCAGCTCGGCGTAGCGCTCGTTCTGCGTCTTCATCATAGCGAAGAAATCGGCTGCCGAGACGTCGAGCGGCGCGACGCCGCCCTTGCGCAGCTGGGAGATGAACTCCGGATCCCTGATCGCCGTTCGGCTGGCGCTTCTCAGCTCGTCGAGATAGGGAGCCGGCGCTTTGACCGGGGCAAGGAGGCCGCAGAAGATCGTCAGCGGATTGGGCTCCCCGAACCCCGCTTCGTCCGCAGTCGGCGTATCGGGGAAGGACTCCTCGCGCTGCGGTCCGAAAACGGCCAGCGGGCGCAACTGCCCGGCCTGCACGCGCGGCGCGGCGGCGAACGGCGTGTCGACGGCGACGTCGACCTCGCCCGCCATCACCGCCATGCTCCCTTCCGGAAGGCTGCGGTACGGCACGTGCGTCAGGTCCACGCCGTACCGCTTCTTGAACCTCTCCATCTGCAGATGCGAGTAGGTGCCGACGCCGTTCGTCGCATAGGTGAGCTTCCCCGGGTTGGCCTTGGCATGGCCGACGAGGTCCTTCAGCGTCCTGAACGGATGGTCCTGACGGACCACCCACACCGCCGACGTCGTGAACAGCGGCGTGACCGGGGCGAAGTCCCTGATGGGGTCGTAGCCGGGGTTCTTGTAGACATGGGCAGCGATGAGGAAGGTGTTGCTCACGACCAGCAGCGAGGCCTCCGGAGCGCCGCGCAGGACGGTCTGAGCGGCGATCAGGCCGCCCGCGCCGGGCTTGTTGGCGACGATGACGGTGCGCTTCAGCAACGGCGCCGCCTTGTTCGCGTACATGCGGGCCACGATGTCGTTGAGGCCGCCCGCGCCGAACGGACCGACGATCGTGAGCAGGTTATCCTGCTGGGCATGCAGACCGCGGGCGGCGCCGAGCGCCATGCCGACGGCAGCGCCGATGAGGACCTTTCTTCTTTTCACTGTACCTCCCTGGGACTGGCCGTCTGAGTCAGGCCATCGCTTCGACGGCCTGTCGCGACGGCGTCGGCGCGGCCGCCGGCTCCTCCGCGTCATTCAGGCCGCGCACCCCGCCGCCGATGACGGTCGCGCGGAGCATCCGGCGCACGGCCGGATAGTAGTCCTGCACCGCGTAATGCTGCGTCGCGCGATTGTCCCAGAAGGCGATCGTGTTCGGCCTCCAGCGCAGCCTCACCTGGAACTCGGGCTGCGCGGCCTGGACGAACAGGTAGTTCATCAGCCTGTTCGCCTCGAGCGCGAAATCCGCGCCGATCCCGCGCTCGCGCTTCTGCGTGTAGTTGCTGAAGTGCGTGGTGAAGCCCTGGTTGACGTACAGGATCCTCTCGCCGGTCTCGGGATGGATCGCGACGACGGGATGCTCCTGCGCCGGGAACTCGCGACCGAGCTGCCGCCGCTTCTCCGGCGAGTAGTCGCCGCCGAACGAGTGCGCGATGTCGTGCATGGCATAGAGGCCTTCGCACACCGCCTTCACGCGGTCGGGCAGCCGCTCGTATGCGAGCACCATGTTCGACCAGATCGTGTCGCCGCCCACGGGCGGACATTCGATGCAGCGCAGGATCGAGGCCATCGACGGCTGCTCGCGCCACGTCGTGTCGGCGTGGAAGATGTTCTCGTTGGCCGGGCGGTGGCTTCCGCGATCGAGCATGACGAGCTCGGCGTGCTCCGGGTGATGGCGCAGCACGGGATGGACCTCGAGCTCGCCGAAGGAACGCGCGAATGCGACCTGCGCCCCGGCGGAGATGTCCTGATCGCGGAAAAACAGCACCTTGTGCTTCAGCAAGGCCTGCCGGATCGCCGCGATCAACGCCGCATCGGCGGCGGCGGTCTCGAGATTGACGCCGTGAATCTCCGCACCAAGCGCGGGAGAGACAGGCTCGATGCTCAATATTCCCGGCATGTCCACGGTCCCTCCTCATTTCGTCGGAACGAGGATAAATCACCTGGCTTAAAAGGAGTCAATCATATGTCTTAATTTTCCAAGTCACTTGTCTCATTCCTCTCTGCGGGCTAGCTTTCGGCGGACATGGCAAAATCCGGATCGACCCGACGCCCGTCTCCCTCGGACGCAAAGGCGGCGGCGCGCCATCAGGCGCGCGCGGCGTCCAGCAGTTCCGACGTTCTCCTGTCGACGGCCGAGCGGCTGTATGCCGAGCGCGGGCTGGACGGTGTCTCCCTGCGGGAGATCGCCCGCGAGGCGGAGCAGAAGAACAACTCCGCCCTGCACTATCACTTCGGATCGAAGGAAGCCCTGCTCGACGCCATCATCCGGCTTCGGATGCAGGAGGTCGATGCGCTGCGCAACGACTATCTCGACGAATGCGAGGTGCAGGGCCGCACCGACCTGCGCGCCGCCGTGGAGGCGCTGGTGAGGCCGCTCGCGCACGGCCTGCTCGGATCGCGGCCCAACCATTACAACCGCTTTCTCGCCGCCGCCCAGATACACCCCGACATCGACCTGGCGGCGCATGCCAGCGAGGAGGCGCAGCGCGGGTTCCGGCGCGTTTACGCCAAGCTCGAGCGGGCGCTGCCCCACCTGCCGCCGGCGGTGCTGCGGCAGCGCTATCTCACCGGCATCGCGCTGATCACTTTCAGCCTGGCGGATTTCGAAAGGATCAAGGCCCGCAAGGTCCGCGAAAGCCGCGGCTTCGACATGTTTCGTGCGATCGAGAACCTGATCGACATGATCGCGGGGGCGCTCGCCGCGGCCGTTTCCGAGCAGGTCAGATCCCGCCTGGACAGCGTCGAATCGGCGTCCCGGACCAGGCGCGGGCGCTCCTGATCTCAGGCGAGGGCGAGCGACTCCCATTGGCATTCCGCCTGCCGGAGATGCTATTGGGCAATACGATCTCTTGCTACCCTCGCCTTTGACGGGCACCCGGAGGAAACGATGAAGACCATTACACGCCGCAGCACCGTGGCCCTCGGTTCGACGGCGCTGCTCCTGCCCGGCCTGGCGCGCGCCCAGGCGGCGTGGCCCAACGGGCCGGTCACCTTCGTGGTCGGTTATGCCGCGGGCGGCGGCGCCGACATCAACGCGCGCGAGCTCGCCAACATCGAATCGCCGATGATCGGCCAGCAGATCGTGGTCGACAACAAGGGCGGCGCCGCCGGCAGCGTCGGCGCGCGCGTCGTCGCCGCCGCCAAGCCCGACGGCCAGACGCTGTTCTACGCCGTCGGCACCAACGTCATCATCAATCCGTGGGTGCAGAAGGGCATGATCGACACCCTCGCCACCCTGGCGCCGATCTGCCAGACCACGGACTACCAGTACGTCCTGGCAGTGAACCCCAAGGTGCCCGCCAACACGGCGGCCGAGCTGGTGGCGCTGGCCAAGAAGGAGCCCGACAAGCTCACCTTCTCGTCGTCCGGCGTCGGCGGCAACAATCACCTGGCGGGCGCGCTGTTCGCCGAGGCGGCCGGCATCAAGATCACGCACGTGCCGTACAAGGGCACGGGCCCGGCGCTGGCCGACGTGATCAGCGGCGTCATCACCATGAACTTCTCCTCGCTGCCGCCGGCCGTCGGCCAGGTCAAGGCCGGCAACCTCCGGGCGCTGGCGGTGACCGGCGATCGGCGCATCAAGTCGCTGCCCGACGTGCCGACGCTCAAGGAGCAGGGCATCGACGTCGTGGTGAACGGCTGGCACGGCCTGTTCGGGCCGGCCAAGACACCCGACGCCATCCTCGACAAGATCGCCGCCGACACCAAGGCGGCGATGAAGGACCCGCGCTGGGAGCAGGCGCTCGCCAAGGACGGCCTCGAGATGCCGCCCGACCGCACGCGCGCCCAGTTCGCCAAGTTCGTCGCCGACGAGCACGCCTTCTGGGGCAAGAAGCTCAAGGAGCTCAAGGTCGAGATGGAGTGAGTGCGGACTGATCAGGTCCGCTTTCCGCCAGCACGCACGGGCACGCATGGGCTAGGCAAAGCCCATGACCGAGAGCACGAAAGCTAAACGCTACGGCGTCGTCAGTTCCGCGGACCAGGCCGCCCTGAGCGGGCTCGAGTTCGTCCAGGGGCTCGTCAATGGGGTGCTGCCGCTCAACAGCATGGCCCGCACCTTGGGCTACGACATCGTCGAAGCCTCTCCCGGCAAGGTCGTCGTTGCCGCCACGCCGACCGATGAGCTGCTGAACCCCGCGGGCACCGTCCACGGCGGGTTCGCGGCGACGCTGCTCGACAGCTGCATGGGCCTCGCCGTCTGGTCGGCCACCGAGAAAGGCTTCGGATCGACGACGCTCGAATTCAAGATTTCCTTCGTGCGGCCGATCACCCCGGCCACCGGTCCGGTGCGCGCCGAAGGCACGGTGCTTGCGGTGGGGCGCCGCGTCGGCACCGCCGAAGGGCGGCTGACCGACGCCAGCGGTCGGCTTCTGGTGCACGCGACGACGACGTGCCTGATATTCGAGCGTTAGGTCATCCGGCCTTGCAGGACAGCACGCCGTACCGGCGCCGGCCGACGATCGGCTCGTCGCTTACGACGCCGTTCCTGGTCGTATCGCTCCAGGCGCGGAACAGCGGGCTGTCGAGCGCCCGTGAATCGAAGAAAACGCAGGCATTCTTCGCGCCCAGAACCTTGGCGATCCAGGCGTCGCGGTCGGACTTCGTCCAGATCAGGCTGCGCGGCGAGGTGATGCCCGAGACCGAGCGGAAGCCGCCGAAGAAATAGAGCAGCTCCGGATCGTTCATCGGATCTTCCGTCGCGGGCAGCACCAGCTCGACGGGCCGTCCCTGCAGCTTGTCGCGCAGCAGCCCGGCAAGCTCTTCCAGCTCGGCGAAGGACGGCGTGTTGCGGAACGCCGTCTGGTAGCGCGGGATCGGCGAGTAGCGCGCAGCCGCGTCGAGCGGCTGCCCCTTGGCGGCGCTCAGGGCACGATAGACCTCGCGCACCGCCATGGAGTTCTTCCAGGTGTCGCCCGCCGCCTGAACGTGGCGGACGAGCTCCGACCGGCCGACGATCGCGGCCTCGGCGATCAGCGCAACCGACAGCAGAAGGAGCAGTCCGCGGCCGAGGCCGGGCCTCAGGCAGCGCCAGGCGAAGACCGGCAGCGCCAGCAGGAACAACGGCAGGAGATAGGACGGCCCGGCGAAATGCGAAAGGTCGGAGCGCAGCAAGGCGAAGAGATGCAGCACGTAGGCGCCGATGGTCACGCCGGCGAACTTCCAGACGAACTGCCGCTGCGGCCCGCTCGCCGTCCGCCACGAGCGGCCGAGATATCCCGCCACCAGACCGATCACGACCATGAGCAGGACAGCGAACCCGTAGACCTGCAGGACGGGGCGCACGTCACCGTGGGTCTTGAGCGAATCCTCCCACCAGCCGTAGACGATCTCGAGGGTCAGCGTCAGCCCGACGTTGTCCGACCATACCGAATTGGACACGCCGGCCATCACCAGGGCCGACTGCGCACTGATGCGGCGCACGACGTCGAGCGTATGGCCGACGCCGATCGTGCCTGCGATCAGCAACACGAACGCCGTCGCGCCGCTTGCGAGGAAGATGCCGCTGAACCGCGCCAGGCCCGCCAGGGACCGGCTGCACACCGGGCCATAGAGGGCGAGAGAGAAGATCAGCACCAGCAGGCCGCCGGAGAGATTCTCCTGGCTCATGAATCCGCCGACGCCCCAGATCAGGCCGGCGCCGACCGGCGCGATCCATGACCCGGCGTGCGGCCCAGCAGCCAGCAGCAGGCGCGCCATCAACAGGGCCACGATCGGCACGGCGAACCAGCGCGTCAGCACCGCCCAGCTCGCGAGGTCGAGAACGGTCGCGGGGCTCGGCCACAGCACCCATCCCAACAGGCCGGCCAACGACCAGCCCAGCCCCAGGACCTGCTGCACGATGACGAAGAAAGCGACGATGCAGACGACGTCGACCAGCAGGACGCCGGCATAGAAGCCATGATTGCTGAAGCCGAACGCCTTGGTGAGGAGATACGCCAGCAGCTGGTTGCCGAGCCCGTATTGCGTCTGCGCCTCGACATAGGGCGTCGCCCCGAGGCGGATCTGCTCCAACGCCCCAAGATGCACGAGCGAGTGATACTCGTAGAATTTCGCCAGCGCCGCCTCGCCGGCGGGAACGACGTCGCGCAAGACCTCGACGCCGAACCAGCAATAGGCGACGACCGCCACGACGACGGCGCCGACCAGGCGCGCCAGCCACGAACGCCTCGGCGTCCCCGGCGCCTCGCGCCATCCGTAGCTCGGCGCGAAGAACAGGCAGACCATCGCCCTGTGGAACAGGACCAGGGCCACGACGACCAGGTAGAAGAAAACCGGCTGGCGCTTGTCGAGCAGGCTCCACACCACGACCACGTCGTCGCGCGTGATGCCCGTCTTGGTCAACGCCAGCCAGGCATAGCCGCCGAAGGCTCCGACGACGCCGGCGCAATAGAGCACCACGGCGAAGACGCTGGGCGTGCCGCCGGGACGGATCGCAAGCCCGACTCCCGCAGCGAAATGGCCGATCGCATCGTCGACGCGCAGGATTCCGGCCCGGGCGACGAGATAGACGAGGACCAGCGCCGCAATGATCGTCGGCGCCGCCAGGAGGATGAACGTTGCCTTCGCCGGAAAGACGACGGCCTCGACGATCAGCAGGGCGGCCGCAACGAGCGATATGGCGCCGCACAGGTAGAGGTTGCTCGCGGGCCCCTGCAGGGCCCATTGCAGTCGTTGCGCGATTCCTGGCGGCACTAGTGCGCCTTCCTCAGGATGGACGAACCGCCCCAGATCAGGCGGTTCGACACCACGAACCGCCAGATGACGTCGATGACCAGCCCGGTCGTGGCGGCGATGAAGGTGTGCCCGTGCAGGCGCATGTAGGCGATCTGGGCGGTGCTGACGTTGGCCACGATGCCGACCGAGGCGATCAGGCTGTAGAGCAGCAGGCCCTTGTAGAAGGCGGCCCCGCGCAGCCGGTCGTCCGAGTAGGTCAGGACGTTGTTGATGGTGAAGTTGAAGACCATCGCGACGACCGTGGCGATCGCCTGCGCGAGCCAGAACACGGCGCCGAGATCCATGCTGGCGTAGAGGACGGCGAAATGGAAGATCGAGCCGATCAGCCCGACGCCGACGAAGCTGATCAGCCGCGGCGGCAGCATGCCGCGGGAGAGCTTCGAGGCGATGTCGCAGGCCAGCAGCCACAGCACGTAGAGCTGAAACTTCGATTCACCGTGGCGACGGCTCTGGAACTCGAAGGGCAGCTCGCGGATCGTCACGCGGCGATTGTGATAGACTAGGTCGAAGAAGATCTTGAAGCCGTCGGCCTGCATCAGCGGGATGGACTCGAGGAACAGCCGGCGCGATGTGGCGAAGAAGCCTGTCAGGGGATCGCTGAGCGCCGTGCCGAGGAAGTAATTCGTCAGCCGGTTGCCATAGTCCGACAGTCGGCGGCGACGCCGCGACAGGCCCTTCTCCGCAGCGCCCTCGAGGAAGCGCGAGCCCGAGACGATGTCGTGCCCGGCCTGCAGGGCATCGAGCATCTTCGGGATCAGCGCGGGCTCGTGCTGCAGGTCGCCGTCCATGACGACGACCGCCTCGCCGTGGGCCGCCTGCACGCCCCAGTGGACGGCCGAGGCGAGCCCGCGTGCCTGGACACGCTGGATGCACCTGACATTGCCATGCCGACGCCCCAGCTCGCGCACCGCGTCGGCCGTGCCGTCGGGCGAATCGTCATCGACGACCACGAGCTCCCACGCGCGGCCGGCCAGCGCCTGGGCGAGGCCGTCATAGATCATCGGGATGTTGGCCGCCTCGTTGTAGGTCGGCACGACGATCGAAACCTGCGGCATCGTCATGGCCGGGCGACCGCGACCAGCAGGTTGCCGCAGCCGAGGTGACCGACACTTCGCTCTACGGCGTCGAGCCATTGCGCCGGATGCCGGCCGAAGGCGGCGGCGAAGGGTGCGAGGCCGACCGCCGTGCCGACCTCGACCCTGGCGTATCCGGCCTGGGCGAGTTCGGCGGCGAGGCGGCCTCGCTCGTACTTGTTGATGTGCTGCTGCTCGTAGCCGACGCGCGAGATGCGGTTCACGCCCCACTCGATCAGCGGCCACAGCGACCGATAGTTGGGGGTCGTCACGACCAGGCGGCCCGTGGGCGACAGCAGCCCGCGCGCCTCGGCCAGCAGGCGGCGGGCGGCGGCCGGTGGCAGATGCTCCAGAAGCTCGATCATGGTGATGGCGTCGAAGCGCTCGCCGAGCCCGGCGAGGCGCTCGGTCGAGAAGCGATGCTCGGCCGTGCCGTACCGCCGGTTCGCGTAGTCGACCTGCGGGGCGCTGAAATCGATGCCCAGGCACTCGACGCCGTCCAGGTAGTTGCCGATGAAGGTGCCGGGCCCGCAGCCGACATCCAGCACCTTGCCGGCGCCCTCCAGGCGGTTGGCGACCGCGCGGAACTTCAGGTCGTGCCAGAAGAACCGTACGCCCGCCTTGCGCTGATGGATCTCGTCATAGAAGCCCGCCGGGATGTCTTTGTCATAGTCGTAGCCTGGGGTCGCCATCGCCTCTTCTCGGGCCATGACGACCATTCTACACCGAAACGCGCGTCCGCACCCCGCTCATCGCCGGGAGGGCGCCACGCCGTGGCGCTCATGTTCTTCCGGACCGCGCGCATCTTGCGCGCTCAGACGCGCATGCGAATGCGCTCCCATGAGCGCGCTGGAAGCGCGCGGTCCGGAAAAGCATGAGAAGACGCGCCACGCGGTGACGCGCCCCAACAAAAATTCAGTCGGCCGCCGACCTTTTAGGCACCATGCAGAAGCCCTGCGCCTCGATGCCGAGCGGCGGATTGAACTTCGAGCGGAAGTTCTCCATGGCGATGGCCGCCGTCAGCTCGACGATCTGCCCTTCGCTGAAGTGCTTCTTCAGCTCGGCGAACAGCGCGTCGTCGACCTTCTGGCCGGTCGTGGTGATGCGCTCGGCATATTCCAGGGCCGCCCGCTCCATGGGCGAGAACAGCTTGCTGTCGCGCCAGGCCAGAACCTCGCCCAGCTTCTCGGCGCCGCCTTCATTTTCCACCGCACGGGCGGAATTGATGTCAATTCAAAACGGGCAGCCGTTGATGGTGGCGACGCGGACATAGACCAGCGGCAGCAACGCCTTGGGCAGCAGTCCCGACTGCTCGATCGACTGGCCGAGGATGGCGGCGGCGCGCAGGATCGGCGGGCAATGCGCCATCACCTTGGCGGGATTGAGCAGGCCGCCGTAGATCTCGCGCTGCCTCTCGAAACTCGCCTTCAGGATCGGATCGCCGCCGTCTTCTTCGATTTCGCTGACGCGGGGCATCGGTTTTACTCCTCGTGAGGGGATGGCAAGCTAGCGCCGCTGCCAACGACGAGGCGACCGAGCTTTTCTCATGCGCCTCATAGGAGTGTGGATGGAAGGGCCCGTCACCGAAAGCGAAGTGCGCGCCATCATCGCCCGCTGGGGCGAGTTGCATGACCTTCAGGCCGGCCTGTCGGCCTTCCTTCCCTTCATCGCCAAGACCGGCTTCTACCTGGAGTTCGCCGGCAAGCGCTGGGAAGGCTACGAGGGTTTCGAGCAGCATCAGATCGAGAAGCGGCAGTTCTTCGACGAGCTCCACGAGACGATCGACATGCGCATCATCCCGGACGCCGATGCCACACGGGCGTGGTCGCTGACCCATTGGAATGCGAGCTATCGCCCGGACGGCAGCCCGCGCAGCCGGCAGATCAGGACGGCGATCGAGCACGACTGGGAATTCCGCCGCGATCCCGCGAGCGGACTCGCCTTCATGCAGGGCCACACGGTGACGAAGTTCCAGTACGTCCAGGGTTTCGCGCCGGACGACGTCCAGGAATACGATCCGCACCTCGATCCGAGACATGGCCGTATCCGGAGCCAAAGCTAGAGGACGCCGGCGAAGGACGCTACGATCGACGCCAAGAACAAGGATTCCGCCGGAACGGAGACCGACATGACACGGGCAAACGGCTCGGCCTACGGCTGGGTGGTCGTCGCGGCGGGTGCGCTGATGACCTGCGTCAGCATGGGCGCGATGTTCTCGCTTGCCGTGTTCCTGCAGCCGATGACGGTCGATACCGGCTGGTCGCGCACCGGCATCTCGACCGCCATGACCATCGACTTCCTGGTGATGGGCTTCGCCGCCTTCGCCTGGGGCGCGATCAGCGACCGCTTCGGCCCGCGCATCGTCGTGCTGACCGGCAGCCTGCTGCTGGGCCTCGGCCTCGTGCTGGCGAGCCGCGCCACCACCCTCATCGAGTTCCAGCTCACCTTCGGCATCCTGATCGGCGCCGCGGCCGGCGCCTTCTATGCGCCGATGATGGCGCTGGCGTCGGGCTGGTTCGAAAAGAACCGGAGCCTGGCCGTGGCTCTGGTCTCGGCCGGCACGGGCGTGGCGCCGCTCACGGTCGCGCCGTTCGCACGCTGGCTGATCACGACCTACGACTGGCGGCCGGCCATGCTGGTCGTGGGCGTCGTCGCCACCATCCTGCTCGTGCCGGCCTCGCTGCTGGTGCGCCGGCCGCCCGTCGTGCTGCAGGCCAACCCGCCGCCCGCGCCCGGCGTCGCAACGCCGGTCGCCGCCGTCGTCGCCGAGCCGCGCATGAGCGCCGCCGAGGCGCTGCGCACGCCGCAGTTCGCGGCACTCGCGCTGGCGCACTTCGCCTGCTGCGCCGCCCACTCGGGGCCGATCTTCCACATGGTGACCTACGCCATCGGCTGTGGCATCCCGGCGATGGCGGCCGTCACCGTCTACAGCCTGGCCGGCTTCTCGGGCCTGGGCGGCCGGCTGCTGCTCGGCGTGCTGGCCGATCGGCTGGGCGCCAAGCCGGTGCTGGTCGCAGGCCTGATGGTGCAGGCGCTGGGCGCCGGCGCCTATCTCTTCGTCCGCGAGCTCGGCGAGCTCTATGCCCTGTCGGTCGTGTTCGGCATCGCCTATGGCGGCGTGATGCCGCTCTACGCCATCCTGGCGCGCGATTATTTCGGCGCGCACATCATGGGCACGGTATTCGGCGCGATCTCGGCCATGGCGAGCCTCGGCATGGCGTTCGGGCCGTGGGCCGGCGGCTGGGTGTTCGACACCTATGCGAGCTACTCGTGGCTCTACATCGGCTCGTTCGCCGTCGGCCTCGCCGCCGTCGCGGTGGCGCTGACCTTCAAGCCGGTGCCGCGCACCGCGACGCTCACCGTGTCGACGTCATAGAGGCGCTGGCGCCAGCACCAGGTCAGTACTGGGTAGCAGCGCCCCCGCTCGTGGCCCCTTTGGCCCAATCCTGCTTGATCCGTTGCTTGAGCATGCTGGACGAGCTGGTCGCGCCGTTCCAGGTGCCGTTCACATTCGGCCGAATGCCCATGTAGGCCTCCGGCGCCGCACCGGTCGCGCCGCCATTGCCGGAACCGGCGCAGCCGGCCAGGCCGATGGCGAGAACCAAGAGCGTCATCATCGCCGGTTTCATTCGATGTCTCCTGAGGCTCGCCTTTTGAGATGGTAAGCCAGGAACCTTTCGCAAGCTGTCTTGGCCGAAACCACGACTGGCCTAGGAGTCGCTCCCCCGTTTGGCGACGCCTCTCAGGACAATGATCGCGGCCGCTGCCAGGACCGGCACCATGAACAGCGATATGCTGGCTCCCATCGGAAGGTTGCCGCTCATGATGCCGACGAGAAACGCCCACGTGCCCAGCACCTGGGTCGTTCCGAGAGGGCCGCCGCCGGTCAGCACGGCCACGATGGTGAAGCCGGCGAAGCTGCCGATCAGGGAGAAGACCATGGTGATGGCGATGATGTTGCGCATCATCGGGAAGGTCACGTACCGCATGCGCTGCCACCAGGTGGCGCCGTCGATCGATGCCGCCTCGTAGAGCTCCTCGGGCACCGACTTCAGCGACGCCAGGTACATGACCATGAAGAACGGCGCGCCGAACCACACAGTCACCAGGATGACGGAAAAGCGCGCCCAGCCGGTCTCGCCCAGCCAGAAGATGCGGTCCATGCCAAGGTGCTCGAGGATCCAGTTGAGCGCGCCGAAGGACGGATCGAACAGCAACCGCCAGCCGAGCACGCTCATGGCCGCCGGGATCACCCACGGCACCAGGAGCATGCCGCGCCACTTGCGCTGGCCCCTTGCCGGCAGGTTGTGCACGAGATGGGCGGCCACGAAGCCGAGCGTCGCCTTCAAGGCGACGGCGGCGATGGCGAACAGGCTGGTCTGGTAGAGGACCATCCAGAACCTGTCGCGGCCGACCAGGTAGGCGAAGTTGCCGAGTCCGACGAACCTGCTCATGCTCCTGTCGAGCATCGAGAGGTAGATCGCGAAGCCGGTTGGATAGGCCACGAGCCCGACCATCAGCGTCAACAGCGGCAAACTCATCAGGAAGGCGATGGTCGATTTGCGCCGCATCAGCTTGCGCAGGCTGCCGCGGCCCATGGGCTCTTTTGTCCGGCGTAGATGTGCGTCAGCCTGTACGGCGACCATATGGCCGGAACGCTTACCTTCCATAATGGGCTGGGAGCATAGCATGAATTTCTCGGACGGTCGGATCAGGCGTGATAACCTGATGCCCTCCGGAAGGAGCATCGACCCATGCGCACTCGGACACTGACGGCGATCGGGTTGGCCATGGCCTTGGCTGGCTGCGAAGGCACTTATGGCAAGGAGGTGCCTGTCGCTGCCCAGTCCGCCAGTACGATCTGCGCCGGCTATGGCATAGACGTCGGCACGGCGACCTACGCCGCTTGCGTCGCCTACCAGGACCCTCGAGTGCAAAGCCAGTCGGTTCCGCCCTATCGGCTGGACCAGTACAACGACCGGGTCGACGCCCAGGGCTATCGCGTCGACAGCATGGGCCACCGCATGGCCGTCCAGAGTCCCTATTAGCGCCCCATGGGCGGCGTGACCGTCGATACGATGCCGAGTGCGACGTACACGCTCTTCGAGCAGGCCATGCGGCAGCGCAAGCAGGTCGTCTGCCTCTACGGCGGCCATAGGCGCGAGCTCTGCCCGATCATCCTCGGGCACAAGAAGAGCGGCGAAGAAGCCGCGCTGACCTTCCAGTTCGCCGGCGAGAGCGGCAGCCGGCTGCCGCGCGGCGGCCAGTGGCGATGCCTGCTGCTGTCCCAGGCGAGCAACGTCGAGCTTCGCGATGGCCGCTGGCATTCGGGCTCCAGCCATCGGCAGCCGCAATCCTGCGTCGACATCGTCGACCTGGACGTCAATCCGGCAAGTCCTTACGAGCCGCTACGCCGCCAGGATTAGCCGGTCATGCTGCCGCCATCACAGCTTCGACCAGAGGCTTTATCATCGACTTGCGCTCCAGCCAGGCGGGAACCGGAAGGTTCTTGGCACGCAGGAATTCCGGATTGAACAACGTCGATTGGTAGCGCGTGCCGTAGTCGGTGAGGATGGTGACGATGACATGGCCCGGCCCGAGGTCCCTCGCCAGCCGCACGGCGCCCGCCACGTTGATGGCGGTGGAGCCGCCGAGGCAAAGCCCCTCGTGCTCGAACAGGTCGAAGACGTAGGGAATCGCCTCGGAATCGGGAATGAGATAGGCCTTGTCGGCCTTCATGTCGGCGACGATCGGCGTGACGCGTCCCAAACCGATGCCTTCCGTGATCGAGCCGCCCGCCGATGCGTTGGCCTCGCCATGCGTGAAGAAGTTGTACATGGCCGCACCATGCGGGTCGGCGACGCCGATGACGATGTCCTTCTTCTGCTCGCGCAGATAGGTGGACGTGCCGGCGAACGTGCCGCCGGTGCCGATGGCGCAGATGAAGCCGTCGATCCGCCCCTCGGTCTGCCGCCAGATCTCGGGACCCGTCGATTCGTAGTGCGCCTTGCGGTTGTCGGGATTGTTCCATTGGTCGGCGAAGAGCACGCCGTTGGGCTCGCTCGCGCGCAGCTTCTCGGCAAGCCGGCGCCCGAGATGCTGATAAAAGTTCGGGTTGCTATAGGGGACCGCCGGCACCTCGACCAGGTCGGCGCCGCACAGGCGCAGCATCTCCTTCTTTTCGCGGCTTTGCGTCTCCGGGATCACGATCAAGGTGCGATAGCCGCGCGCATTGGCGACGATCGCGAGCCCGATGCCGGTATTGCCGGCGGTGCTCTCGACCACGAGACCGCCGGGCCGGAGCTCGCCGCGCTTCTCCGCTTCGAGGATCATCCACCGCCCGGCGCGATCCTTCACCGACTGGCCGGGATTCATGAACTCGGCCTTGCCGAGGATGGTGCAACCGGTCGCCTCGGAGGCGCGCCGGAGCTTGATCAGCGGCGTGTTGCCAATCGCCGCGACGACGTCATCGTAGGTTTGCATCGGCAAACATTATCAGGTCCCGCGCCGATGAATTTCCTCCCGAGGCGCCACTTTCCCGCATTTCTTGCCGCGGATTGCCGCGCGGACAGAATTATCCGCGCGTCATAAGCTCAGCAACTTCGCCAACACCACGCTTTCGAGGCCGGCGATCTTCTTGGACAACGCCGGCCGAGATCCGGCTGGTCGACCTGGGCCAGGCGATGGTCGCCGGCGCGCTCGTGCTTAATCGGCCATCTCGACGCCGCGCCGCCAAGTCATCGCCAGTGCCACCAGCGGCGGCGCAGGTTGGCTTGCTCGACTTGCCTCAATTCATGCTTGAGCCGCGTCGCCAGATCTTCGGTGGCGAGCAGCCGGCGCCTTTCATCGAGGATCTCTGCCTGGACTTGAATGACACGCTCCTGCGCCGCCTGTCGCTCCCGACGGACGTGATCCATCTGCTGCTGCAGAGCACGACGGTCGACTACCTCACGGTCCAGCGCGGCCTGAAGTGCTTCAGTCTTGCCCTTCAATTCTGCACTCTCGGCCTGGGCGTTCGCGAGTTGCTCGCGAACGGCATCGTTCGAATCCCGAGCTGCCCTCAGCTCCCCTGCCACGGTCTCGATGATAGCCTGCAGCGGGGCAACGGCGGCGGCTACGGCTTCGGCGGCCGCTTGGTCAGCAGGGCCGGACTCAATAGCTTTGCGTTGTTCCCGTGGCTTGCGTGGACCAGCGGCCAGTACTTCCGTCGGCACGCAGACTTCCGCTTCAAGAGTGTCATTGCGAATGCGCCTGGGCCACTTCCCGCGCCTGGCCCTTGATGCAGCAGCGCTGGCACTGCGCAGGCCGAGACGTTCGGCGACCTGCTGATACGTCAACCACGTCGGGAACGGCGACACGACTTCCGACATGAATGAATCATGCCTGCAGCTTACGCCAACGGCAAGCGCTCGAGGTTACATATGTGAAAGGTGCGAACTTTCCAAAAGACTGATCACAGAGTTTATCGGGCAAGGCGAAAGATTGGCTTGCTTGACCTCGGCCATCTCGATGCCGCGCTCGCGGGCGATGACCGGCGCGTTCACCATGTTCACCGAGGTGAGCTGCGGGCGCAGCACGCCCATCAGCGCCACCTGGCTCAGCGGCTTGACGTTGAGCGCCGCCACGTCGCCGGCTTCGGCAACAAGTTCGTCGGCGCGGGGTAGTCGGTGCGGGGTACAAGACACTTCGGATGTACCAGAGTTCAAAATCGGCTATGGTTGCTGGAAGAATGGATCAGCGCGGTCTGCAAGGCAGCCGAAGCGGCATTGGTGGCGTTACTGATCAACAGTGCAGCGTTTGCGCCACCGCTACGATTCGAGTATTCTACCTCCCTTGGTATGGTAAGGACGCCGCGTAACCTATTGGTAGGGAACAATAATGAGGGATAACAATCTCCAATATCTCATCGAAAAATCCAAAGGCGTGAAGATGACGCCTGCGGAGGCGGAGCGGCAGCGCCGTAGTTTTGCCTTTGGCAATACCAACATCGAAAACGATCGCGTCACACGGAGAGTTGTCGACGAGCAAGCCGAGAAGATCGGGAGCGCTAAAGCAGGCAGCTGATGTCGGACACGAACCGGCACAGTAAAGCGCTTGAGCCGGAAATCATTACAGATCCTGATGAAAAGGCCAGGGTTGAAGCGGCAAATGGCCTTCGCCAGTATGACGAAGTCCGTGAACTCGTTCGCTACTGGACAATAGCTGAAGCGCCAAAGTTCAGGCTGCGACCGTCCACTCTCCTTGGGCTACAGCGGACGGCATTGCAGGGACTATCGTCCTACGCGGGAAACTTTAGGCCAGCATCGATAGAGATCGGGGACAGTAAGCACACACCGCCAGGCGCACATCTCGTTCCCGAGCTTGTCGAGGAGATGTGTGACTACATCAATGACAACTGGAACGACAAGACTGCTGTTCATCTGGCAGCATATGTCATGTGGCGGCTCAATTGGATACATCCCTTCGTAGACGGCAATGGCCGAACATCGCGTGCAGCGTCGTATCTGGTCCTGTGTGTCAAAAGCGGGTATTTGCTCCCCGGCGACAAAACCATTCCTGAACAGATCACCGATAACAGACAGCCCTACTACGATGCCTTAGAAGCAGCGGATGAATGCTTCCAGAAAGGCGCGGTGGATCTGACGGCTATGGAAGAGTTGCTGTCGGCCGCGCTCGCCACACAATTGGTCGACTATCACAAATCGGCGACGGGGCCGACAAGCCCGCCAAATTAGGGCCTTTCAGGCGCTGGCCCGCCCGCTCCTCTCGTGAAGGCAGTTCAAAGGCTAGCTAATTCACCCGCCAGGCTGCTGCTGTCAGAAGCCGAGCAGCTTGGCCTGCACGACGCTCTCGAGGTTGCCGATCTTGGCCAGAAGCTCGGACGAGATCGGCTGGTCGACCTGTACGAGCGCGATCGCCGAACCGCCGGGCGCGTCGCGGCCGAGGTGGAAGGTCGCGATGTTGACCTT
>JACPOB010000114.1:0-95081 GCA_016185145.1 Rhodospirillales bacterium | reverse complement strand
CTTGACCTCGGCCATCTCGATGCCGCGCTCGCGGGCGATGACCGGCGCGTTCACCATGTTCACCGAGGTGAGCTGCGGGCGCAGCACGCCCATCAGCGCCACCTGGCTCAGCGGCTTGACGTTGAGCGCCGCCACGTCGCCCTCGTACTCGATCGACACCGCCTTGATGTCGGTGTCGGTGAGCTGGCCCGCGAACGAGCCCAGCTTCTCGGCGAGGTCGAGATAGGGCGCCAGCCGGGGCGCCTCCTCGGCCGTGACGTTGGGCATGTTGAGCGAGTTCACGATGGCGCCGGTCAGCAGATAGGCCGACATCTGCTCGGCGACCTGCAGGGCCACGTTCTCCTGCGCCTCCAGGGTCGAGGCGCCGAGATGCGGCGTGCTGACGAGGTTGGGCGCGCCGAACAGCACGTTCGACTTGGCCGGCTCCTCGGTGAAGACGTCGAAGCCCGCGCCGGCGATATGGCCGGACACCAGCAGGTCGCGCACCGCGAGCTCGTCGACCAGGCCGCCGCGGGCGCAGTTGATGATGCGCACGCCCTTCTTGGTCTTCATCAGGTTGGCGCGGCTCAGGAGATCGAGCCGATGTTGCCGCAGCCGATCAGGCCCAGCGTCTTGAAGCTGAGCTCGGTGCCCATGAAGCGGTTCTTCTCCCACTTGCCGGCCTGGGTCGAGGCGTTGGCGTCGGGGATCTGGCGGGCCACCGCGAACATCAGGGCGATGGCGTGCTCGGCCGTGGTGATGGCGTTGCCGTAGGGCGTGTTCATGACCACGACGCCGTGCGCGGTGGCCGACTTGATGTCGACATTGTCGACGCCGATGCCGGCGCGGCCGACGACCTTCAGCTTCTTGGCCTCGGCCAGCACCTCGGCGGTGACCTTGGTCGCCGAGCGGATCGCCAGGCCCTCGTAGTTGCCGACGATGGCGCGCAGCTCGGCGGGCTTCAGGCCGGGCTTGAAATCGACGTCGCAGCCGCGCTCGGCGAAGATCTCGACCGCGCGCGGGGAAAGCTCATCGGAGATGAGCACCTTGGGCTTTGCCATCTGAATTTCTCCTCACACCAACCTCACCCTGAGGAGCCGCGCAAAGCGCGGCGTCTCGAAGGGTGGGCACAAACACCATCTTTGTTGCCCACCCTTCGAGACGCGCGCTGCGCGCGCTCCTCAGGGTGAGGCTTTGCGCTTCCGCTAAGCCGCCTTCGCGTCAAACTCGCGCTCGATCTCGCCGTAGGCCCAGTCGAGCCAGGGCAGCAGGGCTTCGAGGTCGCTCTTCTCGACCGTGGCGCCGCACCAGATGCGCAGGCCCGGAGGAGCGTCGCGATAGGAGCCGACGTCGTAACCCGCCTTCTCGGTCTCGAGCAGGTCGGCCATCTTCTTGGCTGCGGCAGCCTGCTTGTCGGCGGCAAGTGCGGTGAACCATGGCGCGACGATGTTGAGGCACACCGAGGTGTTCGAGCGGATCGCCTTGTCGCCCGCCAGGAAGCCGATCCACGGGCGCTCGGCCACGAACTTTTCCAGCACGCCGAGATTGGCCTCCGAGCGCGCCATCAGCGCCTTGAGCCCGCCGAGGCTCTCGCCCCAACGCAGGCCGTCGATCGCATCTTCCACGCAGAGCAGCGACGGCGTGTTGATGGTGTCGCCCTTGAAGATAGCCTCGGAGAACTTGCCGCCCGAGGTCAGGCGGAAAAGCTTGGGCAACGGCCACGGCGGCGACCAGCTCTCCAGCCGCTTTACCGCGCGGGGAGACAGAACGAGGACGCCATGCGCGCCCTCGCCGCCCATCACCTTCTGCCAGGACCAGGTCACGACATCGAGCTTGGCCCACGGCAGGTCCATGGCGAACACGGCCGAGGTGGCGTCGCAGATCGCCAGGCCCTCGCGGTCGGCGGCGATCCAGTCGCCGTTCGGCACCTTCACGCCGGAGGTCGTGCCGTTCCAGGTGAAGACGACGTCGTGCGTCCAGTCGACCGCCGCGAGGTCGGCGATCCGGCCGTACGGCGCCTTCAGCGCGCGCGTATCCCTGAGCTTGAGCTGCTTCACGACGTCGGTGACCCAGCCTTCGCCAAAACTTTCCCAGGTCAGCATGTCGACCGGCCGGGCGCCGAGCAGCGACCACAGCGCCATCTCGACGGCGCCGGTATCCGAGGCCGGCACGATGCCGACGCGATAGTCGGCCGGAATGCCCAGCAGAGCGCGTTTGAGGACTTCAGGCGTCCATCCCGGACGCTTGGCGCAAGGTCCGGACGAAAAGTCGGGACGCGCCGGACGCATGTTCGGCTTCATCAAACCTCTCCCTTACAGAAGAGCTGCACTCCGGTGGGGGAGCGTGGCCCGGCGTGGTGATACCGACGCACGGGCCGTCTGACAAGAGCGACAAGGTGTCTGGGACCAGCTTTCCTGGAATGCCAATAGAGCCCCGCCTCACCCTGAGGAGCGCCCGAAGGGCGCGTCTCGAAGGGTGGCTCCAGTCTTATCGTTGCCCACCCTTCGAGACGCATCGCTGCGCGATGCTCCTCAGGGTGAGGTCATCTGTGTATCTAGGTCATTGCATCAGCAAGCTCGGCGAAGTCCGCCAGGATGAGATCGGGCTGGTGCGGCGTCTCGCCGAACGGCCGCTTGCGCCGGTCGATGAAGGCGGTGCGCATGCCGTAGGACTTGGCGCCGATGCAGTCGAAGGCGTGGTTGGCGACGAACAGGATGCCCGAACGGTCCTCGCCGATGATCTCCTCGGCCTTGGCGTAGGTCTTCCAGTGCGGCTTGAAATAACCCGCCTCCTGCACCGAGATCACGTGGTCGAAGGCAAAGCCGATGTGCGGCCCCGCCGCCTTCAGCATGTCGCGATCGCCGTTCGACAGGATCGCAAGCTTGTAGCCCGCCGACCGCAGCTCACCGAGCGCCGCGACCACGTCGGGAAACGGTTTCAGCCTCTCGATCTCACCGACCAGCGCCCTCACCTCGTCCTGGGTATAGGCGATGCCGCAGCGATCCATGACGTGGGACACAGCGCGATGGCCGATCTGCCGATACGGCGTGTGGCCGCGGTCGCACAGCGCGTCGATCATCGAGTTCTCGTAGTGGGTGCGCCGCCACCAGGTGACGAAGCTGTTGGGCTTGCCGTCCCAGCCCTTCGCCTTCAGAAAAGGCGTCACCGCCTCGGTGAGCCCCTTCTGCATGTCGACGATCGTGCCGTACTGGTCGAACGCCAGCGCCTTTATCTCGCGCTTCAGGACATCGCGTATGGCCGTCATGCTTGCCTCCCTGTACGCCGGCGATGATGACGCCGTTGATACCCCATTGCAGCTGGAACAGCGCAGTATTAGAAGAACGGCATCGGATGGGGATGGAGTCCCCCGACAACCGCCGAAAGGCCGATGACTCCTACTTGGCGCGCGAGCGCCGGTAGGAATGTTGCCGCCGGTCTCGCTGACAATGGGAGCGAGACATGGCTTATCTGATCGTCTTCATCGGCGCTGGATTGGGAGGTGCGCTTCGCCACGTCGTGAACGTCCTCACGATGCGCCTGGCGCATCCAACCTACGTCGGAACACTCTTCATCAACGTAACGGGCTCGTTCCTGATCGGCGCGGTGGTCGGATACTTCGCCTTGAAGGGATACCTCCCGTCCCGGCTTCAGCTGTTCCTCACGACAGGAATACTGGGCGGCTACACGACGTTCTCCACCTTTTCGCTGGAAACGGTCCTGCTCGTCGAGCGCGACCAGTACGGCACAGCAGCCGGATACGCCGCGGGTTCCGTGATACTCTCCATTGCCGCCACATTTGCCGCCCTGTTGCTCGTCCGGCTCCTGCTTCGGGCGGGATAATCACCAACTCCATCGAGGACTTGACCATGTTCGCGACATCGACAGCCTGGCTTCCCTGGGCGCTCTTGTCGGCTTCGTTTGCGGCCCTGACGGCCATCTTCGGCAAAGTCGGCGTCGCGAACGTAAATGCCGATCTCGCGACGTTGATACGAACGGTCGTCATTCTCTGCACGTTGCTCGGCATCGTCAGCCTGACCGGCCAATGGCAGTCGCCTGCGACGATCTCATCTCGGACATGGCTCTTTCTGATTCTCTCGGGCCTGGCCACAGGAGCGTCGTGGCTCTGCTACTTTCGCGCCCTCAAGGTGGGTGACGCGGCCCGCGTCGCACCGATAGACAAGCTGAGCGTCGTTCTTGTCGCCGTGTTCGGCGCGGTCTTCCTGAGCGAGCGATTGAGCGGCTTGAACTGGCTGGGCGTCGCGTTGATCGGCGGCGGCGCACTCCTGGTCGCCTACAAGGGGTGAGTGTCAGTCGGTCATTGCCGGCGGCGCAGCTCGTAGTAAGTGCCGGCGGTGGGATCGCTGAAAGCGGGCACGGCGCGGTAATTGTCGTGCAGTATCCGCCAGATGGCCGACGCCCGGTCGGCCGCGGACAGGGCGCCGAGCTGGCCGGTCAGCTCGGCCTCGTTCCAGGTCCAGACGTCGGAGATGACGACGCGATAGCCGCGGTCGAAGGCCTGGTCGATGTCGCGCTTCAGGACCTCGGCATTGTGCTCCGCCGTCCAGTCGGGATGGCGGATGGCGCCGGCATCGACGGCGATCCACTTGAACTTCGCGTCGGACGGCTTGCCGTCCCAGTCCCAGGTGCGGCTCCACAGCGCGTACTGCCACATGGTGATGGGCTCGAAGCCCCAGTAGACGAAGACCGTCGACGCCGGCGGGAAGCGCTGCTCGAGCGCGGCCACGGCCCTGAGCGCGTCCGCGTCGCCGCCGCGGAAGCGCGCGAGCTGGCCGACATTCCAGACCAGGGGCAGCAACGACGCCACGGTGAGGGCGATGGCGACACTGCGCGCGCGCGGCAGCAGCGCCCCCAGCAGCAGCGCCCACGCCACCGCCAGCCACGGCATGACGTTGATCTGCATCTGCGGATCCTGGGGCTGCGAGTAGAGGTTCAGCACCTGCCCTGCCCCGAGGGTGCCGAGGAAGACGATCGCAACCGCCCGCAGCCGCGGCTCCGCGCGGCGCAGCCACAGCACGAGGACGGCGGCGACGAGGATCACGACCTGCAGCGCGACCGATACGATCAGGGGTCCCGCCGTGCGCCTGGCGGACAACGGATCGACCCAGCCGCCGACCATCAGGAAATAGTTGCCGACGCCCGACAGCATCATCCAGGCCTTGTCCCACGACAGGCCGGCCCAGCCGGTGGCCACGCCCTTGCCGGTCCACAGGATGTCGTGCAGGCCGACGGCGCCCGGATATCGCTCCGACCAGAGCTGGACGATACCGGCCACGACGACGATGGAAACGACGAGGGTGCCGATCATCGCCGCGCGGCGCATCGGTGGTACCTGCGTCCGGGCCGGCGACAGGGCGAGCGCCAGGACAAGCGCGGGCAGCAGCGGGAACATCAGGCGCCATTCGATCAGCCAGCCCACCGTGAAGAGCGCGCCGACCAGAGCAACGCGGAGGTACGTCGGCCGGTCGAACCACAGGCCGGCCAGCGCCATCGCGCCCAGGACCAGCGTGTAGCCCGGCATGATGTCCTCGCTGATCACCGAGAGCAGCAGGACGAAGCCGCAGCCGAAGTGGAAGCACGCCGCCAGCGCGGCCGTGCGGACACTGCCGGTCAGGCGATGGACGAAGGCGTAGACGATCGTCGTGGCGAGGCTGGCGAAGAAGGCGTTGAGCCAGGCGAACTGCCGCCACGGCACGCCGCGGTCGATGCCGAGCCAGTCGAGCAGCCGGCAGAGCGCGCCATAGAGCGGGAAGTAGAGATAGTTCGACGGATCGAGCCGCGCGCGCGAGGAATCGGCGATCCAGGGCTCGGTCTGGATGCTCTTGTACATGCCGTTGGCGGTGATGATGTGGACGTTCTGCAGCCAGGCGATCAGGCCGCAGAGCGCCAACAACGACAACGCGAAAACCAGCACGAGATGCGCTGGGGGCGCGCCACTCCAGTGGCGCGTCATGGTCTTCTGGACCGCGAGCCTCCGGCTCGCTCATGATTCATGAGCGCGCCAGGAGGCGCGCGGTCCGGAAGAGCATGAGAAGACGCGCCTCTAGCATCACATCTTCCGCCCGAACAACGTGACGGCGCCCTCCGGTCCGTAGCTCTCGGAATGCAGGCAGCCCCTGGGCATGGTGAAGGTCTCGCCGGCGCGGTAAGTGCGGCTCGCGCCGTCACGACGTCAGCGTAAGTGCCCCCTTCACGACCATCGCCCGCACGTCGAACGGATGGCTGTGCTCGGGATTCACTTTCACGCCGGGCGTGGTGTTGGTGACGACGTCATAGCCGTCGCGCTTCAGCTCGGCTTCGAAGGTCTGTCGGTCCATCCCGGTCTCCTCAGGCGCCTTTGCGCGCCGCCACGACATATTGCGCTCCGAGCGGCAGCCACGCCAGCGTCCGGTCGATGGGCCGCAGGAAGGCGAGGCCGGGCGGCATGAACATCAGATAGTCCGTCTCGAGCTCGTAGCGCGCCGTCTCGAGCAGGCCGTAGCGGACCTCGCGCGCGTCCAGCAGGATGGCGTTCTCGTCGATCGGCGTGCGGGCGATGACGTAGCGCACCAGCGGATTGCGCGGATTGTGCTCGAAGACATAGATCCGGCCGCCGGGCTTCAGCACGCGCCCGAGCTCGCGATAGACCGCCTGGCGCTCCGCAACCGGCACGTGGTGCAGCACGGCGCTGATGGTGACGACGTCGAACTGCCGGTCGGCGAAGCGCGTTTTGGCCCCCTCCTGCGTCGCCAGCGCCGGCGCCGGGCCCAGCGCCGCCGGCCAGCGCTTGCCGACCTCGGCCAGCATGCCGCCCGATACGTCACAGCCGGTGAAGGCAGCCCGCGCGCCGAGCTCCCCCAGAACCCGCATGAGGTCGCCCGCACCGCAGCCATAGTCGAGCACGGCCAGCTCGCCGGTCTTCAGCGCGGGCTCGCGGCGCAGCAGCCAGCGCGCCTTCACGGCGATGAACTGGTCGGCCGAGTCGCCCATCATGCGCTTGACGGGATTGTCGAGGCCGCCGTCGTAGGACGCGGCGTGGCGGTCGAACTCCGCCGGTGTCATTTGGGGCCGCCCACGATGTCGCGGATCATGAACAGCGGCCGGCCCTTGCTCTGGTCGTAGAGCCGACCGAGATAGGCGCCGATGATTCCCAGCATCAGGAACTGCATGCCGCCCAAAACGCCGACGGCCGCCATCAGCGACGTCCAGCCGGGCAGCGTGTGGCCGAACGCCCAGCCGATGATGGAATAGACGAAGAAGGCGAAGCCGACCGCGGCCATCACCCAGCCGATGGTCATCGAGGCCATCAGCGGCACGACCGAGAAGGCGGTGATGGCGTCGGCAGCGAAGCGCACCATCTTGGACAAGGGATACTTGCTCTCGCCCGCCACCCGCGCCTTGCGGTCGTAGGGCAGCGGCACCTGCTTGCCGCCGATCCAGGCGACCATGCCGCGCACGAAGCGATGGCGCTCAGGCATGGCGGTCAGGAGATCGAGCACGCGGCGCGTGATCAGGCGGAAGTCGCCGGCATCGAGCGGGATCTCGACGTCGGTCATGCGGCCGATCAGGCGATAGAAAGCGGCGGCCGTGGCGCGCTTGAACAACCCTTCGCCCTCGCGCTGCCGACGCTGGCCGTAGACCACATCGGCTCCCTGATCCATCAAGACCATCATGTCGGGCAGCAGTTCAGGCGGATCCTGCAGGTCGGCGTCGATGATCAGGATGCGCTCGCCGCGGCACACGGTGAGCCCGGCGGTGAGCGCGAGCTGATGGCCGTGGTTGCGCATCAGCCGCACCGCGACGACGCGCGGATCGCGGGCGGCGGCCTCGGTCAGGACCTCCCAGGTGCGATCGTGCGAGCCGTCATCGACCAGCACGATCTCGCTCGCGCCACCGACGCCATCCAGCACCGTGCCGATGCGGCGCAGGAACTCCGGCAGCACGTCCTGTTCGTTGTAGCAAGGGGCCACCACGGACAATGCCGGGCGGTTGGCAAGGGTCATGGGCGGAGAGATGCCCGAATGCCCCGCCCGCGGCAAGTCACCCGTCGGGCGCTGCTACGGAAAGCTTGCCGACCCCGACACCGATTTGTTCGGAGCCCCGAACAAATCCCACGGCGTCGCGCCGGGATCGGGCGGACGCTGGAAAAGCTTCTTGGTCGTGCCGTTCAGCGACGCGTACATCTCGAACGCGGGAAACGGCTCGACAAGACTGCCATCGGCCAGCTTGACGACGACGGACGCCCCCTGCTTCTCGACGCTCACACGGACCAGCCACTCAATGAGCGGCGCAAGCGCGCCGGCGCACGGATTGCCGGCGCCGCCGGTCAGCGAGAAGGAGCACTTGCTGCCGGACGAGGTGAAGTTCTCGACCTTGAGCTTGCTGCTGTCGGGAAGCTTGTCGCATTCGACGTCGCCGTCTTCGCAGTCGCATTCCACCGTGTGGTCGCAGTGGTGATTCTGAGAAGCCAGAGTCATGTTTGCAGGATTGATCTCGACGATCGAGCGCATGCGCGAGGAACGATCGGGCGAATCCGAGAACGATCGCTGGTCGGTATGGAAGCAGTCACTGACGGGCGTGGGCCCGGGGATCATGGTCTTGCCACCGCCGTTCGGGACGGGCGTGGTCAGCCCCGCGATGTTCTGCGGGATGAAGCTCGCGATCCAGATCTTCAAAGCCATCCTTCCCCCCCGATCGACTGACATCGCTCCTCAGTGGCCGTCCTGCTTTGGCTTCGCATCCTTGTTGGGATCTTTGTTGTCGTAAGCCTTGGCCGCGAGATAGGCCGCATGGCTCACCAGCAACAGGGAGGCGAAGGTCGTTCCCGGATCCGGAAGCTCCAGGAAATACCGAGGCAGCGGGGTCGCTTTCAGCACCGCGCCGGCGCCGATGTCGCGCATCTGCTCCACGAGCAACGCGAAATAGCCCAGGACCAGGGTGAGGGTGATCACCACGTTCTGCAGGCGCGACAAATCCACGGTGCTGGCGTTGGCGTTTTCCTCTCCCATGAAAATATCGGCCAGGGAGGCGAGCCGCGAATCGGGCTTCACGTCGAGACCGGTCGACGAACCGCCGAGGAACGTTACCCCGCGGTTCGCCACGTCCGGGGTACCAGCGGGGTCGAATACAAGCGAATGTGTCTGCGCGGGATCCTTCTTTGTGTCGAGGATCAGCGCCGACAGCATCGGCGACGACGCGGCGATGCCGAGGGCAGCCGCGATCGCAGTCGGCATCGTCGGGAACGCCGCCAACGAAGATTGGCCCATCATACCGATATTGAAGAGCGCCATGGCCGCATATCCGCCGAGCGCCACGATCGTCCATAGGGTTATCTGAGCGCGCGACAGCGAGACACGATTGCGATCGTCGATCCAGACGCCTGCCATGCGCTGCTTGGTGCCGAGCCCGAGAGCGATGGTCAGCCCGGCGATCCCGGCGATGAGGGCCAGCATGGGCACCAGCATGGAAATGGAACCGCCGTCGTTGCTGGCACCGGTCAACCACGCCGACAAACTGCCGAAGGCGCTCAGGATGGCGGCTCTCCACGACCCCGTCCGGCTGTCCTTGGTCGGGAATTTGGTGTCGCCGTACCTGATCGCCAGCGCGGCCTGCCAGATCGTCGCACAGATCTCCTTCGGCTCTCCCTTGTCGGCACACTCCGCGGCCTGCGTCACGACGGACTGTGCGGCGTCCGGCCATTTCAGGTCCGTAGTGCCCTGCGCTGGTTTGGGCATCTCGTAGTTGTCGCCAAGCAGCTTCGTGCAGATCGTCCTCTTCACGTTCGTCGGCGCAACTTGGTACTGGTCGAGGCAGACTTGCGCGATCTGATGCACGAGATCGGACTGGCGCTGCGGATCCTGACTCACCAACAGCTCACGCGCCCCATGCAAGGCACGTCCCGACCAGATCGACATCGTGCCGCCCAGGATGAACACCACCACCGCGGCGATGCCGAGGATCCATGCCCACTTGCTGTAGGGATTGGCGTTGGCCGCCGCCGTCATGCCGTTGCCGCTCGCGGCGGAGACGAAGGCCGGGTCGCCGGCCTGCGGCACCTCCATCGATTCGTACAGCCGGAAGGTCCGCTTGAAGGATCCGGTCCCGCTTTCGTAGTCCTGCTCGCGATTGTTGGCGCCAGGCTGGAGGATCCAACGCGCAGCGGCCGGCATGCCGCTGTCGAGCCGGGGCAACTTGTCGGCTGTGATCTCCCACAGCACCGCCCGCTTGGGCAGCGCGTCGCCCGACCATCGGCCCGCCTCCACGGCGTCGGTCGTCTCCGCCACCTGCTGGTAGTCGCGGGCAAGGTCGGTGAGCGCCGCCGGCGGACCGGCGCGCCGGAAGAACCGATCGAGCCCGCGGCGCTTTGCATCGACGGCCATCGCCCCGATCACGCCGTAGAGTCGATTCTGGGTTTCCGCCGATCCGTTCTGCGCCTTGAGGGCGCGCGTCTCGCCCCACACCATGGCGACCAAGTCTTCGTTGGCCATGTCGTCCCCCTCGATCTCTCCAGCAAAGCACAAAATACCATGGGTTGTAAATTCGTTAGTGACTACGCTCCACTGATCTGGCGTAATGCGTCGAGGCTCGCATTCGGGGGGATGTGCGGCAGATGGCGGGGCGGATCGAGATCTATGCACGGGATGGGGTCGGCAATTCGGTAAGCATCGAGGGCGTGACCGCCGACGACCAGTCGCGCCTCGTCACGGCCATCGCCGTCGTCACTCGGGTCAACGGAATCGAGGCCCGAGGTGAATTCCAGATCAAGCAGATCGAATTCCCGGAAGCGGTGCTCGACGGCCGCAAGCTGAAACGCTGGGACCAGCTGCAAACCGCTATCCGACAGGCGCGCGAGGCGGCCGATCAAGCTCTTGCCTCGCTGGAAGCGGCGCGCGACGACATCCGCGCTAGGCTCGCCGCGATCAAGGTCGACCTGAACGCACAGGCGGGCGGATTCCTCGGCATCAATGCCCTGCCGTTCGCGGCGCAGGCAGAAGCGCGGCTGTGCATAGACCTGACGCTGCTCGATCCTGCGGCGCAAGACGACGCCGCGGTACTGACGGCGACGATCGCCGGCTCTGCCGTGTTGGGCGACCGCGGCGCAACCATGCGGATCGAGGTCACGGTCACCCGCGAGGCCCTGGTCCGCGCCCTGCCGGCGATCTCGATAGACGCGCCGGCGCCTGGACTGCCAGCCCTCGACCTCGTCTGGCCGCGCATAGGCTGGCCGCAGTTGAGCTTCCCGCAACTGCACTTGCCCGACCTCTCGCAGATCCTGCGCTTCGGCTTGCCGCTTCCGCAGCTGGATAGCGCCCAGCCGCCCTTGCGCGTGAGGTGGCCCGGCACGGCGCCTCAGATGTCGTTGGCCGTTGCCGACAGGCGGCTCCGAATCGACAGCGGCGCGCCGAGCGATGGCGTGCTCGAGCTCGCGACCGACGCCAAGACCGTCAGGCTGGCCGACATCACCGGGTTCCGGTTCGCCCTGGAGGACGGCAATCTCACCTTGCAGGGACGGGTGGACAATACGACGACGGACTCGATCGACCTGCCTGCCAAGGCGATCGACAGCGACTTCCTGCCCGTGACCGTCGACCTGGCGCCGTCGACATTGCAGCTTGCCCTCCAGGGCAGCTTCGATCTCGGCACGGCGGCCGGTCCTGGCGATTTCGGCCTGACGGCCACGCTGATCCTGCCGCGCGTCGTGCTGAAGGCGAAGTCCGACCCTGCCTTGCTGCTGGCCCTCAAGGCCAGCTACGAGCAGCGCTACGACGCCGTCGCCAACACGAGTTCCGGCCGACTGACCTCGCTCGAGGTCATCGAGCCCTATCCGGTCGCGCTGGTCGTCGCGCTGACGCAGGGCGCGGCCACCGCCGCGCAAGACCTGTTGCGCCTCATCTGCGCACTGCCCCTGCCGACGATGGGCGCGCCCCAGCTGCCCAATCTCGTCAAGGTGATCGAGCGCATCGCGGAAATGCTGGCCGCTGCCATACGCTGGCTTGCCGCCAAGGCGGGCGCCGCCATCGAGTCGCTGCTGGCCGTCGGGCAAGCGATTGGCGAGGCACTGGCCCGGTTCGTCCGCTTCCTGGTCGAGAGTTTCAGGAAGCTGCAGCTGCAGGCCGGCGCGGCAGTCCCGCATCTTACCGTCGAGATCGGTCTCGATGCGCACAGCCATCGTTTGCGCCGGATCGTCGTCTCGCGGACGCCGACCGCCGTACAGGATGCCTCGCCGACGCTCACTGCCGAGGCGCTGGGCCTCGAGCTCCGCATCCCGCTCGACTGGACCGCGGCGTTGGTGATCGATTTCGACGAGCCCATGCAACTGGCCTTGGTCGCGATGCCGTCGACCAATTCGCCCGTCGTACTGGGCACCGATCTGTGGCTGTCGGACGACGCCGGCCTCGACGCCGCCCGCGACACCACGAAGGAGGGAACGCGCGCGCCGGACCGGCTCCTCCAGGTGGAGGCAAGCCTGGCCGGCGCGACAAGCGCCCTTGCCATCGCAACGATCAGCCAGAGCAAGGCGAGAGTACTGCAGATACTCAGCGGAACGGCTGGCAATCCGGTGCTGAGGCCGCTTCAGACATCGTTGGGCACGCAGCTCAGCGTCGTGCACGTCGACGAGCGGTTGGCCCTCGCCGACATCGACACCTGGAATGCTTACAAGATCGAAGCGAAGCTGGCGTCCGACGCCGCCGATCGCCTGCTGCCGTTCCTGCAATCATCGAAAGGGTCCACGCCGGGCGGCGGGTTCCTCGAATCGCTGCAACAGTACATCCACCTTCGTCCCGGGACGCCGGTCGTGGCGGCAGCATCCTACGAGGTCACCCTACCCATCCAGGCGACGCTGGTCATCGCCAAGACAAAAGCCGACTTCACCCTCGATGCGATCCTCGACCTCAAGGCCCTGAATGTTCGTCTCAAAGGTGGTCAGCAAGTCGTCATCAACGGCCCCGAGGACAAAGACTTCAACCTGTTCGGGCTGCAGGGCAAGCTCACGCCTGCTGCCTCGAAAGCGAAGTTCGTGCTCGACTTCTCCGGCGGCGACGTCCGCTTGGCGCTGGCGCCGGGCGCCAAGCTGGAGCTGTGCTACGCCAAGGTCGCCAGCGCCGGCCGCGGCATCGTGTTTATCGTCGACGCGTTCGCGCTGTCCCGAGCCGGCCTTGATCTCGACGCGCGGGTCGACCCGGCCACACCGGTGCAGCTCGCCGGCGTCGACATGCCTTTCCGCTTCAGCCGCGGCAGCCTCAGCATCAAGCGCGGCGAAATCCAGTCGTTCGCCATCGCCGGGGCAGGCCAGCTGCCGCCGGAGCTGGTCGGAGAGGCCAACGCCTCGATCGCCATCGCCCTCGGACGCGGCGCCAATGGCGCGCTCAGCGTGCTGAGCGCCGAAGCCACGCTCGACAAGTCGAACGATCCCATCGTCTGCCACGGCACCCGCTTCACGCTGACGTTGTCGGCGATCGGGCTGGAATTCCAGGACTTCGCCGCCGAAGGCGCCGGCTACCATTTCTACTTCACGCTGACCGGCACCGCCGAGTTCCGCCCACGCCCCGGCGAGTTCACCGATGGACTGCTGAAACATTTCGGCGGGCTGACCATCACCCTGGACAAGGCTCCCCTCGCCCGCGATGCGTCGCTGCTGGCGCGGGCGATCGAGTTCCAGGTCACGGTCGAGCCGAAGAAGCGCTTCAACGTCTTCAATCTGTTCACCTTCGAGCTGCGCGGGATCGGCTTCCATCCCGCCTCGCCGGCCTTCGGTGGCCAGCCGGCGATGTCGATTTCCGGACAGGTCAACTTCGTCGAGGCGGGCGACATCGTCAGTCCGAAGTTCGATTTCCACAAGCTGTGGCTGGCGCCGCCCAAATCGGGGCAGTCGCTGCCGCAGGTGCGTTTCGACGGCCTGACCGTCGGCGTCCGGTTCGGCGGCAGCGCTTCGATCGAGGGCACCGCGATCGCCGTCGACGACAGCCTGCCCAGCCTCTACCGGCCGGGTGCGCTGCCGGCGAACGTCACCGTGCGCGGCTTCCTCGGCAGCGGCCGTCTGTCGATCAAGGGCTGGGGCTCGATGTCGGCGGCGATGGGCTTCCTGGAACTGGCGCGGCCCGGCCGCGACCCACGGCTCGCCTTCTTCCTCTATGCCCAGAGGAACGAGCTGTCGATCGAGATCCCGACGCCCGTCGGGCCGATCTACCTGCGCGAGGTCGGCTTCGGATTCGGCTTCCGGTTCACGCTCGCGGCGTTCAACCGGGCCGACCAGGTCGACAGCGTCAAGAAGCTGGTCGAGGTGCTGGACGAAGTCTCGAAGTACCAGGGCGATCTCGCATCGGTCGAGGCCTGGGAGCCGGAGGCCGACGGCAATCGCCTGACCCTCGCGCTGCGCGGGCTGATCACCATCGAGACCGCGTCGTCGGAGGATTCCTACAACCCGCGCGGCGAGAAGGAACTGCCGAACCCGGTGATGTTCGACATCGTCGCGGCGATGCGCAGCGATCTGACGTTCTTCCTCAACGGCCGTGTCTGGATCTCGCGCAACTACGCCGACTGGCACGATTCCAGCGCGCAGGACTCGTGGCGGCGCAACCCGATCCTGCGCGGCTACATGTACCTTTCGGTGCCGCGGCAGGAGTTCCTGGCCCGCATGGTGTCTGACGGCAAGGGCGACCTCGAGGGCAAGCATCCGGAGCTGCCGCGGCCGCTGGTCCAGGCCATGCGCGGCATTCGCTGGTCGGCGACCACCTACATCCGTCCCGGGCTGTTCCACCAGGAATTCGGCTGGCCCTACGAGCTGGGCTTCAGCCTGAGCCAAGGCGACACCTTCCGCATCGACTGCGAAGGCGGCCTGGTCAACCGCATCGAGGACGGCGCCCTGCTGTACGGCATCGCCTTTCGCGCACGCGGCTTCGCGCGGTTCGGCGGCTCCGTCGGCGGCCGCTCGTTCGGCGCGTCGGTGGTCGCCCGTGCCGACTTTTCAATCGACGCCAAGCTCATCTCCTATATCTCGGCCAAGCGCTTCCGCGACAGCCTGTTCTACGGCTCGCTCGCCTTCAGCGTGTCGATCGGGCTCGAGGTGCGGGTGTGGCTGGAATTCTCGGTGGGATTTGCCGACATCCATCTGGAGGTCGGCTTCTCGCTCTCGATCACCATCACCGTGGCGCTGGAACTCGCCGTGAAGCCCAACGCGATCGGCGGGCGCGGCTCGGCGTCGGTGGGCGTCGGCGCCTTCGGCCGGTCGCTGCGCCTCGGTATCGGCTTCGGCTTCAACGAGGGCTTCCTCGCCGAGGCGCGGACCCGGGTGGACCGCTTCCTGTCGCTCGGCCTTGCCGCGGCGCTACCGGACGCCGAGAAGGGCGTGGCGCCGCCACCGGCCGAGCTGCCGCGCAGTCCGCGCGCGGTCGCTGCCGATCAGGCCGTCGAGCGGGCCCTGGACAAGCACGAGACGGTCACCGCACCGCCGCCGCCGGGCGATCCGCCGGGACGGCAGCTGCAGCCGAGCGCCTATTGGGCGATGCTGTTCCCGGTGGCGGGCAATGCCAGCGTCGAGCAGTACGTGATGATCCTCGTTCCGAGGGATCATTCTGAAACCGGCGTGGCTGAGACGGACCTGCCGCGATCCACCCCGGCCGGCGGCGACTTCGGCACGTTCTATCCGCCGCCCGGCAACTCCGCCCCTCTGACGATCACCCTGCCGGACGGTTTGACCGTGAAGCGCCTGCTGCCGGGAGGCCGCCTCGAAGATCTGGCCGGTCACGACCAGCCGTTGCCATATGCAAACGATGCCGTGATCTTTCGTCCGAGCGGCGCGCAGGAGGTCAAGCTCAGCGACTTCATGAAGCAGTGCTTCATCAAGGGGGCCGGAGGACTGCTGGAGCCGGTCGGGCGTAGGATCGACGCCGTCACCCAGCCGCTGCCCGAATCGCGGGAGGCGGCCGCACAGATGCTGGCCGAGGCCGGCCGGGATCAGTTGGCACTGAACGAGCCGCAGCGCCTGGCCAACGAAATCGAGGAACGTCGGTCCGCTGCGGTCGCCGCGCTCTGCGAATCCGCCGCAAAGCTCGCCGCGGGTGGCGCAGCAGCGTGGGATGCGCGCGTCGGCGAGACGCTGGACATCCGCCAGCTCGGTGTCGCCTTCGTCGTCACCGGAGATCAGATCGACAAGCTGTTTGCCGCGCCGAATGGCGCGCCGCGCAAGGCCCGGTTCACGCTGACTGCGACTGCGATCGCGGGCGATACGCCTGTGCACCTGTTCAACGGACCGGAGCGCATGTTCCGCGAAGCCGGCCCGAAGCTCGCCGATCCGGTGATCGAGGAAGCGGGCGCGAGCATGCGGCTCGACTGGGACCTCGAGCCCGCGTTCGGCAAGTCCACCGGCGTCTGGGACGACCCGGAATTCAGCCTCAAGCACTATCGCATCGAACGACAGATCGTCGTCGACGGCGGCCTCGTCACCGCACAGCCCGCCCGCCGCACCACCGTGAAGGCAGCGGCGCCGATCCGGCTGGTTTGGAATCAGGACACCGGCGGCATGACATGGCAGTTCCTGCGTCCGCAGGCACAGTTCGTCGACGACTTTTCCGATGTGCCGGCGGCCGATCTCGCGACCTATCGGTCCAGGCGGGCGACCGTGCGCTATACCGTGGTGCCGGTGGATTGCGCCGGGACGGCCGGCATGCCGACCGTGCTGGAGAAGGCTTTCACGGCGCCGCCGCTCGCGGTGAAGCCCGTGCTCCGGGGCGTGATCGGGTTCGCCTACGATACGGTAGGCAACCCCGACGGGGCAATCGTCCGACCCAGAGTGACGCTCGGTCTCGAGGACGGCGAGGACACCAAGCGGGATGCGCCAAAGGAGCGGATCTATGTCCTGCGCGTGCGCCGAGAAGCGGGCGCGCCGATCGGGCTTTACGGCGCCGACGCGGTGACCGAGGCGCGAGTCCGCCCGTCGCCGGCGGACTTCGACCAGAAGCATGCCGACGACGAGGACTTCGAGTTGATCCTGCGGACGGGACCGCCGGCAATCGACGAAGAGCAGCAGGTCGGCGACCCGGCGGGCTATGTCTTCGCCGATCCCGCGCGCGGCCTCGAGAGTTTCCTCGCGGTCATCGGCGTCCTTCGAAGCGGCGCCCAACGGGCCGATGACGGAGCTGTCGGCGCGCGCTTTGCCGTCCGGCGCAAGGTCGACGGCGAGCAGCCGGCATGGTGCCCACTCGATATCACCATGCTCTTCAAGCCGGAGCCGCAGGCCGGCGTCGGCGATCGCAGGCGTCCGCTGCCGCCCGTTGCCGTGCCGATCGAGGTGTTCGAGCATCCGGTCCGACTGGATGTCGCACCCTTGATGGGCGAGGACATCGACGGTGCGGCAGGTCGCGTCCTGGTGTGGCATCCGCCGGCACGCGGCCGCCTCGACAAGTACCTGGACCTCGTCGCGGGAGGCCCACCTGTCGCAGATGAGCAGCCCGTGCGGCTGCGCGATCCCGAGCGTCGCGTCGCGACGCGCATCAGATGGAATGCGCTTCCCGCCGGCATCGACGAGTTGGCGGACCTCAGCAAAACGAGCGCGCAACGACTGGCGCGGCTGTTCGGCGGTTTCGACCTGTTCGAGACCGATGTGGCGGGCGAGGTCGAGGGCGCGACCAGCGCGCCGACGGCGGCAGCGATCCGCTACAGTTTCGGCACGCGCACGGTGGACGCCGATCCCGGTGCCCGCAAGCTCTGCCTGGACCATGCTGACCCGAGCAAGGTCCGGGCGATGTTCGTCAGCCCGCTCGATTTTGCCGGGACGGATCGGGCCAACGTGCTCGACCTGATGGACGGCACGACCGAGAACGCGACGGCACGCCTGGTGCTGATCAAGAAGAGCGACCCCGGCAGTCGGCTCAGCTTCAGGCTCGACGTGCGCGTGCGCGCCAACAACTATCGCCGACTGCGCGTCGTGAGCGCCGATCCCGAAGGCACGCCCTTGCCTTTCGCGAACAACGACGAGGTGATCCTGGTCTATGTCCGCGACGGCACGGCACGGCACGTCGCGCGAGTGCAGGCGCTGCCGCCCTCGATGAAGCTGCTGGAGCCGGCGGAAGTCGCCGATTTCGCCAAGGTCGAGGCGCGCTATCCGAGCGAGACACGGCGCCTGGTGGTGCCTGAGGATTTGCCGCGTCCTGCCGGCCGGCGTCGCCCATGGTACTCGCCGGCCGAATCTTTCGTCGCCTGGCCGAGTCGACCGTGGCGTCGTTCGCTCGCCATCAACGTGGACGAAACGGTCGTCACCCAACTCCTGTCACAGGGTCGTCCTCGCCTCATCAAGGTGGAGCTCAAGATCGACGGCGTCGCCACGGTATCGCCGTCCTGGCGTCCCTTGGTGGGCGATGAGACGCCGCAGGGCGGCGGTTTCGCGCCGCCGGAAGGTCAAGGATGGACGGTCCGTCACCTGCGGGCGTTGTTCCAGGGACTTGTCTGGTCGGGCGGCGGCAACGTGAAGAAGGAAGCCGCACGCGAGGCGCGCATCGCCGTCCGCGCGCTGAACAGCACCGGCACCACGTTGACCGAGGCCGAGTGGGGCGTGGACCTCGACCCGGCACTACACCCCGTGTTGGCCGACGTGATCGACTGGATCCGTTACGACGCGGCCGGCGATACCCGCTATCGCCGCTACGAGCCGGTGCTGGAGGGACTGCCGAAGCTCGGCGCCACCGACGTGCCCGGCTGGCTGGACGAAACGCCCGAGGCGCGCGACCCGTACGGCTGGAGCATCCTGCGCAAGCTCGGCTTGGCGGCGGGCGTCAAGCTGTACGACACCGAGATTCGCGACTATCTGCCCCCGGAGCAGGCGCTGCGCCGGCTGAACGATGCCTTCGCCGTCATCCTGCCGCGCTACGCCAATCTCGAGCTCGGTGCCCCCTTCGTCGATATCGTGACGCGGCCGGGCGGCACGTTGCAGGTCGCATCGTTCGAGGGCGAGCCGCCGGCCAATGCCGACGCGATGCGCGGCATCGTCAAGGCGGAGGGCGTGGCCCTGGCACAGATTTCGTTGCGCCCCGTAGCCGACCGTCTGGCCGCTCCAGCAGACCTTCCGGTCGCCTATTTCCAGATCCGCAAGAGTGCCGACAATGTCAGCACGGTCGGCATCAAGGTGCGCACCTTCTGCCAACCGTCGATCGCTGTGGTGGATGTCCTCGATCTGACGTCGGGGCTCGCAAAGTCGCAGCTGCGCACCCTGGCTACCGAGGCCCTGAACGATGGCGCCAAGAAGCTGCGCGCCGATCTGACCGACGACGCCGGCGAGGACTATTCCGTAGAAATCCCCGTAGCAGGCCTGTCGACAGAGGAGGTGATCGCGCTGGTGAGGGTGACGGTGGCCGGCGGCGACGCATCCGCCTTGTTCGAGAACGGCAACGTCCTGGAAGGCGGCGTGGCGCGTCGTGTGCCCAACCCGCTCGGTCCTGCGCCGGATCCGTTCGGCCGCTTCCCCGAGATGTCGCCAAGACGGTTCGCCGCCCTCCTGGCAAATCATGGGAGCCTCGAGAATACAGCCGGCTTCAGACCGCATGCCGATCGTTCCTGGCCCGGAGGATGGCCGGCCGAGGCATCAGCCGACGCGCAGCTGCAGCTGCGCCTTGCCGGCTGGATGCGTCGCTTCCTCGAGCACGGCCGCGGCGACCTGCCACCGCAGGACGCTCCGGCGTCGACCGTCTACTTCTCCTTCGCCGAGGTCACGCGGCCCGACCCGTGGCGGGTCGGCGTGGCGACTGACGGCACGATGCAGATCATCCTGACGCACGACGACCGCAAGCGCCGGCTCAAGCGCTACGCGATCAAGCCGTTCGGGCGCTATGAGTCTTTCGTCGAAGCGGTCCAGCTGGCCGCGCGGCCGAACCAGAGGCCGCAGTCGCCGCAGCTGGGCGGCGCCTGGAGCGACGGGGTGCTCGGCCAAGCCGATGTGACCCAGGCCTATGCCGCCTTGGAGCGCGCGTGGGCGCGGCGGTTCTTCGACACGGTGATTCCCCGCACCGAACCGCTCGCGCCGCCGCTCGTCATCGACGCCAAGCGGATGGAAATCCTGCCGCCCGCCACGTCGAACATTCCGCCGCGCCGGGTGGTCGAGTTCCTCTATGCTCGCCATCCGGAAGAGCTGATGTCCGAAGCCAACGTCACCGTCGAGGGCGCGTTGTCGTTCGAGGGCGTATCGGTCGGCTTGTGGCGCGAATTTGCCGCCCAGCGATGGGCCCGCGACCTGAAGCCGGGCATCGATACCGCGGCCGGCTTCGGTGGCTTGAGTCACCGGCCGCAAGCCCAACCCCTGATCGCGAGCGACGACCGCTTTGGCGGGCTGGCCCAGACAAGGCAGCTGGAGACAGGGCAGCCGGAGACAGGGCAGCCGGACGACACGCTGCACGAGGGGCGCTATATCGACGGCTGGCGAGGCGCGCTGGCGCTGCGCACCGAGTGGCTGCCCCATTTCTTCCGCACGCACGCCGTCGCCTTCGCAGCCGCCGGCGTCGTCGTGTCCAAGCCGGTCGTTGCCACGGTCGAGGAGGGGCATCACGACCTTTGCCTGCCCTGGCGGACGGACATCCTCGGCCAGACGGCCGACCAGGTCACCCCGCTTCAGACCACGCCCGATCCGACCTGGACAGTGACGAGGGACGACGCCGGCCAGGGGTTCGCCGTCCGGTTCACGCTGCCGCTGGTGCGCTTCGTCGATTGCATGCCCCCGGCGATGCGCAAGGACTGGCTCGATCGCAGCAGCATTCCCGCCCTCTTCACCTTGCCGGACCCGGCGGCACGCTACGAGATCGGCACGGTGGCGGAGGATGGCAGCGGCATGATCGCCACCGCCGCCGAGCTCGACGTCATCGCCGAACAGCGCGGCGCGGACAGCGGCAGCCCGACGTCGAAATATCGTGCCAACACCGTGGGACCGCTGTTTGCCCGGACGATGGAACCGGTGATCGAGGAGCAGTCGAACGGCCAGGTCTGGTGGCGGCTTGGCGTCACCACGACGTTGGACGATCCGCGGCCCGCACCGCCGGACGCGACCTTTGCGCCGCACGTTCCAGCCGAAGTGGCAATGGGCGGAAATCAGGCCGACCCTCTGCGCTCGTTCGAATTGTCGGCCACGGCGTTCTCAGCGGCCATCTGGTCCAGCGTGACGCCCACTGCCGACGTGACCCTGCGGATCATGGCGCCACAGCCGGGCAACGCGCAGTTCAGGGCCGACCTGACGACGTGGCGAGACCTCTTTGCGCCTCATGCCGACACAGGCAATGCCGCGGCGACAGCGGCGCGGAATTTCCTGCAGAGCTGGATCGACACCGATGGAATCACGCCGCCGCTACCGCAGCTTACGCTGAGCATCGGCGCGTTCAGCGCCGGCCTGCCGCGCATCGCCTTCGGCCGGCCGGCCGCCGTCGCGATCGAGCAGTCGGCAGTGTGGCAGTGGCCGCAACCACCCGCTTGCGGCATCGCCGTACGCGACGCTGTCGCCGGCCTGACAGCCAGCCACCTGGCCGATCAATTTACTCCGGAGAGCTTCACCGCGTCCGTGCTGGCCCCGATCCGCGACGAGCTGCGGCGCCTTTCCATTGCCAGGAAGCTCTCGGAGTTCAGGGAGTGGCGATCGCTCGCAAGCACGCTTCCCGTAACGCTGCGCGAGGCCGCACTGACAATGGGCTTGGCACAGAGCGGCAACGTGCAACTGCTGCCCGATACCGCTGACGTGATCGCCGTCGTATCCATTGCAGGCGGATCTACTACGATCGATTCGTGGAAGAGGCTGATCGAGGCCATCGAGGCCGCTCCCTTCACCGCCACCGCCATCACCGATCTGGCGCCGTTCGAAGACGCTGACACCGTCGCAGACCGCATCTACCGCCTGCGTCTGCCTTGTCGGGCGCTCCTGTCCCCCCAGGTTGCGGCGGCGCTCGCAGGTCTCGACGCCGACCCGGCGTGGCGTGCCGACTGCCTCGTCCTGCGTGCCCCACCCGACGACAATGACTGGGCGAAGGTGCGCAACGCGCTCGCGGCGGTCGCGCCGACAGACCTTCGAGACCATCTGCAGGCATATGTCGAAACCGCCGTGGCGGCACAGATATTCGGCCCCGGCCGCAAGCCGCGCCTCAAGGCCTACCGCGGCCGCGCCCTGCCGCTGGCCGACCTGATCGTGCGAGCGCAGTAGGAGGACGCGATGCCCAGCACCATGACTTCCTTCCGCCGCATCGAGGTCGATGGCCCACGCTACTCCGACCACACGCGGCTGTGGTACGCCAGCCTCGACCTCGCCCGGCCCAAGAAGGACATCAGTCCAGATGCCGTCGTGCTCAACCACGCAATCCGCGTCCTGGTGCAGGGTGCGGAGGCGCCGGCAGCGCGGATCAGGGACCAGGCGGACGTGCACTTCCATGAGCCTCGGCTGCTGGCTGCAGCCGCAGGGGCGGATCATGTCCGGAGAGACGGCGAGCAGGGTCCGGAGGCACGGATCCTCGACGCACGGTTTGCCCCGGTCACCCTGGCCAACGACGCCGAATGGCGCCGCTACTCCGAGCTGCGGGTGGTGCCGCAAAGCAGCTGGCCGCCGGCAAGCGGCTTCGATCGAGACCCCGGTACGAATAAATTCGAACCCGCAGCGCCGCCTTTCCGGGCACGCAGCGGCGTCATCCATGTCGGCCTCGCACGGTTCGACGAGATCGATTCGAATGGCGTGGCGCGGATACTGCGGGTCGACTGGAGCGGTACAGGCCCGGTCGGACTCTTCGGCGGAATGCGCGTGCCGCGCCGGCGGACGGTCCCGATCGAGGGCAAGGTGCACGATGCGATCGCCTTCGACCTCACGCCGACAGGCATCGAGTTTCCCGAGGTCGAGGTCCTCAATCCCTTCGCCACCAGCGCCGACGACTTCCTGACGCTGCGCCTGCGGCTGGTCGCCGTTCAGCGCAGGAACTTCACCGAGCTGCGCCTCGATCTCGTGGGCGCGTCCACCCCCGCCACGCTCAAGTGCCTGGCCGACGGTCTGGACTTCCGAGCCCGCGACCTGCGCGTGCGCGGCGGCGCCATCGGACTGCAGATCGACACGCGCGGCGTGCCGCCCTTGTCCTGGCGCCTGCGCGGCAACCTGTCGGAAGGATTCCGATGCGCGCCCGCCGGCCGCGTGCCTTCAGCCTGGATTCGCGAGGAAGGTGTCGCGATAAAGATACTGACGCGTCCGGACCTGACGGGCGACGAGCCGGGTGTCGCCGAGCTGCTGCATCACCGCGGTGAATTCCTCGAGCGCGCTCCGCAGGAGCCGTTGACGCTGCAACTCGGCCCGGTCGAGGACCAGCCGGCGCCGCCCACCGGCGCAACCGTCGAGCTCACATGGCCCGTTGCCGCGGCAAGGCCGGGTCCCGAGCCTGTCCCGCCGACGGAGATTGCGCTGTCCAATCTCAGCGGCATCGTCGCGATCGACGGTGTTGCGGCTCGGCTCCGTGACATATGGAGTCGATCGGGAGCGCTTCCAGCCGATGCCACGGTTCCCTACGCCTTCCTCGCACTCGAGCGCGGCTGGTTGCAGTTGCCGATTCCCGCTGAGAAGAAGTCTACGGCCGCGCCGGCCGCGACGGCGGCACCGGCGACTTTCCTCGGCTTCATGCGCGTCGATCTCAATCCCGACGATCGCGAGCGGGCGCCGGGATTGATGCTGACCGCGGCCGCCAAGGTCGACCTCACGATCACATGGGCCAGCCCGGCTGAACCGGCCTCGCCACGAACCATCGAGCTCGTGCTGCACAATGCCAGCGGCATTCTCGATGGCGCGCTGTGGGCCGGCGAAGCAAGCCCGACCCCAGTCGAGATCCTCCCGCCGCTCGACGCCGGGCCCGCCGCGTTGACCAGCCTGCCCATCCGCTTCGGTCCTGGCGCCATCGACGAGCGCGGATGGCCAACGCAGGTCCCCTCGATCAGCCAGAACGGGCTCGGCGAGATCAAGATCGCCCTGCCGCTGCCCGCGACCGAAAGCGATCCGCCGTTGCTGGGTTGGATAGCACACGAGCAATTGGCCCTGGTGGCGTCGGTGGCGATGACCAGGACGGCGGAAAGCGCCACCCGCCCGTCGGCGACTCGCGAGCTGATGCCGGTCGAGATCATGCGCAATGCGTCGGGGCCGCTGCGCTTGGCGTTCGCTGGCGGCACCCGGTTGCCACGCCTGTCGCTCGGCAGCCCCGGCAACGAGCACGGGGTGACGATGCAAGGCGATGGCCGCTGGAATTGGCCCTGGCCGACGCTGCACGCGGCAGGACCCGGCACCGATGCGGCGTCGCCGGAAGAGGCCGCGGGCGTTGCCCTCGCGTCGCTCACGCTGCCCGGCGTGGAATTCACGGTCACGACCGAGGCTCAGGCGCAGCCCACGCCCGACCTGCGCGTCTCGCTGCGCTATGACCTGCCGATCCTCGACGAATTGTTTGCCAACGCCAAGGCGCCGGAGCCGAAAGGCGCCGCCGCACCTCGCGGCGAGGCCGTCGCTCGGCCTACGGCGCTGGAGCCGCAGCGCCTGGCCGAGCACTGGCGCGAGAATGCCCGCCGGCTGGCACGGGCACGTACGCATGCCGATCGGGTGGTGATGCGCCAGGACAATACCGGCATCACGCTGTGGCATGCGCTGACGGCGACGACCGGCGTCACGGTGCCTGGCCTGGTAGAGCCCTACACCTGGCGCCCGACGAAGTTCGAGATGGTCGCCAACAGGCCGCAGAGCAACATCAGCCTGGGCGCCTATCGTTTCGACGACACGGTCTGGTACGCGGGAGCGACGACGCGTTCCGGCATTGCCTCGGCATTGGCCGGCCTCAACGGACGGTTCAACGTCGACGCCGGGACGGCGACGCTCGCAGTCGACGCAAACGGCCCGATTTCCGTGGATGGCTTTGCCGTATCGTCGTTTCGAACGCCGTCGGGCCAGCCCGGTGCCGGTCAACTTCATGACGGACGGGGCCTGTCGCTCGCCGCCGAGGGCGAGGCCAACGGCAGCGTCACCCGGCGCGCTTTCACGTTGCGGCCGGGCGGCAATGCCGCGCCGCCCGCGGGCCGCTTCCTTGCCACCGGGACCCGTCCATTCAACCTCCAGATCGGCACCACCCAGGCGCGATTCACCTACCGAGACCTCCCGGTCGAGATGGTTGGCGCGGCGATGAAATTCGTGCCCGACGGCGGGTTGGAGACCGCGACGGGGCCGGACCCCGGCGCGCTGGATCGGGCGCGCCTGCCGCACGCGCTTTATGAATGGCGCCTGTGGGACAATGGGTCACCCAATAGCTTCGAATTGCTTGTGGCCGGCCCGCTTGCGCTGCGGCCGCTGCGGCTGCTCGCTGCCGAGCTCGATGCCCAGGGTGAGCCGACGTCGCTCGAAATCGTTGCCGCGGTGGGTCTCACCGCCACTGCCGCGGGCGGCCAACAGGACCGCATGCCCTTCATTGGCGCCGACGACAATGCCACCGGAAACCTCGTTCTGCTGAAATTCACCCCGGTCGGCGGGCAACTGCGCCTCAGTGCCCTCGAGCGGCGGCGCTTCTCGCCCGAGCCCACGCCGTCATTTGCCGCGAGCAGCGAGCCGCTCCACTTCCACGCCTCCGTCGCCGTCAGCGCTGCCGGCAGACAAAGCGGCTCGAGTGAGGGCACGCTCGACATCACGCTCGGTATCGACGGCGCGCTCAAATTGGACAGCGCCGCGCTGCGTATCCAGCTGTTCGGGCAGGATTGCAATCTGGTGGCGGCAAGCACGCAGATTTCCGCCACAGCCATTACCGCGACCTTTAAAGCGCCATCAATCCCGAGCGGCGCGCTTGCCCTCGAGGAGCTGGAGCTCAGCTGGCGCGCCGGTGCCCTGCCGACGCTCGAGATCAAACGAGGGTTCCTGACACTGGCCTTGCGCGACAACGATCCGCAAAGCCCCACCGTGCTGCGGCGCGACTTCGAGAATGGAACATTGCAATGGCTCGGCCTGACGAACATCGCGGTCGGCCAGGAGACGGTCGATCATGCGACCGGTGTCGTGCAGATAGGCATCGCTCACATGCTGCAGGAGAGTACGGCGCTCTTCCGAGGCTTTCACCTGCCGACCGGCAGCCTGAACGGCATGCTCGCCACGGTGCTCGCATCGGAGCCGACGGCCACAGAGGCATGGCCAGCGCGCAAGCTTGGCCCGACGATCGCCGAGCTCGCCTTCGACAGAAGTCCGACCGACACTGCGGCACGAGTCACCGCCATCCGACATCGGCACCTCTCCACGCCGCAGAAACCCGGCCTGCCGCCGCAGATCACCTCGGTGCTGCGCCTGGACGCCGCCTTCGGCGCCGAGCGCAGCACCATCGAATGGCCAGCCGGCCGTGTGTCCGTATCCCCGTCACAACAGCGCTTCGACCCCGATCCGGCCGATCGCGACAGCTGGAGCCCGACCTTGAGCATGGCCGGGAATGGACGGGTCCTGGTGCACGACGTGCGACCACGGCTGAGCGCCCATGAATTGCCTCTGGACTGTCTCAGGGTACGCGGCAACGAGGTCGAGCTTGCGCAACCCTGGCGCTTCCGCGCCGTCGTCGAGCACATCCTGACCGTCAGGGCCGACACGGGCGACGCTCTCGGCACACCGCTCGCGTGGACATCGATCGACGAACTTTGCCTGGTCGACCTGCAGTGCCTGGGCGAGGCAGCGGCGCTCGACGCCCAAGGTCCGACGGCCAATGAGGCGTATGCCTTCATGGCACGTTACAAGGAAAACGAGCCGCACCGCGAGGAGGTGCGCATCGCTGGCGTTGTCCGTCGCACGTTGGCCGAGGCCGGCTTTCCGAGCCGCCTCATCCTGGATGCCGTCCGCAGCGCAGCACCGTCGGCGGCTGCTCTGGTGCTGGCAGGCGCTGCCGTGCTCGAGGTGCGGCTGCCCGGCGGCGACGGTTACGACCGTGGCGTCACGCTGGTACCGCATTGGATCCTGCCATGGTCGGCCGGCGGCGATTTGGCCGGACTCGCCCATTGCCCTCAGTCGGACGGCAGCTACCGCATTGCCGCCTACGATGCAGCGAGCGGCTTGCCACGGCGCCTGGACGGCGCGACGGCGAGCGCCTTTGCCTCCCAGGACGGGACCGAAAGCCTGCTGCAAGATCGTCTGGAGGCGCTGGCCGGAGCGCCGATCGGCAGACTCATCGTCGCGGACCAGGCGTTCTTCGTTCCGCTCGACCCGCAGGTGTCTCCCCGCGATCGCGTACTGTTCCCTCGCACCTTGCTGGCCATGCAGACCGTCGTCGCGGCATTCAGCGATGCGCCCGGCCTGCGATTCGCCGACCGGGTTGCCTGCGTCTTGCCGGCGCCGTCTGGCGGCCAGCTGCGCTTCGCGGTCAATGCTTGGCCGCCAGACGCGCAGGAACCAAAGGCATCGCCGCAGATGACACTGATCGTCGCCGACGACAGCCGGCTCTGGCTGCAAGCGCTGCCCTCGGCATTGACCGAGACCCTGATCGATCCTGTCGGTCAGGGTATCGCGGCAAGCGGCGCCCAGCGCGCCGATGCGGCGCGGCGGTCACTCAGCCTGACGGCAAGGCCGCGCTTCGTCATGCTGGCGCGCGTCGATTCGGCCTATCTCACGATTCGTTCGGCGAAGACGGCCCCATCGATCGCGCCGCATGTTGCCTGGCAACGGGTCCACTTGCCGGAACCGCCGATGGTGCAGCGTCGCGCACGCCTGTTGCGCAAGCGCGAAGACACGGCCTATGCCTCGCCGGCCCTGGGCTGGCCCGCCGACGATCGTGACACGGCCATCGCCGCCGCGCAGGCCAAGCTCGGAGACGAGGAAGTCCGGCGCAACGAGCAACGTGCCTGGGCGGGGCGCGTACGCAGCCTCGCCTGGCCGACCCTGGCGCTGGCCGGCGACGCCGAGCACGAGTTTGGCCACGCGGCATTCCTGTCGTTTGGCCAGCGCATCGCCTTTCGCCGCCGCGCCGCAGCGACCATGACAGCGCCGCCGGACCGGCTGGCGACGCTCACGACGGCGCGGCCGCGTGCGCCTACCGCGGACGCGCTCGAATCGGCACTGGCCACCGCGCGGCTTGCGGATGGCGGCAACGATCGACCTGCGCTGGCGCCAATGCTGCCCGGACCGATCGAAGTGACGACGACTGGAATGCGGCCAGGAGTGCTGCTGACGCAGCACGACAGCTTGCTGCAAGCCATGATGCCTGAGGCCGCATTCGATGCCGACTTCGATCGCTTCGGCCGGCCGGCCGCCCGCGGCGCGGTAATCGCCCGGCAGGTGCGTGCGCCGCGATCGGCGGCGCTGCCGGAGTTGCGCGACCTCGCGGTGCGGCGCAAGACCTTCATTGCCGGCGATGAAAAGCAGGATGGCGAGCGCCTCAAGCCGTTCAAGCTGATCCGTGGACCGTCGACCGTCGTCCGCTTCGACCGGTCCGGCGCAGGCGACAATCCATTCAGCCTGACCCTGACGGTCGTCGATCCCGAGTCAGGCTGGCTGAGGGCCGACTGGAAGGGGCCGTTGAAGCTGCGGACGCGTGTTCCCAGCGGCCAAGCCTCCGCCGCCATCGCCTTGGCCCGAATCGGCATCCTGCCCGTGTCGGGCGACACGCGACGCAACATCATCGCCGAGCTGCTGGTCGGCGACTGCACGTTGAGCTTTGCCCGGTTGAGCTGGCAGACCGAGGGTAACGACGTCGTGCTGGTGCTGGACAACGCGCGGTCAGCCGGCACGGTGCCGATCGCCCAGGCCTTGCGCGATGCTTCCGCCGATACGCTGGTACGGTTCTCGATCCGCTGCGGCCGACCGTTGAAAGCCGACGAGCCGGACCCGCAGGTGGCGCTCACCGGAGTAACGGCCATCGGCGAGCAAGGCACCCGTCTTCTGCCGGGCCCGCCACGCGTGCTTGTCTTCGACCTGCCCCACGTGCCGACGCAGCGACGCTGGCTGGCGAGGTCCAGCCTGACACTGGGCTTCGGCGATCCGGCCTACGATCGCGAGCTCGGCAGCCCGGCTATGAGTAACCAACGCGCGATCGATGATGTTCGCTACGCGCTCGCAGCCGACCGCGTAGACTATGATCCCGGCGCAATCGTCCACTTCGCCGGCTGGGGAGGGACCGACGCTTGGGACGTAAAGCTCGTCCTGCAGGTCGTTCCGAGAGACGGCTCTCGAGCCCGCTCCCTTGCGATTGCGGACATCCCGAGCGTCGGCACCGATCCCGAGAAGCCGTCTTATGCAATCGAGCGCGAGATGGCTTACGCGCTTCCGCTCTCCAGCCTGCTCGAGGTGCCTGCCACCGACAAGCGGCCGGCGAGGCTGAAGCCAGGAGACCGCCTCAAGCTACAGCTCGAAATCACGGGCAAGCCCCAGGAGGGCCCGAGCATCTATCTCGGCATCGTGGCCGAACCGGCACTGCCACCGCCCGCCGCCTGTTACGGCCTGGCGACATTGCCCGGAGGGCCAGGGTCGACGGCCGTTTCGGCCGCGCTCTTTGCCACGGCCCCGCTGCCGACGACGATCGATTTTCCCGATCTTGTCGGCGACCTGGTCCTGGGACACGTGCGCCGGCGCGCGTTGTTCCTGTGGTCGCTCGCGGTGCCCAGCCTGCCGGCGGCCGGGGTACCCTATGCCTTCCTATTGAAGTATGACCGATCCGGCGGCGGCCAGGTTCCCAGCGACCGAACCGACTTTCTTCCGATGGAATTTTAGGCGGTACTGGGCAGTGCCGGGCAATTGGCAGTGCTCATGAACGCGGAGATGCACGAAAAGACGAAGCCCCCGGCCACGGCGAATCAGAAATCCGCCGTCAGCGCCAATCGAAAGGTACGCGGCGCCCCCAGCATCAGCGACGTGGCACCGCCGCCGCCCGCCCAATAGGTCGAGTCCAGGACGTTGTCGACGTTGAAGCGCAAGGCGATCGGGCCGGCCGTAGGGCTGCGCAGGTTGTCGAGCACGTAGCGCACGCCGATGTCGAAGCGCGTCCATTCCGGCAGCTGGCGGCGCGGCCATGTCGTATCGATGTACTGCGGACCGGTGTAGATGGCGCGAGCGCTGAGCGTGAGCCCGGGCACGAAGCCGACATCGACCTCGCCGCCGAGATTGAACTGAGCGCCCGGCGAGAACGGCGCGATCCAGCCGTCCGTCAGGCCTCCTTGCGTCCTGGTGAGGACAGCGCTCAGCAACATCGCGCCGCCCAGGACGCGAAAGCCTTCCGTGACCTCGCCGAAGAAGTTGAACTCGAGACCCTGGTTGCGCTGCTCGCCGCCCAGGAACTGCGAGTTGGTCGCCACATTGGTGAGGACGCTGGGCTGGGTGATCTGGAAGAGGCTGAGCGTCGTTGTCAGCTTGCCCCAATCCACCTTCACGCCGGCTTCGTACTGCGTCGACTTGTACGGCGGAAAGACCTCGCCGGCATTGGTGAAGTTGCTGGGCACGACGATGCCCTGCTGCAGGCCCTGGATGAAGTTGCCGTAGAACGAGACGTTCTGCCACCAAGGCTTGACGATCAGCGCGACAGACGGCGTCAGCGCGCTCTGGTCGTAGCCGGCCGTCTGCATTCCCGTGGCGAAGTCGTAGTTGGCCGACCTCACCTGCTGCAGCCGCGCTCCGACGGTCAGCTGGACACGTTTTTCGGCCGCCGACAGGGTATCGGCGATGGCAAGGCTCTGCTGATCGACGCTCGACACCTTGTTGGCCGCGGGCTGGGCGAGGCCGGGCTGGGCGATGACGTTGGGATTGTAGATGTTGGTGTTGAACACCGTGCCGCTGACCGTTCCCAACCCGTTGATCCGCGAAAAGCTCGTGGCGCTGAGCGCGAACGCGTGATTGATCGGACCGGTGTCGACGACGCCGCGCAGGCCGACCTCGCCAGTGAAGAACTGCTGGTAGACGCTCTGATTGTAGGGCGTCGACGTCGTGTTGCCGTTGAGGTTGGTGACGGCAAGACGCGCGCCGCCCGACAAGGCGGCCTGGCGGAAGTCGTGCGCCCCGTAGGCCGCGTAGGCGGTGAGGTTCTCGGCGATGTCGAACTCGCCGCGGATCACCCCGAACAGATCCTTGCGCTGGCTGTAGTTCCAGGGCTCGCCGTAGTTGGTCGTGTTCTTCGGCGCCCACGGCAGCGGGACGCCGTTCGCCAGCCCAAGATAGGGCAAGGCGCCGCTGACGTACTGGTACTGGTAGCCGAGGTCGGCGGCGAGGCGGAAGCGCTCGCCGCGGTAGTCGAGGTTGAAATTGGCGAGCGCCCGCTGATCGGCCGTCCACTGCACCGGCGTCTGGCCGGCGCGGAAGACGCCGTTGAAGCGCACGCCGAATTGCTTCTCCGGCCCGAAGCGGCGCGCCACGTCGGCATGGCCGCCGAACTGGGCGTTCGACGCGTAGCCCGCCGTGAACTGCGTGATCGGCTGCTCCGGCGCGCGCTTCGGCACGACGTTGACGGTGCCGCCGATCGCGGTCAGCGGCGGCATGCCGTTCAGCATGGCGCTCGGCCCCTTCAGGATCTCGATGCGTTCGGCGAGTTCGGCCATGATCGAGAAGGTCGGCAACATGCCGTACAGGCCGCCGTAGGAGAAGTTCGCGGCAGGGACCTGAAAGCCGCGGATGTAGATCGTGTCGTCGGCCGCGCTGCCGTCGGGATAGGTGATGCGCACGGACGGATCGTCGATCAGCACGTCGCGCACGGTCTGCGCCTGCTGGTCCTGCGCCTTCTGCGACGTGTAGCTGGTCTGGTTGAAGGGCGTATCCATGACGTCGCGATTGCCGAGCAGGCCGAGCTGGCCGCCCGTCGCCACCTGTCCGCCGGCATAGGGCGGCGGCAGGTTGTCGATCATCGCCTGCGACGGCACCGGATAACCCTGCACCTGCACGGGATCGAGCTGAAGCGCGCCCGGCGCCAGGCCGCCCGACGCCCTGGTCAGCACGACGGTGCGGCTGCCCGAGAAGCGGCCGACGATGCCGGTGCCCGACAGCAGGCGATTGAGCGCCTCCGCTGCCGTCATCGTGCCGGACACGCCGGGCGACTGCACGCCCGCGGCGATCGCAGAATCGATCGTGACCTGGAAGCCCGACTGCCGGCCGAAGGCGTTCAGCGCGCCGCTGAGCGATTGCGCAGGAATCTGGAAGTCGCGTCGCGTCTGCTCGCCTTCCTGCGCCTGGAGCGGCAACGGGTTCTCCTGTTCCTGCGCCGATGCCGCAGACGCCAACAATGCAACGGCAACTGCCGATGCAAACACACGCTTCATGACTCTCCCCGACCAAGCGACGTTGCCTGGATCAGACGAAGAGCTCGCAGAATTTTTTCAGCGGCCTTCGAGCCTGCGTCCTACGGCGCCGTGAGAATGCGCAGCAGCGGCGTCACGCTCTGCACCCGCCCATCGAACGGCTGGACGAGGGCGGCGAGCGCGCGATCGACGTCCTGGACGTCGAAGAGACCGGTCACGCGCTGCGCGGCCAGCCGCGAATCGGCGACGACGATCCAGCCCGCAGTGTAGCGGCCGAGTTCCTCGACCACGTCGGCCACGGTCATGCCGTCGACGAAGAGGCGGCCGCCACGCCACGAGGCCACCTCGTCCGGCTCGATGCGGTCACGCTTCAGGCTCCGCGTCGCCCGATCGACGACGACACGATCGCCGGCGGACAGCCGCAGTGCCGCCGCTCCCCTGCCCTCGCCGCGCACGTCGACTAGCCCATTGCGTACCGCGACGGTGACCGTGGAGCGCGACACGCGCACGTCGAAGGCCGTGCCGACGACGGACACCTCGACACCGCCGGCCTCGACGACGAAAGGCCGGCCGGCATCGGACCGGACCTCGAAGAAGACTTCGCCGTCGAGCAGCTTCACCTGTCGGCGATCCGCGCCCAGGCGCACGTCGAGGCCGCTACGTGGGCCGAGCGACATGCGGGTTCCATCGGCGAGCACGACGTCGCGCAGTTCGGCCGTGCGCGTCACATGGTCGGCCTGCAGGCCCGGAAGAAGGCCGGGCATAAAGAGCAGCAAGAGGCAGGCGGCGATGGCCGCGCCGGTCGCCACCGCCAGCCGCCCATGCGGCCAGCGACCCGTTCGCGCGACGACCGGCTGCTTCACCGGCCATTCGGCGACGTGCGCCGGCGGCACTTCGGCTACGGCATTCCACGTGTCCTGCGCACGTCGCCAAGCGCGTGCATGCGCGGCATCCGCTTCGCACCAGGCCGCGATGTCGGCGCGCAGCGATGCGTCGTTGGGCGACGCCTGCAGGCGCAGCAGCCTGTCCATCGCCGCCGTGAAGATGAGGTCCGAAGGTTCGCCCGTCGCCATTGCCATCGTTTCGCGGTTGCCCGCAGGTGAGCCTGCCCTTGCTTAGACGTACAGCGTCGAACTTTTTTTCATGCCTGAAGATCGAGCGGCGTCATCTGGCTGCCGATCCTGACCAGCGCATCGCGCACCATGCGATGGACCGTCGCCACCGAGAGGCCGAGATGATCGGCCACCTCCTGCAAGGTGTAGCCGCCCAGGCGATGCATCTCGACGGCCAGCCGTGTCTCCTTCGGCAGGTCGCGCAGGGCCTGCTCGACCCTCTCGAGGTTCTGCCGATGATGCAGTTCCTGTTCCGGCGTCCGCGGCGTCGCCGGCACCATCCACCAAGCCGGCTCCCCTTCCCGCTGGCGACGCTCGAGCGTCTTGCGCCGCGTCGAATCGAGGGCGAGGTTGCGCACGATGCGATAGAGATAGGCCAGCGGCTGCTCAACGGCCGAGCCCGTCGCCTGGACGGGCGCGAAGCGGATGAACGCTTCCTGCACCAGGTCCTCGGCCTGCGCCCGCGAGCCCACGATTCCGGTCGCATAGTCGACAAGCGAGCCGCGATGCTCGTTGAACAGTACCGATGTGTCGGAGGGCACGGCCGTACTCGATCCCCAAGTGCCGTCCAGGCCCCAGCGACGACGGCGACGTGGGGAAGATATCGCTATTGATAATTGTTCGCAATCGAAATGACCGTAACCACGCTGACCAGCCGCGAATTCAACCAGGATACGAGCGGCGCCAAGAAAGCGGCGCAACGCGGACCTGTCTTCATCACCGACCGCGGCCGGCCGGCACACGTCCTTCTGACCATCGAGGACTATCGACGCCTGACCGGCGGCACCATGAGCCTGGTCGAAGCAGTCGCACAGCCGGGAGCACCCGACTTCGAGTTCGAGCCGCCGCGCACCGGCGGCGGCATTTTCAAGCCGGCGAAGCTCGGCTGATGTTTCTGCTCGACACGAACGTCATCTCCGAGCTGCGACGGCCAGAAAGAGTGAATAGGAATGTCGTCGCTTGGGCCAGCGCCCTGCCCGCCGCAAGCTTCTACCTCTCGGCAATTTCCATTCTCGAGATCGAACTCGGAGCGCTACAGGTGGCACGCCACGACCAGGCGCAAGGCTCGATGCTGCGAAGCTGGATCGATGATCAGATACTGGCACGCTTCGATGGTCGGATCCTCGCCGCCAATGCGGCGGTGGCACAGCGATGCGCCCGCCTCCATGTGCCTGATCCACGCTCCGAACGCGACGCGCTCATTGCCGCGACAGCACTGGTGCACGGCATGACGGTGGTTACGTGCAACGTCGCCGATTTCGAACCCATTGGCGTCGCACTGCTCAATCCGTGGACGGTTTCGGCCGACAGACAGCCGTAGGGATCTCGGACGACAGAAGCCGCGCAGCTACCCTCTCGGCCGCGCGAACAGCTTCAGGCTGAAGTCGACGAGGTGGTAGCCGAGCTTTCGCGCCTCCTGCTCGAGCAACGTTTCCAGGTCGACATCGTCGATCTCGACGATCGTCCCCGTTGCCACGTCGATCAGATGAGGATGCGACGGTCGCCCGACGCGCTCGTAGTGCGCCTTGCCGTCCGGGAACACCTGGCGCTTCACCATCCCCGCTTCGACCAGGGTGTTGAGCGTGCGGTAGACGGTAGCGATGCCGATGCGATGGCCGTCGGCGGCGCGGCGATGGATCTCGCGCACGCACGGATGATCGTCCGACGCCTCCAGAACCTCCAGAACGATCCGCCGATGCTCGGTGAGCCGCAAACCGCGCTGCACGCACAGGGCTTCGAGCGGCGTCATGTTCACCGTTTGAGATAGAACTGCACGGGCACCAGCAGTTCGAGGCTCTCGCCCGGCTGGTCCGACGGCAGCGGCGGCAGCGGCTGGGCACGCTGCAACAGGTCGAGCCCTTCCTGGTCGAGAGAGGCCACGCCCGAGCTGCGCTCCACGCGCGCGGCCAGCACGCGGCCGTCGCGGCTCATGGTGAAGCGCACGTAGGTCACGCCTTCGTGGCGCGCGCGCTGCGCCTCGTGCGGATAGCGCTTGTGACGCTCCAGGTGGCGCAGCAGCAGGCCCTTCCAGGTCGGCAGAGAGGCCGACGGCGGCTCGGGCGTGGCGCCCGGCGCCGGCGCGGCGGCACGCTCGGTCCGCTCCGGCGCCGCCTGCGGCGCGGCCGCGACGGACTTCGGCTTGGGCTGCGGCGGCCTGGGCTTCTCGACGGGCTTGGGCTTCTCCGGCGGCTTCAGATCGAGTGGCGGCGGCGGCTCCGGCGCGGGCAGCACGACTTCCGCCTTGGGAATCTCGACGGGCGGCGGTGGCTCGGCGACCTCGATCTCGATCTTCATCGGCTTGAGATCGACCGGCGGCGGCTCCTGCGGCTCAGGCACCGCTTCGCTGAGCTCCGGCGCCGGCGGCGCCTCGGTCGGCGTCGCCTGAGGCGCCGCGGGCAGAGGCGCCATCTCCAGCATCACTGCCGCGGGCGGCGGCGAATACGGCGCCTCGGCCGCGGTCCAGCCGAGCGCCAGCCCGACCGCGCCGGCGTGCAAACCCAGCACGAAGACGAAGCTGCCGGACCAGCGCAGGACCTCGCGGCTGTTCATGCGCCATCACCTCGAACAAGGACATCCTCATCCTGAGGAGCCGCGCATCGCGCGGCGTCTCGAAGCATGGGCCAAACGCATCTCGCTTGAGGCCCATCCTTCGAGACGCGCCCCTGAGGGGCGCTCCTCAGGATGAGGATTGTTCCGATCATTGCTCGAGCCCGACCAGCGCAACCTTGAGGTAACCTGCCGAGCGCAGCAGGTTCATGCCCTGCATCAGCTCGCCGTAGGGCACGCTCTTGTCGGCGCGCAGGAAGACGCGTTCGTCCTTCTTGCCGCCCGTCGCCTCGTCGAGCGCCCTGGCGAGATCGGCGCGCGTCACCGGCTTGTCCTTCAGCACGAACGACAGGTCGCTCTTCAGGGTGAGATAAAGCGGCGTTTCCGGCTTGGACTGGCGCTCGGCCGTCGACGTCGGCAGTTCGACCGGCACGTCGACGGTGGCGAGCGGCGCCGCCACCATGAAGATGATCAGCAGCACCAGCATCACGTCGATGAACGGCGTGACGTTGATCTCATGGTTCTCGGCGAGCTCGTCCTCGCCGTGGTCGAGCTTTACCGACATTTGCCGATGTCCCGGGAAACCAGCCGCAGCACGGCGGCCGAGGTGTCGCCGACAAGCGCCCGGTAGGCGGCGATGCGGCGGGAGAAGTGGTTGTAGATTACGACGGCGGGAATCGCCGCGGCGAGGCCGAGCGCGGTGGCGAGCAGCGCCTCGGCGATGCCCGGCGCCACGACCGCGAGGTTGGTGGTCTGCGAGCGCGAGATGCCGATGAAGGAGTTCATGATGCCCCACACCGTGCCGAACAGCCCGACGAAGGGCGCCGTGGCGCCGATGGTCGCGAGCACGCCCGTGCCCTTCAGCATGTTGCGACCGGCCGCGGTTTCGAGGCGCTCGAGCCGCGAGGCCACGCGCTCCTTCAGGCCCTCGCGGTCATCGACCGCCTCGGCCGAAAGCCTGCGTTCGGCCTGCGCCGCCGACACCAGCGGGTTGGCCGGCGCTTCGTCGAGAGACGCCGCGCCATCGACTGCCGCCAGGACGGCGCTCTGGCGGCGGAACGCCACGGCAAGCTCGAGGCTCTTGGCCACGAACACCGTCCAGGTGATCACGGAAGCGACCGCGAGACCTACCATTACCGACTGCACCAGCCAGTCGGCGGCCATGAACATGCCCCACACGGAGAGGTCCTTGGGCAGGATGGCCGGGCTCACCGCCGCGGCGCCCGGCGGCGGTGTCGCGGGTGCGGGCTCGGCGACCGTCTCCGGAGCCGGCGCTGCAGCCGGCGGCGCCGGCGTATCGGCGGGCGCCGCCGCGACCGGCGGAGCGGTCGAGCCGTTCGACTGGGCAAAGGCCTGCACCGGCGACAACAGGAGCAGGAGGATCACGAGAACAAGACGCATGAACAAGCCGACCTCAGCCGAGATGTTGAACGAGACGCGCCACCGGGCGCAGCCAGTGTGCTCGCCACGACAGGGTGGCGACGACGCAAAGCGCGCCGACGGTGACGACCGTGGCCCACAGCAGCGAGCCGAAGCCGGCGCCATCGCGCACCAGCGCCAAAACCAGCGCGGCAAGCAGCAGCATCCAGCCCATGCCGCGCAGCACCGTGCAGGCGCGGCGCGGACAATGCCGGCTGCCGCCGAGATGGTGCCAATGGCGGTCCTGGCTCACGGCAAGCGCGGCAAAGCCCAGATAGGCGCAGGCAAGGACCGCCAGCAGCAGGATCGCCTCAGGCATGGCGCACCCGTGCGACCCGCGACGGCCGGCTGAGGCGCAGCGCCGAGAAGGTGGCGATTGCCGCCCCCGCCAGCAGGAGGATGTCCATGCCGGCGATCGGCCAGAGATGACGATGGGCCAGGCTGCGCAGCAGATGATCGCCGGTCGTGACCCAATTCAGCAGCGCCGCGGCGCACGCCAGCGCGGCCACGGTCCAGCACTGCTCCAGCCAGGCGCGCTGCGGCCGCGTCCAGGCGTGGGCGAAGGTCGCCAGCCAGACGAGATAGAAGGTCCAGACCTCCAGCGCCTCTCGGTTCTCGCCGAATGCGCTGGCGCCGAGCGGCAGCAGCCGGTTGACGACAAAGAACGCGGCCGTGGCGATCAGCATGCCGGTGACCGATCCCACTGCCAACCCGTCGACGAAGCGCACGCCCTTCAGGCCGAGTTGCGTGTGCTTCTTGCGGCGCGATTCCAGCCAGAACAGGTAACCGGTCGCGATCAGCACACAGCCGGCGAGGCCGAGGCCGAAATAGATCCAGCGCAGGCTCCAGTGGTTGAACTGGATGAAGTGAAAGCCCGACAGGAAACGCTGCACGCTCATGACCGGCGCCGTGCCGGTGCGGTAGCTGATCAGCGCGCCGGTCGGTCCGTCGAAATACGCCGCGTCGTAGGTGCTGCTGACGATGCCCTCGTCGAGGCGGCCGAACTGCGCGATCGACTTTGCATCGCCGGGATTGCGGACGAAGAAGTAGCGTAACGCCGAGCCGTCCCACAGGCGCCGCGCCTCGGCGGCCATGGCATCGAACGACGCCATGCCACCGGGCTCTCCCGACCGGCCCTTGGGAATCACGTTGCCGTAGGCGTCGGCGAAGAATGCCAGCCGGTCGTTGTTGTAGGTGAACTGCCAGGAACTCGGGAAATAGGTCGACCACAGGATGATCAGCCCCGACAGGCTGATCAGGAAATGGAACGGCAGGCCGAGCACGCCGGTGACGTTGTGCAGGTCGAGGATCAGGCGGCGCGGCTTGCGGTCGGGTCGGAAGGTGAAGAAGTCGGTGAAGATCTTGCGATGGATGACCACGCCGGAAACGCACATAGCCATCATCGCCATGCCTGCCAGCCCGACCAGCCAGTAGCCGATGTCCAGGAAGCGGAGGTGCAGCATGTAATGAAACGGAAAGATGAAGCGCGTGCCGCCGAGCGTCCCGGCGTCGGGCAGGACGGCGCCGCTGCTCGGATCGATGAAGCGATAGACGGAGCCCGTCTGGCCTCGCCACAGGAGCCGAATCGCGGCGTCGCGGTCGGTCGGCAATGCGGCGCTGAAGACCGGCGACTTCGAAGCCGCCGCCTCTTCGTAGAATGGGCGCAGCGGCTCGAGCGAGAACGCCTTCTCCGGCGCCGGCAACCGGATCATGGGCGCCATCCAGCGGTCGATCTCGCGGTCGAATACCGCCAGCGTACCCATCCAGAAGATCGCAAACAGCAATCCACCCAGCACGACACCCGCCCAGGTGTGCAGCCAGTTCATCGAGGCGCGGAAGCCCTGCTCCATCTCAGGCTCCGCTCGCCAGGCGCACCAAGCCCAGCGCCCCACCCCAGGAAACGGCCCCGGCGGCGGCCAGGATGAGGCAAAGACGCATCAGCCGCGGCTCTGCGAACGCCCAGATCAGGAGGCCGAGATAGACCAGGAAGGCCAGCATCGCGCTGAGCACGACGGCTTCGCCGCGCGGCATCGGCGTGGCCGCCGGCAAGGCCAGGGCCAACAGGGCCGCCAACCCGGCCGACACGCCATAGCCGCCGCCGATTGCCGCGACGAGGCGGATGGCCACCGGGACCGCCTTAAGGGTTGCGATACGCTCCAACTCAACCTGCTCCCTTGGCCGTCCTGCGGCCGCGCTGGCGCCCGTCAGCGCCAAGAAAGGGGGGCGAAGCGACCGCCGCCCCTTATCCAAGTGACGAACGAGACGCTCGAACCCTCACCCCTATGACGAACGAGAGGGCTGTTTTTTCATTATTTTGTGCACCGACCTGCGAGCGATTTTCGTTTCTCGCCAGGCGCCGGACCCTCGGCCTAGAAATCGGTTGTCAGCGCCAGGCGGAACGTACGCGGCGTGCCCAGCGACAGCGTGGTCGGCCCGAAACCGGAGGCCCAGTAGTCGTTGTCGAACAGGTTCTCGACGATGAAGCGCAGCGCGACCGGCTTGCCGGTCGGACTCCGGGCGTTGTCGAACATGTAGCGCAGCCCGACATCGAAGCGTGTCCATTCGGGCAGACTGCGGCGGGGCGATGTCGTGTCGATGAACTGCGCGCCCGTGTAGGTGACGCGACCATTTGCCGTGAGGCCGCGGACGAACGGCAGGTCCCACTCCGCGCCGAGGTTGAACTGGGCGGGCGGCGAGAACAGCGCGATCCAGCCGTTCGTCAGCCCGCCCTGCGTCTGGGTCAGCACGGCGTTGAGGAACATGGCGCCGCCCAGGACGCGAAACCCTTCTGAAACCTCGCCGAAAAAGTTGAATTCCAGCCCCTGGTTGACCTGCTGACCGGCCAACACCTGCGTGTTGGCCGCCACATCGGTGATGATGCTGGGCTGCGTGATCTGGAACAGGCTCACGGTCGTGGTTAGCTTGCCCCAGTCGACCTTCACACCGGCTTCATATTGCGTCGATACGAAGGGCGGAAACACCTCGCCGGCATTGGCGAAGGGCGCCGCAACCACCTGCCCCGGCTGCAGGCCCTGGATGAAGTTGCCGTAGACCGAGACGTTCTCCCAGGGCTTGAACACCAGGGCGACCGCCGGGCTCCAGACGCTCTGGTCGTAGGACGACGTCTGCAGACCCGTCAGCGGATTGAAGTTCGCCGCCTGGACCTGCTGCAGGCGGAGGCCCGCCGTGAGTTGGATGCGCTTGTCGGCCGCCGTCAGCGTGTCGGCAACGGCAAGGCTGTTGAGGTTCATCGTGCCGGTCTTGTTGGCAGCGCCGGTGGCAATGGGCGGCTGGGCGATGATCGTCGGATTGTAGATGTTGGTCGTGTAGGCCGGGCCGTTGACCGTTGCGATTCCGGTCATCAGTTGGAACATCGTGCCGACCACCGCGAACTCGTGGCCGATCGGGCCGGTATCGACCAGCCCGCGGATGCCGGCCTCGCCGGTCAGGAACTGGTAGTACTGGCTGATGTTGCTCGGCGTTGCCGTGGCCGCGCCGCCGATGCTGGTGGCGGTGACGATCGGGCCGCCCGACACGCTGCCGAAGCGGAAATCATGCACGCCGAAGGAGGCATAGGCGGTGATGCGGTCGGTGAGATCGACCTCGCCGCGGATGACGCCGAACAGGTCCTTGCGGCCAATGCTGCCCCACGGCTGGCCCCAGTTCTTGCGCGCGTCGGGCGCCCAGGGCAGCGGCACGCCATTGGCGAGGCCGAGATAGGGAATCATGCCGCCGATGTACTGGTATTGGTAGCCGAGATCGGCGGAGAGGCGCGCATGTTCGCCGCGAAAGTCGAGGCCGAAAACGGCGAGCGCCCTCTGATCGGAATTGCCCGAGACCTCGGTCTGGCCTGTGCGGAACACGCCGTTGAAACGCACGCCGAATTCCTTGTCGGGCCCGAAGCGGCGCGCGATATCGGCATGGCCGCCGAACTGGGCGGACGAGTTGTAACCTGCAGTGAGCTGCGTCAGGGGCTCATCGGGCGCACGCTTCGGCACCACGTTGATGATGCCGCCGATCGTCGATTGCGGCGCCATGCCGGTCAGCAGTGCGTTCGGTCCCTTCAGCACCTCGATGCGCTCGGCAAGTTCCGGCATGATCGTGGAGTAAGGCAGGACGCCGAAGATGCCGTTGTAGGCAGTGCTCGCGGCGGCCACGCTGAAGCCGCGGATGCGCAATTCGTCGTTGCCGATGCTGCCATCAGGGAAGTAGCCGCGCACGGATGGATCGTCGGCCAGCACATCCCTCACTGTCCGTGACTGCTGGTCCTGCACCTTCTTGGCGGTATAGCTCGTCTGGTTGAACGGCGTGTCCATCACCGGCCGGTTGCCGAACAGACCGACCTGGCCGCCGGTCGCGACCTGGCCGCCGGCATAGGGCGGCGGCAGGTTGTCGATCAGCGCCTGCTGCGGCACGGGATAGCCCTGCACCTGCACGGGATCGAGCTGAATGGCGCCCGGCGCGACGCCGGCGCCGGGCTTCTGCAGGGTGACGGTGGCGCCGCCGCTGATCGAGAAGACGAGACCGGTGCCCGCGAGCAGGCGGGCAAGCGCTTGCTCCGGCGTCATGAGGCCGCTGACGCCGGTCGTCGCGAGGCCGCGCACCAGATCGGCGTGTACGGAGATCTGCAGGCCGCTCTGGCGGCCGAACAGGGTGAGCCCGTCGGTCAACGATTGTGGAGGGATGTCGAAAGTGCGCGCCCGTTGCGCCGGTGTCGACTGTCCTTCCTGTTGCTGCGCCGACACCATTGGCGCCACGGCTGTCAACGCAAGTCCCGCCGCCAGCACTCTCACAGCAATCGCATGCATGTCGTGTCGTCCCCTTCACTCACGACACGACGCCGACCGACTCCATTTTCAAATTTTTTCGTGCATGACTGTCAATCAGCCGAGATCACGATGAGCCAAGGCGATATCCGATGCAGCGTCGCCCCTTGCGCACGCGCGACGGCGCGCAACGCCTCGACGGGATCGGCGAGATTGTACACGCCGGTCAGTGGCTGATCGGCCAGCGCGGCTCCACGCAGCACGACGAGGCCAGCGAAATACGGCCGCAACGCATCGACGACCTCTCCGACCGGCCGGTTCTTCACGACGAGCTGGCCCTGCATCCACGACGCGACCTGGTCGGCCGGCAGGCGGCCACGCTCGATGCGGCCCGTCGTCGTGACGCGCACCCAATCGCCGGCTTGGAGCCGTTCGGCGATCGCCTCAGGGACGCGCGCCGCGCTGACATCGACGATGCCTTCACGCACGCCGACGTCGACGCCGCGCGCATCGAGCCCGACGTCGAAGGCCGTGCCGATGTCGCGAGCCTCGACCTGACGTACCTGGACGGCGAACGGCCGACGGTCCGCCACGACCTCGAAATAGGCCCTGCCCTTCAGCAGCCGCACACGACGTGCGTCCTCGTCGTAGGCAATATCGATGGCGCTTTCCGGCGCCAGCAGGACAACGGTGCCGTCGGCGAGGTGCACGCGACGCTGTTCGGCCGTCGCTGTCATGTGGTCGGCCTCGATACGCAGCATGAGGTTGCCGCCGAAGATGAACGCCAGGCAGGCGGCCACGGCGAGTGCTGCGATGACATTCGTCCGACGACGGCGGCGTCCAACCGTCGCCGTCCGCGACTCCGTCACTCGTTCGGCCTTGCGCTGGCGGACGAACTCACCCCATTCGTGCTGATGAGCCGGCTCGGTCTGCCCCAGCGCCTCGGCGGTACGGGAGATTTCCGCCCAGTCGCGCCGATGATCGGGGCTCGCCGCCAGCCAAGCATCGAAGCGGTCGCGCAGTTCCTCGTCAGCCGGCTGCTCGCCGAGCGCGATCAGCCAGTCGCTGGCGGTTGCCGGAGTGTCGCTATTCGCCGGAATCGGTGCCCTGCCCATGTCCCAGGATCTTCCCTCACCTCCTACACGACGGCGCTCGGGATGATTTTCAGAAGTTTTTCCTCAGTCGCGTCCGGCAATGCTCCAGGCCATCGCGCACCAGGGCATGGGCGAGGCCGACGGAGATGTCGAGGAAGTCTGCGATATCCTTGAGGGTCGCGCCGCCGAAGCGATGCATCTCCAGCGCAATGCGCGTGCGCTCCGGCAGCTCGAGCAGGGCCGCCCGCACCGCCCGCAATTCGCCGCGGCCGACCGCCTCGGCTTCCGGCGACGGCCGGTCCTCGGCGATGCCTTCGGCCTTGAGATCGGCGCCGCGCACCAGATATCGCTCCTCCCGCGCCTGGCTGCGTCGGCCGTCGAGCGCCAGATTGCGGACGATGCGATAGAGGTAGCTCAGCGGCTCGTCGAGCAGTCGCTGGCGCGACACCTCGTCGAAGCGCAGCCAGGCCTCCTGCACGACGTCCTCGGCCTGCGCCCGCGAGCCGACGATGCGCGTGGCATAGTCGATCAGCGAGCGACGGTGCTCGACGAAGAGGGTGGTGGTGTCTGGGCGCACGGCGCATGGTATGGCAATTGCGACTTATTCGCAATTAGGATCGCCACGTAAACCGCTGACTGCCCAGCGGCCGATAGGCTAAAAGCACCAGCCCATGACCGCCAACGACAACGACCATCGCGGCCTCCTGCCGGCCGGCCTCGCCGATCTGCTGCCGCCCGACGCCGCCCGCGAGGCGCGCGCCATCGACGTCGCCATCGAGCGCTTCGCCGCCTTCGGCTACGAGCGCGTGAAGCCGCCACTGGTCGAGTTCGAGGAATCGCTGCTGGGCGGCCCGGGCGCGGCGTTGGCGCCGCAGACGTTCCGGCTGATGGATCCGGTGTCGCAGCGCATGATGGGCGTGCGGCCGGACATGACTGTCCAAGTGGCGCGTATCGCCGTCACGCGGCTGAAACACGAGCCACGGCCGCTGCGCCTGTCCTACGGCGGCAACGTCATCCGCGTCCGCGGCGGGGCGCTGAAGCCCGAGCGCCAGTTCGCCCAGGTCGGCACCGAGCTGATCGGCGTCGATTCAGCCGAGGCCGACGCGGAGGCGGTGCTGCTGGCGGTCGATGCGCTGCGCGCCATCGGCGTGGCCGAGCTCTCGGTCGATCTCAACCTGCCGACCCTGGTGGCTGCGGTCGGCGCCGGCCTGAAACTGCCGGCCGACACGCTGCGCCGCGTCCGCCGCGCCCTCGACCGCAAGGACGAAGGCGGCATCGCCAAGGCACTGGGCGACGCCAAGAAGGCCATCGACGTGTTCACCGGCCTGCTGCGCGCCGCGGGACCCGCCGAGCGCGGCATCGCCCAGCTGAGCGCGCTCAAGCTGCCGGCCGCCGGCGCCGCCGAGGCGGCGCGGCTTGGCGAGGTGGTGAAGCTGATCCACGCCGCCGACGAGGACCTGCCGGTCACCCTCGACCCCGTGGAGTATCGCGGCCTGGAATACCAGACCGGCGTATCGTTCTCGGTATTCGCGCTCAGGGGCCGTCACGAGCTCGCCCGCGGTGGCCGTTACTCGGCCGGCTACCCCGAGGACGGGGTCAGCGAGCCCGCCACCGGGTTCACGCTCTACATGGATGCCGTGCTGCAGGCGTCGGAAGCGCCGGCCACTCGGCCGCGGCTGTTCCTGCCGCCGGGCACGCCCTGGCGCGATGCCCAGCCCTGGCAGGCCAGAGGCTACGCCGTGGTGCGCGGTGTGAGCGCAGCGGACGATCCGCGCGCGGAAGCCAAGCGGCTGCTGTGCAGCCACGCACTGATCGACAAGGAGGCCGTGCCGCTCTGATTCGAGGCGTCTCGGCGGAGCGCGGTCCCCCAAGGCCCGCGCTCCCCCGAGACTCAAGTCAGTGCGCGTGGGCCGTGTCGGCTGCAGCCAGCAGGGCGGCGCGGCCGCCGCCCAGGCCGGCGATCCGCTCCTCGATCAGCAGCTCCATCATGCCGACCAGCAGGACGAGCTCGCTGTCCTTCATCTGCTCGGCTTCATCCTTGATATCCTGAAGATTGTGCCAGAAGTGGAACAGCGTTGACGACTTCTGCTTCGCCGAAAGGCGGCGCTTCCTTGGCTTGTCACTCATGCCCTACCCCCATGTTGCCGCCTTGGTGCGGCAACAATGGGAGGAAACAGCATGCGGCATTCCCGCTCTGTGGCAAAAAGCACAGAGCGATTGAAAAGGCGGGGCTAATCCAGTCACAGCGCGGGCGAAGTTTCCCTTCGCACTCCTCCCTTCCCGTGCTATCCAAACTTACGCCTCTCCGGCACCGACCCCGGGGAGGCGTTTTTCGTGTGTGGACGTCGGATTTCGGGAACGGGCAATGGCCAATGTGGCAGTGATCGGCGCCCAGTGGGGCGACGAGGGCAAGGGCAAGATCGTCGACTGGCTGAGCGAGCGCGCCGAGGTCGTGGTGCGCTTCCAGGGCGGCCATAATGCCGGCCATACGCTGGTCATCGGCAATCAGACCTACAAGCTCGCCCTGCTGCCGTCGGGTGTGGTGCGCCAGGGCAAGCTTTCCATCATCGGCAACGGCGTGGTCGTCGACCCCTGGCACTTCCTCGAGGAGGTGAAGAAGGTGTCGGGCCAGGGCGTGTCGGTGACGCCCGAGAACCTCAAGATCGCCAATCACGCCGTGCTCATCCTGCCGCTGCACCGCGACCTCGACGGCTGGCGCGAGGACGTGCCCGGCACGATCAAGATCGGCACGACGCGGCGCGGCATCGGCCCCGCCTACGAGGACAAGGTCGGCCGCCGCGCCATCCGCGTCGGCGATCTCGCCGAGCCCGACATCCTCGGACGCAAGGTCGATACCCTGCTCGCCCATCACAACGCGTTGCGCCAGGGGCTCGGCCAGCCGACCATCGAGCCGGCCAAGCTGCTGGCCGACCTGCTTGAGCTCGCGCCCAAGATCCTGCCCTTCGCCGAGGATGTGTGGGAGCGGCTGGACGCGCTCAGGGCCGCGGGCAAACGCATCCTGTTCGAGGGCGCGCAGGCCACCATGCTCGACATCGACCACGGCACCTATCCGTTCGTCACCTCGTCCAACACCGTGGCGGCGCAGGCCATGATCGGCAGCGGCATGGGCAACGGCGCCGTCGGCTACGTGCTGGGCATCGCCAAGGCCTACACCACGCGAGTCGGCGACGGCCCCTTCCCCACCGAGCTCAAGGACGAGATCGGCCAGCTGCTGGGCGATCGCGGCAACGAGTTCGGCACCAACACCGGCCGGCGCCGGCGTTGCGGCTGGTTCGACGCCGTGATGGTGCGCCAAGCGGTGAAGCTGAACGGCATCGACGGCATCGCGCTCACCAAGCTCGACGTGCTGGATGGGCTCAGCGAGATCAAGGTCTGCGTCGGCTACGAGCTCGACGGCAGGACGATCGAGCGCTTCCCCTTCACCATGGGCGCGCAGGCCAAGCTCAAACCGGTATGGGAGACCTTCGATGGCTGGAACGAGAGCACCAGGGGTGCGCGGTCCTTCGCCGAGCTGCCGGCGACCTGCATCAAGTACGTGCGCCGCGTCGAGGAGCTGGTCGGCTGTCCGGTGGCGCTGCTCAGCACCAGCCCGGAGCGCGAAGACACGATCCTGATGACGGATCCGTTCCGGGACTGAGCGGAGCCTGTTCGTCAGCCATTGCTGACGACTGGTGCATCCAGTTCACGCAAGGAATGATCGCTGACGAGGGCACGGTCGCCACACCATCCATCGAGGAATTCCGGCGCTCCGTGACAGGGTCAATTTGCATTGACCATCGCTGCTGAAGAGGCAATCAATCCTTTTCGAGATCTTTCGGGGTTCGGAGGGTCGGCCATGAGGAAAATTCTCGTCGCAACGGATTTATCCGCACGGGCCGATCGCGCAATTCGGCGCGCCACCTTACTGGCAAAAAAATTCGAAGCGTCTCTGCACCTCGTTCATGTCGTCGATGATGACAGGCCGAGGCGCATCATCGACCCCGAACGTGACGCGGCGGCGGAGATCCTGGACAAACAAGCTCGATCGTTGCGCGACTTCGATGGTGTGAACTGCACCGCGAGCGTCGTTCTGGGCGGCCTCGCCGATGAAATAGTCAAAGCCGCCCAGGAAGCAGCAGCCGACGTCGTGATCGTGGGCTCGCATCGTCATCGCGCAATTCAAGACGTGTTTGTCGGCACTACGGCGGAGCGAACCATACGCTCGAGCCGCCAGCCGCTCCTGGTCGCAAACGGCGTGCCTGCAAGCCTCTATCGGCATATCCTTGCTGCGGTCGATTTCTCGAATTGCTCTGCCGACGCGCTGCTGGCTATCGCGGCGCTCGGCCTGGACAAGGATGTAGCCATATCCGTTCTTCACGTATTCGATGCCCCCGCCAGGAAGCACATGGCCTTGGCGTCGGCCAGCAGAGGGGATCTCCAACACTACATCGGCAGCGAAGAAGCGGATGCCGGTCGAGAACTCGCCTCTTTTGTGCAGCGCACGGTGGCTTTTCCCGCCCGCCATCTGGTCAAGCTCAGGGAAACGACTGCTCCTCACGCCATTTGCACTGCGGCAGAGGAAGTTTCGGCGGACCTCATCGTCGTCGGCACCCACGGCCGTACCGGCATCGCGAATTTCCTGCTCGGAAGCGTGGCACAAGGAGTTTTGCACGCCGCCGATCAAGACGTATTGACTATTCCGGCGCGGCGCGATTGACGATGTGGCTTGCGCATTCGCGAGCTTGTCGAATAGGGAGCCAGCGCCGGGTTCCCAAGCCTGATCACCATCGCTTCAATCACCCGTCACGAGGCCCATGAACAACGACGTGCTGCTGACAATCGTCATCGTGCTTCCGTTCGTCGGCAGCGCTCTCGCCGCCACATTCCGCCCCAACGCGCGCAACTCCGAGGCTTGGCTCGCCGGTGGCGTCGCGCTGATCTGCTTGCTGCTGACGGCCAGTGCATATCCTTCGGTGGTCGACGGAGGCGTGATCCGCAGCGATGCGGAGTGGGTTCCAGCGCTCGGTCTCGGCTTTACGTTGCGCCTCGACGGCTTCGCCTGGATGTTCAGCGTGCTGGTGACAGCCATTGGCTTTCTCGTCGTTCTGTACGCTCGCTACTACATGTCGCCGAGCGACCCGGTGCCGCGCTTCTTCTCATTGCTGCTCGCCTTCATGGGCAGCATGCTGGGGATCGTCATCGCCGGAAACCTGATCGTACTGGTCTTCTTCTGGGAATTGACCAGCATCTTCTCCTTCCTGCTGATCGGCTATTGGCACGGCAACGCCGGGGCACGCGACGGCGCCCGCATGGCGCTCATCGTTACCGGGCTGGGCGGCCTCGCTCTCCTGGCGGGCGTGGTCCTGATCGGCGAAATCGTCGGCAGCTACGACCTCGACCGCGTGCTGGCCTCAGGCGAGACCATCCGTGCGCATCCACTGTATCTACCGGCGTTGGTTCTCGTCCTGCTCGGTACGCTGACCAAGAGCGCGCAATTTCCGTTCCACTTCTGGCTGCCCAACGCGATGGCAGCGCCCACTCCCGTCTCGGCGTTCCTGCACTCCGCGACAATGGTCAAGGCCGGCGTCTTCCTGCTGGCTCGCTTGTGGCCAGTCATGGCGGGAACGCCGGAATGGTTCTGGCTGCTCGGTCTCGCCGGAATGGCGTCGCTCCTCTTTGGAGCGTTCTTCGCGATCTTCCAGCACGATCTGAAAGGCCTGCTCGCCTATTCGACGATCAGCCATCTCGGGCTGATCGCCATGCTGCTCAGCCTCGGAAGCCCCCTCGGCGCCGTCGCCGCGATCTTCCACATGATGAACCACGCGACCTTCAAAGCCTCGCTGTTCATGGCGGCCGGCATCATCGACCATGAGACGGGCACGCGGGACATGAGGAAGCTGGGCGGACTTTTCCGCTACATGCCGGAAACCGCCACCCTGGCCATGGTGGCAAGCGCCGCCATGGCCGGCGTGCCGCTGCTGAACGGCTTCCTCTCGAAGGAGATGTTTTTCGCCGAGGCCATCGAGACCCACGTCAACTCGGTGCTGGACACCTCGCAGCCCTATGTCGCAGTCCTGGCCAGCACTTTCGCCGTCACTTACTCCCTTCGCTTCATCCATTCCGTCTTCTTCGGGCGCAAGCCTGCCGACTTGCCGAAGGAACCGCATGAGCCGCCCTTCTGGATGCGCGTGCCAAGCATGTTCCTCGTGCTGGCCTGCCTGGTGGTCGGCATCGCGCCCGCGGCGACGGTGGGACCATACCTCTACACGGCAGTCGAATCGGTGCTGGGCCAGAGGACGCCGAAGTTCAGCCTCGCTGTTTGGCACGGCTTCAATCTGCCGATGATCATGAGTGCGGTTGCACTCGTCGGAGGCACCCTGCTTTATCTGGCGCTCCAGCGCTATCTGCAGTCGAGCCCGGTGGGCCCGCCGCTGCTTCGGCTTGTCAGCGGTCGACGCCTGTTCGATCGCGGCCTTTTCGTGCTTTCCGTGAAATGGTCGCTAGCCGCGCAATCGGTGCTGGCGACGCGCCGTCTGCAGCCGCAGCTCACGATCCTGCTGCTGGCGGCGTTCATCGGCGGGCTCATCCCCTTCCTTCCGGCGGGCATGGCTCTGCAGTGGCCTGGCTCGTCAGAGGTCGACCCGGCGATGGTTCTCGTCTGGCTGACGGGTAGCGTCTGTGCGATCGGGGCCGCCTACCAGGCGAAGTATCACCGACTGGTCGCGCTCATGCTGCTGGGCGGCGCCGGACTGGCAACCTGCATCACCTTCGCATGGTTCTCCGCCCCGGACCTTGCCTTGACGCAGCTGGTCGTCGAGGTCGTGACCACGATCCTGATCCTGCTCGGCCTGCGCTGGCTGCCCAAGCGGTTCGAAGAGATGAACCTCGGACCGGCGCCGTTCGCGACCCGGCTGCGTCGCTCGAAGGACGTTGCAATCGCCTTCGTCGTCGGCGCCGGTCTGGCCACTCTCGCCTACGCGGTCATGGTGCTTCCGATGGGCGATACCGTCGGCAGCTTCTTTCTCGAGCGCGCGTATGCGGAAGGTGGCGGTCGAAACGTCGTGAACGTGATCCTCGTCGATTTTCGCGGCTTCGACACGATGGGCGAGATCACGGTGCTGGGGGCGGTTGCGCTTGCCGTCTATGCCCTGTTGCGGCGCTTTCGGCCCGCACCTGACAATATCGGCTCGCCCATACAGCAGCGACAGCAGGACGCCTTCGACGAAGCCCAACCCGATCGCAAGCCCGGCGATACGCTCGGCGATTATCTCCGCGTGCCCGCTGTCATCATGCACTGGCTGTTCCCGGTCATCATTGTTCTGGCGGTGTACCTGTACATGCGCGGCCATGACCTGCCCGGCGGGGGTTTTTCCGCCGGCGTCGCCCTGGCGACGGCCTTCATTCTGCAGTATCTCGCCTCCGGCACGGTCTGGGTCGAGGATCGGCTGCGCATACTGCCGGTGAACTGGATCGGCCTCAGTCTTCTGCTCGCCGCGACAACCGGCATGGCGTCCTGGTTGTTCGGCTATCCGTTCCTGACCTCGCATTCGCGGTATGTCGATCTGCCGCTGATAGGAGCCGTGCCGGTTTCCAGCGCGCTCATATTCGACCTCGGCGTCTTCGGCCTCGTGGTAGGTGCGACGGTACTGATGCTGATCGCCCTCGCCCATCAGTCGATCCGCAAATTGAGAGCCGCCCGAATGACGACGGCTCATGCGTCCAGGTCGGAACCATGATGGCCCTCCTGCTCGCACTCAGCATCGGCATCCTTGCCGGCTCGGGCGTATGGCTGCTCCTGCGGCCGCGCACCTACCAGGTCATCATCGGCCTCTCGCTGTGCTCGTATGCCGTCAATCTTTTCATTTTCAGCATGGGACGCCTGCGATCGGGCGCACCGCCGATCCTGTCGTCGCAGACCGGAAGCCTGGCGGACTATGCCGATCCGGTGCCACAGGCCCTGGTGCTCACGGCCATCGTCATCGGCTTCGCCACGACAGCGCTGTTCCTGGTCGTCCTGCTGGCCTCACGCGGCCTGACCGGAACCGACCATGTCGACGGGCAGGAGCAGTGATGGGCAGCTGGGCGCATCATCTGATCATCGCTCCCATCGCGCTTCCGCTCGTAGCCGGTGCGTTGCTGGCGGTGTACGACGAACGACGGCAATTCCTGAAGGGCGTCATCAATCTCGTCTCCACGCTGACGACGCTCTGCATTGCGCTCGTGCTGCTGCAGGAGGCAGACACCTCCGGGACCGGAGTGTATCTCCTCGGCAACTGGCCGGCGCCGTTCGGCATCGTGCTGGTCCTGGACCGCCTGTCGGCCCTGATGCTCGTGCTCACCGCGACCCTTGCCAGCGCCTCTCTGATCTTTTCCCTTGCGCGGTGGCATACGGCGGGCGCGCACTTCCACACACTCTTCCAGTTCCTGCTGATGGGGGTGAACGGCGCCTTCCTCACCGGCGACCTGTTCAATCTGTTCGTCTTCTTCGAGGTGATGCTGGCAGCCTCCTACGGCCTTCTCCTGCACGGTTCGGGCTCGCGGCGCGTCCAGGCCAGCCTGCACTACATCGCCGTAAACCTCATCGCCTCCTTCTTTTTCCTCGTGGGCGTCAGCCTCGTCTACGGCGTCACCGGGACGCTGAACATGGCCGACCTTGCCCTGCGCATTCCCGGCTTGTCGCCCGGAAACCGCATGCTTCTCGAGGCCGGCGCGGCGGTCCTCGGCATCGCCTTCCTCGTGAAGGCCGCCATGTGGCCTTTGAACTTCTGGCTGCTCAGCGCCTATCCCGCGGCCGCGGCCCCGGTGGCGGCGGTCTTTGCCGTGCTCAGCAAAGTCGGTGTCTACGTCCTGCTTCGCCTGTGTCCGATGCTCTTCGGAGCGACGGCCCAGGAGGCCGCCGGCTTCGGCCGCGACGTGTTGCTCGTCGGAGGTCTGGCGACGATCGGCTTCGCGACCCTGGGCGTCCTTGCCTCGCAAGCCATGGCCCGCATCGCAAGCTTCAGCCTGCTGGTGTCGTCGGGAACGCTGCTGGCCGCCGTGGGCCTGTCGGACAGTCATCTCACGGGCGGTGCCCTCTTCTATCTGGTGAGCTCGACGCTCACGATCGGCGCGCTTTTTCTACTCATCGAGCTGATCGAGAGAGGACAAAATCCCGGCGCCGACCTGATCGCTCTTACGGCGGAAACACTGGACGAGGAGACGGCGGAAGAAGCACAGGGCAGCAGCGCCGGCTTCTCCGGAACACCGGCCGTGCTCGGCGCCTGCTTCGTCGGCTGCGCGTTGCTGCTGATCGGTCTGCCGCCGTTTTCCGGCTTCGTTGCCAAGCTGGCCATGCTCGCTGCGCTGTTCGCGCCCGCTGGACAAGCGGCCGCATCCGGCATCCCGGTCGCGAACTGGCTTTTCGTGACGCTTCTCCTCGTGTCGGGTCTCGCGGCCCTGCTGGCGCTGTCGCGGGTCGGCATTCGCACCTTCTGGTCGCCTGTCGATGCGGTCGTTCCACGTGTGCTCATGGTCGAACTGGTGCCCGTCATCCTCCTGCTGCTGCTCACCCTCGGACTCTCGATCAAAGGGGGGCCGGTGATGAGATACATGGAGGAAGCCGCGCGGGCCGTGCATGCGCCATCCTCCTACATCAACGACGTCATGATCGCGCCGCGCCTGCCGGCCGCCGGAGGTGGGCAATGACCCTGCTGCCTTATCCCCTGCTGGCGGCATCGCTGCTGGCGATGTGGCTCCTGTTGAACGGAGTGTCCTTGGGGCATGTCGTGCTCGGCACAGTGATCGCGGTCGCGGCTTCAAACGTCACGGCCGCCCTTCAGCCGGCCAAGCCGCGGTTGAGACGATGGCATCTTCTGCCCAGGCTCGTGATGATCGTCCTGGCGGATATCTGGCGTTCGAACATCGCCGTCGCCCGATTGATCCTCCGCACCGATCAGAGCCGGCGCCACTCGGGCTTCGTCATCGTGCCGCTCGAGCTTCGCGATCCGACTGGGCTGGCAATTCTCTCCTGCATCGTGACCAGCACGCCCGGCACCGCGTGGGTGGAATACGACTCGGGCAGCAACAGGCTGCTTCTCCACGTTTTCGACCTCGTCGACGAATCGCATTGGATCGACCTCATCAAGCATCGCTACGAACGCCTTCTCCTGGAGATATTCGCATGAGCTCAATAATCCTCTCCTGGTCGCTGCTGATCGCCCAGATCCTGCTCGGGATGGCCATGATCATTGCGTCGTTCCGCATGATCCGCGGTCCAAGGGCGCAGGACCGCATCGTTTCCCTCGATGCCCTCTATGTGAACGCCATGCTGCTGCTGCTGGTTTTTGGCATCGAGAGCGGAACAACGCTCTATTTCGAAGCGGCATTGATCATTTCCCTGCTTGGTTTCATTGCCACCGTGGCACTCGCGAAGTTTCTCATGCGTGGGGAGATCATCGAATGACGGGCGCAGCAGATCTGCCGGCTTGGGCCGCGCTTTTGACTTCGTTTCTGGTTCTGCTCGGCGCCGGTTTCACGTTGGTCGGCGCGATCGGGCTGCTGCGGCTGAAGACATTCTACGAACGCATGCACGCCCCCACGCTGGGAGCGACCTGGGGCGCCGGCGGGATCCTGCTCGGTTCGATCGTCCTGTTCTCGGTCCTGCAGTCCCGGCCGGTGCTGCACGAAGCGCTGATCGCCGTGTTCGTGACGGTGACCACGCCTGTCACTCTCATGCTGCTCGCCCGTGCTGCCGTCTATCGCGATCGCAGCGAAGGCGCCGACATACCAAGAGTCTGAACGGGCTGAAGCGGTCTCGTGTCAAAAGGCGAGCGTGCCCGGGCCGCCCGGTCGCGCCATTATGACAAAATGCGGCGCCCCGGGACCGCGAGGTCCCGGGGCGCCGACAATCGATTCGGGTGCTGGCGCTAGATCGGATTCGCGCGCACTGCCGATGCTTGTTGCAAGAGGCACAATCCGCCCAGCTGATTCCAGCTGGGCGGATCGTGCTTTAGCGGATGATGGTGGCCTTGATGGCCGTCTGCTGGCTCCACACGGTGATGACCTGATCGCCCACCTTGACCGACTTCGCGGCCGCCTGGCCGGCGGCGGTCTGCGCCACCGGCAGCTGGATGACCTCGCCGCTGTCGGGCGCCGGCTCCTCCGGCTTGCCGCCCGACGCGTTGATCAGGAAGATCGTGGCGCCGTCGACCTTGGTGACCATGCCGTCCATGCGCCACAGCTTGATCGGCTCCTGCATGCCCGGGATGCCCTGCAGGCGCGCGCCCTTGGCCAGCATCGCCTTGGCCTGGGCGTCGTTCTGCGCTGTCTTCGGGGCGATCATGAAGTCGAGATAGTCGTACCACTGGGTGTCGACGATGTTGCCGACCCTGAGCTGCGGATAATTGGTGACCAGGTCGGCGGCGCGCATCTTCACTCGGCCGAGGTCTTCCCACACGATGTTGAAGATGCGGCGCTCCGGGTGGAGGCTGTGGATCGTGCCGCGCTTGAAGTTCTGGTAGGTGTTCGGCACGACAAGATCTTCGCCCTGTGCGGCAACCGGCAGCGGCAGGGTCGCCGCCGCGAGGGCGGCGCCTCCCAGAAACTTCAGCGTCGTACGGCGATTTGTGTTCAGCATGACTGCTTCCCCTTTCGGATCAAGCTTCGACGTCCAAGGCGGACCAAGCCACATCAGCGGCAGGCCGCGCCTGCTTGATGTGACGGCTGGTTTACCGCTCGGCCGTATCACCACCGTGTTGCGTTTCGGGGAAATTGTGTCGTCTGTGTCGCGGGTGCGCTGATCGTGGAATATCTCAAGGAACTGGCCAACCGGGCCGATCTCGGCACCTGGCAGTCGTGGAGCATCCAGTACCGCGTGCTCGCGGTGGTTCTGGGTCTGTTCGCCGCCTATCTCGCACTGCGGGCGGTCCTGCCGGCGGTCCTGCGGCTGCTGCGGCCCGCCCTTTTCATCGTCGTCGTCCTGATCGCCGTGTGGGCGCTCTTCCCGGCCGAGACCTGCTCGATCGAGGTCGTGGCCCGACTGCCGATGCTCTGCGCCCGTTGATCCGATCAGATGCTGAGGTCGAGCAGGTTGTAGTCCTTGATGTCGGCCCTGGCCTTGTCGTCCCAGCGATAGATGAGGCCTTCATCGGCGTGCGGCCGGTAGACGTAAGGCCTCTCGTCGGGGAACCGCTGCCGTCGGGCATCGATGCCGTAGCCGATCAGCCGGGCGCGCTCGCGGATGCGCGCGGTGTCGTAGACGGCTTCCTTGTTGTGCACGCCGCCGCCCTTCACGCCCAGCACCGACCGGCGCCGATGGAAGCCCATGTTCACCGTCACGCGCCAATCCTTGCTGGTGTTGGCGAAGGAGCCGTGCAGTGCCTGGCGGTTGGTGATGGCGACGTCGCCCGGCCGGGCGATGATCGGCACGGCGTCGGGCAGCCGCTCGCTGCCGGCCTCGGCCACCAGCTTCCTGATGTCGGCCCTGCCCTGCTTATGCGAGCCCGGCACGACCCACACGCCGTTGGCGGCGGTGCAGCCGTAGAGCTGGCCCATGAAGTTGAAGCCGTGGATGCCCTGGTCCCAGGCGGGGCTGTTCCAGTGCGTGACGCCGTCCTGGTGCCAGGCCACCGAGGCGCCGCGGCCCGGTTCCTTGATGAACAGCGCCTCGTTGAACGGCGTGAAGTCCGGACCGTTGATCGCGGCGGCGACGGCAAGAAGCTCGGGATGCCCATAGACGCGCAGCGCCGCTTCGGAGAATTGCAGAGAGCCCAGGATGAGATAGACGACTTCCTTGGGCGCGTCGGCGGCGGCCTGCGGCTCGTACATCTTCACGGGGTGCCGGCCGTTGGCAAGATCGGTGCCGCCGAACGGATCGCCGAGCGGCTTCGACCACAAGAGGTTCGGTCCCTTGCAGTCCGTCGCCAGCGCCGGCCGGCCCTTGGCGTCGACCGCAGCGCCGCGCTCGACCGGAAGGCGGTCGAGGATGCCTCGCAAATCGCCCTCGAGGTCAGCGAGTTCCTCGGGCCTGAGCACACCTTCGAAGACGTAGAAACCGCAGCGCCAATAAGCGTCGAGGATATCGGGATGCAACTCGCCCGAAGCCGTGAAGCGGATCGGCCCGCGATTGCCCAACGTCGCCGCGCGCCGCTCGCCGTCGGCGAGATAGGCCTGCATCGCCGCTTCCTCGGCGCCGTAGTCGATGCGTGCCGTCGTCGTCGAACCATCCATGGGCACATCCTCCGGTCTTTGCCTTTTGCCGAAGGATAGAGGCCTTCACCGTCGCCTTAAAGGTCCCTCGGGCTTCGCCCTCGGGATGACAGGGGTGCGTCGATCACACAGCACAGTGTCATCCCGAGCGTAGCGAGGGACCTTTACTGCAGATCGACCAGCGTCAAATCGACGAACCACGATTGCGGCGAGACGAACCCTTTCACCTTCTTGCTGAAGGCGCGCGGGTTGAGGTCGTGGACGATGTAGAGCCAGGGCGGGTTGTCGACCAGACGCTCGTGCGCGATCGCGAAGTACTTCTGGATGCTCGCCTCGTCGGTCGCTTCCGACAGGGTCTTCATCGCGCCCTCGAACCCGTCGTCCTTCCACTGCTCCCAGTTCGAGCCCATCGGCGAGGAGTTGGCGTAGGCGAAGTAGCGGAACATCATGCCGACGTCGCTCGACGGCGAGCTGACGTTGAGCGCCATGGCGCCCTTCAGCGACGGATCGTCGGGCACGGCGCGGGCGGCGTTCAGCAGCACCTGCCATTCGACCGCTTCGACCTGCACATCGACGCCGCACGCCTGCTTCAAGTTCTCCTGCAGCGCCTCGTTCATGGGCAGCGGCAGCATCTGGCCCGAGCCCGAGGTCGAGATCATGACCTTGAAGGACAACGGCTTCTTGTCGGTATAGCCCGCCTCGGCCAGGAGCTTCTTGCCCCTGGCCGGATCGAACGTGTAGCGGTTCTCGGGCTTGCCGAAGGCGGGATCGTCGGGCTTCAGCCAGCCGACCGACGGCTCGGCCGTGCCGTTCAGCAGCGTGACGATGGCGCTGCGATCGATGCAGTAGTTCAGCGCCTGGCGCACGCGGACGTCGGCCACCGGGCTGTTCTTCGCCGCCATGTTGTAGAACCACGGCCAGACATGCGGATAGGACCCGGTCGAGATCACGAAGCCCGCCTGCTTGAGCGACGGGATGCCGTCGGGCGGCGGCACCTCGATCCAGTCGACACGACCCGAGCGCAGCGCGGCCAGCCGCGTATTGGGCTCGGGGATGGGCAGCAGCACGATCTGATCGACCTTGGCCTTCTTGGCCGGATCCCAGTACGCATCGTTGCGCGCCAGGGTCACCGACTGGCGCGGCACCACGCCGGTGATGCGGAACGGTCCGGTGCCGGCCGGCGGCAGCATCGCCACCTTGGCCCAATCCTTGCCGCCCTTGTCCCACGAGGCCGGCGAGGCATTCAGGATGTAGGGCACCATCCAAGGGAAATAGGACGCCACGATCGAGGTCGTCATCGAGACGGTGAAATCGTCGATCTTCTTGTAGGCGGCGAGGATCGGCACGCGCGAGCGCATGATGCCGACGGCGCCGGCCTCGAACTGTGCGCTGTCCTTGTTGAAGATGCGCTCGAGGTTCCAGATCACGGCATCGGCGTTGAAGTCCGTGCCGTCGTGGAACTTCACGCCCTTGCGCAGATGGAAGATCCAGGTCTTCTTGTCGTCGGGCGCCTGCTCCCACTTCTCGGCCAGGCCCGGCCGCAAGGTCGCGAGCTGGTCGGTACGCGTCAGATCGAACAGGATCAGGCCCTCGAAGATCGGGAAGCCCAGGAAGCGCATGCCCTCGAAACCGTTGTTGGGCATGCCGGTGGTCGTCGGGATGTCCGACGCCGTCATGCCGATGCGCAAGACCTTCTCCTGCGCCGCCGCGGGCGACAGCGAGAGCGCCGAAGCGGCGAGCAGCGCGGCAAGGGACAGAGGCTTCTTCATGCATGAGTCTCCTGACTGTCGGAGATCATGCAAGGAGCGGGCCGCGCTGGGGGCGCGCCACTCCAGTGGCGCGTCATGATCTTTTTCTCATGCTCCTCTCCCCCTTGGGGGAGAGGTTGGGTGAGGGGGTGACGCAGGAGACATCATCTCTCATTGCCCCCTCACCTAGCCTCTCCCCCAAGGGGGAGAGGAACATGAGTCATGGCGCGCCCCCAGCAATGAGCTTTTCGAACCGTCCGAGATACTCCCTGGCGTGCGCCTTGTAGTCGACGCCCGGCGTCTTGAGATGCACGTCGGACACCATGGCCCACAGCGCCTCGCGCAGCGCGCTGGCAGCTTTCATGGCGGCAAACGAACGGCGCACCGCGTCGTCGGCCTTGCCCGCAAAATAGGCATCCAGCAACGCGTCGTCCTGGGCCGGCTCGAAGACACCGTTGGACGACAGGTTGGCGAGATCGAACATGGCCGTTCCGAAGCCGCCGTATTCCCAGTCGATCAGCCACAGGCGGCGGCCGTCGTCCATGAGGTTGCCCGGCAGGAGATCGTGATGGCCGAACACGATCGGCAGCGGCACCTGCGCCTGCTCGAGCCGGTCGGCGATGCCGAGATAGCGGCGATCGGCGCCGATCAGGGTCACGTAGTCGCGGATGACGTGGAATACCCAGAAGGTGTTGGCCGGGCCGCGCACGTGACGACCGACCTTGGTGTGGCACTCCTTCAGGAGCGTCGCCAGTCGTCCAACATTGGCGCGCATGTCGGCTTCGCCGAGGGCCCGCCCGTCGATGAAGCGCAGGACAGTGATGCCGGGCTCGGCGTGGATGATCTCGGGCGACAGGCCCGCCTCGAAGGCGGCCATCGACGCGGCCCGCTCGCGGTCGCGGAAGACGTGATGGACCGGGATGTCCTCGCCGCAGCGCGCGACGAACTTCTCGCCGCGATGCGTGACCACGAACGAGATATTGGTGAGACCGCCCTTCAAGGGCGCCAGCTCGACCGGTGCCTTCCAGCAGGCGAGCCGTGCGACCTTGTGGCGAAGGGTTTCCGTGGTGTCTTGTCCAGCCAAGTCAAATCCTGTCGTCCTGTGCATGGCGAAGGACCTCATCGCCGCCTGCCAAGGGGCATGAGATCCCTTCGACAAGCTCAGGGCAGGCCTTCGCTACGCTCAGGATGACAGAGAACACTGGCTTTCGCAGCGCGGCGCAGCCTCATTTCATGCCGCGCCCGCCCGCGCTACCCTGGCGCTGTCCTGGGAGGAATCGATGCCTGACGCACGCGTATCCAACACCATCACCGGCCGCGACGCCTTTCTCCGCGTGCTGAGCGACGAAGGCGTCACCAAGATGTTCGGCAATCCCGGCACGACCGAACTGCCGATCATGCACGCGCTCTCCTCGGCGCCCGAGATGGGCTATGTGCTGGGCCTGCAGGAAGCCGTCGTCATCTGCATGGCCGACGGCTACGCCCGCGCCTCGGGCAAGCTGGTGTCGTGCAACGTCCATGTCGCGCCCGGCCTCGGCAACGCCATCGGCTCGATCTACACCTCGTTGATGTCGGGCACGCCGATGATCGTCACGGCCGGCCAGCAGGAGCAGGGCCACGGCCTCACCGAGCCCCTGCTCTACGCCCCGCTGGTGCCGATCGCCCAGCCGGTCGTCAAATGGGCGACCGAGGTCAACCGCATCGAAGACCTGCCGCGCATCCTGCGGCGCGCCGCCAAGGTCGCCACCACGGCGCCGACCGGACCGGTGTTCATCTCGCTGCCCGGCGACATCCTGAACAACGAAGCCGCCATCGACATGGCGGCGCCGACGCGCGTCGACACGGCGGTGCGCCCGAGCGATGCCGCGCTGGAGCATCTCGCCAAGCGCCTGCTGTCGGCGAAGAAGCCGGTGATCCTGGCCGGCCACGAGATCGCCACGTCCGACGCCTTCGCCGAGGCGACCGCGCTCGCCGAGACGCTGGGCGCGCCGGTGCTGCAGCAGACCGTGGCGTGGGGCGCCCACTTTCCCTCCGAGCATGTCGCCTATCTCGGCGCGCTCAACCGCGACCAGAAGAACGTGCGGCGGATCCTGAGCGACTACGACCTGATGTTCTGCGTCGGCGCCGACGTCCTGAAGATGTCGGTGTGGAGCGAGACCGACCCATTGCCGGAGACCACGGCGGTGGCCATGGTCGGCCTGCGCGACTGGGAGATGGGCAAGAACTTCCCGGCCGAGATCGCGCTGCGCGCCGACGTGAAGGAGACGCTGAAGGCACTGGTGCCGCTGCTGAAGAAGCTGGGCGGTAACGCCTTGGCGCAGAAGGCCAAGGCCTCACTGGCCGAAATCGCGACCCGCAACTGGAGCGCCCAGCGGGCCGCGCGCAAGGCCAAGCTCACCGCTCCCGCCAGCGAGAAGCCGCTGCACGCCGAATGGGCGATGATGCGGCTCACCGAGAAGATGCCCGACGACGCCATCCTGGTCGAGGAAGGCCTCACCAGCACGACGACCCTGTTCAACTATTTCGCCTTCCGCGACCGCAACAGCTACTTCGGCAATGTCAGCGGCGGCATCGGCTGGGGCATCGCCGCGGCAGTCGGCGTGCAGATCGCCCATCCGGCGCGCCGCGTCGTGGCGGTGATCGGCGACGGCAGCGCCATGTACTCGATCACGGCGCTCTGGAGCGCCGCCAACCAGAAGCTGCCGGTGGTGTTCGTCATCGCCAACAATGCCGGCTACCAGATCCTCAAGAACCGCCTGAAACTGTTTCACGGCAACGACACGCCGATCGGCATGGACTTCAACGATCCGCCGATGGACATCGCCGCCATCGCCCGCGGCTTCGGCGTCGCCGCCGAGCGTGTCGACACGGCGGCAGGCTTCGACGGCGCGCTCGACAAGGCGTTTGCCCGAACCGACGGCCCGAGCCTGATCGAACTGATGGTGAAAGCGTGATGATGCTCACGCTCTTCCGGACCGCGAGCTTCCAGCTCGCTCATGATCATGAGCGCGCAAGGAGGTCGCGTCTGACGCGACCCAGCGCGCGGTCCGGAAAATAATGACGTCCGTCTCCCTGACCGCCCCCTGGCGCATCGGCGTCGATGTCGGCGGCACCTTCACCGACATGGTGCTGCGCGATGCCGCGGGCGCCGTGCGCATCTTCAAGTCGCCGTCCGTGCCGACCGATCCCAGCGAAGGCGTTTTGGGCGTGTTGCGGCTCGCGGCGCAGCAGCTCGACCTCCCGCTCTCCGCGCTGCTGCGCGACTGCACGCTGTTCGTGCACGGCTCGACCGTGGCCACAAACACCATCCTCGAGAAGAAAGGCGCCAAGGTCGGCCTGCTCACCACGGCGGGCTTCCGCGATTCGCTGGAGATTCGCCGCGGCATCCGCGAGAACCAGTGGGATCATCGCGCGCCCTTCCCGCCCGTACTGGCGCCGCGCTACCTGCGCCTGCCGGTGCGCGGCCGCATCGGCGCCGACGGCCGCGAGCTGGCGCCGCTGGCGCCCGAGGATGTCGACGCCGCAGCCAAGGTGTTCACCGACGAAGGCGTCGAATCCGTCGCCGTGTGCCTGTTCAATTCCTTCCTGGACGGTGCGCATGAGCGCGCGGCCGGAAAGCGTCTGTCGAAGGGTTGGGGCGGCCAATGGATCTCGCTGTCGAGCGAGGTCATGCCGACCATGGGCGAGTACGAGCGCAGCTCGACCGCCGTGGTCAACGCCTACATCGCACCCAAGGTGACGAGCTATCTCAAGGCGCTCGACCAGCAATTGCGCCAGCTCGGCCTGCCGCGCTCGCTGCTGCTGTTGCAGAGCAACGGCGGCGCGGTGTCGGTCGACCAGGTGGCGAGCCGCCCGGTCATGCTGGTGCTGTCCGGGCCGGCGGCTGGTGTAGGCGCGCTGAAAGGCTGCGCCGCGCCCGGCGAAGCGGCCAACCTGATCTCGATGGAGATCGGCGGCACGAGCTGCGACGTCATGGTGATGGCCAAGGGCGAAGTGCCGGTGGCCGACGAGCTGGTGATCGACGGCTACCACCTCACCACGCCCTCGGTGGAGATCCACACCGTCGGTGCAGGCGGCGGCGCCATCGCCTGGGTCGACGATGCCGGACTGCTGCATGTCGGCCCGCAAGGTGCCGGTGCGCGGCCTGGTCCCGCCGCTTATGGGCTGGGCGGCGAGAACCCGACCGTCACCGACGCCCAGCTCGTGCTGGGCCGCCTGCGTCCCGGTCCACTGGCAGGAGGCGTCACGCTCGACGGCAAGCTGGCGCACCAGGCGATCGAGACAAAACTTGCCAAGCCGCTCGGCCTCTCGGTCGAGGACGCCGCGGCAGGCGTGATCCGGCTCCTGGAGCAGAACCTGCTGCACGCCGTCGAGCGACTCAGCATCGAACGCGGCCACAATCCCGCGACCTTCACTCTGGTGGCGGCCGGCGGCGCCGGCCCGATGCACGGTGCTGCCGTCGCACGTGCGCTCGGCGCCGGGCGCGCCCTGCTGCCGCGCGCGGCGGGAGCGTTCTGCGCCATGGGCATGCTGCAGTCCGACGTGCGGCAGGACTACATGCACGTCTTCCTGGCCGACCTCGACACGGTGGACCTGGGCGAACTCCAAGGAGGCTTTTCCGAACTCGAGGCGCGCGCCCGCGAAGCCCTGGGCCGCGAAGGCTTCGCCAACGGCTCGGCCGTCGTTTCCCGCGAGGTCGACCTGCGTTACGACGGCCAGCAATGGCCGGTGCGCGTCGCGCTGGGCACCGCCTTCGACGCTGCCGCAGCGCGCCACACTTTCGAGGCCGAGCATCAGCGCCTGTTCGGCCATATCCAGCCCGGCGGGCGGCTCTCGATCACCGCCTTGCGTGTCGTCGCCCGCGGCCTGCTCGACTGGACACCGCCCATCGCACGCTCGCCGCAGGCCGCCCCGCCCAAGCCGCGCGAACAACGCAAGGTCTGGATCGACCCCGCGCACGGCTGGCGTGACGTGCCGATCTACGACGGCGTCGAGCTCAGGCCAGGCTGCACCCTCGATGGCCCGTTGCTGATCGAGGAACGCACGACCACGGCCTTCGTCGGCCCGCGCGATCGACTGGAAGTCGACGCGCGCGACGACTTCCTGGTCCATGTCGGAGCCATCGCATGACCGAGCTCGATCCCGTCACCCTCGCCGATCTTCAGCCAGAGCCACGACTTCTCCTGCTTCCTGGCCGACTCGCGCGGCACCTTGATCAGCCAGGCCGACGGCATCCCGATCCATACCGGCGGCGGCGGCTTTGCCGTGCGCGCCATCCTGCGCGACTTCAAGGATGCCCCGGAAGCTCAGGGAATTTGGCCCGAGGACGTCTTCCTGCTGAACGATCCCTACACGGCGGGCGGCAACCATCTGCCGGACTGGGTGATCGCGCGGCCGGTGTTCGTGGCCGGCAAGCTGATAGCCTTCGCCTGCAACCGCGCCCACCAGGCCGATATCGGCGGCGGCGCGGCCGGGACCTACAACTCGGCGGCCACCGAGATCTTCCACGAGGGCATCCGGCTGCCGGTGCTGAAGCTGATCGAGCGCGGCCGCACGCGCGACGATCTGTGGCAGCTGCTGATGATCAACACGCGCCTGCCCGAGGCGCTCGACGGCGATCTGCGCGCCATGATCGGCTCGACGCGCATCGGCGCCGAGCGGCTGGCAGCCCTCGTCGAGGAACTGGGCATCGACCGAGCCTCCGACTTCTTCGAAGGCGTTCTGGCCCATGCCGATCGCCGCTTCCGCGGCTGCATCGCGCGGCTGGCCAAGGGCGTGTGGCGCGCCGAGGAGCCCGTCGACAACGACTGCTTCGAGCCGATCGACGCCAGGATCGCCGTCACGCTGACCGTCAAGGACGACGGCCTGATCGTCGACTTCGCCGGCACCTCGCCGCAGCTGAAAGGCTTCAAGAACAGCTCGATCGCCAACTCGACCTCGGCGGTGTTCATGGCGCTGTCGTCGTTCTTCGAACCCGACCTGCCCAAGAACGAAGGCGCTTTCCGCAGCGTCGAGATCAGGCTGCCCGAAGGCAGCATGGTGAATGCGCGGCCGCCGGCGCCCATGACGATGAACACCGTGTTCATTGCCCACGAGATCATCCATGCGCTGTGGAAGGCCTTGGACCAGGCGCTGCCCGAGCGTGCCTCGGCCGGCTGGTCGAAGGCCGTGCATGCCGTCACCGCCGGGGTGAAGGACGACGGCAGCCGCTACGTGATGTACCAGTGGGCCGGCGCACCGGCCGGCGGCGGCGTGGAAGGCCGCGACGGCTTCCACTTGATCGGCCATCTCATCACCTTGGGTGGCCTCACCCTGCCCAACCTCGAAACCTATGAGCAGCTCTATCCCGTACGCTTCCATCGCCAGGAGCTGCGTTGCGACAGCGCCGGCCCCGGCCGCTTCCGCGGCGGCGCCGGCTGCGACTACGAGGTCGAGGTCTTCACCCCGGCCGACTACGCCTTCCGCGGCGAAGGCGTTGGCGCCCCCTCGAGCTTCGGCGCCGCCGGCGGCCGCGCCGGCGTGGGCGGTGAGGTCACCCTCGCCCTGGCCGACGGCCACAAGGTGAACGCCCCCAAGTACGGCGTGCAACGCCACGGCCCCGGCACCTATCGCGCCCTGTCGCCGGGCGGCGGCGGCTTCGGCGATCCGCACACCCGCGATCCCGCGCGGGTGCTGCGCGACGTGCGCGATGGCGTCGTGAGCGCGGCGGCGGCGGAGCGAGACTATGCGGTGGCGATCGCACAGGATGGGCGTCGCATAGACGAGCAGCGCACGGCCGGTCTCCGTCGAAAGCAATAACTTCGCCACAATGCGCGTGCAGCATGCTGACATGAGAAGCCTGTTGCTCGCGACCTGCCTCGTCGTCCTGATTGCACCCGTCGCGTTGGCACAGGCGCCGCCGCGCAAAGGCGCTGCACCCGAAACCTCTGAATGCGCAGCCTACGGGGCGTTGCCGGCGACGTGGCAGGGCCAAGTCTACGCGATCGATGGCGACACCATGGCCGGCGTCGGCTTGAAGCCGCATATCCGGATCTGGGGCGTCCAGGCCCCGGTGCTGCGCGATGCGGCCAAGGCCGAGACCGTGGCCGGCATGCGGGCTCGTGCCGCCCTCGAGAACCTGCTGGAGCAGTCCAACCACAAGGTGAAATGCCGGGCGAGCAAGTTCGATCGCGACTGCCGCGTCGTCGCACATTGCACCCTCGACGACGCTCAGGCGGGTGACATCGGCGCCGCCCTGATTGCGGCTGGCGTGGCCTACGGGTTCAACCTCGAGGATGCGTTGGCCTGGGAATCGCGCGCCAGCCAGCGCTATGCAACTGCAGAGGCTGAGGCCAGAAAGCAGCGCCGCGGGCTTTGGAAGGACTGGCTGGGCGAGCGGTGAGACCAAAGCGGCTCGCGGCGAGCACTACCCTCATTGATAGAATTGTGATATAGTATTTATCGTAAAAGTTCATCGATGCATTGTCTCGCTGGCGAATGTGAGGATGGAGGGCGGCCATGAATTGGGATGCAGTCCAGAACGACGCCAAGGCCAAGGGACACCTCGTCTTCGCCATGAGCCAGGGCCAGACCGCGGTGACGACGCAGCCGGGCCCCTGGGGCTCGGCCTTCGACGGCTACTGCATCGGTCTCTGCGCAAACTGGGTCGCGTTGCAATACGAAGGGAAGAATTTTCCGATCGCTGCCGACAAGACTTGTGACAACCCGCCATGGAAATCGACCCAGGCCCAGAACCTGTCCGACATGAGCAGGAGCGCCGACTGGACCGGCTGGTGGAAAGAGGCGATTTCGCCCTTCAACTGCAATCTTTCGGACGGGTTGCGCGCGTCGCGTACGACCAAGCCCACCGCCGATTTCCTCTGGTCCATCATGGCGCAGGCGTACGGTTGCTATGGAGTATTCCTTGGCCGCGATGGCGGCGCGCACGCGATCGCGCTGCTGCACGCCAGGGACAACCGGTACCACCTCTTCGATCCGAACTACTTCCACATCGCGCTCAAGGACAAGGCCACCTTCAAGTCCTACGTCACCTCGTACCTGTCCCAAACCAACTACGAGACCCGCTACACGAAAAGGACTGGTGTCGTCGGCATCCGGCCGCCCATCTGATGGTGGAAAGGAAACGGCGTCATCGCGCGAGCAATCGACGGATGTGCCTTTCCAATGTCCTGTGATCGTAGGGCTTGCGCTGCATCGGCCCCTGCTCGCAGAGATCGCCCGCCTCGGCCGCTGTGCGAGGTACTCCAGCTGCCAGCACGATCCTGACTTCGGGGCGGTGCTTGCGGATGGTCTGGGCCAGGTGGAAGCCCGCGCCTTCGTCTCCCTCGATGTCAAGGAACGCCAAGTCGAACTTCATCTCCAAGTGAAGTACCTGCCTGGCCTCCTCGGTCGTGCCGGCCTCCAGGACCTCGTAACCGCACTCGCGCAGATAGGCGGCGAGCGCCGTGCGTACGAGGATGTCCCCGTTGACAAGCAACAAAGTGGGAGGTTCCGGCGTTTGTAGTGGCGTGGCTCGTGTCATGGCCCGGCAACGGCGGAGGCGGGTGACTTGTTCCATTCCACCGAATCGGGAAATCGGTAGCCGAGTATGTTCCAGAGCAGAAGAACGACGCTACGGCGCTGCGACCCAATCAGCGGAGCGCAGATGAGTTCGGGCTATCGCAAGGTTGCGGCGAATGACTCGACTACCCCAGGCCGAATTTTGATCGTGCAAGACGATTTCCTGCTGCGCATGGAAACGGCAGGCGACCTGCGCCGGTGGGGATACGACGTCGTGGAGGCCTTCAGCGAGTCCGAAGCCCGCAGGGCTCTCGGTGCCGATCCGCGGATCGGGCTGGTCCTGCTCGACGTGAATATCGGCGGGAACAAGCACGGCCTCGAGCTGGCGCGCTGGATCAGGGTCCAGCACCCGGAGACGAAGATATTGCTCACCGCGGCTGTCGCGCCCGAGGCCGAGGGCATCCCGGTTCTCGACAAGCCATATCGGCCGCTCGATCTTCTCCAGCACATCGATGCGCTGTTGAAGGGGTAAGCCAAGGCTAGCCTTTGCCCGTGGGAGCCCAGCCGTACACCTTCTGCAAAGTCCCGCCCATGAGGATGGCGCGTTCGCTGTCCGTGAGACGATCGGTCAAGCGGAACGCGTCGACGCCTTCCTTGTACGTCAAGAACGCCACCGCCCGCGTCCAGTCGGTGCCCCACATGCAGCGGTCCATGCCGAAGGCGTCGAAGATGCGGCGCAGCGGATCCCAGATGTCCTTGTAGGGGAACGGCTCCTTGGCGAGCGTGCCGGCTCCGCTGATCTTGACCACGACGTTGTCGTACTTCGCGAGCGCCAGCAGCTTGGGCAGGTCGGCCCACGGCTCGGCGGGCTTGGGCGGCTCGAAGGGTTGCAGGAGGCCGATATGATCGACGACGATGCGCGTATTGGGATTGCGCGCCGCGAGCGGGCCGAGTTGCTCGATGCGGCCCCAGCTCAGGACGTTGACCGGCAGCGCGTGCTGCGCTGCGGCGGCCAGCACGCGGTTGACGCCGGGATCGTTCGGCGCGACCAGCGGGCCCGCCGCCATCATGATGCGGATGCCGACCGTACCCGGCGTCTTCTTCCAGTCGGCGATGGTTTCGGCGACCTTGGGATCGGTGGGATCGACCGGCTTCACCACGGCGAAGCGGCCGGGGTGCTTGCTGCGCACCTCCAGCGCATAGCTCGGGTCGTAGTGGTATTGCGTGTAGGGCGAGACCAGGATGGCGCCGTCGACGCCGACCTCGTCCATCGCCGCCACCATCTGATCGCCGGTGACCTCGGCCGGGCCGTGCAGCACGGCATGCCACGGCCGGCCAGGATGGTTGCGCTCGTAGACATGGACCTGGACGTCGATGGTCGGCATGGCTTTCTCCTTTCCACTATTCCGTCATCCCGACCGGAGCCGAGCGCAGCGAGGCGGAGTGGAGGGACCTATTTTGTCGGTGCATCGACAAAAAGAGGTCCCTCGACTACGCCGCCCCCAATTTGCAGATGAGGGGGCGGCTCCGCTCGGGATGACGGCTACACGAACTGCACCACGTTCTCAGCGCCGATGAGATGCCGCCCCACCATCTCGGCCATCGGCCACATGCCCTGCAGGTGCTGGCTGGCGCTCATGGCGTCGCGGAAGCGGCGCTCGAAGGGCGCCTTCTCGGAGATCGCCATGGTGCCGGCGCCGCGATAGCAGGCGATCGAGACATCGGTCGCCTCGTTCATGCCCCAGGTCGTGGCGAGACGCAGCCGCATGCGCAGGTCGACGTCGAGCGTGCCCTCGGCCGAGGCGTCATAGACCTGGCCCGCCGCCTCGTGCAGGAAGGCGCGCACCGCCGAGAGCCTCGCCTCGAGCACCGCCACCTCGCGATGGATCGCGTGATTGTTGATCATCGCCATGGGCGAGGAACGGCTGTGCCGGCCCTTGACCACCGTGACGTAGGTGTCGAGCAGGCGCCGCGCGATGCCGATGGTGACGCTGCAGAAGCCGGTGGCATAGAGCAGCGTCGAACCGATGGGATAGAGCGGCCCCTTCTCGCGCCGCTCGTCGGCGATGTCGCGCGCCGGCGCCTGCGCGTCGGGAATGAACAGGTCCTCGACCGAGTAGCTGTCGCTGCCGGTGCCGCGCAGGCCGAGCACGTGCCAATCGTCGATGATCATGGCCTGGCTGCGCAGGAAGACGAACGAGCGGTCGTCGGGCCGGCCATGGCGGATGTGCGGTGTGCCGTCGGGGTTCTGCACGGCGCTGTGCGCGCCCAGCCACTTGGTATGGCGCCCGCCGCTGGCAAAGCTCCAGGCACCGCTAAGCCGATAGCCGCCCTCGACGCGGATCGCCCGGCTCTTGTCGTGGCGCGCGCCCCACGCCAGGCCGGCGTAGGGCCCTTCGAACATTGCCGCCGCCGTTTCGTGCGGCATCGAAGCCGCCGAGGTCGCCATGGAGACGTTCGACTGGTTGACGAACCACGCCGTGCTGGCATCGGCCCAGGCCAGCGCCTCGCACGCCCTGGAGTAGTCGACGAGATATACCTCCTGCCCGCCCATGCTCTTCGGCAGCAGCATGCGCAACAGGTCCTGGCCGGCCAGCGCGTCGACCACCTCCTGCGTCAGCTCGCGACGGCGGTCCATCTCCGGCCCGTCCTTGTCCAGCACCGCCTGCACGGCGCGCGCCCGCTCCTGCGGGCTGGCCAGGTGGCTGGCACCGGCGCCGGTCTTGGGTGGCGAAACTGGGTTCTGCATCAAGCGTGTCCTCGACCTTATCGGGCTCGACTATAGTGGCCTCCGTCACGACTGTTCAAAACCCGCCTGAGGAGCGTTCCGACAGGCGTGCTGTCGGGGGGAAACACACCATGCAGATCGGGTTCAACCTGCCGAACTCCGGCCCGTTGTCGGCGGTCGCAGACATGACGCGGCTCGCCAGCGAAGGCGAAGCCATGGGTTTCGACTATCTCACGCTGACCGACCACGTCGTGCTGCCCAACACCAAGGTGCCGGGCTACCCCTATTCCGAATCCGGCCAGTTCTACGAGGACGCGCCGCTCGAGCGGCACGAGCAGATCGTCGGCATGACCTGGATCGCCGCCAAGACCTCGCGCATCCGGCTGGTCGCCGCCGTGCTGGTCGTGCCGCACCGTCCAGCCGTCCTCGCCGCCAAGATGCTGGCGACGCTCGACGTGCTGTCGGGTGGACGCCTGGTCGTCGGCATCGGCGCCGGCTGGCTGAAGACCGAGTTCGACGCCGTGGTGACGACACCGTTCGAAGAGCGCGGCGCGGTGACCGACGAATACATCGACACCTTCCGCGTGCTGTGGAGCGAGGCCGAGCCGCGCTTCAGCGGGCGCTACACTAAGTTCGACGGCATCGCCTTCGAGCCCAAGCCGGTGCAGAAGCCGCTGCCGATCTGGGTCGGCGGCGAGGCGGGCCCTGCCCTGCGCCGGGCCGCGCGCGTCGGCGATGCCTGGTATCCGATCGGCTCCAACAACAAGCATCTGCTCGACACGCTGCCGCGGCTCGAGGCCGGCATCGGCCGCCTGCGCAAGGCTGTCGCCGATGCGGGCCGCGATCCCGGATCGGTGGGCGTGAGCTTTCGCGTGAAGCGGTATGGCGCGTCCGTGCCGCCCAAGGCGACGGACGGCGAGCGGCGGCTGTTCTCGGGCAGCGAGGCCGACATCATCGCCGACTTCCGCGCGCTGAAGCAGGTCGGCGTCACCGCGATCGACATCGACTTCGGCGGGCGTCCGGACGCGGCCGCCACGCTCGCCGAGATGAAGCGCTTCAGGGCCGCCGTGATAGAAAAGGTCTGAAACTCATTCTCTTCCGGACCGCGAGCCTCCAGCTCGCTCATGCTCATGAGCGAGCCGGAGGCTCGCGGTCCGGAAGACCATGAGCGCTGACGCCAAAGACTACTCCGCCGCCAGCGGCTTGGCCGAGAGCTTGGCCAGTTCCTCAGCGATCTGCACGGCGTTCCAGGCGGCGCCCTTCAGGAGCTGATCGCCCGCCACCCACAGCATCAGGCCGTTGGGGTTGGAGAGATCGCGGCGGATGCGGCCGACATGGACGTCGAGATCGCCGCTGGCCTCGAGCGGCATCGGGAAGTGGTTGGCGGCGGCATCGTCCACCACCTTCACGCCCGGCGCCTTGGCCAGGATGGCGCGCGCCTCCTCGGGCGACAGCGGCTTCTCGAGCTCGAGCGTGATCGCTTCGGAGTGCGCGCGCAGCACGGGCACGCGGATGCAGGTCGGTGCAATCGGAAGCTCGGGCAGATGGAACATCTTGCGCGTCTCTTCGACGACCTTGTTCTCTTCCTCGTTGTAGCCGTTCTCGGCGACCTTGGTGTTGTGAGAGAAGACGTTGAAGGCGATCTGGTGCGGGAAGACCGAGCGCTTGATCTCCTTGCCCGCCGAGAAGTCGCGTGCCTGCTCCTCCAGCTCCTGCATGGCGGCGGCGCCCGCGCCCGAGGCCGACTGATAGGTCGAGACGATGATGCGCTTCACGCCGGCCGCCTGATGGATCGGCCATACGGCGACCGACAGGATGGCGGCGGTGCAGTTGGGGTTGGCTATCACGCCGTTGTGCCTGGCGAGGTCGCCGCCGTTCACCTCGGGCACGACCAGCGGCGTGTTCGGATCCATGCGGAAGGCCGACGAGTTGTCGACCACGACGCAGCCCGCTGCCTTGGCGGCCGGCACGAACTCGCGGCTGCGCGTGGCGCCCGCCGAGAAGAAGGCGATGTCGCAGCCCGTGAAGGCGTCGGCCTTGAGCTCTTCCACCTTGTACGGCTTGCCTTTGAACTCGAGCGTCTTGCCGACCGAGCGGGCCGAGGCGAGCAGCTTGAGGGACGCGACCGGGAAGTTCCGTCGCTCGAGGACGCGGAGGATCTCTACTCCGACCGCGCCGGTGGCGCCGACGATGGCGATGTTCTGGGGCTTCATGGTGGCGCGGAACATACAGAAGACGGGCCGCGCTGCAAGGCCGCCCGCCGTCGCAATCGACCCTATTCGGCGGCCTTTTGATGCTTCTTGATGGCCGGCATCAAGCCCGTGGGGTCCACCAGTTTGCCGTGTGCCAGCATGTTGTGGGCATGGGCCAGGTGATGCAGCGCAAAGGAGGTCTGCATGGCGTTCACGCGGCCCTGGGCGTCCTGGGCGGCATTGATCGCCTGCTTGGTGAGCTTCAGCGCAAACAGCGGTTTCTGGGCGATGCGCTCGGCCATGGCCAGCCCGAAGGACTCCAGCTCGGCGCGCGGCACGACGTGGTTCACCATGCCCAGGCGATGCGCCTCCTCCGCCTTGATCCAGTCGGCAGTGAACAGGAATTCCTTGGCCTTGCGCACGCCGAGCTCCCAGGGATGGGCGAAGAACTCCGCGCCACCCACGCCCATCGCCACGGTGTGGTCGAGGAACTCCGCATCCTCCGACGCCACGATCAGGTCGCACGGCCAGATCAGCATCAGGCCGCCCGCGATCACCTTGCCCTGCACCAGCGCCATGGTCGGCTTGGGGATATTGCGCCAGCGCTCGCAGAAGCCGAGGTAGATCTCCTGCTCGCGGGCATACTGCGCCTCCGCACCCGGCTTGCCGAAGCCCGACCAGGTGCCGACCGTCTCGTGCTTGCGCATGTTGCCGTGGCCGTCGACCTCGCGCAGGTCGTGGCCGGAGGAGAAGTGCGGCCCGTTGGCCGACAGCACGATCACCTTGATCGCGTCATCGTGCGCGGCGCGGTCGAAGGCATCGTTCAGGGCGTAGAGGAACGCCGTGTCCTGGGCGTTCCTGGTGTCGGCACGATCGAGGACGATGCGCGCGATGCCGGGCCGCGACATGTCATAGTGAATGGGACCACTCATCGGTTCCTCCCGCAGGTCAGACCAGGAGTCTACCCATGCCCGCCATCCAGCACACCTCCATCGAGACACGCGGTTTCACGACCCATGTCGCGCAGTGCGGAAACGGCCCGCCGCTGTTGCTGCTGCACGGCTGGCCGGAGTTCTGGGCGACGTGGGAGCCGATGTTCGACCGATTGTCGGATCGCGACCGGCTGATCGCGCCGGACCTCCGCGGCTTCGGCGAAAGCGGCAATCCCACGCCGGAGCGCTCCGACCAGGCCGGCCCCGACGTGCTGGCCGACGACATCGCAGCGCTCATGAGCGCGCTGGGCATCGATCGCGCCGGCTTCGTCGGCCATGACGTGGGCGCCTTTGTCATGCAGCGCCTGGCCATCAACCATCCGTCCAGGGTCGCCGGCCTGTTCTTCTTCAACTGCGCCACGCACGGCGTCGGCGCGCGCTTTCGCGACACGCGCCAGATCAACGAGATCTGGTATCAGACCTTCCACCAGATGCCGTTTGCACCCGCCCTCGTCGGCGGCTCGCGCGAAACATGCCGCGCCTACTTCAGTCACTTCCTGAAGCACTGGTCCCATCGGAAGGACGCCTTCGATGGCGTGCTGGAACGCTGGGTCGACAACTTCCTGCGCCCGGGCAATCTCCAAGGCGGCTTCAACTGGTACGTGTCGCAGAACGCCGGCCGCCTCGCCGTCATGGCAGGAACCGCGCCCAAGCCGCCGAAGATCGCCCAGCCGGCGCGCGTCTTCTGGGGTCGCCACGATCCGGTGCTGCGCAGCGACTGGATCGACGTCGTGCCGGACTACTTCGACGACGTCGAAGCGAGCATCGCCGAGGACGCCGGCCACTTCGTCCACTACGAGACGCCAGACGCAGCGGCCACCGAGATCGACCGCTTCTTCCGGCGGATCGGCTATCGCCCAGCTTGAAAGCTTGTCGAACGGATCCCAAATGACTAGTCTGACTAGGTTGACTGTGGGAGGCTGACATGGTCAAGAGTTGGGCACTACAGGATGCGAAAGCCCGCTTCAGTGAGGTGGTCCGGCGCGCAAACGTTGATGGGCCGCAGGTGGTGACCTACCGCGGCGTCGAAAAGGCGGTCGTCATTTCGGCCGATGAGTTCCGCCGCCTTCACCCCGATAGACGTTCGTTCGTCGATGCTTTGCTCGAAGGGCCGACGCTGGACGACGGCACCGTCGATACGATCAATCGCCGATCGGACGATCGAGGCAGGAAAGTCAGGCTTTGACCTTTCTGCTCGACACCAATGTCGTTTCAGAACCGCGGCGGCGAAAGCCCGACGTAAATGTCGTCACTTGGCTGCGTGGGCAACAATCGGATCAACTGTTCCTGAGTGCCCTGACGCTCGGCGAGATCGCACACGGGGCCGAAATCAGAGCCAAACGAGACGCCGTCGCCAGTCGAAGCCTGGCGACATGGTTGACGTCGATCCGGACCGGGTATGCCGATCGAGTCCTGCCCATCACCGCAGACATCGCAGAGACGTGGGGCCGCCTCGGTGCGCGCCGGCCGCTACCGGTCGTCGACGGTCTCCTTGCAGCAACCGCCCTTGTTCACCGCTTGACACTCGTTACCCGCAACGTGCGGGATTTCCAAGGATTGGAAATCCCGCTACTCGATCCTTGGCGGACCTAGAAAGCTTTCAGCCTGCCTGCCCTACGCGCTTCGGCCAAAGGCCCGCGATCAGCAGCACCACGGCGACGATGGCGAAGCCGGTCGACAGCGTGCTGTGGAAGAAGACGGTCGGATCGCCGTCGGAGATCGCCAGCGCCTGGCGGACGGAGCGCTCGAAGATCGGTCCCAGCACGTAGGCCAGGATGACGATGCCGAGATCGAAACCGAAGCGGCGCAGCGCGTAGCCGACGAAGCCGAAGATCACGGCGATCACCATGTCGGCGGGATTGCCGTTCGACGAATAGACGCCGATCAGGCAGACCGCGAGGATCATCGGCGTGAGGTAGGCGCGCGGTATGTCGAGGATCCTGACGAACAGGCCGATCAGCGGCAGGTTCAGGATCAGCAGCATAACGTTGCCGATGTACATGCTGGCGACGACGCCCCAGAAGATCTCAGGCTGGCGCTCGAGGATCGTCGGCCCCGGCGTGACGCCGTGGATGATGAAGGCGCCGAGCAGCAGCGCCGTTACTGCATTCGCCGGGATGCCCATGCACAGGAGCGGCACGAAGGCGCCGGCCGTGCCGGCGTTGTTGGCCGACTCCGGGCCGGCCAGGCCCTCGACGGCGCCCTTGCCGAACTCCTCGGGCCGCTTCGAGAGCTTGCGCTCCATGCCGTAGGACAGGAACGAGGCCAGCACCGCGCCGCCGCCCGGCAGCAGGCCGACGAGGAACCCCATCACGGTGCCGCGCCAGATCGGGCCGACCGACCGGCGCGCCTCCTCGCGCGACGGCATGAAGCCCAGCAGCCGCGACGGCGGCGGCAGCACCTTCATGTCCTCGGCCTTCTGGCGCGCCATGAACAGCACCTCGGAGATGCCGAACAACCCGATCGCCAGCGGCACGAGGTTCACGCCGTCGCCCAGCGCCAGGATGCCGAAGGTGAGACGCGGCGTCATGTTGAGAGGATCGGCGCCGATGCTGCCCAGCAGCAGGCCGAACGCCGCCATCAGCAGCGCGCGCAGCAGCGAGCCGTGCGACATGTAGGTGACCATCGACAGGCCGGCCAGCATCAGCATGGCGTACTCGGCAGGCCCGAACTTCAGCACCAGCTCGGCGAGCGGCGGCGACAGGAAGGAGATGCCGATGACGCCGACCGTGCCGGCCACGAACGAGCCGATGCCGGCGATGCCGAGGGCAGCGCCCGCACGTCCCTTGCGCGCCATCTCGTAGCCGTCGAGGCAGGTCACCACCGACGAGGCCTCGCCCGGAATGCGCATCAGGACCGAGGTGACGGTGCCGCCATAGGCCACGCCGTAGTAGATGCCCGACAGCATGATGATCGCCGACGTCACGTCCATCTTGAAGGTGATCGGCAGCAGGATGGCGATGGTGGTGAGCGGCCCCAGGCCCGGCAGGATGCCGACGACGGTGCCGAGCAGCACGCCGACGAAGCAGTAGAAGAGATTGTCGAGCGAGAGCGTGGTGGCGAAGCCGCCGAGCAATGCTTCCATGGTCGGGCCTCAGCGCACCAGCATGTAGAACTGGCGCTCGATCGGCCCCTCCGGCAGATCGACGCGCAGCAGCCAGCCGAAGCAGATGAGGCCGGCCGCGGCGCAGGCGACGCCGTAACCCATCGACGCCAGCCACGACCGCTGCTCGGCGAAGCGCATGATCAGCACGGTGACGGCGAGCGTGGTCACGGTGAAGCCCGCATACATGGCGCCGGCCGCCAGTACGCCCAGCGCGAGGACATAGATCGCGAAGCTGCAATTGGTCTCCGGCGAGCTCTCGGCCTCCTCCGTGTCGCCGCCTTCCGTCTCCCCGGCCCGGCCGGGGAGAACGAAGACGAAGACGGCGAGCGCCACGCACAGTCCCGCCATGAGCTGCGGGAAGAAGCCGGGGCCGGGGCCGTCGAAGCCCCAGCTGTCCAGCTGCAGCGCCTGCCACAAGCCGACGAGCGCCGCCGCCAGCAGCCCGAGCGTGACCAGCCGCGTGCCGCCGAGACGCGTCATGCCGGCTTCTTGGCCATGCCGGTTTCCTTGAGGATCGGGACGAGCTCGCCCTCGATCTTCTTCAGCAGCGCCTCGTAGTCCTTGCCGTTGCGGTAGATGGCCTGGATGCCGAGCTTGTCGATCTGGCTGGTCACCGAGGTGTCCTGCATGACGTCGGCCAGCGCCTTGTCCATGCGCTCCTTGATCGCCGGCTCGACACCGGTCGGGAAGGCATAGCCGAACGGCCCGTTGCTCACGGCGTCGTAGCCCAGCTCGCGCAGCGTCTTCACGTCGGGATAGTCGGGCCAGCGCGCCTCCGCCGCCGAAGCGAGGAAGCGCAGCTTGCCGGCCTCGATCTGCGGCCGCATCTCGGTGACCGTCTGGATGACGGCATCGACATGGCCGCCGATGGCCGCGGTAACCGACTCGACGCCGCCGGGAAAGACCACCCAGCGCAGCTTGGCGCCGGAGAGCTTGGCGAGCTGGAACATCGCCACGACGTTGGTGACGTTGTTGGAGCTGTAGGTGAGCTGCTTCTGCTTGCCTTGCGCGACCAGGTCCTCGATCGACTTGATCGGGCCGTCGGCACGGGCCCCGACGCCGTAACGCAGCGCCGCGACCTGGCCGATGATGTCGAAGGCCTTCCACGGCTCGTATTTGACGTTCATCATGTTGGGTACGGCGACGTGGCTCGAGATCGCCACCAGGCCGATCGTATGACCGTCTGGCGTCGACTGGGCGAGCGTCGTCGGCCCCAGGGCGCCCGCGCCGCCGACGACGTTCTTCACGATGACCGTGGCGTTGAGACGCTTCTCCAGCGCCTGCGCGATGATGCGCGCGGTCAGGTCCGTGGCCGCACCGGGCGCGTTGGGATTGATCAGCGAGATTTCGCGCGCCGGCCATTTGCTCGACTGGCCGATCGCCGGAGCGGCGACCGACAGGGTCGCCAGCGCGGCACCGCCGCGCAGCATGTTTCTACGATTCATGACTCTACTACCTCCCTCACCGCTAAGTGCGGGCGTGCTCTCGTAGGGTCAAGCGTGCCGTACCGGTCAGCGAACGCGGCAGGCTAAGCCGGCAGCGCGGCGGTGATGATGATCTCGATCAGATCGCCTTCCGGCATCACCGATTGCACGAAGGACCGTACCGGCCCGTGGCCTGCGGGCATCCATGTCGCCCAGGCTTCGTCGAACGCCGGCTTGTTGTCGTGGTCGGTCACCACGATCTCGGCCTTGACGATGCGCGTACGGTCGAGGCCTGCCTCCTTCAGGTACGTGTCGATGACGCCCAGCGCACCGAGCGTCTGGACGCGAATGTCCTGCGTGCGATCGGGCGAGACCGCCACCGCCCAGAAGAAGCCGCCGCCGCCCGGCAGGCGATAGGTCGCCACCGATGACTTTGCAGGAAACGTCTTGTTGGGTACGCGGGTGATATCGTCGGTTTTCACGGTTGCTCCCAGGTTTTCATGCTCTTCCGGACCGCGCGCTTCCAGCGCGCCTCATGATCATGAGCGCTCTGGAAGCGCGCGGTCCAGAAGACATAAAAGACAAAGGGCCGCCCTCGCGGGCGGCCCCAGGCGGATGGGCGAAGAAGGCGCGCACCTCGATCTGGCGCACGCGCTCGCGGCTGATGCCGTACTTGGCCGACAGGTCTTCGAGCGTCTTGGGCTCGTCGACCAGGCGGCGCTCGACGATGATGTGCCGCTCGCGGTCGGTGAGCTGCTTCAGCGCCTGGGCCAGCATGGTCTTGCGCTGGCCGAGTTCCTGGCTTTCGGCGAGGCGCGCCTCCTGGTTGGGGCTGTCGTCGACCAGCCAGTCCTGCCACTCCATGTCGCCCTCGGCCTTCACCGGGGCGTTGAGCGAGCTGTCGGGCGCGGCGAGTCGGCGGTTCATGTTCACCACCTCCTCCTCCGGCACGCCCAGGCGGGTCGCGATCTTGGTCACCTGCTCGGGCGACAGGTCGCCCTCCTCGATGGCCTGCATCTGGCCCTTGAGCTTGCGCAGGTTGAAGAACAGCTTCTTCTGCGCCGCCGTGGTGCCCATCTTCACCAGCGACCAGGAATGAAGGATGTATTCCTGAATCGAGGCGCGGATCCACCACATGGCATAGGTCGCCAGGCGGAAGCCGCGGTCCGGGTCGAACCGCTTGACCGCCTGCATCATGCCGACGTTGCCCTCGGAGATGAGCTCGGCCACCGGCAGGCCGTAGCCGCGATAGCCCATGGCGATCTTGGCCACGAGACGCAGATGGCTGGTCACCAGCTTATGGGCGGCCTGGCTGTCGCCATGCTCGCGCCAGCGCTTGGCCAGCATGAATTCCTCCTGCGGCTCCAGCAGCGGGAATTTCCGGATTTCCTGCAGGTAGCGGCTGAGGTTGCCTTCCGGCGTGAGGGACGACGGCAGGGCGGGAAGGTTTGCGGTGGCAGCACTCATTGGGCTCCCCCTTTCTGGTACTAGGCTGAACGGGCGTTTAGCACTCGCACCCGTCGACTGCTAAGCCGGACTCTAGGGGGCCAAGGAACCCCAGGTCAAGAAAATCCGACTAATACCCTCGGATATAAGGGCTAATACTTAACGGTGTTCAGCTCAGCCACCAACCTCCTGAAATCTTGAGGCAATTGTGTGGCGAAGCGCATCTCCCTACCCGTACGCGGATGTCGGAACTCCAGGACGGCAGCGTGTAGGGCCTGCCGTCCGAAGGTTCTCAACGAGGCGGGTTGCGAGGCGTTCCGCGACTTCCGCCCGTAAACCGGATCGCCCACCACCGGGCAGCCGAGATGGGCGAGATGGACCCGGACCTGATGGGTCCGGCCGGTCCCCAGCTTCGCGCCCAGCAGGCTGGCGACCGGTGCCAGGGGTGGCCCGAAACGCTGCTCGACCCAGTACTCCGTGACGGCCGACCGGCCGCCGCTGCGGCGCACCGTCATGCGCTTGCGGTCGACCGGATGGCGGCCGATGGCGGCCTCGATGGTGCCCTTCTGGGCCTTGGGGCCGCCCCACACCAGGGCCTGGTAGATCCGGGTGAGGTCGTGGGCGGCGAACAGCTTGGCCAGCGCCTGGTGGCTCTGGTCGTTCTTGGCCACGACCATGACGCCCGACGTGTCCTTGTCGAGCCGGTGGACGATACCCGGCCGGCGCACGCCGCCGATACCGGAGAGGCTGTCGCCGCAGTGCGCCAGCAGGGCATTGACCAGCGTGCTGTCGGGATTGCCCGGCGCGGGATGGACGACCAGACCTGCAGGCTTGTTCAGCACCAGGAGGTCGGAATCTTCGTAGAGTATGTCGAGATCGATCGCCTGGGCGCGGGGCTCGGCCGGCTCCGGCTCGGGTATGTCGACGACGAAACGATCACCGGTTTTGACCTTGCGGGACGGCTCTTCTATCGTCCGGCCGTCCGCAAGCGCCACACGGCGGCTTTCGATCAGCGCCTTCACGCGGCTCCGCGTGAGCTGGGGCAAGGCCATCGCGAGCGCGCGGTCGAGCCGCTGGCCCGAGGCGCTGTCGTCGACGGTCACGAAGTGGCGGCCGGCGTCGCTCATGGAGTTGTCTTGGCGTCTCCCTCTCAGCCCTACGCACCGCTCTGGCTGAAGGTGCTGGTCATCGTGATGGGCCTGCTGATCGTAGCGGGTTTTGTCGTCATCGCGGCCGAGATTGCCCGCCGCATGTCTACGCCCAACGCCGGCCGCTCGCCAGCCGCCGCGACCGGCTTCAGCGAGCGTGTCACCCTCCCAGCCGGCGCGCGCGTGGTGTCGATGACGACGGCCGGCGACCGGCTGATCGTCCATGTCGAGACCCAGGGCGGCCCTGCCTTCGCCTACGTCGTCGACCCGCGCAATGGCGCGGTAGTGGGCACGGTGGAATTCGCGCCGGGGATCGGGCGGTGATGACGTCATGGTCTCCCGGACCGCGCGCTTCCAGCGCGCTCATGAGCCTGAGCGCGCAAGATGCGCGCGGTCCGGAAGAGCATGAGAGCCCGGCGGTTTCCTAGATGTTCGACCACCTGTCGATCACGGCGACCGACCTCGATCGCGCCCAGACCTTCTACGACGCCGTCCTGGCGCCGCTCGGCGTGCCGCGGGTCAATCGGCGCGAACGCGCGATCGGCTATGGCGAGCGGCTGCGTGTCGAGGGCGCACCCTGCTATTTCTCGATCTATCTCAGCGACAACGTCGTGCCCGACAACCGGCACTGGTGCTTTCGCGCCCCGAGCCGCGCGGCGGTGCGCGCCTTCCATGCCGCTGCGCTGGCCAACGGCGGCATCGACGATGGCCCGCCCGGCATCCGCGAAATCTACAGTCCCGACTACTATGCCGCCTTCGTGCGTGACCCCGACGGCAACCGCCTCGAGGCCGTGACGCGCCGGCCCGAGGAAAAACCATGAACTTCCGCAGCGACAACGAGGTCGGCGCCCATCCGTCGGTCATCGAAGCGGTGAGCCGCGCCTTCACCAGCGGCAGCGCCTTCTCCTACGGCGCCGACGACTGGACGCAGCGCGTCGAGCGCCGTCTGCGCGAGCTGTTCGACAAGCCCGACCTGGTGGCCTTCCCGGTCGTCACCGGCACCGCCGCCAACAGCCTGGCGCTGGCCTGCTGCACGCCGCCATGGGGCGCGATCTTCTGCCATCCCAGCGCGCACATCGCCGCAGAGGAGACCGGCGCGCCGGAATTCTATACCGCGGGCGCGCGGCTGTTCCGCATCGATGGCGCGGCAGGCAAGATCGATCCGGTGAAACTCGCCCAGGCGCTGGCCCAGCCGGTCTACGGCGTGCCGCATTTCTCGCAGCCCGCCGCGGTCAGCGTCACCCAGGCGACCGAATGCGGCACCGTCTATGCGCCCGAGGAGATCGCCGCGATCGCCACCTCGACGCATCGCCATGGGCTGAAACTGCACATGGACGGCGCACGCTTCGCCAACGCACTGGCCTATGTCGGCTGCTCGCCGGCCGAGCTCTCGTGGAAGGCGGGGGTCGACGTGCTGAGCTTCGGCGCCACCAAGAACGGCGTGATGGCGGCCGAAGCCGTGGTCTTCTTCAATGCCGAGCTGGCGCGCGACTTCGCCTATCGCAGCAAGCGCGGCGGCCATCTGCTGTCCAAGATGCGCCTGGTGTCGGCCCAGCTCGACGCCTACCTGACCGAAGGCCTGTGGCTCGACAATGCCCGCCATGCCAACGCCATGGCGCGCCGGCTGGTGGCGGGCCTGACGCCGCTCAAGGGCACGCAGCTCATGTACCCGGTCGATGCCAACGAGATCTTCGTCGTCATGCCGGCGCACATGCACGATGCCCTGCAGGATGCTGGCGCCAAGTACCACCCCTGGCCATCGGACCGACCCGGCGAGCGCGCCTTCCGGCTCGTCACCGCTTTCGACACCGATCCGGCCGACGTCGATCGTTTCCTGTCCATCGCCAAGTCAGCGTGAGTACCCGATGACCCATCAGCGCACCCTCACCGCCGCCCATTGGGGCGTCTACGAGGTCGAATACGACGAAAACGGCAAGGCCACGCGCCTGCATCCCTTCTCCAAGGATCCCGATCCCTCGCCGATCGGCCTGCACATGCTGTCCGACGAGGTGACGCGGCTGCGCGTGCGCCGTCCGGCGGTGCGCAAGAGCTGGCTCGAGAAAGGCCCGGGCGCGAACCCCGAGAAGCGCGGCCAGGAGGCCTTCGTCGAGGTCGAATGGAACGAGGCGCTCGATCTCGTCGCCGGGGAACTGAGGCGCATCAAGGACAAGCACTCGAACCGATCGATCTTCGGCGGCTCCTATGGCTGGTCGAGCGCGGGACGCTTCCATCATGCGCAGAGCCAGGTCCATCGCTTCCTGAATTCGGTCGGCGGCTATGTGCGCCACCAGGATTCCTACAGCCTGGGCGCGGCGCGCGTGCTGATGCCGCACATCGTGGCGCCGATGGACGAGCTGATGTCCATGCACACGCCGTGGGACGTGATGGCCGAGCACTGCAAGCTCTTCGTCTGCTTCGGCGGCGTGCCGCACAAGAACAGCCAGATCAACGCCGGCGGCGCCACCAAGCATCACGTCAAGGGCGGCCTCTACGGCATGCGCGCCAAGGGCGTGCGCTTCGTCAACGTGACGCCGACCGCTGACGATCTCGACACCGGCGGCGCCGTCGAGTGGCTGGCGATCCGGCCCAACACCGATACCGCGCTGATCCTGGCGCTCTGCCACACGCTGATGGCCGAGAACCTGCACGACCGCGACTTCCTCGCCCGCTACACGGTGGGCTTCGAGAAATTCGCGCCATCGCTCGCCGGCAAGGATGCGGCATGGGCGGAGAAGATCACCGGCATCCCCGCCGCGCGCATCGTGGCGCTGGCGCGCGAGATGGCGGCGACGCGCACCACGGTCAGCATCAACTGGTCGCTGCAGCGCAGCCACCACGGCGAGCAGCCGTTCAGGGCGATGATCACGCTCGCCTGCATGCTGGGCCAGGTCGGCCTGCCGGGCGGCGGCTTCGCCGTGGGCTACGGGCCGGTCAACCTGATGGGCAGCGCCTTCCCCAAGTACAGCGGACCGACGCTGCCGCAGGGCACCAACGCCGTCAGCGACTTCATCCCGGTGGCGCGCTTCACCGACATGCTGCTCAATCCCGGCGGCACGGTGCCGTACAACGGCCGCAACCTCGTCTATCCCGACATCCGGCTGGTCTACTGGGCGGGCGGCAATCCGTTCCACCACCATCAGGACCTCAACCGGCTGATGCTGGCCTGGCGCAAGCCCGAGACGATCGTGTTCCACGAGCAGTTCTGGACGCCGGCCGCGCGCATGGCCGACATCGTGCTGCCGGCGACCACCAGCCTGGAGCGCGACGATATCGGCTACGGCAGCCGCGAGCCCTACCTGATCGCCATGAAGAAGGCGCGCGAGCCGGTGGGCGAAGCACGCGACGACTTCTGGGTCTTTGCCGAGCTCGCCAAGCGCCTCGGCCAGGGCGAGGCCTATACCGAAGGCCGCGATGCCATGGCGTGGCTAAAGCATCTCTACGAGCTGTCGCGCGTGAAGTCGGCCGAGGCCGGCGTCGCGATCCCGCCGTTCGACGCGTTCTGGCAGGCCGGCATGGCCGAAGCTGAGGGCAAGACCCGCGAGCCGGTGATGCTGGCGGCCTTCCGCGCCGATCCCGACAAGCATCCGCTCAGGACGCCGTCGGGCCGGATAGAGATCTTCTCCGAGAAGATCGCCTCGTTCGGCTACGACGACTGCCCGGGCCATGCGACCTGGATGGAGCCCATCGAATGGCTGGGCTCGAAGACGGCCGAACGCTATCCGCTGCACATGCTGTCGGACCAGCCGGCCGACAAGCTGCACAGCCAGCTCGACCACAGCCCGCATGCGCGCGCCACCAAGGTCAAGGGCCGCCAGCCGGTGACCATGCATCCGGAGGACGCCGCCGCGCGCGGCATCAAGGACGGCGACCTCCTGCGCGTCTACAACGATCGCGGCGCCTGCCTGGCGGCGGCGCGGCTCTCCGATCGCATTCGTCGCGGCGTGGTGCGCCTGTCGACGGGCGCGTGGTTCGACCCGGCGGATTCGGGCTCCAACCAGCCGTTGGAGAAGCACGGCAATCCCAATGCGCTGACGCTCGACATCGGCGCCTCGAAGCTCAGCCAAGGCTGCATCGCCCAGACCTGCCTGGTGGAGATCGAGCGCTACGATGCTCCGGCCCCGGCGGTGACGGCGCATCGCCTTCCGGAGTTCGCGCCGAGGGGCTAGATCATCCGCCGTCACTCCTCAAGGACAAGGGTCTCATGCCTTTCACGCCTCTTTCGCGCCGCCGGCTGCTCGACGGCAGCCTTGCCACAGGCGCTACCCTGCTGGTGGGCAAACAAGTCGCTGCCCAGGGGCACGATCATGGCGGCATGAGCCCGACCCTGGGCCTCGTCGCGCGGCCCAAGCTGCCGATCATGGATCAGCCCCTGGTCGAACCCGAGGTGCGGCGATCGGCCAACGGCGTGCTGCAGACCTCGTTGCGCTGCGCCTACGCCTACCGCGATGTCGGCGGCGTCCGCCTTTACGTGCGTTCCTATGAAGGCGGTTCACCCGGCCCGACGCTGCGCATGAAGCCCGGCGAGACGCTCAAGATCCGCCTGGTCAACGATCTTCCGCCCAACCGCGACACGATGCCGGCGGACATGTCGCACCCGCACCAGTTCAACAACACCAACTTCCATTTTCACGGCGCCCACGCCAGTCCGAGCGGCATTGCCGACAATGTCATGCGCTCGATGGCGCCCGGCGAGACCTACGATATCGAGATCGAACTACCCAAGGACCACACCAGGGGAACCTACTGGTATCATCCGCATCATCACGGCAGCGCCGACGTGCAGATGGCCAGCGGCATGTTCGGCGCCATCATCGTCGAAGGCGACTTCGCCGACATACCCGAGATCGCCAACGCCCGGGAACGCCTGCTGGTGCTGACCCAGGTCGCCCACGACGCGCGCGGCATGATCGAGGACTTCGGAACCACCCTGTTCCCGGAGACCGCCACGCGCTTCCTGACCGTCAACGGCCAGCGCCGGCCGACCATCGCCATGCGGCCGGGCGAGGTGCAGCGCTGGCGCATCCTGAATACCGGCTATCAGGACAACATGCTGCTCGAGCTGGAGAAGCACCAGCTGCACGCCATCTCCTATGACGGCATCCAGCTCGGCGCCGTCGAGACGATGAATACGCACCTGATCCTGCCCGGCCAGCGAGCCGACCTCCTCATCCACGCCGGCGCGCCCGGCACCTACGAGCTGCGCGCGCTGCCCTACGACCAGGGCCATCCTTCGCCGGTCGGCCCGCTGGCCCGGCTGGTGGTGGCGGGCGAGCCGATGAACATGAAGCTTCCGACGTCGCTTCCCAAGCCGCCGCTCGAGACGATCAAGGATTCCGAGATCACGGGCCGACGCAAGCTGGTGTTCTCCGCGACGGCGCCCGAGGCCGATGCCGCGGGTCACTGGCAGGAATTCGGCTTCTTCATCGACGGCAAGAAGTTCGATCCCAAACGCATCGACCACCGCGTCAAGCTGGGTTCGGTCGAGGAATGGACGATCGAGAACACACACGAGCACGACGACCACGTGTTTCACATCCATACCAACCCGTTCCAGATCACTCACCTCAACGGCAAGCCGCTGGCGACGCCGCAATGGCGTGACACCGCGCCCGTCGAGCGCAAGGGCGGCTCCCTCACCTTCCGCACCCGATTCCTCGACTACACCGGCATCTTCATGCTGCACTGCCACATGATGAACCACGAGGAGATGGGCATGATGCAGACGGTCGAGGTCTACAAGTAATTGGCCCTATCACCGAACAGCGAGTCATGACTGTCACCCTGGTCGGCATGAATTTCGCCGGATTTCGGCAGACCCGCAAACACCAGCGAAACCATTGAATCTTCGGCCTTTTTGAATTTCGGCATTTCCGCCGGCCGTTTTTCACTGCCCCGACCGAACGCCCCTCGAGCGTCGCTCGGGATAAGGGAAACCTGGACCCGGCAGGGCTGCCGCCGGGCGCGATGGTATCGGATGAACGATGCAGAGAGCAGAGCCGCCGGGAGGCGAGCGCGAGGCCAATATAACTTGGGTGATTTAAAAAGTCAACTTCGGTTCTGACTATTTTGGCGGACCGCAGAGCGCCAAAAACTGCCCTTGGTCGAGCATCGGTGCCAGCAGTGCCGGCAATCTCATCGGCCTCACATCAACCGCCAAAATCCCTGTGCCGAACTACTAGGATCTGCTTTCGAGCTTCAGCGCTTTCAGGATGCTCTGGAAGCGCGGGTCGTTGTGAAGCGAGCGGAAGTACGGGTTCTGTGCGGTGAAACACAGGTACGTCGTGCGGGCTTTCACGCAATGCTCGAGCGCGTCGAGCGCGCGGGACGATTCGCCGACGGCCATCCATTGCTGGGCCGCCCCCTCCCAGCGGTTGGTGCGCTCGAGCAGGCCGATCCACATTTCCATCGCCTCGCGCCAGCCCTTGCCATGGGCGAGACCCTCGACGTGCTCGGCGAGACCCTCGGCAATGGCAAGCCCGCGCATCGTGGTGAGGCGCTCGGCCATCGCCTCGTCGCGGCGGCCGAGCTGGTCGAGGATCAGCATGCGCCCATAGTGCGCCCGCGGAGACCCTGGAAGGACCTTCAGGCTGTCGTCCACCGCCTCGAGCGCCCGCTCGCCCTGGCCCGACATCCAGTAGACGATCGCCAGGTGCTGCAGCGTCTCGACGCTGCGCGGATCGAGCCGGCGCGCCTGTTCCATGGCCTCGATCGCCTCGTCATGGCGGCCCATCGCGCTCAGGAACTGGCCGTAGGTGCCGAGCGCCTCGACCGAGCTGGCATTGAGGGCGACGGCATGCGCCAGGTCAGCCTCGGCGCCCTCCCAGTCCCAGTCGTACTCCATCTTCACGCGGCCCAGCGCCGCCCAAGCCTCGGGCAGGCCCTCGTCGATGGCGATTGCCCGCTGAGCATGCCGGCGGGCCATCGGCATCGCCTCATCGACCTGCAACGGCCGCAGCATCGCGGTCGACGCCATCAGGAGGTAGGTCGATGCGAGGCCGGCGTGGGCCATGGCGTAGTCGGGATCGAGCGCCAACGCCTGCTCGAACAACGTCAAGGCCTTGATGAGCGGCAGCCGCGTGAAGGGCTTCAGATGCGCCCGAGCCTCGAGCTGGAGGAAGTACGCCTCCGCCGCCCGCGGGCGGTAGCTCTGCACGTCCTGGTCGGCCAGCGACGCACCCGGCAGCGACATCGCCACGCGCACGGCGATCGCATCCTGCAATGCGGCGCCATTCATCTCGGGCTGCTCGAAGCGCTCGCTCCATTCCGTGCGCCCGCTTGCCACCTCGATCAGCCGCGCCGAGACGCGCAGGCTCTCGGCGCTGCGCTGGACCGTGCCCTCCAGGAGATGCTCGACGCCGAGCGAGCGAGCGTGGCCGGTATCCACCAGAGGCTGGACGGGCGAGACGGTCAGGCCGGGGACCGTACCCAGTGCCGTGCTCACGGCATCGGCGATGCCGACACCGAGGTAGGTCTCGGCGTCGGCGAGGCCAGGTGTCGCGAATGGCGTCACCGCGATCTTTCCGGCCTCCGGCCGCGCAACCGCCGCCAAAGTCGGCCCGCCGGTGCCCGACGGGACGCGGACCGGCACTGCCAAGCGATAACCCGTGCGGGCCACGGTCTCGATGACGCCGGCATCGGCGCCGAGAACCTTGCGCAGCGTCGAGACGTGGACGGTCAGCGTGCGGTCCTCGACGGTGGTATTGGACCACAGCTTGGCCCTGAGCGCCTCGTGCGAAACCAGGCGCCCGCCTGCCTCCACCAGCATCACCAGGATCTGCCAAGCCTTGCCAGGCACGGCGACCCGCCGGCCGTCACGCGTCAGGCGGCGCTCGGAAGCCTCGAGAGTAAACGGTCCAAACGCGTAAACCGACATCGAATCGCCAGGTCTTGATGCCTATCCGTGCAAGCCCCGCCACGTTTCGCGGGAGCACGCATCCTAGTCCGTAGACCAACCAGCGTCTGCCCGACAAGGGCCCGCTTCCACAGCCTTCCATGCTGGCTAGCCCGACCTCGAGGCCTCCCGGGCATCGCGAGGAGTCATGCCGTAGCGACGCTTGAACATGCGCGTGAAGGTCGGCATGTCGTGAAAGCCCGACAGAGCGGCAATCTCGGAGATCAGGAACCCGATCCCGTCCGGTGAGCTCAGCATGCCGCGGGCGCGCTCCAGCCGGGCCTGCCAGATGGCGGCCGCGACGCTCCGGGCATGCGCGGCGAAGGCGCGATAGAGAGCGGCGCGCGAGCAACCGAGGCCCCGGGCGATGCGCTCCGGCGTGAGATCCGGATCGCCGCACTCGCGGCCGATCATGTCGAGGGCGGCAAGATAAAAACCGTGCGCGAAGCGTTCCGTGTCGACCGTGCCCTCGTGACTGGCCTGCAGCAGCGCCAGCGCCATCTGCTTCGCCGCCTTCGCCGCGGCCGCCCGCTCCGCCAGGGACATCCTGTCCGCCTCGTCGAACGTCGCCTGCAAGTGACGCCGCAGCACCCGGGCAAGGCCGCTCGCCGGGAACTTCATGCCCGCGCGCGGCTCGGCGTCGGCGCGCAGCACCTGGCGGGCAAGCCCGCGCGACATGGTGAGCCCCACCGTGCAGTGCGAGCCGCGCCGGGCCACGCTTGGCCTGGCGTAGTCCACCAGGTAAAGATCGCCCGCCGCCGTCCGGTGCGTGCCGCGATGCTCCAGCGCGGCACTGGTGCAGCGGCGCATCAGGTCGATGGTGATGTCGTCGCAACCGTCGATCCGGCACCGCTCGGGCGAGCGCACGGCGACGATGTCTTCGGAGGCGTGCTCGATCAGCTCCAGGCCATCGCCGACGATACGCCGCATGCGGCCGCAAAAGGGATTCGCCGTCCCGTCCACCGCCAGCGGCACCATCCGCCGCATCACACCTTCGCGCCAGTAGGCGATCCGTTGGGCGACGGGCACTCCGTCAGTGGTGTGTACGAGCAACTGGCCTTCAGTTACGGCGCTGGTCATCATCCTCCGTCCATGCCTGGCGGGCCTTGCGGGGAGTCTTTGCGTAGCGCCGCTTGAACATCCGGCTGAAGGTCGGCATGTCGGTTAAGCCGCTCGCGGGCGGCCACTCCGTCCGTCGTCGGATCGGCCAGACGGCCGTAAGGCTGAGACGCCTGGACAAGCATGTAGTCACCAAATGAGACGGCTGGCTATCACCGTCTCCCTGCCCCACCGCGATAATGCCAAAGCGCGCCGGAACGGGCGAGCGGAAGTCGAAGCCGAACGCCGATTTTCAGCAGGGTTGGGGGCTCCATGCAAATCAGGCCATTGGGTCCGTCATATGCGGGCTCCGCCAAATCTTGATCGTTTCTTGATGCCCAGACGCACAGCACCCGCAGTTAGATGTCACTGGGCAGGGTCGTGCAGGGTCTTGGGGCAACGCATGGCATTTGGGGCTGAGTGCTTGGGGAGAAGTTCGTCCAGCCGCCATCGCTTTGGGAGCGATGGCGGCCGGCGGCTCGCCTTGCTCTCCGTACTGGCCACACTCGCACTTTCCGCGCCTGCCGGGCAGGCGATGGCTCAGGCCTCCCCCGCTGTCAGCGGCAACCCCTCGGCGACGGACTACTCGGTGGTCGGCACCGGCTGGCTCGGCCGCACGCTCGGCCTGAAGGACGAATGGGGCATCAAGCTGGGCGGTCTTTGGCTGGCCGACACCAACGTCGTGGCCGCCGGCGGCGCCCAACCCGGCGGCTGGACCAACAACCAGGCGCTGTTCATCGGCCTCGCCGTCAATGCCGACAAGCTCGTCGGCTGGCAGGGCGCATCGTTCGGCTTCCAGTTCCTGCAATTCAACGGCACCGATACCAATGAACAGGCCGGCAGCGTCACCGGCTACAACAGCATCGTCGGTGCGCCGCCATTCAACCGCACCGAGCTTCTCGAAGCCTACTATCTGCAGGAGATGAAGAAGGACGTGCTGTCGATGCGGATCGGCCGCGTCATACCGAGCTACGACTTCGGCAACGTCCTGCGCCCGGTCGCCCTGTCCGACAACAGCCAGAATATTCCGGCGATCAGCGGCCTGTTGTGGACGCCGATCTTCGTCAACGCCTCGATGATCGGCGCGATGATGGGCTACTACAATCCGGCCAACGGCGTGACCGTCAACTTCACGCCGACGAAGTCCTTCTACGTCAATCTCGGCGTCTATGACGGCAACCGCGCGCGCGGCGTCCAGACGGGCATCAACCCGCCGATGTTCAACGGCTATTGGTTCAATATCGCCGAGGTGGGCGTCAACTGGCTGCTGGGTGAGGACAATCATCCGGGACAGTTCGGTGTCGGCCTGTGGCGGCAAACCGGCGTCCTGTCGCACGGCGGCATCACCGAGGACGGTACCGGCGGCTTCTATCTCTTCGGTTCACAGCGCGTGGCCTATCGCGTCAACCCGAGCGTGCCGACCTCGTCGGTCTCGGTGTTCTATCAGGTCGGCGCGAACGCCTCGCAGACGCTGCCGATCAGCCAGTACTACGGCGCCGGCGTCACCGGCTTCGGGTTGATCGGCGAGCGCGCCAGCGATTCGATCGGCGTCGGCGTCGGCCTGTCCAAGCTGAATCAGAACATCTTCCAGCGGCCGACCGAGCTGATGTTCCAGGCCTATTATCAAGCGCACATGCTCGCATCGATCTTTCTGCAACCGACAGTCACGTATATTCCGACGCCGGGGCTGTCACCGACATTGCCCGGCGCGCTGACGACGACGCTGCGGCTCACCGTACTGTTCTGACGTTTGACTATCGTAACCACTGGAATGGCCATGGGGCCAGAAAACGGAGACAGGATGAAAAGAGCATTGTTGGGGCTGACCGCGAGCGTTCTCGCGGCCGGCCTTGCCACCGGGACGGCGTCGGCGCAGGCGCCGGCCAACCTTCCGGACTATCTCGCCAACATCTCGGGCAACACGGCGTCCAATCCGAGCGACGTCGCCACGCGCGACATCCTGCAGCTCGATATCGGCATGTTCTCGCTCTACGACAGGGCCTCGAACATCTATCGCCGCAACATCCTGGCCAAGCATCCCATCATCCTGGCGATGTTCACCAACGAGGGCGGCCGGCTGATGCTGTTCCGACCCGGCCAGGCCCCGATCGACGCGCCCAAGGTGCCCAAGGTCTACCAGATCCTGAAGTCGACCGGGCACAGCAGCATGGCGCTCAGCCAGGTCGTCATCCCGTCGGTCAACAATCCGAACGACAAGCGCTGGATCGCGCCGATGGCGGCGTATCGCACGCAGATGAAGACCGCGCTCGACGGCCTCGACGCCAGCAACGACATCCAGGCCGACTGGAAGCCCGCGGTGAAGGAGATCCTCGCCAACAACGTCGCCTACATGGACGATTGCCTGGCCAAGGGCGTGGTCACGCTCGAGCCGCTGCTCGCCTTCGCCAAGAAGCAGGCGCCCAACATCAAGCTGATCATCAACTGGGCGGCCGCGACCCAGGTCAAGCACTGGATGGGCGTGATGGACGAGTGGTCGAAGATGCTCGGCCCCGACATGGACAAGACCTATGCCGCGTCGAACACGATCTACGTGGCGCGCCAGAACAACGTCTTGTTCTCGGTGCTCGCCCAGTATTTCGGCCCCGAAGCGATCAACGACCGGCTGATGCTGATCGAGACGATGGGCTTCACCACGACGCCCGAGGACATGCTGACGGCGATGACCCGCATCATCGGCGACCGCTCGGTCGGCGAGCTGTTCTTCGGCAACTACAAGATCATGGACTTCGAGCTGATGGGAGGCGACGGCCGCAAGACCATCATCTCCGAGATGCAGCGCCGCGGAAAGCAGCCCTTCCTGCCGCCCGCCGTGCCGTTCGGCTCCAAGCAGTGGCCGACCCTGATCACGACGGGCCCCGGCCCGACGTCGCTCGACGACCTGAAGTAGGCGCACGTCCACCTCGCCCTGAGGAGCGGCCGCAGGCCGCGTCTCGAAGGGTGGGAACGAGCACCTTGCCTGAGGCCACCCTTCGAGACGGGCGCTTCGCGCCCCCTCAGGGTGAGGCGGTAACTGAAAGAGGCATGGCATGAATCTCAATACGATCGTCGAAGTGAAGCGGCCGAAGTCGTTCGAGGAGATCGAATGGCGTGACGGCCATGCCTTCCTGGGCGGCGGGACGTGGCTGTTCTCCGAACCACAGGTCAGCACCGACACGCTGGTCGACCTCCACGAACTCGGCTGGCCCGCGCTCACCGTCAAGCCCGAGGGGCTCGAGATCGCGGCGACCTGCAAGATCGTCGAGCTGCACGACTTCAAGGGTCCGCCCGAGTGGAAAGCCGTGCCGCTGTTCGACAAGGCAATCGACTGCTTCCTGATGTCGTTCAAGATCTGGAACGCGGCGACGGTCGGCGGCAACATCGTGATGTCGCTGCCGGCGGGCGCCATGATCTCGCTCACCGCGGCGCTCGAGGGCGTCTGCACCCTGTGGCCGCAGGACGGCAAGCCGCGAGAGGTGCCGATCGTCGACTTCGTCACCGGCATGCATACCAACGTCCTGCAGAAGGGCGAGCTCCTGCGCTCGATCCTGCTGCCGGCCTCGGCGCTCACCAAGCGCTTCGCCATCCGCCAGGTGTCCCTCACTCATTTCGGCCGCTCGGCGGCGCTGATCATCGCGACGGTCGAGGACGACGGCACCGACTTCCTGCTGACCGTGAGCGCCGCCACGCCGCGGCCGGTGCACATCCGCTTCAGGAAGACGCCGTCGGCCGCCGAGCTGCGCCAGACGATCGACGAGCGCCTGCCGCCGGACGCCTGGTTCAACGACGTCCACGGATCGGCGCCCTACAAGCGCCACGTCACCCACTATCTGGCCGAACAGATTCGCGCGGAGCTGTCATGAGCAAGTACGAGGTCAATGGCCGCCTGTACTCGGCGGAGCCCAAGCCGGGCCAGTGCCTGCGCACCTTCCTGCGCGAGCTGGAAGTGTTCGGCGTCAAGAAGGGCTGCGACGCCGGCGACTGCGGCGCCTGCACGGTCTGGCTGGACGGCATGCCCTTCCACTCCTGCCTGGTGCCGGCGTTCCGCGGCGAGGGCAGGAAGATCACCACCATCGAGGGCCTGTCGCAGAACGGCAAGCTGCATCCCATCCAGCAGGCTTTCCACGATGCCCAGGCCTTCCAGTGCGGCTACTGCGCCGCCGGCATGGTGATGACGACGGCCTCGGCCGCCTTCGACGACGCCCACAAGGCCGACCTGCCGCACGCGCTCAAGGGCAACATTTGCCGCTGCACCGGCTATCGCTCGATCGTCGACGCCCTGCACGGCAAGAAGAACATCGAGGACGACGTCGCCGGCAAGGCGCTGGGCGCCAGCCTGCCCAACCCCTTCACCGACGCCATCCTGACGGGCAAGGCGCACTACACGATGGACATCGCGATGGAAGGCATGCTGCACCTCAAGGTGCTGCGTTCGCCGCATGCCCACGCGCGCCTCGGGAAGATCGACAAGAGCAAGGCGCTCGCCGTCCCCGGCGTCGTGGCGGTCTATACCTGGGAGGACGTGCCGCGCCGGCTCTACAGCACCGCGCTGCACGAGGACCACCTGGTCGATCCCGACGACACCTATATGCTGGACAACGTCGCCCGCTTCGTCGGCCAGCGCCTTGTCGCGGTGATCGGCGAGACCGAGGCGGCGGCCGAGGCCGGCGGGCGCGCCGTCGCGATCGAGTACGAGCTCCTGCCGACGGTGTTCGATCCGGTGGCCGCGATGGAGCCGGGCGCGCCGATCCTTCACGAGAAGGACGAGGTCGTCACCGACAACGGCAACATCTTCGCCACCCTGCAGGGCGAGATCGGCGACATCCAGAAGGGCTTCAAGGAAGCCGAGGTGATCCACGAGAACACCTACTCGACCTCGCGCGTCCAGCACGTGCATCTCGAGACCCACGGCTCGATCGCCTACAAGGGCAAGGACGGCCGCTGGCACGTCCGCACCAGCTCGCAGGGTCCGTTCGCGGCCCGCACCAAGCTCGCCTACCTGATGGGCGTGCCGGCCGCGCAGATCCACGTCTACACCGAGCGCGTCGGCGGCGGCTTCGGCGGCAAGCAGGAGATGGTGTCGGAGGACCTGCCGCTGTTCGCCACCATGAAGCTCGAGGGCCGCCCGGTGAAATGGGAATGGACCCGCGAGGACGAGTTCATCGGCGCCACGACGCGGCACCAGATGACGACCAAGGTCAAGATCGGCGCCAAGAAGGACGGCACGCTGACCGCGCTCGACGTCTCCGTGGTGTCCAACACCGGCGCCTACGGCAACCACGCCAGCGAGACCCTGGCGGCGGCCATGGCGAGCCCGTTCGCGGCCTATCGCTGCGCCAACAAGAAGGGCATCGGCCGCGTCGTCTACACCAACATGATCCCGGGCGGCGGCTTCCGCGGCTACGGCGCCTCGCAGACCACCTTCGCCATGGAATGCGCCATGGACGAGCTGGCCAAGGTTTTAGGCATGGATCCGTTCGAGATCCGCCGCAAGAACGTGGTGCGGCCGGGCGACAACGTCGAATCGATCTGGATGGAGCCGAGCGACGCCTCCTTTGGCAGCCACGGCATCGACCAGTGCCTGGAGATCGTCCAGCGCGAGCTGAAGAAGGGCAACGGCGTCAAGAAGCCGGACGGCGAAGACTGGCTCGAGGGCACGGGCGCGGCGCTCGCCATGCTCGAGTGCGGCCCGCCGACCGAGCATCGCTCGGGCGCCGAGATGAAGCTGCTGGCGGACGGCACCTACCATCTGGCCTGCGGCTCGTCGGAGATGGGCAACGGCATCACCACGGCGCACAAGCAGATGGCCGCTTCGGTGGTCGGCGTGCGCGCCGCCGACGTCGACATCATCAATGCCGACACCGACCGCACGCCCTACGACACCGGCACCTTCGCCAGCACCGGCACGGTGGTGGCGGGCAAGGCGGTGATGATCACGGCCGAGGCGATGAAGGCCGACATCCTCGACTTCGCGTCGCGCTTCACCAAGACGCCGGTCGAGCAGTGCCGCCTCGACAAGGATGCGGTGATCTGCGGCAACAAACGCATCCCGCTCACCGAGCTGCATGCCGAGGGCGCCAAGGTCGCTCACCGCTTCACGGTCAGCCGCAAGGCTTACCTGTCGCCGCGCACCATCGCCTTCAACGTGCAGGGCGTGCGGCTCGCGGTGCACAAGGTGACCGGCGAGGTCCGTATCCTGCACAGCGTGCATGCGGCCGACATCGGCAGGCCGATCAACCCGATGCAGTGCCGCGGCCAGCTCGATGGCGCGGTCGCCATGGGCTACGGCTGGGCGCTGGTCGAGAACATGGTTCACGACGAGGGCCACATGGTGAACCCGCAGCTGCGCAACTGCCGCGTGCCGGCCTTCGCCGACACACCGCACACCGACATCTTCTTCGCCGACACGGTCGATGCCATCGGTCCCCTGGGCGCCAAGTCCCAGGGCGAGTGCGGCATCAACCCGGTGGCGCCGGCGGTGTCGAATGCACTCGCCAACGCCACCGGGGTGCGCTTCGCC
>JACPOB010000113.1:28990-35107 GCA_016185145.1 Rhodospirillales bacterium | reverse complement strand
TCGCCGCCTGGGTGATCGCCCGCCTCGGCGGATGGACCGGCTACTACGGAAAGCCCGGCCCCAAGGTCATGCGCATCGGTCTCGCAGAGTTCCGCGCTATAAGGTATGGCGCCTCCCTGGTTGGTCACGATGTGTGAATCTGACAGACGCGAAGCGTGGAGAGGAAGCGCTTCAACGCTAGGCGTAGGCGGGGGTAAACGGATCGAGCGGGATCACCGGCTCCTTGTCCGTCGGCACGCCGCCGCGCTTCGTGCCGACCGTGATATTGATCCACTTCTCGGCCATGTGCGGCGGCAGGAGCCGGCCGTCGGGCAGCGACAGCCACATCCGAATCAAGTGGCGCTTCGGCCACCCATCGGCGCTGGGGCCGTCGGCATACTCCGTGCGCGAGTGGAAGACGACGTGGTTCTGCAGGAACTGGATGTCGCCCGGCTCGAAGTGCAGTTTCAGGCAGAACCGCTCCTCCTCGCAGATGCCGTAATAGACATCGAGCGCCTCGCTCTGCGCATTCGACATGCGCGGCGCGTCGGGGAAACGCACCATCGATTCGATGTACTGCCGGATCGGCGAATAGCCGGTGAACTGGCCGCGGTGCCAGGAGAAGAGCGGCATGCCGAACCACGGCTTCTTGCCTTCCGGCACCTCGCCGCGGCGGTCCATGTAGATCGGCTTGTAGAGCTCGGGCAGCAGGTCGGGTCGGCGCCGCATCAGTTCGTCGTGCACGGCGATGCCGCTCACGATCCGGCTCTCGCCGCCGCTCTGCGCGCGGTTGATGCAGAGCAGTCCCACGACGTCGCAGGAATCGGTGTGGAAGCAGAGCTCGGCCGTGCTCTGGGTCAGTCGCCTGTCGTGATGCCGCTCGGTGTCGCCGACATCGATGACATGGCCCACGACATGGCCGTTGCGATTCTGGGTGATGGGATCGCCGAAGTGGCGCGAGAGCCCCCAGTAGATACGGATCAGGGTTTCGCGGTCATAACGCTCGACCGGCAGCCCCTTGATGTAGCCGAAGCCGAGGCCGGACCGGATCTGCGCCCTGAGTGCGCCGAGCCGCGTCGTCAGCCGGTCGAGCGGAAAGTCGTCGCGCTCGATCTGCTGGATGCCGAGGCCGCGCTTGCGCGTCGAGCGCACGGCGGCGTCGATCTCGGCGACGTCGGACTCGGCCAGCCGGCAGACCCAATCGTCGCGCTGCGTGACCTGCGGCACTGTCCAGGCAAAGCTGCCGCCGATCGATGTTCTGGGCATTTCCATGCGGGCCTCCTCGGATTGTGTCGGGCCGAGAATCGGGCACTCCCGATCATTTTGGAAATTGTTGTTTCTGATCAAAATCATTTCTGAAACTATGAGGCCGTGATCACCACGCGCCGCCACCTCCCGAGCCTCGAGCGGCTTCGCGCCCTGCGCGAGGTGGCCCGCCTGGGCGGCTTCTCGGCGGCGGCCCGGACGCTCGGCCTCACCCAGCCCGCCGTCAGCAACCACATCCGCCTGCTGGAGCAGCAGCTGGGCACCCGGCTTCTCGAACGCATCGGCAAGACCGCAAGGCCGACGCCGGAGGGCGAGACCCTGATTGCGGCGAGCTCACGCGCGTTCGCCGAGATCGACCGGGCGATGGACGAGATCGCCCGCGCCAAGGCCGCGATCTCGGGTCCTCTCGTCCTGGCGACCGGTGCCACGGCGACCACGCACTTGCTGCCGCCGGTCATGGCCGATCTGCGTCTGCGCCACCCCGGCATCGACCTCAGGATCATCACCGGCAACACCGCCGACCTGATCCCGGGCCTGCTCGACGGCGCGATCGATCTCGGCCTGCTCACCGCCCCGGTGCGTCATCGCCATCTGCGCACCAGGTTCTTCTTCCATGACCGGCTGGTGTGCATCACGCCGCCAGGCCAGGCGCCGGCCACCCGCACGATCCGGCCGCGCGACCTCGAAGGCCGGCAGCTTTTCCTCTATGACCGCGGCGGCACGATCCGCCGCGCCGCTGACGCCTGGCTCGGCACGGCCGACCGCAAGCGCATCCGCGTCAGCGACATCGCCAGCGCCGAGGCAATGACGGCGTTCGTGGCAGCCGGCCTCGGCTGGGCGATCGTTTCCGAGGTCGCCGCACGCGAGGCGGCCGCCGCGGGCCGCATCGATCTCTTCGGCCTCGCACCGCCGCTGTTCCGCGATCTCGTCCTGGTGTGGCGCGCCGATCGCGCGGCGCGACCAGTCATCGCCGCGGCGCTCGGCATCTTCACGAGCCACGCCCGCGCTTCCGAATAAGGCAAAAACAGGGCAAGCGATATGGCGCGGAACCGTCTTGCATTGGAGTCTTAAGATCGAGCAATAAGAGATTGCCCCTCTTAAGGAAAACAAAGATGCAGAAACAGTCGCTTCCGTTGTTTGTCTTGTGCGCTTTGTCTCTTGCGGCCTGTAATCCAACTCCGCCTGAAAAGAAGATCTCGGCCGACTATCAGGCACCTGTCGCGTCAGTGCCTTCTCCCTCCAACCTCCGCTCGGTCTGCTACAACGACACCGACCTCAGCGCCTTTCGCGTCCGCATGGTCCAGCAACAGCTCGTCGTCGGCGCCCTTCAATGCAAAGGCGCCGACGGCAAGGTCTACCTGAATGACGAGTACGCAGCGTTCGTCAAGAAGTTCAGTCCCGAGCTTACGAGCAACGCCAACGAGCTGAAATCCCTGGTCAAGCGCAAGCGCGCCAACCTCGACGTCATGGTCACCGAGATCGCCAATCGCACGGCGCAGCGGCCGGTCCACGACCGGGAGTTCTGCTCACGATATCAACGCGCCTTCGACTGGGCGCTGCTTGGCGAGGTCACTTCGCTGACCCAAGTTCCGGCGCCCTATGATCTCGGGCCGGAGATGAAGGTCTTTCCCTGCCCGAAGGGCTAGCGTCTCGACATGGTGGTTCAGAAGGGGTCGGCCCCGCTTGACCCCATGCGTGCAGCACCTCTCGGTCTTGCCGAGTGGTGCGTGCACTGCAGTCTGCGCTTCGGATCGCGGAGCTACTCGTCGCACGCAGGTTTTGACGGGCTGTACGCGACTCTCGGGGTGAATTTCGCTGGATTTCGCTAGTCCCGCAAACACCGACGAAGTCATTGAATCTTCGGCCTTTTTGAATTTCGCTAGTTTCGCTGGCCGTTTTCGCTCACCCGACCGAACCGCCCCTCGAGCGGGGCTCGGGATGGCGGAAACCTGGCCCCGGCAGGGCTGCCGCCGGGCGCGATGGTATCGGATGAACGATGCATAGAGCAGAGCCGCCGGGAGGCGAGCGCGAGGCTAACATAACTCAGGTGATTTAGAGAGTCAACTTCGGTTCTGACCATTTTGGCGGACCGTAGAGCGCCAAAAAAGCTCTCAGTCGAGCACGGATGCCAGCAGTGCTGGCATTCTCGTCGCCCCCGATCCATTTCGGCCGCGGCACCAGGCTTGCGGTCCCGGGAACTACGCCGGCACCTGTTCGCGCGGCATCCAGCTCCGGGCCTCGCCCTCGTAGATCGCGCCCGGATTGCCGCGTACCGTGGTACGCCACATCATGCGCTGCTCCGTCTCGCCGTCGTACCAGGTCGCGGCATGGACCAGGCAGCGATTGTCCCACACCACCAGGTCGCCCACCGTCCATTCGTGGACGTAGACGAACTCCGGCCGCGTGTAGTGCGCCATCAGTTCGTCCAGCAACGCGGCGCCTTCGCCGCGCGGGCCGGGTTCCAGGCCGACGAACGGGCCGTCGACCCAGTCCATCTGGCCCCATTCGCAGATATAGAGCGCGGGCTTGCCGGTGACGGGATGGTTGCGCACGACCGGCTGCGGCTGCGAGCGCGCAGTCGGCGCCTGCTCAATGTCGGTGCGGCCGGCCAGCGCGCCCTCGCGCGAGCGCGCCGTGCCCGGCTGGCAATGCAGGCCCTGCAGCCCGTCGACCTTCGCCTTCAGATGAGCCGGCAGCGCCGCATAGGCCGCCGTGCCGTCGGCAAACAGCGTCTGGCCGCGATCGCGCGCGGCCGGCGTCACGGCATAGAACAGCGAGATGTCGGGCGGCGGCCGGCGATAGCTCTGATCGGTGTGCCAGCCCTTGCGGTGCGGGTATTGCACCGGCAGCCGGCCGTCGGCCGTCATCGGCGGATCGGGTCGCCGGGGCGGCCGCTTGTTCACCGGCGCCATGTTCGACACCAGGAAGATCTCCGGCACCGTCGTATGCACCGAGCTGCGTTGCGTAAGCGTATAGCGATAGTCCTCGACCTCCGAGCCGAACGCGCGGCTGAGGGCGACCAGCAGCTCGGGCTTGTCCGCGATCTCCTGCAGGCCCGGGATCAGCATCAGGCCATCGGCATCCGCCAGCACGCCGGGCAGGCCTTCAGGAATGCCCTGCGACAACGGCCTGGTCAGCCGGACCGTCGCGCCGAACGAAGCGCCGGACAGAGGCATGGTGACGTCAAAAGCAACACTCATCGGACCACCTCCCAAGGCCGGTATCCTAACCCATAGTCAGGCGCCGCCCCAGCCGGGCAATCGGCTGGCCTGCTTCACCCAGGAAGCAAGCCGGGTTTCGTCGAGCGGGTCAGCCTCGTGGATGTCGAGGTAGCGCACGTCCTTATGCTTGGACTCGCCGGGCGGAACGGGACTGAGCGAGGCGCCACGGAAGAAGGCCACCTTCACGTAGCGCGCGAAGCAATGGAAGCTGAGGAACCAGCCTCGATCCTCCATCCCGTAGAACGGCGAGTTCCACTTGACCGCCTTGCGCACGCCGGGGACCGCGCGGACGATGAGCGCGTCGAGACGGCGCCCGACGTCGCGCTTCCAGCCCGGCATGGCCGCGATATAGGCCTGCACCGGGGCATCGCCATCGGCCTTCGCGACCTGCGGGTTGCCGCCGGCGAGGAGCTTCGGCTTGGCGACCTTCCTCGTGGGTTTCCTGGACTTGACCGACGTCTTCTTGGCCATTGCACTCACCCGACTGATCGACGGATAACCGATCGACGATCTTAATCAATGAAGGGACAGCGGGATGCAACGCACGGATTTCTCGGCCATGAGCCGCCTGTCGGCCGACATCGACCTTTTGGCCGAAGGCAAGGCCACGGGCTTCGTGCGCGTGCCGCATTCGGTGCATCGCTCGGCCTACGGCTGGATCCCAATTCCGATCGTGCGCATCAAGAACGGCGATGGGCCCAGCGTGCTGATGCAGGCCGGCAACCACGGCGACGAATGGGAGGGTCAGATCGGCCTCGGCAACCTCATCCGCGCACTGCAGCCGAAGGACATCAAGGGCCGGCTGGTCATCCTGCCCTCGGCCAACTTCCCGGCGGCGATGGAAGGTCGCCGCACCTCGCCGATCGACGAGGGCAACCTCAACCGCTCCTTCCCCGGCGACGCCGAAGGCACCATCACCCAGCAGATCGCCTATTTCATCGAGCATGCCCTGCTGCCGGGCTTCGACTACAGCTTCGACTTCCACTCGGGCGGCAGCTCGCTCACCTACATCCCGAGCGCTCTGGCGCCCAAGCACGACGATGCCGCGCGCATGCAGAAGGTCATCGGCATGCTGAAGGCCTTCGGCGCCCCGGTGAGCTACCTCGCCTCGGCGCCGCAGGGCGGCGGCAAGACTTTCAACTCGGCATCGTACCGCCAGGGTGTGGTTTCCATGGGCACGGAACTCGGCGGCGGCGGGCTGGTGACGCCCGGCTCGCTAAAAGTCGCCGAGGACGGCATGCGCCGCGTGCTGGCGCATATCGGCCTGCTGCAGGGGCCCGTGCCGGCGCCGACGCCGACGCGTCTCACCGAGATCGGCGGCGACGACTACTACGTCTACGCCACCGACGGCGGCCTGTTCGAGCCGCTGGTCGACCTCGGCGCCGAGGTCAAGGCGGGCCAGCCCGCGGCGCGCATCCATTTCCACCACACGCCGTGGCGCGAGCCTGAGGTCGTGTCGTTCAAACGCGACGGCCTGGTGCTGTGCAAGCGCGTGCCGGCTCGCTGCGAACGCGGCGATTGCCTGTTCCACCTGGCGACCGATATTGCAGCATAGGCCCGACGCGCGCCACTCCAGTGGTGCGTCTTCTCATGGTCTTCCGGACCGCGAGCTTCCAGCTCGCTCATGATTCATGAGCGAGCTGGAAGCTCG
>JACPOB010000113.1:0-28869 GCA_016185145.1 Rhodospirillales bacterium | reverse complement strand
GCTCGCTCATGATTCATGAGCGAGCTGGAAGCTCGCGGTCCGGAAGACCATGACGCGCCCAGCCCAGAGGGGACCCGGCCTACTCCGCCGCCTTGGGCCGCCGGCCCGCCCCGGCGAGGCGCCGCTCCAGACGCGCAATGAGCGAATCGAGTTCCGCCTTGTCGGTCGCCGTCAACGACGAGCCGGGTGCTCTTTGCCTTGGACTCCTGATGGCGCCGCGGCGGAACAGCACTTCCTTGCGCAACGCCAAGCCGATCGCCGGTTGCACCTCGTGACGGACCAGCGGCAGATAGATGTCGAACAGATCCTCCGCTTCCTCCGGCCGGCCCTCGGCGAAAAGCTCGTAGACCTGCACCAGCATCTCCGGCCAGGCGAAGCCGGTCATGGCGCCGTCGGCGCCGCGGCGCATTTCCTGCGGATAGTAGAGTCCGCCATTGCCGACCAGGATCGAAACGCGCCGACGGCCCGGGGCCTTCTCACCGTCCCGGATGCGCGTGAGCTTGGCGAGGCCCGGAGCATCCTCGTGCTTCAGCATGACGAGCTGCTTGAAGTCGTCGACCAGCCGTTCGAATACCGTCGCCGGCAGATAGACGCCGGTGGTCTGCGGATAATCCTGGTAGACCACGGGAACATCCGGTCCGAGCACCTGAAAGACCTGCGCATAGTAGCTGTAGATGCCGTCGTCGCCTTTCAGGCCAGGCGGCGGCGCGACCATCACGCCAGCGGCGCCCGCCATCATCGCCTCGTGCGCGAGGCGCCGCACGTTCTCGAGGCCGGCGTGACTCACCCCGACGATCACCTGGCGGCCCTGCGCGCGGCCAATCACGCGATCGACGACGGCCATCGATTCCTCGCCGGACAGCTTCTGCGCCTCGCCCATCATGCCGAGCAGGGTGAAGCCGTGAACGCCGCACCCCAGGTAGAAGTCCGTCAGCGTGTCGACGCTCTGCAGGTCGAGCTCGCCATTGTCGGCAAACGGGGTTGCCGCAATGATGAATACGCCCTTGGCGGTTTCGTTGAGCCTCATAGCGACATTCCCCTCCACTTGGACGACTGCGAGTGTCGTCCAGTGAGCTAGCGAGACCGAGGCCGAGGCGTAAAGATCAGAAATTCGTGCCTAGTTCGCCAAACTTTTCGCAGGACTCCTCGATGGCAGCCTGGCGAAGCTCTCGACCCACGCCTCGAGCGTGGACGTCAGCTCCTTGAGGCAGAGCGATGCCGCCATGTTGGGCAGGCCTTCCTCACCGATGCAGCAGCTCAGGGAAGTCGACGAAACCTTAGCGTCGCGGACCGGCACGTAGACCAGCTCGGGCCGAGCCGGATCCGGTCCCGCAAACAGCGACACCTGGCATCCGATGCCCAGGCGCTTGGCGACCAGCACGCCAATCAGTTCGAAGGAGTTGGTCGAGACGTTGAATACGGGCTTGATGGCCACCCGCTCGAACAGCTCCGTGAAGACCCGGCGGGTATGGGAATCGACGCTGGGAAGGATGAACGTTTCGTCGACGAGATCGGCGACGCGCACCGAGGATTTCTGCGCCAGGGGATGTTCCCGGTGGACGGTGATGCAAGTCTGCAGCCGGAAAGACGTTACCTTCTGGATCCCTCCCTTGGGCTCGAGGGCATAGCCGACGATGATGTCCGCCTCGTTGCGCAGCAGAATCTCGACAAGGGCGTTCGAGTTCGCGACGACGATCTCGAAGGTGACGCGGGGGTACTTCTTGCCGAACTCATCGAGAAAGCTAGGCAGCACTTCGCGCGCGACCGTTTCATTGAGGCCGATGCGGACATTGCCCGTGTGCATGCCCTGCAGCACGTCGATCTCCGCGCGCGCGCTGCTCAACTCCTTCATGGCGCGCCGAAGCCGGTAGAGCAGAGCCTCTCCTGCCGCGCTCAGCCGGAGGCCGCTGCGATTGCGGATGAAGAGCTTGGTCCCGAGCTCCTCTTCCAGGAGCTGGATCTGCCGCCGGATGGCCGAACCGGCGATGTGGATCTTCTCCTCGGCGACCTGGAACGAGCCGTAGCGCGCCACCTCGTAGAAGTATCGAAGGGCGGTGGTATTGATGAAGTTCGGCAGCAGACCGAGCGCCATGGCGATCGATCCTACATTAGTCGAGATTCATCCATAAACAACCTGTCGCTCATGCGACCGCCGCGGAGATCTGCCCGGGAGCCGGCCGCATGCCTCTCCAGCCGGCGGCGCATTCATATGCGTGACCGGCGCGCAACAACAGCTGCTCCCCGTTGCGGCGGGACACGAGCTGCATCGCCAGCGGCAGGCCTTGCCGGCCAAAGCCGCAACAGACGCTCAAGGCCGGATGATCGCTGACATTGAAGGGAATGCCGTAGCTTGGCCTCTCGATGAAGCCCCACTTGTCGATCGCCTCGATCGGCGCAGCTTCCCCACCCTGAATGGCCGACACCAGGATGTCGTTGTCCCTGAACAGTGCCTCGACGGATTCCGACAGGCGCTTCCTGTGATGGCTCGCCTGCACGTAGTCCGCCGCGTCGATCAGCCCGCCAAGGAGCAATGCGTCGCGAACGGACTCTCCGTAGAAATGGCTCCGTTCCCGCAGCCAGGGCTCATGGAAGGAGAATGCCTCGGCAAGCAACAGCATCATGCCCACGGCGTTCCATTCCCTGAGCGGGGCGAGCGAAACATCCCTGACACGGCACCCCTGGTTCCGGAACACTTCCAGGGCTTCATCGATCGCCGTCAGGCCATCGTTCGAAACCGGGGCATCCTTTGTGAAGAAGTGGCGAACGACGCCGATGCGCAGCCCTCGTAGATCGATATTGAGATCGGGGAACTCCCTCGCGGAGAAGCGACGCAACCCGAGCTGCCCCGCCGGCGCCATCGCGGCATAGAGCGTCGCGCAATCCTCCACGGTCCAGGCGCAGGCGCCCACGGCATCGAGGCCTGGCGCCAGCGGGAAGACCCCTCGCCGGCTCACCCGCGCCTGCCCGGGCTTCAGGCCGGCCACACCGCACAGCGCCGCCGGGCTCCGGACCGAGCCCGCGCTGTCGGTCCCGATGGCGCCGAGGACCATGCCGGTCGCCGTCGCGACTGCGGCGCCACTGGACGATCCGCCGGCGAACCGATCGACCTTCCAGGGATTGCGCGCCGGCGGCGCCGGCCCGTCCCGCGCCGGCGTGCCGAAGGCGAACTCGTGCGTGGTGAGCTTGCCGAGGATGACCGCTCCGGCATCAACCAGCTTCTTGACGACGGCCGCGCTCTTTGCCGGGACATAATCCTGGAGCTGGCGCGACTGGGCCATCGTTGGAACGCCCGCCACGTCGATCACGTCCTTGATGCCGATCGGGATGCCATGAAGCGGGCCGCACCATCGTCCGGCAAGAACCTGCCGATCGGCCTGGCGCGCCGCGATGCGAGCGGCTTCGATCGTCGGGGTCACGAAAGCGTTCACGAGCGCATCGTGGCTTTCCAGCCTCGACACGCACTCTTCCAGGAGCGCGGACGGCAGCAGCCTGCCCGAGCGGATCCTCCGGGCAGCCTCGGTCAGGCTTGGAATGTCGCTCATTTGCTTCTTTGCGGGTCGCGCACGCTGTCGTCCGGCGCGGCGACATCCGAGCGCAGCAGATCCTTCATCTGCTGCAGACGCACAGCCGCGGCAGCGAGTTCGCCGGCCTGCCTGGAGGTGATCACGATGCCGCGAAGCGCGAGACGCTCGATGACGACGCGCTCGCCGTCATTCGCGCCGGAGGGCGGCTCAGGCACGGCCATGCCGAGCATCCCGCCAAGCCCGGAACTCCGCCATCGACTGCTCGGTGGCAGGGTACAGGCCGATGATCGTGCGGCCCTTGGCGACTTCTCCGGCAGCGAACGTCTCGTACTCCGTCTGCTCGTACGCGGTCTCGGCGATCTCGTTCGCGATCGCCGCCGGAATGACGACCACACCGTCCTGGTCCCCGACGACGATGTCGCCTGGATAGACGGCAACGTCGCCACAGCCGACCGGGACATTCGCCTCCGCCGCATGCAGGTAGCCGAAACTCGGCGCCGGCACGGCGCAGCGTTGGTACACCGGGAAGTCCAGCCCTTCGATGTCGAGGGTATCGCGAAACCCGCCGTCGGTGACGATGCCGGCGCAGCCGCGCGCCTTGAGGCGGCCGATCAGCAGGTCCCCACAGGAACAGCCGCGTGTCTCGCCCCTCGTGTCCATCACCAGGACATGCCCGGGCGGGCAGTCCTCGAAGGCGCGCTGGTGCACGTTGGCGGCCGTCCCGTACGAACCCGCCCCGACATCCTCGCGCGCCGGAACGAACCGCAGCGTGTAGGCCTCGCCCACCAGGCGCGGCTGGCCTTTCGCCAGCGGGAGAATGCCGCTCGGCCAGACGCGCTTCAGGCCCTTGCGATACAGGCAAGTGGTCAGCGTCGACACGCTTACCTGGCGAAGCTTCTCACGATTCTGCGGCGTCAGAGTCAACGTCGTGCCCTCCACTCACAGCGGAATGGCAATCAGCGTATCCACCTGCGACGAATCGAGCACGACCGACCGCGACTTGAAGCGACACGACTCGTTGCAGAGAACGATCTCGTCGCGATAGACGCCGGCGGCGAACAGGGCCATCCGGCCATCGAGCATCGTGCGGACGCACATGAAGCTCGTCTCCGCCCTGATGCCCTCGCCGGTCGTCGCGAGTATCCGCGTATCAGACAGGATGTGCCGGTAATAGTGCGGCTCGAAGATGTTCGCCTTCTCGATGGCCTCGACCCGGTCATAGAGCATGGCCTGGTTGTCGCACAGCATGATCGACAATGGCATGTTCCGCTCTTCGTTCTGCCGCGTCGTGATGCGGTACAGGCACGGGTCCGTGAAGAAGGTCGGCCACTTCGACAGCTCGAGGGCGTCGATGGCGGCCGCATAGTCCGCCATGAGGCGTCGCGCCTGGACTTCCGAGACCGGCGCCGATCGTGCCTGGCTCATGACTAAAGATCCATCAGTGCGCGATAGCCGGTCCAGAAGCCGCGTACGCTGCCTTCGGAGACGCGTGATCCGGGGATCGGCTCGATACCGTGACCGCCCATTTCGATGACGGCCGCCTTGTCGAGGTCGCCGGCAATGCCCTTCTGCACGAGCCCGCCGATCATGCCGTCTTCCATCGCGATCAGGCCGGCCGGCCCCATCATGTTGGCTTGCTTGAGACGGCCATTCAGCTTCCTCTCGTCGTCATCCTCGTAGCCGAAGGCGATCCAGCGAAGCTCAGATTCATGTGTTCCGACGGGAACGATCGTGCGGACGGCCAGGCAGTTGCGGAGCTGCTGCAGCACGAAATTGGGGAAGATGGTCTGGATGGTCATGCTGACACCGTCGCCGAAGTCGTCCCAGATGTCCGTCATCGACGTGTCGCGCAGACCGTGACCATAGGCCGTCACCTCGGCCGACCGGAGTTCCTTGCTCTTGTAGACCTGGTCGCCCTGGTCCGTGCTCATCTTGGAGTAGCTGATGTGCGACCAACCACGGGACCCCATGACGATCCCGCCTTCCATCGTCAGCCGGTCCTGCTTCATCACGCCGTTGAAGGCATGCAGGATGGAGGCGTGGTAGGGATCCTTCACGTTCTCGATGTACAGCTTCCAGTTCGAGGGCAGCTTCTGGCTGTACTGGCCGAGAATGCGTAGAGGCTTGCCGCACACGCGCTTGATGTTGGCGATCAGGTCCGCGCCGACATACTCCTCGAACGGCGGCGTCGCTTCGTTGAAGGTGCCGAAGATCAGGCCGTTGGAGGTGTGCACGCGAAGCTTCTGCAGCCCGTTCTCCTCCTTCTTGAAGGTGTCGGCCATTCCGCCCTTGCCGGCGACCCCCCGTTCGAAGGCAGCCGAGATCATCTTGCCGTTAAGGCCGAAACACCAGTTGTGATAGACGCACAGGAAGCGGCTGACCTTGCCCGACGGGATGTAGGCCAGCGGCGTGCCCTTGTGGGAGCACTTGTTGACGAGGGCATTCACCTTGCCGCTCGCCTCGCGCACCACGATCACCGACGTCTGCCCGACCTGCGCCAGCACGTACATGCCGGTCTCCGGTATCTGCGCCTCCAGGCCGAGGAAGTGCCAGATCGGTCCGCGGAAGATGGCGCTCTGCTCTCGCTCGAAGATTTCCGGGCTCGAGTAGACGGCATACGGAATCCGGCGGACGCCCTCCTTGGGCCAAGTTACGGGCATCATCTGCACCACCCAAATCGTATCTGAGGACCAAGACGTACCGGCCGCGGCGACGAATGGTAAAGATCAGAAATTCGCGAAAGCGTCGTCGAAATATTCGCAGCGACTGCTTCGTAGTGATCAGCCAAACTGAAGCAACGCCAGCGAACGGGCCGAGCCAGCAATGCTAGTGATCAACTCTCGACCGCATGAACCGTCGATCGCACCCGGCACGACATTGCTCTCCGTGATCCGCGACCAGATTGGCCTGAAAGGCGCGAAGGAAGCCTGCGCGCGCGGCGAATGCGGCGCCTGCACGGTGCTCGTCGACGGCATACCGGTCATGGCCTGCATCACGCTCGCCGCGCGCGTCAAAGGCGAAGTGCATACGGTCGAGGGCCTGGCGGAGGAGTTACGTGACCTGCGCGAGGCGTTCGCGGATTTCGGCGGCTTCCAGTGTGGGTTCTGCACCTCGGGCCAGCTCGTCCGGGCCGCGGCCCTGCTGCGCGCGGGCCTGCCGGAGGACAGGCAGGAAGCCGAGAAGACCATCCGGTACGAGATGTCCGGCAATATCTGCCGCTGCACCGGGTACAATGGAATCGTCGAAGCCGTCTGGCGCACGGCCGAGAAGCGACGGTCCAAGGCCGTGCCATGAACACGAGCGTTCGTCCGCCCCTTGGCCAGAGCGTGCGGCCGCTGGATTGGGAGGAGATCACCTCGGGCCGGTTCACCTATATCGGCGATCTTTCGCCCGACGGCCTGCTGCACGGCGCCATCCTGCGCTCCCCCTACCCTCACGCGCGCATCCTCTCCGTCGATACGAACGCCGCCCGCAAGATGCCGGGCGTGCACGCCGTCGTGACATCCGCGGACTTCCCTCCCGGGACGCGCTACATCCACGACGGCGCGAAGGATCGCCCGCCGATCGCCGACGGCATCGTCCGGTTCGTCGGCCAGGAAGTGGCGGCCGTCGCGGCCGAGACGATGGAGCAGGCCCTCGCGGCCCTCGCCGTCATTCGCGTCAGGTACAAGCCCCTGCCTGCCGCCTGGACCATCGAGCAGGCCCTCGCAGAGGGTGCGCCGACATTGCACGAGCGTCCCACGAACGAGCCGAACGTCGCGCTCACGCTCGACCGCAAGTGGGGCGACTCCCGGGCGGCGCGCGCCAGCTCGACGCACCACGTCAGCGGCTCCTACTGGTTTCCGCAGCAGACGCATGCGTGCATGGAGACCAATGCCACCGTCGCGCTCTGGCAGGACGGCAAGCTGCATCTCTGGACGGGCACCCAGGCTCCGTTCTTCGTGATCAAGGAAATGGCGCAGCTCCTCCAGATGGACGTCGAGCAGATCGTCGTCCACGAGATCGGCGTCGGGGGCGCCTTCGGCGCGAAATCCCGCATCGCCGAACATGAGGCCATTACCGCCGTGTTGTCACGGCAGGCTAATCGGCCGGTTCGCATCGCCCTGACGCGCGCCGAGGAATTCTCCACCACGAAGACCCGTCATGGCTGGCGCGTGGATCTCGAGCTCCACGCGGCCGACAGCGGCCTCGTGCGCGGCATCGAGGGAAGGATCCACGTCGACAACGGGTCCTACGTCCATTCGGGCTTCAGCGTCATGTCGTCGGGTCCCAAGGCGCTCGGCACGCTTTACCGGGCCGAGGCCGTCGATGTCGTCGCCCGCCTCACCGACACGTGCAAGCAGCCCGGCGGCCAGTTCCGCGGCTATGGAACGACGCAAGCGGTCTACGCGCTGGAGTCCCTGCTGGACGACCTCGCCGAGGACCTGAACGTCGATCCCATCGACCTCAGGCTGCGCAACGCCAATGTCCCGTTCACGGAAACGGTTCAGGGCGCCAAGCTGCAGACGGTGCGGATGGCGGAGTGCCTCAAGGCCGTGCGTGAAGCTCTCGACTGGGACCGGAAGAAGGCGGCGCGAAAGAAAGGTCGCGGGCTGGGCGTCGCGACAGGCTTCCATTCCTCCGGCACCTACGCCTTCCCGGGCTCCAACCGGAACGACAGCACCATCGACCTGGACACCGAGGGCAGCGTGCTCATCCGTTTCGGCGGCGCCGACACCGGCACCGGCCAGCGCACGATCCTTTGCCAGATCGCGGCCCACAATCTCGGCGTGCCGCTGGAGCGCGTTCGCATCCTGTCCATGGAGAGCGACCAGACGCCCTACGACCTCGGGGCCTGGGGCAGCCGCGGCACCTATTACAGTGGAAACGCGGCGATCAAGGCCTGCGATGCCGTGCTCGAGCGTCTGCGGGCTGCGGCGACGACGTTCTTCGGCAACCGGCCGGTCCGCTTCGAGGATGGATTTGCCGTCTGCGAGGACGAGAAGGTTCCGATTGGCGCTCTTGTGAAAGCCCATCCGGAGACGGTCAGTGGTGTCCTCAGCACCACCGCCTCGTTCGTCGACGAGACGTCGCAGCTTCTCGATGACGCCGGCCGCGGAAACTTCTCGGCCACCTACAGCTTCGCCGCGCATGCCGCCGAAGTCGATGTGGACGCGAAGACCGGCAAGCTCCGCATTGTCGACTTTGCGGCCGCTCACGATATCGGCACGGCCCTCAACCCGGTGATGGTCCATGGCCAGATCGCGGGCGGCGTCCAGATGGGCGGCGGTGCCGCCCTCGGCGAGGAGATGCTCTACGAGCAGGGCCAGGTCATCAATCCGGCCTTCATCAACTACGCGATGGCCCGTGCCGGCGACCTTCCGCATATCAAGACGATCCTCGTGGAAGGCGGCGATCCCAAGGGACCGCACGGCGCCAAAGGCATCGGCGAGCTGTGCAATACGCCGCCCGCGCCGGCGATCGCGAACGCCGTCTACGATGCGATCGGCGTCCGCATCGGCGACCTGCCGATCACGCCCGACAAGATCATCACCGCGCTTGCCCGGAAGGAGGGCCGCCGCAGGAACCACGGGCTGTGGCACCGGCCGGGGCGCTGGTGGATCGCCCTGGTGCGCTATCTCTACCCGCGCGGCCTGCTGCGGCTGCTGCACGCCAATCGCCTGCGTCTCTCGCGCTACCGGCCGCCGCAGACGATCAGCCGGATCGATCAGCCCGCCACGCTGTCGGCGGTCGTCGAAGCCGCCAAGGCAGGCCTGGTGCCGCTGGCCGGAGGCACCGACCTCCTTCCGGCGAATCGACAAGGGGTTTCCACGGCCTCCGCCTTCGTGTCGCTTCTCGATGTCCCCGAGCTGAAGGACGTCCGCCTCGAGAGCGACGGCGCTCTCGTCATCGGCGCTGCCGTCTCCCTCGCCGAGGCTGCCCGGCGGACCGCCACGGCCTGCCCGGTCCTTGCCGAGACCGTGCGTCAGATCGCGTCGGCCCAGATCCGCGAGATGGCGACGGTCGGCGGGAACCTGCTCCAGGGCAAGCGCTGCTGGTTCTATCGAAACGGGTTCGACTGCTACAAGCGCGCCGGCTCCACGGCGCCGTGCTACGCCGTCGCCGGCGACCATCGCTTTTATCACGCGGTGATCGGCGGTCATCGCTGCCAGGCGGTCACTCCCTCGGACCTCGCGACGACGTTGATCGCACTGAACGCCGATGCCGTCGTCGTCGGCCCCCACGGCCGCCGGACGTTGCCGGTCGAGGATCTGTACAGCGGCCCCGGCGAGAACCGCCTTCACCAGGGCGAGGTGCTCGTCGAGATCCGAATTCCTCCCCGCAAGGCTTCGCACTTCGCCACGTTCGAGAAGCTGGCTCTGTGGGAAGGTGACTTCGCGGTCGCGGCGGTCGCCATCTCACGCGATCGGGAGCCGGACGGCCGCTGGAGCAACGTTCGCATCGTGCTGGGCGGCGTCGCGCCGACTCCCTATCGCGCCCGCGACACGGAACGCGCAGTGGACGGCACCATCCCCGAGCTCGCCGGCCTGCGCCGGCTGCTCGATAAGGAGCTCGATCGGGTGGCACATCCTTTGCCTGGGAACGGATGGAAGCTCGATGCCGCGGCTGGCCTGGCCGAGAACGCAGCCGAACGACTGATCAATCACGTCGCGTAGCAAGCCGATCGCAAGACGGAAAGACCAGCCACCGTCCGGTGGCCGGAACTCCGACAGCCAAGGGGGGTGGATGTTCATAAAGATCGAAGACGTCACGAAAACCTACTCGACCCGCAACGGGCCGATCCGGGCGCTCAACACCGTCGACCTCGACATCAACAAGAACGAGTTCATCTCGATCGTCGGACCCAGCGGCTGCGGCAAGAGCACGCTGATGATGATGCTGAGCGGCCTCGTGCCGCATTCAACGGGCGCGATCAGGATCGGCGACAAAGCGGTCAACGGCCCCTATACCGACGTCGGCATCGTGTTCCAGCAGGACACGCTGCTGGAATGGCGGACCATCCTCCGGAACGTCCTCATCCAGGCCGAGATGCGCAAGCTCGACATGGCCAAGTACACGGCCCGCGCCCGCCATCTGCTCGAGCTCGTGGGCCTCAAGGACTTCGAGAACATGTACCCGCACGAGCTGTCGGGCGGCATGCGCCAGCGCGCATCGATCTGCCGCGCGCTGCTGCACAGCCCGCCGCTTCTGCTCATGGATGAGCCCTTCGGTGCGCTCGATGCCCTCACCCGCGACCAGCTCAACATCGACCTGATGCGCTTCTGGCGCGAGAGCCCCACCACCGTGCTCTTCATCACGCACTCGGTCTCCGAAGCGGTCTTCCTGAGCGACCGGGTCGTCATCATGTCGGCGCGGCCGGGACGGATCGAGGAGGTGGTCGACATCGACCTCCCGCGTCCGCGCAAACTGGCCATCCGGGAGACCCCGCAGTTCCTCGCCTACAGCCGGCGGATCAGTCGCGTCTTCGAATCGACCGGCATCCTGCGGGAGGAATAGGACATGAGCCAGGCCAAGGAAATCGCCATGCCGAGCACGGGCGCGAACCCGTCGATCCTGCGCCGCGTGCTGAAGCAGATCGAAGTGCCCTACGCGCTCATCAGCGGGTTCACCTTCTTTGCATTCTGGCAGATCGGCGTCGATGCGTTCGACGTACCCGCCTATCTGCTTCCCTCGCCGCTGGCGGTGTTGCGGGACCTCGTCAACGACTGGCAGTTGCTGCTGTCCCAGTCGGGGGTGACGCTCCTCGAGATCGGGCTGGGTTTCGTCGTCTCGATCGCCATCGCGCTGCCGCTGGCCGTCCTCTTTACCTATTCGCAGACCTTCGAGAAGCTGATCTACCCGCTGATCGTCGGAACCCAGACGATTCCCAAGGTGGCCGTCGCGCCGCTCTTCCTGGTCTGGTTCGGCTTCGGGCTTCTCCCGAAGATCATCATCGTCACGCTGATGACGTTCTTCCCGATCGTCATCAATGCCGTCGTTGGCCTCAAGTCCCTCAACCTCCAGACGGTCTATCTCGCGCAATCGATGGGCGCCTCTCCCTGGCAGGTCTTCTGGAACTTCCGCCTGCCCAACGCCCTGCCCAGCATCTTCGCCGGGTTGAAGGTGGCGAGCGTCCTCGCCGTGATCGGGGCGATCGTGGCCGAGTTCGTCGGCGCGGACAGCGGTCTCGGCTACCTCATCGTCGTGGCCGCCACCGACCAGAACGTCACGCGGCAGTTCTCGGCGATCTTCCTTCTTTCGCTCGCCGGCATCCTGCTCTTCGGCTTGATCGGTTACCTCGAGCGGCGACTGCTGCCCTGGCATGCTTCGGTCAGGCGCGACACGACTTCAGGCCACTGAACTCGCGGCGAATATTTCGCGGAGCCTTCCCGAATTTCTGATCTTTACCCTCTTTCGGAGCGGCGCTTATCTCGCGTGATCGGGAGTTCCGGATCAACCGGGTACGAGCCGGCCTCTGTGTCCAGCAAGAGGCCGCACTGGAGGGGGCAATGGCAAGGAAGTTGCAAGGGATGAAGTCGACGCTTCGCACGCGGCGGTCAGCACTCTCGCTCATCGGTCTTTCAGCGGCGTCGGTCGCCGTCGGCCGCGGCGCGCTCGCCCAGACGCAGCCGGCCACGTTGCGTCTCGACTGGACTCCGTCCGGATATCACGCCCCGTACTTCTACGCGCTGAGCCGCGGCTACTACAAAGACCGCGGCGTCGACCTGCAGATCTTCGATGGCAAGGGCAGCCTGTCGACCCTGACGGCGATTTCAGAAGGCGCCGACACGATCGGCATCGCGAGCCTCGCCACGATGGCGCTCGGCGTTTCCCAGGGCCGTCCGCTGATCGCCGTCGGCGGCATGATCCAGACCATGCCGGACGCCGTCATCTCCCTGAAGGGTTCCGGAATCACCTCGCCGAAGGATCTCGAAGGCAGGACGTGGGGTTTCAACCCGGACGACTACTCGACCCGCCTGTTTCCCGCCTTCGCCAAGGCGGCCGGCTTCGACGAGTCGAAGGTCAAGAAGATCCAGCTCAGCCATGCGATCGTCCATACCGCGCTGCTGCAGGGCCGCATCGACTTCATGGTCGGCTGGGAATTCACGGATGCGCTCCGCGTCGCCCGCCAGAAGCCCATCGAGAAGCCGATCAAGTATGCCGACTATGGCGTCAACATGCTGGGCGGCGGCCTGTTCGTCGCCAAGAAGACCGCCGCCGAGAAGCCGGCGCTGTTGCGCGGCTTCCTCGCCGCCACGGCGAAGGGCTTCGAGGAAGGGCTGAAGGATCCGGAGGCCGCCGTCGCCGCTCTCGTCGCGGCCCGCCCCGGCGCGGATCGCGAGCTTCTGCTCGAGCAGCTGCGCCGCACCCCGCCATACCTCCACACCAAGAACTCGGCCGGCAAGGGCTTCGGGTACATGGCTCTTGCAGATTGGGAACAAACGCTCGTGCTGATGAAGCAGGCGTTCGAATCGTTCAAGGCCGAGCTGAAGCCCAGCGAGGTCTACACCGATGACTTCCTGCCCAAACAGTAGCGCGAACCGACGTCGCGTCCTGCCGCGGGAGCGCTAGGGCGCAGTCGGCCGGCTAGTCCGTGCCCCGGCAAAGCCTCACGCCGGCAACGGCTTGCCCTCGCCGACGAGCGTCACGCGATGCATGACTCGGCGGAGATGCGCGTTGTCGAATGGCTCGACGGAATGCATCGTGCAGCGGTTGTCCCACATGACGACATCGTCCTTCGCCCAAACGTGGCGATAAACGTACTTGTCCACGGTGGCGTGAGCGATCAGTTCGTCGAGCAGCGCACGGCTTTCAGCCGCCGCCATGCCCTCGACCTCGACCATGGTGTGCGGTGACAGGAGCAGGCAGCGCCGGCGCGTAACCGGGTGGATTTGCACCAGCGGATGGCGCACTGACGGCAGCGCGTCGTACCGGCCCTTGTCGTGCTTCTTCGACAGCTCAGGAGACAGGCTCAGGATGTGGTCGTGATCGTGGACCACCCACCGGCCCTCAATCCGTTTCTTCATTGCGTCATCGAGATCGTCGTAGGCGGCATACATGTTGGCGAACAAGGTGTTGCCGCCGGCATTGGTGATTTCCAGCCCATGCAGAATGGAACCCTTGCTGGGCACCTGGCGAAATGAGCTATCGGTATGCCAGAGCCAGGACAAGTTGATGTACTGCCAGGCCGTCTCCCTGGCCGGAATGATGTTGCCGGCTTCGTCGACGTTGGAGACGCGATAGATTTCGGCATTGCGCGAGCTGCGATGGGCAACCGATACGTGGACCTCCAATTCCCCGAAATTCCTGCCGAAGGCGATATGCTGCTCGTCCGTGATCGTCTGGCCAGGAAACACCAGCACCAGGTGCTTCATCCAGAGATCGTGGATCCGCGCGCGAGTCGACGGGTCCAGGGGCTGCGACAGGTCGAGCCCGCGCACCTCGGCGCTGATCAGGGCGTGGCGGGCCGCGGCAGAGATCGGCCGCGCTTCGAGTCCTGCAATGGTCATGATCGCACCCCTTTGTACCAACCGGGCGACCACGATGCGTCCCGACGGCCAGAAACAGAAATGATATGATCTTCTGCTGTCCATAATCAGGTGTAATGCGATGCTCTCGTTTTCCGGCATGCAGGCGCTGGTCGCCGTGATCGAGGAAGAGTCCTTCACCCGGGCAGCCGAGCGCCTGAACGCCACGCAGTCGGGCGTCTCCCAGCAGATCGCGAAGCTGGAACGGCGGCTCGACGTGATCCTGCTGCAGCGCAGGTCTGCCGGCGTCAGGCCGACAGTGGCCGGCCAAGCGCTCTACCGCAGAAGCGTCGCCGTGCTGGAGGAGATCGCCCGCGCCGAAGCGGAGGCCAGAAGCTACGCCGGCAGCCTGACCGGCACCATCCGACTGGGGCTGATGCCCGCCCTGACGCGCAGCCTGATGGGGCCGGTGCTGCGACGGTTCAAACAAGAGCAGCCCAACCTCGCGGTCACCGGTGTCGAGGCGGTGAGCACCGAGTTGATCGAGCGCGTCAAGGCCGATGAACTCGACGTCGCCATCGTGCCGGTATTCGACGCGCCGCCCAGCCTGCGCTGCCGGGCAGTCGGCAGCTCTCCCGAGGTCCTGGTCGGTCGGGGGACGCGACATTCGCTCCACATGAAGCCGGTGTCGCTGGCGACGCTGGGATCGATGAAGCTGATCCTGCAATCGGCCGGGAACATGCGCCGAGAGCGGATCCTGGCGCATCTGCGAGCGCGAGGCGTCGAGATCGCGAGCCTCATGGACCTCGATTCGATGTTCGGGACCCTCGAATATGCCGGGGCAAGCGACTACGTGACGGTGCTCCCTGCGATCATGGTGGTACCCGAGATCGAGCACGGCACCCTTTGTGTCCGACCGATAAGCGACGACGGATTCACCCTCGACATGATGGCGATCGAGCCGAAGCGACGGCCGGAAAGCCCGGCAATCGCCGCGCTCGTCGATGCGTTCGAAGCGCTGTTGAGCGACGGGGTGGTACGGCCGCGGTCGAGGAAGCAGTGGAAGCGTCGGTCTTGACGCTCGGGCTGCTAGTCCTTCTTGCTCCCGGCGGCCTTCGCGCGGGCCCCCGTCGGGGCCTTCTTCTTTGACCTGCCTTGATTGAACTCGATCGCAGCGCGGACGAGGTTCTTCAGCGCCCGCTCATTGACCTTGTCGCCTTCGAAGAAATCGATCGCCCGCCGCTGGTTGCCTTCGAGACCCGCGTTGAAGAGCTTGTCGGGGTCCGACAGCCGAGCGCCGTAGTCGAAGGTGACCTTCACCTTCCCCTTGTGCGGGTTCGCGACGGCGATGATGCCGTCGCGCGACCACACCGGAGTGCCCATCCACTTCCATTCCTCGATGATCTCCCGATCAGCTCCGAGGATGGCCTTGCGGATGCTGGCGAAGGTCTTGCCCCGCCAGTCCGTCAGCTCTGCGATCATCCGGTCGATGCGTTCAGATGGAGTCATTCCATCTTCATGCCCGATCACTCCATCCGCGCCAAGACCTGCTCCAGGCTGGCAAAGAACCGCGGCCATCCGACCTTGGCGCCGCCGTAGGCCTGCTGCTGATCCGGCCGGAAACCGGCCTGCTCCATGCGCAGATGGGTGCCCGTGCCGGTCGGCGTGAGCGTCCAGGTGACGACGCTCTCCAGGCCATAGGCGCCCCAGGTATAGGACAGTGTCTTGTGGGGCTCGATGGTCACGACCCGGCAGTCGACGGAGCCCCAATCGGCGCTGAACTTGAAGTCGTGGCCGACGGCGGGCTTGAAGTCGCTCTGCATCAGCCATTCCTGGATCAGATGGGGCTGGGTGAGCGCGCGCCAGATCTTTTCCGGCGGATGCGGCATCTCGCGTTCGACGATGACGGAGCGCAGTTGGGTCGCAGTGGCAGCAGCGGTGTTGCTCATTGGTCCATCCTCCTGAGGAGATCTTCGAGATCGTCGAACCGGCTTTGCCAGAAGCGGGTCATCTGGCTCGTCCAGTCGATCAGCGGAGCGAGCGCGCTGAGTTGCGCGCTGTAGTGCGTCAGCCGGCCTTCGTGGCGATCGCGCACCAACCCGGCCTGCTTCAGGACTCCCAGATGCTTCGAGACGGCCGGTTGCGAGACTCCGGCCCGTGCCGTCAGGGCCCCGACCGTCTTCTCCCCCTCGCGGCACAGTCGTTCGAAGATCGCCCGTCGCGTGGGATCGGCGAGCGTCCTGAAGAGCACATCGTGAGCGTTCGACATCCTGGATCAATAACCCGTTGGCTATTGATCGACGTATAACCGTCCGGATATGTGTTGGTCAAGCGTACTGTGAGTGCCCGACGCTCTCGCTGTCATCCCGAGCGCAGCGAGGGACCTTTCGTGATCCCGTAAAGGTCCCTCGGCCTTCGGCCTCGGGATGACAGTCATGTCATACCGGCGACCCTCACTGCAGCCTGATGGCGGCCTTCTTCGCGAGCTCGATGTTGTCCCGTATTTCCCACTTGATGATCCGCTCGAGCTCCTGGGACGTCGTGGGCGAAGCGTCGGTGCCGAGCGCCTGGAGCTGCTCGCGGACCTCGGGCGACTCGAGCACCCTTTTCGCTTCGGCGTTCAGGCGGTCGATGATGGTGCGCGGCGTGCCGGCGGGCGCGAAGAGCCCGATCCAGAAGGTGTAGGTGCTGTCCGGAAAACCCTGCTCCTCGGTGGTCGCAAGCTCGGGCAACGCCGAAGAGCGCCGCGGGCTGCCGTTGGCGAGCGCCACGATGCGGCCCTGCCTGATCATCGGCAGGGCGGCGACGATCGGACAGAAGCAGAGGTCGGTCACGCCGTTCATGGTGTCGCGCAACGCCTCCGGCGTGCCGCGATAAGGCACGTGCACGGTGCCGATCTGCGCCGAGAGCCGGAACTTCTCGGCGTTCATGTGCGTGCCGCTGCCCGTGCCGGCGGTGGCGTAGGTGAGCTTGCCCGGCTCCGCCGTCGCCGCCTGCACGTAGTCGGCCGCGGTCTTCCAGCCCTTCGACGGCGCGGCAACGAGGATGTTGGGCTGCTGGGCGAGCATCGTGACGGCGCGCAGATCGACCCGTGTGTCGTAGGTCATGTCGGGATAGATCGCGGGATTGACCGTGTGCGCCGAGGAGTTGATGAGCAGCGTGTAGCCGCCGGGCTCCGCCCGAGCGACCTGGCCCGCACCGATCGTTCCGCCGGCGCCGGGCCGGTTGTCGACGATGACCGGCTGGCCGAGATTCCGGCTCATCGCCGCCGCCACGATCCGCGCGACGACGTCGGTCGCGCTGCCCGGCGTGAAGGGCACGATGATGTGGATCGGCTGGTCGGGCCAGGTTTCTGCCACCGCACGCTGCAGGATGGGAAAGTCGGCCAGCACGGACAGGATGGCCAGGAAGACAAAGCGGTTCATGACACGCTCCTCAAGACGCAAGGCCGATGCCGGGCCCTTCCCACCCCTTGCGTCATCCCGACCGGAGCCGAGCGAAGCGAGGCTACGCCGTCCTCCGGACGGCTTCGCTCGGGACGACGGTTGACCGTCAATGCGCGTGCTCGCAGGTGACGTTGGGATTCATGTCGGCGTAGGCGCCGCGCGGGTTGCTCTTCCAGGCCCAGACGTGCAGTTCGTAGAACGGCCCGAGCCCATAGCGGTTGGGCGCGCCCGTGAAGTTGAAGAGCTGGCCCTGAAGCGAGGCGGGGCCTTTCGACGTGATGTACTCGACCGCGATCAGCGTCATCTTGCCGTCGGAGCCCGGCTCGTACATCACCGCCTGCGGATGGGCGATGTCGACGGCGTCGGCCTTCAGGAGCTTCTCGCTGACATAGTGGACGCCCATCGCTCCGCCATCGATGCCGCTGGCGCAGGGGATCGGCGCATAGCCTTCGGAAACGGCGACCGACACGTCCTTGAAGCGGTCGTTGGCCGCGCGCACCTTGTCGACCAGCGTATGACCGCGCTGCTGCGCGAGGACGGCTGTCGCAAGCGAGATCAAAGACACGACCGTCAGAAACTTGATGTAGTAGGCAACGGACATTCGCTTTCCTCTTATTCGCTGCGAGGATTTCCGCAGCGCCAGTGTGTTGAGTCTGAGGGGGCTTCATCGAGCGGCCCTCAAATGCCCGAAGTCGCGCTGCAAGACTTTGACGGATGATTGATTTGTCCTTGAGAAGCTCTTGATTGATGGTCCCGGCCCCACGTGCATGGTGAGGCGTCCCGCGTGCAATTCGTCTTCGACAATCATGTGCTCGACGCCGACCGGCGCGAGTTGCATCGCGACTGCACGGCGGTTGCGGTCGAACCGCAGGTATTCGACCTGCTGCTCCACCTCGTCCAGAACCGCGACCGCGTCGTCAGCAAGGACGATCTCATCGCCTCGGTGTGGCGCGGCCGGATCGTGTCGGACTCCACCTTGGCGAGCCGCATCAACGCCGCACGGCGGGCGATCGGCGACAATGGCGATGCCCAACGGCTCATCCGGACCGTCGCCCGGCGTGGCATCCGCTTCGTCGGATCGGTGGACATGCGCGACGAAGCCGGCGCCGCGCCGGCGGTGTCCCCTGCGCCCGCACTGCGTGCAGAACGTCCCGCCATCGCCGTGCTTCCCTTCGTGAACGGCAACGACGAGCCGGAGCAGGATTACTTCGCCGACGGCATCTCCGAGGACATCATCACGGAACTGTCGCGGCTGCGCTGGTTCCTGGTCATCGCCCGCAATTCCTCCTTCGCCTACAAGGGCAAGCCGGTACCGACCAGGCAGATGGGCGAGGAGCTGGGCATCGGCTACCTGGTCGAGGGCAGCGTCCGCAAGAACGGCGGGCGCGTGCGCATCACTGCGCAGCTCAGCGAGGTCGCGACGGGCAAGCAGCTCTGGGCGGAGCGATACGACCGGCTGCTCTCCGACGTGTTCGCCATCCAGGACGAGATCACCGAGGCGGTGGTTGCCGCCATCGAGCCGCAGGTCTGGGCCAACGAGAGCTTCCACGCCCAGCGCAAGGCGCCGGAGAGCCTCGACGCCTGGGACCTGGTGATGCGCGCGCTGTCGCACTACTGGCGCGTGACCAGGGAGGACAATCACCTGGCCCGGCAGTTCCTCGAGCGGGCGATCGCCCTGTCACCCGATTACGCCCAGGCGCTGGCGGTGTTCGCGGTCAGCACCATGTTCGGCGCCCACATGGGCTGGCAGGACGCGGCCGTCGCCGTGCCGGTCGCCGAGCGCGCCGCTCTCGACGCGGTCCGTGCCGACATCGATGACCCCTGGGCGCACCTGGCGCTGGCAACCATCCATCTGCACAGGGGGCGCTTCGAGGAATCGCTCGCCGAGTTCGAATGGGCTCTGCGCCTCAACCCGAACTTCTCGCTGGCGCTCGGCTACTACGGCCTGGTGTTGCCGAGCGTCGGACGCTGGCGCGAAGGCGCCGACGCCGCCCGCCGCGCCCTGCGCCTCAGCCCGCGCGATCCGTTCTCGGCGATCTTCAGCGGTGTCGCGGCCTACGCCGAGTTCGTCGGCCGGAACTACGAGGAGGCCGTGCGGCTGGCGCGCGAAGGCGTGCGCCAACGCCCGGAATTCGTCGGCGGCTACCGCATCCTGACCGCGGCCGCAGCCATGGCGGGCGACGCCGACCTCGCCCGCTCGGCCCTGCAGGAGTTGCGCCGGACACAGCCCAACATCTCTCTGGCCTGGGTCGAGAGCCAGATGCTGGTGAGAGAGCCAGCCGAGCGGGCGCACTACCTGGAAGCGTTCCGTCGCGCGGGGCTGAAGTAATTCTACCGTAAGCTGACCTCGATTGGATGACGAGTGTTGCCAATCGGCAACACCCGGCCCGTGCACCTGTGTCTTTCCAGTGCCGCGGAAACTCCCGCTCGCGCACGGCGTTCGTACGCGTGTGGGAACGGGAAGAAGGGACAAATGCCGTCAACGACCTGGGAGACTTCGAACAACCGCGTGATGCTCGTCGACGACGACGAGCTCTATCTCGAAACCATGATGGCAGAGCTCGAAGATCGGGGCTTTGCGGTACGGGGGTTCCCCGACGGGCCCTCGCTCTTCAAGGAGCTGGAGCGCACACCCGATGCGGACGCGTTGCTCCTCGACTGGACGCTGCCCAGCATGTCGGGCATCGACGTGCTGTCGGGCGTACGGGACCGGGGCATCGACGTCCCGGTCGCCTTTCTGACCGGACGAGCCCTGGTCGACTACGAGCACATCGCCCTCGACCGCGGCGCCGTCGACTTCATCGACAAGCTGCGCGGCGCCGACATCATCGCCCAGCGGCTGAGCCGCATGGTGGTGGGCAACCGCCGCCGGCCACCCGTCGCCACCGCCGAGCCCGAAGCACCGATGGTCTGCGGCCCCCTCACCCTGTGGCAGCGCAGCCCGCGGATCCAATGGCGCGGCGCCGACGTCGGCCTGACGATCACCGAGTACAAGGTCATCAGCCTGCTGGTGGCCAACATCGGCAAGCCGCTGACCTACCGGGCGATCTACGACACGATGCACTATGCGGGCTTCATGGCCGGCTACGGTGCCGACGGCTACCTGGTCAACGTACGATCGGCCCTGAAGCGCGTCCGGAAGAAATTCATGGCGCTCGACCCCGCCTTTGGCGAGATCGAGAACTACGCGGGTGTCGGCTATTCCTGGCGCAGGCCGGAGCGGGTCTGACTCGTTCTTGCGGACCGCCGGCGGTCCGCAAGAGAAGCTACTTCGGACTGCAGCTCGAGCAGGAAAGCTTCTTCGCCGTCGTGCGCCCATCCTTGCGCGGGCGTGTCTCGGCATGGCCGCACACCGAGCAGCCGTCGATCTCGAAATGCACCCAGTGGGTGGGCGCGCCACAATCCTCGCAGGGCAGGCCGCGACGGTTGCCGATCGAGCCGAAGCCCGGCGCGTCGCATTTCGGGCAGAGCCGCTCCAGGCGCTTGGCGAGCTTCCAGGCGAGCGCGCGCAGCACGCGCATGCGCAGCGGATTGCGATGGGCGCGCATGTCGCTGAACAGCACGGCGAAGCCGTCCTCGGAGCGCCTGGCCTCCTGGTCCATGGCCGATACCACGTCGTCGAGCGTCGTGAGGTCCTTGATCGGCCGGCTCCAGTCGCTGCTGCAGACCACGAACACGCCGTAGCGCGGAAAGCCCATGGCCTTGGCGACTATGCGGACGTTGGGATCGCCCGCCTTGAAGCGCAGCAGGCGCCAGCTGGTGCGATGGGTGGGCAGCGTCTCGACCATGCGGATGCCCCGCCGGCGATCGACGAAGGCCATGATCTCGACACCGCCCGAGGTCAACGGCACGGCGTCGATCGGGCCGTAGCTGCCCTCGTTGGCGATGGCGCAATCGACGTCGAGGCTCTGGAAAGCGAGCTCGGCCTTCAGCACACAGGTCTCGACGAGGGCGTCCGGCCGCGGCACGTCGCCGGAGAAGGTCCCCAGCGCATCGGTGTCGATGTCCGGCCTGATGACGATCTCCGCCCCCAGCACGCGGCGGAACGGCGGCGCGACCGCCAGTTCCTTGGCGTGCATGGTCGCCAGGCCGATGCGCTGGCCGGCGTAAGGATGTCGTCGTGTCACTACCACCGCGCTACGGCCGACGATCGAGTCGATGGGACTTGCTCCGCCGGGACTATTCTGCCGCTTGCGGCAAGGCCTCGCGGGCGAGCTGCTGCTCGACCAGGGTCGCCCAATAGGAGGCGCCGATCGGCAGGATCTCGTCGTTGAAGTCGTAGCCCGGGTTGTGAACCATGCAGCTTCCCGCGCCGTCGCCGTTGCCGATCCAGATGTAGCAGCCGGGCCGCTTGAGCAGCATCCAGGCGAAGTCCTCGCTGCCCATGGCAGGCGTGGGGTTGCGGTTGACATTCTCGAGGCCGACCAGGGCGGAGGCCGCCTTGGCCGCAAACTCGGTCTCCTGCTCGCTGTTCACCGTCGCCGGATAACGGCGCTCGTAGCGCCACTTGGTGACCTCGGCGCCGAAGCCCGCGGCGACGTTGCGCGCGACCTGCTCGATGCGCCTTTCGATCATGTCCTGCACCGGCTTCTTGAAGGTGCGGACGGTACCGCGCAGCACGCATTCCTGCGGGATCACGTTCCAGGTGTCGCCGGCATGGATCTGGGTGGTCGAGACCACGGCGGTGTCCATCGGATCGACGTTGCGCGCCACGATCGACTGCAGCGCCGTGACGATGTGCGAGCCCACCACCACCGGGTCGATGCCGTGATGCGGCATGGCGCCGTGGGCGCCGACGCCCTTCACCACGACTTCGAAGATGTCGTAGGCCGCCATCATCGGGCCGGGACGGACGGCGAAACGGCCGACCGGGATGCCCGGGATGTTGTGCATGCCGTAGACGCCCTCGACCGGGAACTTGTCGAACAGCCCCTCCTCCACCATGACGCGGCCGCCGCCCTCGTTCTCCTCGGCCGGCTGGAAGATGAAGTAGACGGTGCCGTCGAAGTTCCTGGTCTCGGCGAGATACTTGGCGGCGCCCAGCAGCATCACGGTGTGGCCGTCATGGCCGCAGGCATGCATCTTGCCGGGGATCATCGACTTGTGGGCGAACTCGTTGGTCTCGTGGACGTCGAGGGCGTCCATGTCGGCGCGCAGGCCGATCGCCCGCTTGGAGGTGCCCGAACGCAGCACGCCCACCACGCCGGTCTTGGCGAGGCCGCGGTGAACTTCGATGCCGAAGGACTTCAGCTTGTCGGCGACGATGTCGGCGGTCCGTACTTCCTCGAAGGCCGTCTCGGGATGACTGTGGATGTCATGGCGCCAGCCGGTCATGTCCTTATGGAACGAGGCAATACGATTGATGACCGGCATTCGGGCCTTCTCCACAAAATATGGCTGCGGATCGTAAGGATGCGCGGCGACGGGTCAAGCGTAGCGAGCATGCGCCGGTGCAGATCAGGCGTCGTGCGGGAAGTTCGCAGTGGCTCGATTGCTCGCTGCGACGGCCAACGCAACCCTGCGTGGAGAGTCCCGGCCGCCCTCCCTGCCCGCAATGCTGGTCGGCGGCAAGACTCGACTCCGCCGCTGCATGGATGCGCCGCCTCCAGCCGTGTCACGCCAATCCGCGCCGGCAGCTCGGACATCATGAGCGGCTCGACCGCGAGATGGTCGTTGGAGAGAGCGCCCATGGGAGAGCGCGCTCCCGCGGAGACCGTTCGATCGTCGAGCGCACATGGGCAGGCTCCTGGCGAACCCTCGGCAGCCGGCAAGGCGAAGCGGCCCTCCTCGATCGGATAGCGCGCCTAACCCTGTGGACGGTTGAATCGCCAAGCGAAATTTCGTTGCTCGGCTCAGATCTTATGCCTAGCATTCGCACAAGGTCTGAAAGACCACGCATCGCGGTCAACGCGAGCCCCGGCACAAAGACAGCTCGGAGGAGGAACGCTCATGACTAGGAGGACAATCGGTCGGCGTCGCTTCGTTACCAGTACAGCTGCTCTCTCATCGGCCCTGGTGGCCGCACCGTTCGTGCGGGGTGCCCATGCCGCCGGCAAGCTGGCGATCGGCTTGTGGGATCATTGGGTGCCCGGCGCCAACGCCGGCGCCGAGGCCGTCGCCAAGGCGTGGGCCGAAAAGGAGAAGGTCGATCTGCAGATCGACTTCATCACATCACAAGGCAACAAGCTGATCCTGACGGGGGCGGCGGAAGCGCAGGCGCGGTCGGGCCATGACATCCTGGCGCAAGGAAGCTGGGATTGTGCCCGCTACTCCGATCAGCTCGTGCCGGTGGACGACGTCATGGCGCCGCTGGTCAAGCAGAACGGCGCGGCCAGCGCCATCACGACCTACCTCGGCAAGATCGACGGTAAATGGCTCGGCGTGCCGGCAACGCCGGGAGCCCAGTTCAAGGGACCGGCGTCGCGCATCGATCTCCTGAAACAGCATGCCGGCATCGATATCCAGGCCATGTATCCGGCCGGCGCTCCCCCCAAAGCCGACAACTGGACGCTCGACACCTTCCTCAAGGCAGCGGCGGACTGCCACAAGGCGGGCTTCCCGTTCGGCATCGGGCTCGGCACGACGGCCGATTCGGTCGATACCTGCGGCGCCATCTTCCAGAGCTTCGATGCGGAGCTCGTCAACGCCAAGGGCGACATCACGGCGAAGAGCGACAACGTCAAGAAGGCGCTCGAGTACTGGAAGCAGCTCGTCGCCTACCTGCCGCCGGATGCGCCGTCGTGGGACGATGCCAGCAACAACAAGATGTTCGTCGCCGGCAAGACGGCGCTGATCATGAACCCGCCCAGCGCCTGGGCGGTGGCGCGGCGCGACCGGCCGGAAGTCGCCGAGCAGACCTGGCACCACGGCATGGCCGCCGGCCCCGCCGGGCGCTACGGCCCGTTCACGACGCCGTTCTGGGGCATCTGGAACTTCAGCAAGAACCAGAGCGCCGCCAAGAGCCTGCTGACCGCGCTGTCGCAGGCCGATGCGATCGAGGCGATGGTGAAGGCGAGCGCCGGCTACGACATCCCGGCATTCGCCAATCTCACGACCCTGAAAGTGTGGGCGGAGGAAGGGCCACCCAAGGGAACGCTCTTCCACTACGCCAATCCGTTCAACCACCAGATCCTGTCGATCGCCGCGGCGCCCGCGCCGCACAAGATCGCCGTCCAGATCTATCGGCACGGGCTGCAGACCCAGATGGTGGTGCGCTACGCCATCCGGAACGAGCCGATGGACAAGGTGCTGGCCTTCGCGGTCAACGAGCTCGAGGGCTATATGAGAGTCTGAACGCGCGCCTCGACGTTCTTCCTCTCCAGCCTCGCTGGGGAGGTGTCGGCGTCTTACGCCGACGGAGGGGTCATGAGCGACAACGACTCTGTGGCCCATGACCCCTCCGCCCGCTATGCGGGCACCTCCCCTTCGCGGTTTTCCGCGAAGGGGAGGAACTGCTTCGTCTACGCCGCGCTCGGCGTGTACGACCGTTCCTCGACGCCGAGGCGGCCTTCCTCGATGGCGTGGCACGCCACGGTGCCGCCTTCGATCGGCAGCGCCTTCGGCCGCTCGACCTTGCAGCGTTCGTTGGCGAAGGGGCAGCGCGGATGGAAGGTGCAGCCCGACGGCGGGTTGATCGGGCTCGGCACCTGTGATAGACGACCGCGAGGTTGTGGCTGATGAACAGATAGGTGAGCTGCAGGCGGCGCTGCAGGTCGACCATCAGGTTCAGGATCTGCGCCTGCACCGAGACGTCGAGCGCCGAGGTCGGCTCGTCGCACACCAGGAACTCCGGATGGCTCGCGAGCGCGCGGGCGATCGAGATGCGCTGGCGCTGGCCGCCGGAGAATTCGTGCGGGTACTTGCGGCCATCGGCAGGAGTCAGGCGCACCTGGCGCAGGCGCTCGCCGACCTGGTTCTCGAGATCGGCCTTGTCCTTGGCCAGCCCGAAGGCGCGGATCGGCTCGGCGACGATGTCGAACACGCGCCAGCGCGGATTGAGGCTGGCATACGGGTCCTGGAAGATCATCTGCATGCGCCGGCGCAGGGCGGCCGTGTCGGCGCGGCTGCGATGGCCGGCCATGTCGTTGCCGTCGAATTCGATCGAGCCCGCCGTCGGCGGATAGAGGCCGACCACCAGACGGGCCACCGTCGACTTGCCGCAGCCCGATTCGCCCACCAGGGAGAAGGTCTCGCCCTTGGCGATCTCGATGTCGATGCCGTCGACCGCCTGCACGATCTGGCGCGGCCGGCCTTCGAGCGTCCGTACCAGCCAAGGCGCCGAGACATCGAAGTAGCGCTTCAGCCCCTCGATCCTGACGAACTGGTTCATGCTGCCGCCATCAGGCATCGACCAGCTCCTTGGCAACCGGTGCGCCGACGCCGCCGCGATCGTGCAGCCAGCAGGCGGCGCGGCTGGCACCCGCGCTCATCAGCTCGGGCCGCTCGCTGAGGCAGCGGCTGCCGCGAACGGTGCAGCGCGGATTGAAGGCGCAGCCCTTGGGGATCTCGGTTAGGCGTGGCATGGCGCCGTCGATCTGGGTGAGCTTGTCGTGGCGCACGCCGAGGCTCGGGATCGAGCCCATCAGGCCCTTGGTGTAGGGATGCTTGGCCTGCTTGACGACGTCGCGCACGGGGCCGATCTCGGCGATGCGACCGGCATACATCACCGCCACGCGGTCGGCGGTCTCGGCGATCACGCCCATGTCGTGGGTCACCAGCATCACCGCCGTCTGATGCTCGCGGCAGAGCTTCTTCAGCAGCGCGATGATCTGCGCCTGGATCGAGACGTCGAGCGCCGTCGTCGGCTCGTCGGCCACGATCAGGCGCGGACCGGCGCATAGCGCGAGCGCGATCACCACGCGCTGGCGCATGCCGCCCGAGAACTGGTGCGGATAGTGATCGATGCGGTTCTCCGCGCCCGGAATGCCGACCTCCTTCAGGAGATCGAGGGCCCGCGTGCGCGCCTGGGCAGCGGACAGCGGCAGATGGGTCTGGATGGTCTCGACGAGCTGGCGGCCGATCGAATAGAGCGGGTTCAGGCTGGTCAGCGGGTCCTGGAAGATGGCGCCGATCCTATGACCGCGGATCTTGCGCATCTCCTCGTAGGGCAGGTTGTCGATGCGCCGGCCTTCCAGCTTGACCTCGCCGCCGGCGATGCGGCCCGGCGGCTCGAGCAGGCCGATGATGGCGTTGCCGGTCAGCGACTTGCCGGCGCCCGATTCGCCCACCACGCCCAAAACCTCGCCGGGGGCGATGTCGAAGGAGACGTCATCGACGGCGAGCAGCGTGCCGCGCCGCGTCGGGAACTCGACCCTGAGGTTCTTGACCTCGAGAAGCGGCGGATTGTTCGATGCGACGGCCATCTTCGCCTATTCTAGCGCAGTTTGGGGTTGAGGGCGTCGCGCAGCCAGTCACCCAGCAGGTTCACGGCCAGCACCAGGGCGGCCAGCATGGCGCCGGGAAAGACGATCACCCACCATTCGCCCGACTGCAGGACCTCGTTGCCGAGGCGGATGAGCGTGCCGAGCGACGGCTGGGTCGACGGCAGGCCGACGCCCAGGAAGGACAGCGTCGCCTCGGTGATGATGGCGAGGCCGAGGTTGATGGTGGCGATCACCAGCACCGGGCCGGTGACGTTGGGCAGCACGTGGCGGACCATGATCAGGACCGGCGACAGGCCGATCACGCGGGCGGCCTGCACGTACTCCTTGTTCTTCTCGACCAGGACGGAGCCGCGCACGGTGCGCGCATACTGCACCCAGAAGGAGAGGCCGATGGCGCCGACGATGACGAAGATCGCGATCTCGTCGTGGCGCTGCACCGAGATGATACCGCGCACCACGCCGTCGATCAGCAGGGCCACCAGGATCGCCGGGAAGGTGAGCTGCACGTCGGCGATGCGCATGATCACCGTATCGACCATGCCGCCGACATAGCCGCTGACCAGGCCGAGCGCGATGCCGATCGCCATGGCCACGATCACCGAGGCGAAGCCCACGATCAGCGACAGGCGCGTGCCGTACATGATGGCGCTCAGCACGTCTCTGCCCTGATCGTCGGTACCCAGCGGGAAAGTCCACTCGCCGTCGGGCGAGACCAGGACCGGCGGCTTCAGCCCGTCGCTCAGGCTGAGCGTGGCCGGATCGAACGGCGTGTGCGGCGCCAGCAGCGGCGCGAAGAAGGCGACGACGAAGATGAACAGCGTCGCCGCCGCCGCCGCGACGGTCGTGGGCGACGACTTGAAGCTCCACCAGATGTCGCTGTCGGTCACGCGGTGCAGCCAGCTGGCGGTTGCGGGATGCTGCATCGACATGTCAGTGGCCTGCGACTCGGGCCGCGCCGCCCTGGCTGCGCAGGCGCGGATCGACGACGAAATAGAGGAGATCGACGACCAGGTTGATGACCACGAACAGGAGCGCGATCAGCAGCAGGTAGGCCGCCATCACCGGGATGTCGGAGAACTGCACCGACTGCAGGAAGAGCTGGCCGACGCCCGGCCAGGCGAACACCGTCTCGGTGACGATGGCGAAGGCGATCAGGGTGCCGAGCTGCAGGCCCATCACGGTGATCACCGGCACCAGCGTGTTCTTGAGGGCATGACCGAAGTTGATGGCGCGGTTGGTGAGCCCGCGGGCGCGCGCGAACTTGATGTAGTCGGTGCGCATCACCTCCAGCATCTCCGAGCGCACCAGGCGCATGATCAGGGTGAGCTGGAACAGGCCGAGGGTGATCGAGGGCAGGATCAGGGCCTTGAGCCCGGAGATCGTGAGGAAGTTGGTGGTCCACCAGCCGATCTGCACGGTCTGGCCGCGGCCGAACGACGGCAGCCAGTGCAGCATGACGGCAAAAACCAGGATCAGCAGGATGCCCAGCAGGAAGGGCGGCAGCGACACGCCCAGCAGGGAGACGGTTTGCAGCAATCGGCTCGACCAGTGCCTGGGGTAGAGCCCGGTATAGACGCCCATGGGCACGCCGACGAAGAGGACGAAGACCGCCGCACAGAAGGCGAGCTCGAGCGTCGCGGGCACGCGCTCGAAGATCATGCGGCTGACCGGCTCGGAGGTGCGGTAGGACAGTCCGAAGTTGCCCCGCGCCGCATTGGAGATGAAGCGCAGGAACTGCACGGGTGCCGAGTCATTCAGCCCCAGCTTCTCGCGCAAGGCCGCCCGGTCCTCCATCGAGGTGTCCTGGCCGACCATGGCGTTGATGGGGTCGCCGACATAGCGGAACAGCGAGAAGGCGACCAAGCCCACCGCCACCAGAACGGCGATGGATTGCAGCATTCGTCGCAGGATGAAGGCAATCATGATGGAGGGTCTTCAGGGAATCGAGTGGGTGATCTGGGGCGATCATAACGCGGGAAGCATGCAGGTGAGAACCTTGAGGCGAAGGTATTCCTCGTCGCGCAGGCCGTAGGCGCGTCGCTGGAGGACACGGATCTTGTTGTTGAGT
>JACPOB010000112.1 GCA_016185145.1 Rhodospirillales bacterium | reverse complement strand
TCGAGCGCGCCTCGTAGTTCTGCAGGCGATAGAACTGGCCGGGTTCGAAGTTGCGCGCCGCGGCAGGGGCCTCGACCACGACTTCGACGATGGTGGGCGTCAGGCGATCGACGCGCACGACCTTGGCGCGCCACCGGGCGTTGGCCTCGGCCAGGATGTCGGCCGGCGAGCGCGTGGCTGCCGGCAGCTTCTCCATGGTGCGCGTCAGCACCGGATAGCCCTGCTTGGCGCCGCCCATCGCCTTCACGACATTGCCGGCGAAGGACGGATGCAGGTCGCCGAAGAACGACATGAAGCGACCGTCGGCGGCGCGATACATCAGCACGCGCACCTCGGCAGGCTTGGCGACGCGCTCGGGCGTCGTCGGATTGCCCTCCTCGTCGAGGGCGCGGAAATACTTGGCGTCGATGAAGGCGTGCGTCGCATCCTCGCGCGCCAGCACGGTGTTGGGCTGGGTGCCCGCCGCCACCAGGATGGTGCGTGCCGGCAACGTCGCCTCGACCTTCCGGCCGTCCTGTTCACCCGCGACCTTGAGCGCCGAGGCGTGGCCGTTGGCATCGACCTCGACGGCGACCGGCGAGAGGCCCTCGGCGAAGCGGATGTCCTCCTCGAGCGCCTTCAGAACCTCTTCGTGATTCAGCGTGTACGACGGCGAATCGATCAGCCGCCGGCGATAGGCGATGGTGACGCCGCCCCAGCCGTTCACGAGGCCGGCGATGTCCGGCGTACGGCCTTCGCGCTCGGCGATCGTGCGCTCGGCGCGGATGGCCTCGGCATGAGCGATGAATTCGCCCGCGATCTCGCGCTCCTCGGCGTTCATGGCCGCGAACACCGCCGCTTCGCCACGCTCCTGCACCAGGATCTCGTGGCGCGACAGGAACTTCTCGACCTGCAGCGGGTAATAGGCGAGCGATTCCGTCGCCGTGTCGATGGCGGTCAGGCCGCCGCCGATCACCACCACAGGCAGGCGGATCTGCAGGTTGGCGATGGAATCTTTCTTGGCCGCGCCCGTGAGCTGCAAGGCCATCAGGAAGTCCGACGCCGCGCGCACGCCGCGCGCCAGGCCGTTGGGCAGGTCGAGCACGGTGGGCTTGCCGGCACCGGCGCACAGCGCCACGTGGTCGAAGCCCATGGCGAAGGCGTCCTCGACCGTGACCGTGCCGCCGAAGCGCACGCCGCCGAACATCGAGAATTGCGCGCGCCGTTCCAGCAGCAGGCGCACCATCTTCAGGTAGTTCTTGTCCCAGCGCACGGTGATACCGTACTCGGCGACGCCGCCGAAGCCCGCCATGGCACGCTCGCCGAGATCCTCGCGCAGCGAGGCGACATCGCGGACGGCCGCGAACGCATGGCGCGCGCCATCGGCCGACACGCCGGACTGCGCGACCGGCAGCGGCTCGATCTTCAGCCCGTCGATGCCGACCACCGCGTGGCCGTCATTCATCAGGTGATGGGCGAGGTTGAAGCCGGCGGGGCCGAGCCCGACCACCAGCACGGTGCGGCCGGTCGCGGGCTTCGGCAGCGGGCGGCGCAGGTTGAGCGGATTCCAGCGCGTCAGCAGCGAGTAGATCTCGAAGCCCCACGGCAGGCCCAGCACGTCCTTCAGGGTGCGGGTCTCGATCTGCGGGATGTCGACCGGTTCCTGCTTCTGGTAGATGCAGGCCTTCATGCAGTCGTTGCAGATGCGATGGCCGGTCGCCGCCAGCAACGGGTTGTCGACGGCGGCGATGGCCAGCGCACCGATGGAGAAGCCCTCGCTCTTCAGCAAGTTCATCTCCGAGATCTTTTCCTCGAGCGGGCAGCCCGCCAAGGTGACGCCGAACGGCGACTTCTGGAACGCCCCGGTCTTGCGGTCCTTGAGACCGCGCGAGCAGCTGTCCTTGCCCTGGTTGTGGCACCAGATGCAGTAGTTGGAATGGTCGAGCGCACGGACGAGGTCGAAGCCCTCGTCGGTCAGCGCGAAGCCCTCGCGATGGCGCAGCATGGGCCGCGGCAGGCGCATGCGCGTGACGCCGTCCACGACCTCCGTCTCGATCGGCACCAGGTGCTCGAAATCGAGCTTGTGCGGCACCTTGAACAGCGGCCCGTCGCGATGGCGCTTCTTGCCCTCGGGCGAATGCAGCGCCCAGGCGGCGTAGCGTGTCAGCGCCTCGATGCCGGGCGTCGGCGTCGCGATCTTGAACTCGGCGCCGGCGACCTCGCGCACGGCAAGGGCGAAGGCGAGCTCCCAGGCCTCCAGCCCATCCTCCAGTCGCGCCGGCAGGGCGATCTCGACCGTGACCTTGTCGCCGTCCAGAGCCGCGGCAGCGTCCGCCTTGATGGTGCGCGTCACATAGCGCTGCACGAACAGGCGCTTGCAGTCGAAGATCGGCGCCAGCCTGTTGTGACGGCCGCGCAAGTCGGCCGCCTCCTTGGCAACCCCGAACAGGCTGCCCAGGAAATCCTCGAGCGGACGCGCCAGCTCGATCAGCAGATTGGATTCATCCTTCGCCGCCAGCGCATCGGGGGCCGCGCGCGCCGCCATCAGGCGGGCATGCACCTCGACGTGGCTCTCCTTCAGCCAGTCTACGAAAGCTGCATCGAGGCGGACCAGGCCCTCTCGGTCGTAAAGGTCGGTGAAGCCGAGACCGTGGCTCAGCGAAGGCGACGCCATGTCAAGAATATCCGGGTGGGCCGAGGGGTGATTCGTTCGTGTGCGAACCGATTAGACAACACAGGCCCGAAGCGCAAGGCATCAGCGATTCGCGACACTAACGCCTGATGACGCGACGGCTTGCTTCACGCATGGTCCCGCCGCCATGCAACCCGCCCCCGCATCCGTGCGCAACTGGCTGATCGTCGTTGCGGCGATGATTTTTTTCATGATCGTCATCGGTGCGCTCACCCGGCTCACCGAGTCGGGACTTTCGATGGTCGAATGGCGGCCGGTGACGGGCTGGCTGCCACCGCTGTCCGATACGGCCTGGCAGGCGGAGCTGCAGAAATATCTTTCCTCGCCGCAGGGGAGATTGATCAACCGTGGCTTCACGGTCGGCGAGTTCAAGGAAATCTTCTGGCTGGAATACATCCACCGCCTGTGGGGGCGGCTGATCGGCGTGGTCTTCGCCCTGCCCCTGGCCTGGTTCTGGCTGCGCGGCCAACTTTCGCCGGCCCTGAAGCCGCGCCTAGCGGCGCTGCTCGTGCTGGGTGGCCTGCAGGGCGCCCTGGGCTGGGCGATGGTGGCCTCCGGCCTGGTCGACCGGCCCTCGGTCAGCCATTACCGTCTGGCCAGTCATCTGCTGCTGGCGATAGCGCTCTATTCCTACACGGTATGGCTGATCCTCGAGCTGGGGCCCCAAGGCGCGCGTCGCGACGAGCCGCGGACGCGGCGCGATGCGACGGTCCTGATCGGCCTGCTGTTCGTCGTGCTCACCTGGGGTGCGCTGATGGCCGGCCTGCGCGCCGGCTCCGCCCACAACACCTTCCCGACCATGTCGGGCCACTGGCTGCCGCCGGGACTGTTCGAGCAATCGCCGTGGTGGATCAACCTGTTCGAGAATCCGACGACGATACAGTTCGTCCATCGTTGGCTCGCCAAGCTGCTCGTGCTCGGCGTCCTGGTCATGGCCTGGCGCGCGCGTCGTGCGGAAGCCGTGGTGGCGGGGGCAATGGCCCTGGTTCAGCTGAGCCTCGGAATTGCCACGATCCTGACGGGCGTCGAGATCGCTATCGCGACATTGCACCAGGCCGGAGCCGTCATATTGCTGACCTTTTTGATCGTAGTGCGACATCGCGCGACATCTTCTCGGGCCAGCCCGCTGTCGGCTATTGTCGGGGCATGAGCGGGACCCCCGACCGGCCTTCTCCATGACTCGACCTGGTCTGATCGTCGGTGCTGCGATCGTGGTTGCGGCAGCGGTGGGCACGGTCGGTTGGCTGATGCTGCCGCCGGAAATCTCGTCGTCGCGCGCGCTGTTCGAGGCCGAGGCCACGCCGGCCCCGGCCGATACGATCACCATCCCCGAATCCGACTCGCCTCCCGAGGTTACAGTCGCCGATTTCGGCCAGGCGCAGGTGCAGGCACCAGCCGCGGCAACCGCCGAACCGGCCGTCAAGGACAAGGACGTCTCTCTGGCCGACTGGGCTGCGCTGCCGATCGACGAGGTGCGTGAGCGCGCGAATGCCGAGGATGTGGCCGCCATGGAAGAGCTGGCGCGCCGCCTGGTGCAGGGCATCGGCGTCGCCAAGGACCAGCAGGCGGCCGCCGGCTGGCTGCTGCGCGCCGCCCAGCGCGGCTCCGTGCAGTCCGCCTTCAATGTCGGCGTGATGTACGAGCGCGGCTTCGTGGTCGAGCGCGATTCGACCAAGGCCATCGAGTGGTACCGCAAGGCCGCCGAAGCCGGCGTGCCGATGGCCAAGCACAATCTCGCCCTGCTGCTGCGCGACGGCAAGGGCGCACCGCGCAACGGCAAGGAGGCGGTCGAGCTGCTGCGGTCGGCGGCCCGCCAGGGAATGGCCGCCTCGATGTTCACCTTGGGCGACATCTACGAACGCGGCGACGAGGGCCTCAAGGACCCGGCGATCGCGCTGGCCTGGTTCGCCATCACGGCGGAGTTCGAGCGCCAGACCAACAAGGGCGGCGAGAGCGCCCTTGCCAGGATGGCGAGCCAACGGGTCCAGGTGCTGCAACGCATCCTGATGCCGGGCGAGCTCGAACGCGCTCAGCAGTTCGGCCAGGCCGAATTCAAGCAGATCGTCGAGGCGCTGCAGCCCGCCAAGCCCGCGCCACCGCCGCCCCTCGAGATGGCGGGCGTGCCGCGGCCTGCCTTCCCGCCCCTGCCCCCCGCCGCGCCGGCAACGGAGCCTGCGGGCTGGCCCAAGACCACCACCGACCAGATCCGCGTCATCCAGCAGGCCCTGGTCGATCTCAAGCTGCTGCGCGACAAGCCCGACGGCACGTTGGGCCCGATGACCCGCAGCGCCATCCGCGCCTTCCAGCGCAGCGTGTCGATGCGCGAGACCGGCGAGCCGACCGTCGACGTGTTCGCAGCGCTGCAGGATGCGACCAGGACCGACGCGGCGAAGAGCGAGTCCGCGGACAAGGCGCTAGCCGCCAAAGCCGATGCGCCGCCACCGTCGCCAGATGCAGCACTCGACGGCTGGCCGAGCGCGACCGCCGATCAGGTGAGAGTGATCCAGACCCTGCTGCGCGATCTCAATTTTTCGCGCGAAGCGCCCGACGGCGTGCTGGGACCGGCGACGCGGGCGGCGATCCGCGACTACGAACGCTCGCTCGGCCTTGCGCAGACCGGAGAGCCCAGCAAGACACTGTTCGACTCCCTGAAAGAGATGCGCGGCCTTACGGCGCCGGCACCGGCGAACAAGTCGGACTGACTGATCGCATTCCGCTCTAGACGAACCTGCCGACGTGGCGCCACCAGGCCGCCGGCAGCGACGATGACGCCCGCCGCGCCAGCTCCGGCGAATCGTAGACGGCAAAGCAGGTCGCGCCGCTGCCGCTCATGGCGGCATGCCGGGCTCCGGTCCGGCCGAGCGCCTCCAGAACCTGCCCGACCGGGGGCGCAAGCGAGATCGCCGGCGCGGTGAGATCATTGCCACGATCGACAAGAACGCCGACAAGTTCCGCGAGATCCCGCCACGGCCGCGGCACCGGACGCTGCGCGGAGAACGCGGCGGAGCGCGCGGCGAACACGTCGCGAGTCGCCAGCGCCACGCCGGGGTTGACCAGCAGCACGGCGCACTCGGGCAAGGGCGGCGCCCACACGAGGCGCTCGCCGACGCCGGATACGAAGGCGGGGCGGCCCGCGAGGCACATCGGCACGTCGGCACCCAGCCGCGCCGCGAGATCGAACAGCTCCTCCTCCGGCATCGCCACGCGCCAAAGCTCGACGAGCTCGCGCAGCGCCGCGGCGGCATCGGCGGAGCCGCCGCCCAGTCCGGCTGCAACGGGGATGTTCTTGACGAGGCGGATTGCGGCGCGCGGCGCCACCCCCGCCCGGTCGGCCAACAGGCGCGCCGCCTTCAGCACCAAGTTGTCGGCTTCCCCTGCCAAGCCGGCCGCCAGCGGCCCAGCGAGGCCGAGCGAAAGCCGGTCGTCAGGCCGCGCTTCGACCTGGTCCGCCAGATCGACAAACGCCACGAGGGAGTCGAGCAGATGATAGCCGTCGTCGCGGCGACCGACGACGTTCAGCCACAGATTGACCTTGGCATGCGCCGGCCTCACCGAACCCGTCCTGTGCGGCTGGCTCAGCCGCCCTGCTTGGCCTCGGCAGGCTTTTCATAGACCGTCGGCTTGTCGTTGGCGGCGCTCAGCCCGTTCTCGAGCTTGTCCTTGATGACCGGCAGGCGATCCTTGTCCGGCTTCTGGTTGAGCGCCCGCTCCCACTGGAAGCGCGCCTCGCGCTTGCGTCCGACATGCCAGTAGGCGTCGCCGAGATGCTCGATGATGGTGGCGTCGTCGCCCTTCTGCTCGGCGGCGCGCTCGAGCCACTCCACGGCCTTGTCGTACTGCCCCAGGCGATAGAAGGCCCATCCCACCGAATCGGTGATGGCGCCGTCGTCGGGGCGAAGCTCGGTGGCCCGCTCCAGCATCTTCATGCCTTCTTCCAGATGCAGGCCCTGGTCGATCCAGCTGTAGCCCAGATAGTTCAGGACATGCGGCTGCTCGGGCGAGAGCTCGAGCGCCTTCTTCATGTCGGCCTCGGCCTTGGGCCACTGCTTGGTCCGCTCCAGCACGATGCCGCGGCCGAAGAACACCGACCAATGGCGCTCCTCGAGATTGCGGATGCGCATGATCGCCGTGTCGTATGCCTGCACGGCGTCGCTGTATTTCTCCTTGCCGCGCAGGAGGTCGGCCAGGGTCAAGGCAGCGTCGATGCGATTGGGCTTCTCGGCGATCAGGGCCTTCAGGCGGCTCACCGCCTGGTCGAACTTCTCCTGCTGGGCGTCGAGGGCCGCGGCCCGCAGCCGGGCCTGCCAGTAGAGCGGCGAGTTCGGGCCGATCTTGCCCAGCGCCTCGATGGCCTTCGGCACCATCTGGAACTGTTCATAGAGGCCGGCAATCATCAGCCAGGCGAAGTCGTGCTCCGGCTTCAAGGTGGCGGCGAGCTGGTAGAAGATCAGCGCCAGATCGGCCCGGGCATTGCGCGGATCCGACGACATGATGCCGCCGATATCGAACAGGATCTCCGAGATGCCCGACGCCGGCGTCGGTTGCGGCGGGATCGGCGCATTGGGAGCGATCAGGCCATCCATCACCACGGCGTCGCTGTACTTTTCGCCGTAGGTCTTCAGGAGCTCGCGCGCCTCCGCCGCCTTGCCGAGCCGCATCAGGCCCTCGGCCACGGCAACGGTCGTGCGCAGGCCGTTCTTGTCGAGCGCCATGGCGCGACGGTACTTGTCCTCGGCGGCCGCCTTGTCGCCGGCCATCTCGTCGATCTGCGCCTCGATCACCAGCGCCGGCGCTTCCGCCCGCTCGCCGGCCTTCGGCTTCAGCTTGGCGAGGCTCGCACGCGCGGCGGCATAGTCCTTCTCGCCGGCCTTCAGCCACGCCATGACATACTCGCGCAGCGCGCCGAGCTGGCTGTCGCCGCCAATGCGGCCAAGCTGCTGCTCGGCGGCGCGATAGTCGCCCTTCTTGATCGACTGGACAGCCAGCACGAGGTTGGGCAAGCCGTCACCCGGCCGGGCCGTGAGGATCGTGGGGGCAAGCTGAGCCGCCTGCTCGATGCGGCCGGCATAAAGGCGAATGCGGAAGGCAGCGTAGACCAGTTCCGGATCGTTCGGCGCCTGGCTCAACGCCAGATCGACCTGCTCGGCGGCGGTGTCGTAGTCGTGATCCTGCTCGGCGACGCGCGCGGCGAGGTAGCGGCCGCTCAGCGTGATCGCCGAAAGCGGCAAGCCGCGCGGCGGCTGCGCCTGACGCTGGGCCGGCGGCTTGGTCTGGGCGCCGCCGGGCGCTCCCTGCTGGGCAATGCCTGTCGCGGGGAGCGAGAGAAGCAGCGCTGCCGACAGCAGCGCGAGATGGGTACGTCGCATGCAGCTCACATGTTGGGATAGTTGGGACCGCCGCCACCTTCGGGCGTGGTCCAGTCGATGTTCTGGGCCGGGTCCTTGATGTCGCAGGTCTTGCAGTGCACGCAGTTCTGGGCGTTGATCTGGAAGCGCGGCTGGCCGCTATCCGACGTCACGACCTCGTAAACGCCCGCCGGACAGTAGCGTTGCGCAGGCTCCGCATAGAGCGGCAGGTTGACCGCGATCGGGATCGATGGATCGCGCAACCGGAGGTGAACCGGCTGGTCCTCCTCGTGATTGGTGTTCGATAGGAACACCGAGGAGAGCTTGTCGAACGACAGCACGCCATCCGGCTTGGGATACTGGATCGGCTGGAACTCGGCGGCCGGCCGCAGGCATTCGTGATCGGCCTTCTTGTGATGCATGGTCCACGGCACGCGGATGCCGAGATCGTGCAGCCACATGTCGACGCCGCCATAAAGCGTGCCCAGCATGGTCCCCCACTGCAGCGCAGGCTTCACGTTGCGCACCTTGTCGAGGTCCTTCCAGATCCACGACGCTTTGACCTTGACCGGATAGGCGATGAGTTCGTCGCCTCCCGTCTTGCCGCCCGCCAGCGCCTCGAAGGCGGCCTCGGCGGCCAGCATGCCGCTCTTGATGGCGTTATGGCTGCCCTTGATGCGCGGCAGGTTCACGAAGCCCGCCGAGCAACCGATCAACGCGCCGCCGGGAAAGGTGAGCTTGGGGACCGACTGCATGCCGCCTTCGTTGATGGCGCGCGAACCGTAGGCCAGGCGCTTGCCGCCTTGCAGGTACTTGGCGACCTCGGGGTGCGTCTTGAAGCGTTGGAACTCGTCGAACGGCGACAGATAGGGGTTCTCGTACTCGAGATGGACCACGAAGCCGATCGAAACGAGGTTGTCGCCGAAATGGTACATGAAAGAGCCGCCGTGGCTGCCGGTCTCGCTGAGCGGCCAACCCTGCGAGTGCACGATCAGGCCCTTCTTGAAGCGCGCCGGCTCGACCTGCCACAGCTCCTTCAGGCCGATGCCGAACTTCTGCGGATCCACACCGGTACGCAGGTCGAACTTGGCCATGAGCTGCTTGGCGAGCGAGCCGCGCACGCCCTCGGCGATCAGCGTGTACTTGGCGTGCAATTCCATGCCCGGCGTGTAGCTGTCCTTGTGCTTGCCGTCCCTGCCGACGCCCATGTCGCCCGTGGCGACGCCCCTCACCGAGCCGTCCTCGTTGTAGAGTACCTCGGCGCCGGCGAAGCCCGGGTAGATCTCGACACCCAGCGCCTCGGCCTGCTGTCCGAGCCAGCGGCAGACATCGCCCAGGCTCACGATGTAGTTGCCGTGGTTGCTCATCAGCCGCGGCATCAGGAAGTTCGGGAAGCGGTAGGAGCCAGTCTTGGTCAGGAACAAGAACTGATCGTCGGTCATCTGGGTCTCGAGCGGAGCGCCCTTTTCCTTCCAGTCCGGGATCAGTTCGTTCAGGCCGATCGGATCGATCACGGCGCCCGACAGGATGTGGGCGCCGATCTCCGAGCCTTTCTCGATCAGGCAGACGGACACTTCGTGGTTGCGCTCGGCGGCAAGTTGCTTGAGGCGGATCGCCGCCGACAGCCCAGCCGGGCCGCCGCCAACAATCAGCACGTCATATTCCATCGACTCGCGCGCCATGCCTGTCTCGCTCTGCAGTGCCTTTTCAACATGGACGCGCCGCTGCGAGGCGACGATCCTTCATTGTAGATAGCCTGTTGGGGGCCAAATCGCCACCCAGCGAAAAGGGGAATTCCCGTGGCAGAGCTGACCGGTATCGAGAGCAAACTCTTCACCACCCGTGATTTTCGGCTGGAAAGCGGGCAATCGCTGCCCGTGCTGGAACTCGCCTACGAGACTTACGGCACATTGTCGCCGCAGCGCGACAACGCGATCCTGGTCGTGCACGGCTATACGTCGAGCCATCACGCCGCAGGCCGCAACGCGCCCGGCCGCCAAGGCCGCGGCGTGGCCGAGGGTGCGGCCGGCTGGTTCGACGGACTGATCGGTCCCGGCAAGGCGGTCGATACCAGTCACTACTTCGTGGTGTCGGTGAATGCGCTGGGGTCGGCGCACGGCAGCACCGGACCCAACGCCACGGATCCGCGCACCGGCAAGCCCTATGGGCCAACTTTCCCCGAGATCACGATGCGTGACATCGTAGTGGCAGAAAAGCTGCTGGTGGATTCACTGGGGCTGTCCAGCCTGGTCGCGGTCATCGGACCGTCGATGGGCGGCTTCCAGTCGTTCCAGTGGGCCGCTTCCTATCCCCGCTTCATGAAGGCGATCGTGCCCTCGGTCACGGCGCCGCGCTCGCCGGGCGGCCTCGACCGGCTGGAGGCGTTGCAGAAGCGCCTGGCCAGCGATCCCAACTGGAACGGCGGCTGGTACTACGACAATGGCGGCATCGCGGCCACGCTCGAGGAGATCCGCTTCGAGACCCTGATGAACTACGGCCAGAACGAGATCCTCGCCGAGACCATGCCCGATCCCAAGGCACGCGAGGCGGCGATCCGGGCCAACGCCAGAGCGTGGTCGCAGATCTATGACGGCCATTCGATGGTGGTGCTGCGTCGCGCGATCGGCAGCTTCGACATCACCGGCGACTACGCCAGGCTCCGGAACACCAAGGTGCTCTACGTGCAGTCGCCGTCCGACAAGCTGTTCGACATCGCGCTCAGCCCGGGATACGTGTGCGACATGCGCAAGGCCGGCATCGACGTCACCTACGTTGAACTGCCGACCAACAAAGGCCATATGGCGAGCCACGCCGATGCCGCCCTGTGGGCGCCGATCCTGGGCGCCTTTCTCAAACGCCTGTCATGAACCAGACGATCGCCCGCGAAGACATCGAATCGCTGCTCCGATGGTACGTCGACCAGGGAATCGACGAGACCATAGGCGAGGAAGCGATCGACCGCTTCGCGTTGCCGCCGCCGCAGGCGGCGCCTCAGCCGAGCCAACCGGCGCCGGCCGCCCCATCATCAATCCGATCGACGCCGATCCGACCGGCGCCGATCCGACCGACGCCAGTCGGAACGGCCCCCGCCGCCGCCACTCCCCTGCGCGGTCCGGTTCCCATCGAATCGCCGCAGCTCGTCGAGGACGCACGCGCCCTGGCGCAACGCTGCAACAATGTCGAAGAGCTCGAGGCCGCGGTACGCGCCTTCGACGGCTGTGCGTTGAAGCGCACCGCCAAGAACACGGTGTTCGCCGACGGCGTGGTCGGCTCGCCGGTGATGATCGTCGGCGAGGCGCCGGGCGCCGACGAGGATCGCCTGGGCAAGCCGTTCGTCGGCGTCAGCGGCCAGCTCATGGACCGCATGTTCGACGCCATCGGCATGAGCCGCGAGCGCGATCTCTACATCACCAACATCCTGTTCTGGCGGCCGCCCGGCAACCGTACGCCGACGCTGGCCGAGCAGGCAGTCTGCATGGCCTTCACGCGTCGCCATATCGAGCTCGCCCAACCCAAGGTGCTGGTCCTGGCCGGCGGCACGGCGGCCAAGTCGGTGCTCGACACGACCGAAGGCATCATGCGCCTGCGCGGCAAGTGGACCAGCCTCAGCCTCGATGACGGCAGCACCGTTCCGACGCTGCCGACGTTCCACCCGGCCTATCTGTTGCGTACGGCCGCCAGCAAGCGACAGAGCTGGTCCGACCTCCTGTCGCTCGACAAGAAGCTGCGCGAGCTCGGCATCCGGTAAGGCTCCAATGGCGCGTCATGGTCTTTCGGACCGCGAGCTTCCAGCTCGCTCATGAATTCATGAGCGAGCTGGATGCGCGCGGTCCGGAAGAGATGACGCGCCACGGGAGTGGCGCGCCCCCAGCGATCAGTCGGCGGCCTTGGCCAGCGGCTCGGGCTCCAGGGCCTCCAGCACCTTCGGCGGCGACATGGGCAGGCTGTAGAGGCGCAGTCCCACGGCGCCCTTGATGGCATTGGCGACCGCCGCCATCACCGGCACCAGCGGCACCTCGCCGACACCGCGAACGCCCTGCGGGTGCTTGGGGTTCGGGATCTCGATCATGACGGCATCGAGCTTCGGCAGGTCGGACGTGACGGGCATGCGGTAGTCGAGGAAGCCAGCGTTATCGAGCTTGCCCTCCTTGTTGTAGATGTACTCCTCGCTGAGCGCCCAGCCGATACCCTGGGCAACGCCGCCCTGGATCTGACCCTCGCAGTAGTCGGGATGGATCGCCCGGCCGACGTCCTGGAAGGCGGTGTAGCGCGTGACCCACACGCGGCCGGTGCCGGGATCGACCTCGACGTCGCAGATGTGCGTGCTGAAACCGCCCTCGGCGCCGGCCGTGTTGCTCGACGAGCCGGCGCCGATAGGGCCACCCGTCTCGCTCGCCTTGGCCGCGATCTGGGCCAGCGACAGCGGCTCGAACTTGCCGGCGTTGTCGCCGGCCGGGCGGGCGAAGCCGTTGTCCCAGCTCACGGCTTCGGGCTCGATCTTCCAGATCTTGGCCGCCCGCTCGCACAGGGTCTTGATGACCTTCTCGGCCGACTGCGTGACCACCATCGCCGAGGCGAAGGTGACGCGGCTGCCGCCGGTCAGGTTCGAGAAGCCGATGCTGCTGGTGTCGCCGATCAGCACCTGGATCTTGCTGTGATCGATGCCCAGCAGCTCGGCGGCGATATTGGCCGTCGAGGCGCGCGAGCCGCCGATATCGGGATGACCGGTCATCACGACGACGGTGCCGTCCTCGTTGACGCGCATCTCCGCGCTCGATTCGCCACCGGCGTTGAACCAGTAGCCGCTCGCCACGCCGCGGCCCTGGTTGGGGCCGAGAGGCGCCTTGTAGTGCGGATGGTCGATCGCCTGGCGCACCGTCTCCTGGTAGCCCATGACCGGATAGACCGGGCCATGGACAGCCTTGGTGCCCTGCTTGGCCGAGTTCTTCAGGCGCAGCTCGAGCGGGTCCATGCCGAGTTGCTCGGCCAACTCATCGAGCACGCACTCGACGGCATAGGCGCCGATCGGCGCACCAGGCGCGCGGTAGGCCGCGACCTTCGAGCGGTTGGACACGACATCGTAGCCCAGCGTGTGGGCGTTCGGGATGTCGTAAGGCCCGAAGGCACAACCGGCGGCGCCACGGATCGGCGAGCCCGGGAAGGCGCCGGCCTGAAGCCAATAGGTGCCCTGCCCCGCGACGATCGTGCCGTCCTTCTTGGCGCCGATCTTGACCTTGCTCATCGAGCCCGAGGTCGGGCCGGAGGCGCGGAACACTTCTTCGCGCGACATCACCATCTTGACCGGCCGACCCGACTTCCTGGCCAGCACCAGCGCCAGCGGCTCGAGATAGATGATGGTCTTGCCACCGAAGCCGCCACCGATCTCCGCCGGGATGGCGCGGATGTCGCTCTGCTGCATGCCCGTGAGCAGCGCCGACATGGCGCGGACCATGAACTGGCCCTGGCTGGAGCTCCAGATCGTGGCCTTGCCGTCGACGACGCTGACCAGGCAGGCATGCGGCTCGATATAGCCCTGGTGCACCGCCTCGGTCTCGAAGCTGCGCTCGACGATGACGTCGGCCTCCTTGAAGCCGGCTTCGACGTCGCCCTTCTTGTGCTCGAGGGTGCCCGCGATGTTGGAGGGCTTGCCGTCGAATTTGACGTGGTCGTGCAGGGGCGTGGCGTCGGGCTTCATCGCATCCTTGACGCTGATCGCCCAGGGCAGGACCTCGTAGTCGACCTTGATGAGCTTCAGAGCCTCGGCGGCGACGGACTGCGAGATCGCGGCGACGGCGGCCACCGGATGACCATGGAACAGCGCCTTGTCGCGCGCCATGACGTTGCGGCACATCCAGCGCATGTCCTGGATGCCGAGCATCACCGGGCCCTTGTCGACGGGGAAATCGACGATGTCCTTGGAGGTCATCACCGCCATGACGCCCGGCATCGCCTCGGCCTTCGAGGTGTCGATCGACTTGATGCGAGCGTGCGGATGGGGGCTGCGCAGCACCTTGCCCCAGAGCATGCCGGGCATGGTGGTGTCGGCCGCGTAGGCCGCCCGTCCGGTCACCTTGTCGGCGCCGTCGGGCCGGGGAGTACGCTTGCCGATCCACTTGTTGTCGGGGTTGTCGTTGGTCATGACCGTTCGTCCTCAAAATGGGCGGTGAACGAGGAAATTCGCCCCGTGATCAGAACGGGTTACGCCCCCCGGATCAAGCGGGATATGGCGCTACAGTTTCTTCCTGAGGAAGAACTTCTTGTGACCTTTGGGATAGTCGTCGAGGGTCCCGAACACCTCGTACCCCCGCCGCTCGTAGAACGGCCGCGCCTGGAAGGAATGGGTGTCGAGCTGGACCGAATGGCAGCCCCGCTCGCGGGCATATGCCTCGGCCTGGTCCATGAGCCTGGTCGCCCAGCGTCGGCCGCGGACAGCCTCGTCGATCCACAGATACGAGATGTGCAGCCAGCCGCCCCAGATGCTGCCCAGAAGGCCGCCCAGGACCTCGGCACGCTCGTTCTTCAGGAAATAATGGACGGCGTAGTAGGCCGAAACGCCGGTGGCCCCGACGTTGAAGAAGTCCAGGTGGTCGCGCACGAACTGGGCGTGCGTGCCCGCCTGGTCGAAGACGATCGTCAGCTCATCTGCCGGCTTCAAGAGGCGCCTCGCATTTCGCCTCCTTTAGCCTCCCGATGGCTTCACGAACAGGGCCATCCAGCCCCGCCCCGCCCGCCCGCCAATGGGCGACGATGTTGGCCTTCATGCGCGGGTCCCAGAACTTCTCCAGGTGGTCGGCGATGCCCGTCACCGGATCGCCGTCGCGCTGCGGCTCGAAGAACTTGCCGATCTGGTTGGCCATCATCACCAGCTTGTCCATGGTCGACGACATCGCCTACTCCGCAGCCACCTTGGCGATGCGCCGGCTGTGCTCGGCCTGCTCGTTATATTCGCGCTGCCAGTCGCTGGGGCCGTTCGACGGCGAGACCTGGACGGCCGTGACCTTGTATTCGGGGCAATTGGTCGCCCAATCCGAAAAGTCGGTCGTAACGACATTGGCCTGCGTCGCAGGATGATGGAAGGTCGTGTAGACCACGCCCGGCGCCACGCGGTCGGTGATCCTGGCCCTGAGCGTCGTGCCGCCGGCGCGGCTGTCGAGCTTCACCCAATCGCCATTGCGCACGCCACGCTCCTCGGCGTCGTGCGGATGGATCTCCAGCACATCCTCTTCGTGCCACACCACGTTGTCGGTGCGCCGCGTCTGGGCTCCGACGTTGTATTGGCTGAGGATACGGCCGGTGGTCAGCAGCAACGGGAAGCGCGGACCGACCTTCTCGTCGGTCGGCACGTACTCGGTGATCATGAAGTTGCCCTTGCCGCGGACGAAGCCGCCGATATGCATCACCGGCGTGCCGAGCGGCGCCTTCTCGTTGCACGGCCACTGGACCGAGCCGACCCTTTCGAGAAGGTCGAACGAGACGCCGGCGAAGGTCGGCGTCAGCTGCGCGATCTCATCCATGATCTCCGACGGATGGCTGTAGGGCATCTCGAAGTCCATGGCCTTGGCGATGGCGAGCGTGATCTCCCAGTCGGCCATGCCGTTCTTGGGCGTCATCACCTTGCGCACAAGGTTGATGCGGCGCTCGGCATTGGTGAAGGTCCCGTCCTTCTCCAGGAAGGTCGAGCCCGGCAGGAAGATGTGGGCGTAGTTCGCCGTCTCGTTCAGGAAGAGGTCCTGCACGACGACGCATTCCATTGCCGCAAGCGCCGCCTTCACGTGCTTGGTATTGGGATCGGACTGCAGGATGTCCTCACCCTGCACGTAGAGGCCCTTGAAGGTGCCGTCGATCGCCGCGTCGAACATGTTGGGGATGCGCAGCCCGGGCTCGGCGTCGAGCGGTCGGCCCCACAGCTTCTCGAACATGGTGCGCGTGGCGTCGTCGGAGATGTGGCGGTAGCCCGACAGTTCGTGCGGGAAGCTGCCCATGTCGCACGAGCCCTGGACGTTGTTCTGGCCGCGCAGCGGGTTCACGCCGACGCCCGGACGACCAAGGTTGCCGGTCGCCATGGCGAGGTTCGCGAGCGCCATCACCGCCGTCGTGCCCTGGCTGTGCTCGGTGACACCGAGACCGTAGTAGATCGCGCTGTTCTTGCCCGAGGCGTAGAGCCGGGCCGCGCCGCGAATGGCGTCAGCCGACACGCCGCTCACGAGCGCCACGTTCTCGGGGCTGTTCTGCGGGTCCGAGACGAAGGTTGCCCAGTGCTCGAAGGCGTCGAGGTCGCAGTAGTCACGGACGAACTTCTCGTTCACCAGGCCTTCGGTGACGATGACGTGCGCGAGGGCGTTCAGGATCGCGGCGTTGGTGCCGGGCCGGAGCGGCAGGTGATACTTGGCCTCGATGTGCGGCATGCGCACCAGGTCGATGCGGCGCGGATCGATGACGATGAGCTCAGCGCCCTGGCGCAGGCGCTTCTTCATGCGCGAGGCGAACACCGGATGGGCGTCGGTCGGGTTGGCGCCGATGATCAGCACGACGTCGGTATGCTCGACCGAATCGAAATCCTGCGTGCCGGCCGAGGTGCCGAAGGCGGTCCTGAGCCCGTAGCCGGTCGGCGAATGGCAGACGCGCGCGCAGGTATCGACGTTGTTGTTGCCGAAGCCGCCACGCACCAGCTTCTGGACGAGGTAGGTCTCCTCGTTGGTGCAGCGCGACGAGGTGATGCCGCCGATCGCCAGCCGGCCGTGCTTGGCCTGCAGGCGCTTGAATTCCGAAGCGACCCGGTTGATCGCGACCTCCCAGGTCACCTCGCGCCACGGCTGGTCGATGGCCTCGCGGATCATCGGCTTCAGGATGCGCTCGCGATGGTTGGCATAGCCCCAGGCGAACCGGCCTTTTACGCAGGAATGCCCGCGATTGGCCTTGCCGTCCTTGTAGGGGACCATGCGCACCAGCTCCTCGCCGCGCATCTCGGCCTTGAAGCTGCAGCCGACGCCGCAATAGGCGCAGGTCGTCACCACCGAATGCTCGGGCGTGCCGATCTCGATGACGCTCTTCTCCGACAGGGTCGCCGTCGGGCAGGCCTGCACGCAGGCGCCGCACGACACGCACTCCGAATCGACGAACGGCTCGGCCATGCCGGCCGACACCTTTGAATCGAAGCCACGGCCCTGGATGGTGAGCGCGAAGGTGCCCTGCACCTCCTCGCAGGCGCGCACGCAGCGCGAGCAGACGATGCACTTGGACGGATCGAAGGTGAAATACGGATTCGACTCGTCCTTTTCCTGCCTGGTGTGGTTCTCGCCGTCATAGCCGTAACGCACGTCACGCAGGCCGACCGCGCCTGCCATGTCCTGCAGTTCGCAGTCGCCGTTGGCGGCGCAGGTCAGGCAGTCGAGCGGGTGATCGGAGATGTAGAGCTCCATCACGCCCTTGCGGATCTGCTTCAGCCGCTCGGTCTGGGTCGACACCACCATGCCCGCCGCGACCGGCGTGGTGCACGAGGCGGGCGTGCCGGGACGGCCCTGGATCTCGACCAGGCAGAGTCGGCAGGAGCCGAAGGCATCGACGGAGTCGGTAGCGCAGAGCTTGGGCACCTGGGTGCCGATGTCCATCGCCGCGCGCATGATCGAAGTGCCGGCGGGTACGGTGACGCTCTGACCGTCGATGGTGAGCGTCACCGTCTCGGACGATTTGCTGGCTGGCGTGCCGTAATCGATCTCGTGAACGAGAGACATGGCTTGCTCCTATTCCGCCGCAGCCTGCAGGCGCGGACGGTCGAAATCCTCGGGGAAATGCCGGATGGCGCTCATCACCGGATAGGGCGTGAAACCGCCAAGGGCGCACAGCGAGCCGAACTTCAAGGTCTGGCAGAGGTCGGTGATCAGCGCGAGGTTGGCCTCGACGCGCTCGCCGCGGATGATCTTGTCCATGGTCTCGGTGCCGCGCACCGAGCCGATGCGGCAGGGCGTGCACTTGCCGCAGGATTCGAGGGCACAGAACTCGAGCGCAAAGCGCGCCTGGTGCGCCATGTCGACGGTGTCGTCGAACACGACGACGCCGCCGTGGCCGATCAGCCCGTCGAGGGCGGCGAATGCCTCGTAGTCGAACGGCGTATCGAACAGCTTGCGCGGGAAGTAGGCGCCGAGCGGCCCGCCGACCTGCACGGCGCGCGCCGGGCGGCCGGTACGGGTGCCGCCACCGATATCGTCGACGATCTCGCCCAGGGTCAGACCGAACGCCGCCTCGAACAGGCCGCCATGCTTGACGTTGCCGGCGAGCTGGATCGGCATGGTGCCGCGCGAACGGCCCATGCCCAGCGCCGCATAACGCTCAGCACCATCAGCCAGAATGAATGGCACCGTGGCGAGGGAGATCAGGTTGTTGATGACCGTAGGCCTGCCGAACAGGCCCTTGTGCGCCGGCAGCGGCGGCTTGGCCCGCACCTGGCCACGCTTGCCTTCCAGGCTCTCCAGCAGCGAGGTCTCCTCGCCGCAGACATAGGCCCCGGCGCCGACCCGCACTTCGAGGTCGAATTTGGTCTCTGCTCCGAGGAGCCCCTCTCGCTCGGCCAGCGCTATCGCGTCCTCCATGACGCGGATGGCGTCGGGGTACTCGGAGCGGATGTAGACGTAGCCTTTGGTCGCGCCTACGGCGAAGCCTGCGATCGCCATGCCCTCGATCAGCACGAACGGATCGCCTTCCATGATCATGCGGTCGGCGTAGGTGCCCGAATCGCCCTCGTCGGCGTTGCAGACGATGTACTTCTGGTCGGCCGCGGTATCGGCGACGGTCTTCCACTTGATGCCGGTCGGAAAGCCCGCTCCACCGCGGCCACGCAGCCCAGACCTGGTGACCTCTTCCACGGTGGCGGCCGGACCGAGGCTTCTCGCCCGCTCCAGGCCGCGCCAGCCGCCGTGCGCACGATAGTCCGCCAGCGACAAGGGATCGACGATGCCGCAGCGAGCGAAGGTGATGCGCGTCTGGCGCTTGAGGAAGGGAATCTCCTCCGGCCGGCCCACACATAGCGGATGCGAGGCAGCGGGCAAGCCGTCGGCGAACAGGGTCGCGACGTCCTTCGCTGCTACCGGTCCGAAACCGATGCGGCCACCGGGCGTCTCGACCTCGACAAGGGGCTCCAGCCAGAACAGGCCGCGCGAGCCGGTACGCACGATCTCGACCGACAAGCCTTTCCGCCTGGTCTCCTCGGCTATGGCTGCCGCAACCTTGTCGGCGCCGACAGCACGGGCAGCAGCGTCACGCGGAACGAAGATGCGCGTGGCCATCAGCCGACCTCGCGAGCGATGTCGTCGATCGAACCGGCGGTCAGTCGCCCGATCGGCTCGCCGTCGAGCATGGCCGACGGGCCCGAGGCGCAGAGTCCCAGGCAATAGGTGGCCTCGATCGTGAGGCGGCCGTCCGGCGTCGTGCCGCCCCACTCGACACCGAAGCGGTCGAGGAACTGCTTCGCCAGGCGTTCGCCATTCACCGACTGACAGGCCTCGGCGCGGCAGAGCTTCAGCACATGGCGGCCAGCCGGCTTGTCGCGAAAATCGTGGTAGAATGAGACGACGCCGTGAACCTCCGCGCGGGTGAGGTTGAGCGCGTGGGCTATGGCGGGCACCGCCGGCGCCGGCACGTGGCCGAACGCAGCTTGGATATCGTGAAGGATGGGCAGCAGCGCGCCCTCGCGGCCCGCGTGGCGGCCGATGATGTCGTTGGCCTGCGCTTCATTCCACGCCGCCATGCCAGAACACTCCAAAAGGCTACCGGCCGGACTTCCCAGCCATTGCTGCCCAGCTATTGGGCCGTGGTCAGGCAGCAAGCAATAAAGCTAATGCGTGCTGCGATAGAACAAATCTATCGACTTGCCGATCTATTGCCAAATTTTCCTATGATCTGGAACAATATATGGGAAAAACAAGTTGGATTTCCCTACTAATGGTGATTCAGCTCATCTTCGCAGCCAAATGCGTCGCTTCAGCAACGAGCGCCGACGCCAAAGGTGTCATGGGCTCGCGCGGCGGCACGACCAAGCCGATCTGATGCACCGCCTCCGGCTCGATGATCGGGATCGAGCGCAATCGCTCAGTGAGGCCGAGCGTATCGGCCAACTTCTCCGGCATCACACTCGCCCAGCGGCCAGTACGCACATGCGAGAACAGTACAATCATGGAATTGGATTCGAGAGTGGGCTCCGGTCGGCCGCCGGCAGCATGCAACAGGCTGTCGATGATGCGCCGGTTCTGCATGTCCGGCGTCAGCAGGCAGAGCGGGATGCGCGCGACCTCCGCCCAGGTGACCTGGTCGCGTTCGCCCAAGGGACTGTCGGCCGATGTCAGCAGGCGGTACTGCTCCAGATAGAGTGGGACGGCGCGCATGCGGCCCAGCGGCTCGTTGTCGATATAGGTCAGGCCGGCATCGACCTCGAGATTCTCGAGCATCGACAGGACGTCCGATGAAGTCCTCGACAGGATCGTGAATTTCACATTGGGATGTTTCGCCCGGTAGGGCGTGGTCAGGGCGGAGACCATGGCGAGCGCCGTCGGGATCGCCGCGATCTTCAGGTGACCGCTCAACCCCTGCTTGAGCGTGCGCACTTCCTCCCTCATGGCCCGCGTGTCGGCCACGATGGTGCGCGCCCAGTCGAGCACACGCTCACCCTCGGCGGTGAATCCGAGGAAGCGCGATGTGCGTTGCACAAGCATTACGCCCAGCGTGTCCTCAAGTTGCTTTATGCCTGCGGAAAAGGTCGGCTGCGTGACGCCGCATTGCTCGGCCGCCTTGCCGAAGTTCTTTTCCCGCGCCAAGGCGATGAGGAACTCGAGCTTGTCGATCATTGGTTCGTCAGTGCTCGACCCGTCTGCACGATCATTGTAGAATTTTTTGCAGAACTAGCACAAAAAAGTGCTTCGGGAGGAATCAGGTATGACTTACACGCTCCGTAGGCGGGCGATTGCTGTCGCCATGACGGCTTTTGCTGCTGGCCTTTACGTTACACCGGCGAGCGCTTGGGAACCGACGCGCAACGTCGAATTCATCGTGCCGGCAGGCACCGGCGGCGGCGCCGACCAGATGGCCCGCATGATCCAGGGCATCATCACCAAGCACAACCTGATGAAGCAGAGCGTGGTGGTCGTGAACAAGGCGGGTGGCGCCGGCGGCGAAGGCTTCCTGGACGTCAAGAACTCCAAGGGCAACGGCAACAAGCTCGTTATCACCTTGTCGAACCTGTTCACGACGCCGCTGGCGACGGGCATTCCCTTTTCCTGGAAGGACATGACGCCGGTCGCGATGCTGGCACTCGACGAGTTCGTGCTGTGGGTCAATGCGGATGCGCCCTACAAGACGGTCGGCGAGCTGGTAGCTGCCATGAAGGCCGCACCCGCCGGCCAGTTCAAGATGGGCGGCACCGGCTCGAAGCAGGAAGACCAGATCATTACCGTCGCGCTCGAGAAGGCGACCGGCACCAAGATCACCTACGTGCCCTACAAGGGCGGCGGAGAGGTCGCTGTCCAGCTCGTCGGCAAGCATGTCGACATGACGGTCAACAACCCGATCGAAGCGGTGGCGCAGTGGCGTGCCGGCAAGGTCCGGCCGCTCTGTGTGTTCGACGGCAAGCCGCTGGCGGGCAAGGAGAAGATTGCGGGCGACCTGTCGTGGTCGAGCATCCCGACCTGCAAGAGCCAGGGGCTCGACATCGAGTACCTGATGCTGCGCGGCATCTTCATGCCGGCCAACGCTCCGAAGGATGCGGTCGACTACTACGTCGAACTGTTCAAGAAGGTGCGTGCCACGCCGGAATGGGCACAGCTCATGGCCGACGGCGCTTTCAACCAGTCCTTCATGACCGGCGCGGACTACACCAAGTGGGTCGAGGCCGAGGAGAAGCGCCATCGCGACCTGATGAAGGAAGCGGGCTTCCTCGCCACCAATTGATCGATGCCGGGAGCGACGCTCATCGGCGCACCACCTCATCCTGAGGAGCCGCGCAAGGCGCGGCGTCTCGGGAACCAGTCTTGGTGTTGCCCACCCTTCGAGACGCGCCCTTCGGGCGCTCCTCAGGGTGAGGTCAGGTGTTTGCGTCCATGCGAGCGACGCTTCCAACATTCTTATAGAGGCTGTTCATGTCCACCCCCCCGGATGACCCATCGTCTGCTGGTCCACGCCAGCATCATGTCGAGATGGGTGTCGCCGCCGTCATGGCATTGCTCGGCGTCATCGCCGTCATCGGCAGCCTGCAGGTCGGCACCGGCTGGGGTGCGGAAGGACCCAAATCGGGCTTCTTCCCCTTCTGGATCGGACTGATCGTGATCGGCGCCAGCGCCTACAACCTGGTGCGCGCCTGGACCCACGGCAGCCGCAAGCTGTTCGCGACCTGGATGCAGATCGTCCAGGTCCTGAAAGTGGTGCTGCCGCTCACGATCTATGTCGGCGCGATTCCATGGCTCGGCATCTATCTCGCCTCGGCGCTGCTGATCGCAGGCTTCATGCGCTGGATCGGCCGCTACGGCTGGCCGCTCATCCTGGCGATCAGCATCGGCCTGCCGGTGATCACCTACATTACATTCGAGATGTGGTTCCTCGTGCCGCTGCCCAAGGGGCCGCTCGAGGAGCTGCTCGGCCTTTAGGCTGGGCGAGAAGAGGATCGAGAAACGATGGAAGGCATTGGCGACTTGATGACGGGCTTCGCCGTCGTGCTCAGCTGGCAGAACGTCCTGTACATGGTGATCGGCATCGTTCTGGGCGTGATCATCGGCGTGCTGCCCGGGCTGGGTGGCGCCAACGGCGTGGCGATCCTGCTGCCGCTCACCTTCAGCATGCCGCCGACGTCGGCGATCATCCTGTTGTCGTGCATCTACTGGGGCGCATTGTTCGGCGGCGCCATCACCTCGATCCTGTTCAACATCCCGGGGGAGCCGTGGTCGGTCGCCACCACATTCGACGGCCATCCGATGGCGCAGAACGGCAAGGCCGGCGAAGCGCTGACGGCGGCTTTCACCTCGTCCTTCGTCGGCGCGCTGTTCGCCGTCATCGTCATCACCCTCGCCGCTCCGCTGGTTGCAAGCTTTGCGCTGCAGTTCGGGCCGGCCGAGAAGTTCTCGGTGTTCTTCCTCGCCTTCTGCAGCTTCGTCGGCATGGGCAAGGAGCCGCCGACCAAGACCATCGCCGCCATGATGCTGGGCTTCGCGCTCGCCGCCGTCGGCACGGACACGGTGACCGGCCAGCTTCGCCTGACCTTCGGCTCGACCGAGCTCTTGAGCGGTTTCGACTTCCTGGTGGCCGTGATCGGCCTGTTCGGCATCGGCGAGATCCTGCTGACCATGGAGGAAGGCCTGTCCTTCAAGGGCAAGGCCGCCAGCATCAATCCCACCGTCGTGTGGCAGACCTGGAAGGAGCTGTCGCGCTACTGGGTGACCTCGCTGCGCTCCTGCCTGATCGGCTGCTGGATGGGCATCACGCCGGCCGGCGCGACGCCCGCCTCGTTCATGAGCTACGGCATCGCCAAGCGCGCCTCGCGCAAGGGCGACAAGTTCGGCCAGGGTGAGATCGAGGGCGTGGTGGCGCCCGAGACGGCGGCGCATGCCGCCGGCACTTCGGCGCTGCTGCCCATGCTGTCGCTGGGCGTGCCGGGCTCGCCCACTGCCGCCGTGCTGCTGGGCGGCCTCCTGATCTGGGGCCTGCAGCCCGGGCCGCTGCTGTTCGTCGAGCAGAAGGACTTCGTCTGGGGCCTGATCGCCAGCATGTATCTCGGCAACATCGTCGGCCTGATCATCGTGCTGACCATGGTGCCGTTCTTCGCCGCTATCCTGCGCGTGCCGTTCAGCATCATCGCGCCCATCATCCTGGTGATCTGCGCCATCGGCGCCTACACGGTTCACAACAACACCTTCGACGTCATCATGATGCTGGTGTTCGGCGTCGCCGGCTACTTCCTGAAGAAGTGCAACTACCCGCTGGCGCCGCTGGTCCTGGCCATCGTGCTGGGCGACAAGGCCGAGGAAGCCTTCCGCCAGTCGCTGCTGATCTCCCAGGGCGGGCTCGGGGTGTTCTTCTCCAACGGCCTGGTCAGCACGATCATGGTCCTGGGCCTGGTCGCCCTGTTCTGGCCGGCGCTGTCGAACCTGTACGGCCGCCTGCTCACCCCTCGGCGAGCAGCGTAAGCGAGCGCTGGTTGGGAGCGGTGCGCTCACCGTGACAAGGACTTGCCATTCTGAGGACAGCCACTATGGTGTGTAGGTAAAATAACTACATATGGTCCTGCCATGGACGAAGCCGTTTCGGCGGCCGATGCCAATCGCCGGTTTTCCCTCCTTCTGCGCGGGGTTCGGGAGGGGCGCAGCTATGTCGTGACCAGCCACGGAAAGCCGGTCGCTCGGCTCATTCCCGCCGGCAAGCACGACGATGTGAGCAGCAGCGCGCGCTCGGTGCTGCTGTCGCGTCTTGAAAGTCAGCCCGTCGTCACCGTCGGACGCTGGACTCGCGATGAACTCTATGAGGACGATCGGTGAGGATCGCGCTCGATACGAACGTGCTCGCCTACGCAGAAGGCATCAATGGAGCCGAGCGGCGCGACGCCGCTCTGGCCCTCATTCGCCAGCTGCCGCAAGAGTCAACGATCGTGCCGGTGCAGGTTCTCGGTGAGCTGTTCAATGTGCTCGTTCGTAAGGGCGGAAAATCGCGAAGCGATGCCCGCGATGCTCTGCAAAGCTGGCGCGATACGTTCCCCGTTGCGGAAACGTCGCCCGAAGTCATGGTGGCTGCAGCCGACCTCGCGACGGACCATCAACTTGGAATATGGGATGCGGTCGTCCTCTCGGCGGCATCCCAATCGGGGTGCCGCCTGCTCTTGTCCGAGGATCTCCAGGCAGGCTTCACCTGGGCCGGTGTGACGGTGGTCGATCCCTTCTCCTCGCCAAAGCACGCTTTGCTGCATGCCCTGTTGGGAGACGGTGCCGAATGATCACCTTCATGCGCAGGCTCCGCCTCGGCTCGAACCTGAAGGTCGTCTGAAACTTCGACCGTTGTTTTCATTCGCGCACCGACAAGCATATATCCACAAATCCGACTTCATGGAGAGCCTGGAGATCAAGGTACGATGGTGGCGCGCCGCGTGCATCGCGACGCGATCGGTGTCGAACGGGTACGTATGAGCGAATATCAATACTATGAATTCCTCGCAGTCGATCGGCCGCTCAGCGAGTTGGAGCAAAAGGAGTTGCGGGCGATCTCCTCTCGGGCGCGCATCACGGCCGCGAGCTTCACCAACCACTATGAATGGGGTGACCTGAAGGGCGATCCGAAGAAGCTCGTCGAGCGATACTTCGATCTGCACCTCTATTTCGCAAATTGGGCTGCACGCCGGTTGCTGATCCGGCTGCCGAAGCGGCTTGTCGACAGGTCGCTTCTCGATTCCGTCCTGCGCGACGTGGAATGGACTATGGTTTCCGAGAAGGGTGACAACCTGATCGTCGATTTCCTTGGCGAAGAGGTTGGATCGGACACTGACGAGTGGGACGACGGATCCAGTTGGCTGGCGGCACTGTCGCCGCTTCGGGCCGACGTGCTGTCCGGAGACTATAGGCTCTTCTATCTCGCTTGGCTGGTCGCCGTTGAATACGGCGGCGTCGACGCCGCCGCAGTGGAGCCGTTGCCGGGTATCGGTCCGCTGACCGGTGCGCTCGAAGCCTTTGCAGAGTTCTTCGTGCTGGACCCCGATCTCGTGGCCGCGGCTGCGGAACGCACCGGCGGTGGGGGTGCTGCAGGGCTGCTCCCGTGCGATGCCGTGCGCAGCGCACTGGCGGCCATGCCCGATCGCGAGAAGACGGACCTGCTTCTGCGGGTGGTTGACGGCGATCCTCACGTGGCGGCTGAGCTGAAGAGCAGGATGCGGACGTCGGTCCTGCCGCCGCCTGCCGATCTACGCACCGCCGGCGACCTACGGGCCCGCGCGGCCGCCATCCGCGAAGAGCGTGAGCGCCTCAGGGCCGAGAAGCTGGAGGCGGAACGGCGCAGGAAGGAGAAGCAAGCCGAAAAGGCTCGACGCGCCCGGCTCGAAGCCGTGAAACGGCGAGGGCTGGCCGTATGGGACCAGATCGAGGCTGAGATCGAACGGCGCAACGCGTCCGGCTACGATACTGCGATGGACCTTCTCGTCGATCTCGAGGCTATCGCGACGGAGCATGGAACGGGCGCCGACTTCGCCCAGCGTGTCGAGGGCATCCGCGAACGACATGTGCGCAAGGGCAAATTCATCGAGCGCCTGAAAGGACTGGCGCCGCGCTGACGGCACCGACGCGGTGACCGGCAAGCTTCGGCTGACCTTCGGCTCGACCGAGCTCTTGAGCGGTTTCGACTTCCTGGTGGCCGTGATCGGCCTGTTCGGCATCGGCGAGATCCTGCTGACCATGGAGGAAGGCCTGCCCTTCAAGGGCAAGGCCGCCAGCATCAATCCCACCGTCGTGTGGCAGACCTGGAAGGAACTGCCGCGCTACTGGGTGACCTGGCTGCGCTCCTGCTCACCCCTCGGCGGGCCTGAAGTCTAAGCGCTGTGGCGTCGCCGCCACAGTGCGACAGCCTCTGTTAGAAAACCATCGGAGCGCCCTTGCTCGCTGGCGCGTCCGGGCCTAGTTTGCGCGCCCTCGATGCCACTCCAGCCAGGGAGACGTTGATGCACTCCATCATGTTCAACACCGTCGCTCCCGCCGGCTGCGTATCGGACCTCGCCCGCTTCAGGCATTAGGTCCGGCCGCGGCCGCCGCCGAGCGCGCCGCCTGCCTTCGTTTTCCTGACCATTCACGTCGTCGGACGTTGCCGGTCCATCCGGCCTTCGGCCGATCGACCTCTTGAGGAGCCATCGTCCCTTTACGGGCATGGCATCGAGCAATGATTTCTCGCAGAACCGAGCGAGGGAATGACCCGCTCATTAGGACGATCCGGTTTGCCGCCGACCAGTGGCGCCGGCAGTGGCGCCTCGCGTCGGCCATGGCCGCCGGCCTGGTGCTGATCGCCGCCGCCGAGCTCGCCATGCCGCTGTTTGCCGGGCGAATGGTCGACGCGCTGGCCGACGCCGCACGGGGGCGCGACGCCGCCGTGACGGATGCGCTCAGCGCGTTCGCGGTCATCGTCGGGCTCGGCGTGGCGTTGGTGGCCCTGCGCTATGGCGTGTTCAGGGGCATCGTACGCTTCACCTTGCGCATGATGAGCGAGGTGGCGAACGAGACCTTCTGGCGCGTGCAGCGCTTCTCCACCGACTGGCACGCCAACAGCTTCGCCGGCGCCACGGTGCGCAAGCTGACCCGCGGCATGTGGGCCTTCGACCTGCTGAACGACACGGTGCTGGTGGCGCTGTGGCCGTCGCTCGTCGTGCTGCTGGGTGCCGCGGTCCTGTTCGGCTGGCACTGGCCGCTTATGGGGCTAGCCGTCGGCATCGGCAGCGTCCTCTATGTGCTGGTGACGGTGAAGCTGTCGCTCGACTACGTCACGCCGGCGACGCGGCGCTCCAACGCCTGGGACAGCCGCTTGGGCGGCGCCCTGGCGGACGCCGTGAGCTGCAACCCCGTCGTCAAGGCATTTGGCGCGGAGATGCGCGAGGACACGCGTCTTGGCCGCGTCCTGGCGCGCTGGCGCTCGCGCACCTGGGTGACCTGGAACCGGCACACCCTCACCGGCATCCTGCAGCAGACCATCCTGATGGTGCTGCGCGTGGTCGTGATCGGGCTTGCGCTGCTGTTCTGGTGGCAGGGTGCGGCGACACTGGGTGACGTCACCTTCGTGCTCACGGCCTACGGCGTGATCAACGGCTACCTGCGCGACATCGGCCACCACGTGCACAACGTCCAGAGGTCGACCAGCGACCTGGAGGAACTGGTCGACTTCCATCAGCAGCCGTTCGGCGTGGAAGACCGACCTGGTGCGGGCGAGATCTCGATCAGACATGGCGACATTCAGTTCGACCAGGTGCGCTTCCGCTATCCTGCGCTCGACCGGCAGGTCTATGACGGATTGTCGGTCTGGATTCCGCCGGGCCAGCGCGTCGGCCTCGTCGGACGATCGGGCTCGGGCAAGACGACCTTCGTCAAGCTCGTGCAGCGGCTGTACGACCTCGATGGCGGCTGCATCGCGATCGACGGCCAGGACATCGCCGCCGTCCGCCAAGAGAGCCTGCGCCGGCAGGTGGCGATCGTGCAGCAGGAGCCGGTGCTGTTCCACCGCTCGCTTGCCGAGAACATCGCCTATGGCCGGCCCGATGCCACGATGGCCGAGATCGAGGCGGCGGCGCGGCTCGCGCACGCCGACGTGTTCGTCGACCGGCTGCCGCAGGGCTACGCCACCTTGGTCGGCGAGCGCGGCGTCAAGCTCTCCGGCGGCGAGCGCCAGCGGGTGGCGCTCGCGCGCGCCTTCCTGGCCGATGCGCCGATCCTGATCCTGGACGAGGCGACCTCGAGCCTGGACAGCGAATCGGAGGCATTGATCCAGGACGCCATGCATACGCTGATGCAGGGCCGGACGACGCTCGTGATCGCCCACCGCCTGTCCACGGTGCGCGAACTCGACCGGATCCTGGTCTTCGACCACGGCCGCATCGTCGAGGACGGCAACCACGCCGCTCTCATGCGGATCAAGGGTGGCGTCTACCGCCGCCTGGTCGAGCGTCAGGCGGAAGGCAAGGGTGACGATCTCGAGGCGGCATAACTGGCGCTCATCGCGCAATAAAATGTCACGGCGGACCATTGGACGATGGTCCGCCGTGGTATTATGAATAATGTATAAGCCGGTGGGGGCCGGCAACAACGAGGGAACAGTCCGTTTCCATGAGTGAAGCGCGCCTGGTAGTCGCCCCGATCGACAGTCGGGAGACGTTCAAGGACAAGGCCTACGCGGCCTTGCGCAACGTCATCATGTCTTCGGACATCTACCGCTCGCGCACGGATATACGGCTCGACGAACGCCAGCTCGCACAGGATTTCGGGGTTTCCCGCACGCCGGTGCGCGAAGCGATGGCGCAGCTCGAGCGCGAGGGCTTCGTTCGCTCCGTCCCGCGCCGCGGCGTCTACGTTGTCCGCAAGACCAAGAACGAGGTGATCGAGCTGATCCAGGCCTGGGCCGCGCTGGAAAGCATGGCGGCGCGCCTGATCACTGAGCACGCCAGCGACGAGGACATCGCAGGCCTCAGGCGCATGTTCACGACCTTCGAAGGCGACAAGCTGCACGCCAAGCTCGACGAATATTCCGAGGTCAACATCGCCTTCCATCAGAGCATCATCGAGCTCAGCGGCAACCAGGCGCTGATCCGGCTGGCGGAGAACCTGTTCACCCACATGCGCATGATCCGCGGCGCCACGATCGGCGAGGACGACCGCGTCGACCGGTCGATCCGCGATCACATGAACATCATCCAGGCGCTCGAGGCGCGCGATACCGAGCGCGCCGAGGACCTGGTGCGCCAGCACGCGCTCGGGCTGGCCGAGCACGTCGCCAAGCACGCCGACTATCTGGACTGAGAGAGGAATTTCGGGAGGAACGCATGGCCGAGGCAGCAGTCAAAGAAACAGTGGATGAGACCCAGGACCTGACGGACGGCTTCAGCCTCGTCATCGATGCCATGAAGTTGAACGGCATCGACACGATCTACGGCGTGCCGGGCATCCCCATCACCGATCTCGGCCGCCTGGCGCAGGCCGCCGGCATTCGCGTGCTGTCGTTCCGCCATGAGCAAAACGCCGGCTACGCTGCGGCGATCGCGGGCTTCCTGACCAAGAAGCCCGGCGTGTGCCTCACGGTGTCGGCACCCGGCTTCCTCAACGGCCTGACGGCGCTCGCCCATGCCACCACCAACTGCTTCCCGATGATCCTGGTCTCGGGCTCGTCGGAGCGCGAGATCGTCGATCTGCAGCAGGGTGACTACGAGGAGATGGACCAGCTCGCCATCGCCAAGCCCCTGTGCAAGGCGGCCTATCGCGTGCTGCACGCGCAGGACATCGGCATCGGCTTCGCCCGCGCCATCCGCGCCGCGGTGTCCGGCCGTCCGGGTGGCGTCTATCTCGACCTGCCGGCGAAGCTCTTCGCCCAGGTCATGAACGCCGACGCCGGCGCCAAGTCCCTGGTCAAGGTGATCGATGCCGCCCCTGCGCAGATCCCCTCGCCTGCCGCGGTCAAGCGCGCCCTCGATGTGCTGAAGGCGGCCAAGCGGCCGCTGATCATCCTCGGCAAGGGTGCCGCCTACGCGCAGGCCGACGACGCGATCAAGGCGCTGGTGGAAAAGAGCGGCGTGCCCTTCCTGCCGATGAGCATGGCCAAGGGCCTGTTGTCGGACATGCATCCGCAGTGCGCCGGCGCGGCCCGCTCGACCGTGCTGAAGGACTCCGACGTCGTCATGCTGATCGGCGCGCGCCTGAACTGGCTGCTGTCGCATGGCAAGGGCAAGACCTGGGGTGATGCGCCCAAGAAGTTCATCCAGGTCGACATCGAGCCGCGCGAGATGGACAGCAACGTCGAGATTGCGGCCCCCGTGGTGGGTGACATCGGTTCCTGCGTCCAGGCGTTGCTCGACGGCATGGGCGGCAGCTGGCAGACCGCACCGGCCGACTGGACCGGCGCGGTCAAGGCCAAGCGCGACGAGAACGTCGCCAAGATGGCGCCGCGCTTCATGAACAACAAATCGCCGATGGACTATCACGGCGCGCTGGGCGCGCTGCGCACCATCATCAAGGAGCGGCCGGACACGATCCTGGTCAACGAGGGCGCCAACACCCTCGACCTCGCCCGCGGTGCGATCGACATGTACAAGCCGCGCAAGCGGCTCGATGTCGGCACCTGGGGCGTCATGGGCGTCGGCATGGGTTCGGCGATTGCCGCCGCGGTCGAGACCGGCCATCCCGTGCTCGCGGTCGAGGGCGACAGCGCCTTCGGCTTCTGCGGCATGGAGATCGAGACGATCTGCCGATACAACCTGCCGGTCTGCGTCGTGGTCTTCAACAACGACGGCATCTATCGCGGCGACGGCGTGAATGCCGGCGGCGGCTCGGACCCGGCGACGACGGCCTTCGTGAAGGGCGCGCGCTACGACAAGATGGCTGAGGCTTTCGGCGGTGTCGGCGTCAACGCCACCACGCCCGACGATCTGCGGCGCGCGGTCAATGAGGCGCTCGATTCCCGCAAGCCGACATTGATCAACGCCGTCATCGACCCGGCGGCCGGCGCCGAGAGCGGCCGCATCGGCAACCTCAACCCGCAAAGCAAGCTGCGCAAGAAGTAGATCGGAGAAGGAACATGGCGAAGAAGAAGGACAAGAAGGCGAAAGCCAGGGACAAGGCCTCCAAGAAAGCCAAGGCAGCCAAGAGGCCGGCGCTCAAGGTCGTCGCCAAGAAGCAGAACGGCAATGGCTTGCCCAAGGTCTCGAAGAAGCCCTGGGGCATGGATGGCAAGGCGCTCGATGGCGTGAAGATCCTCGACTTCACGCACGTCCAGTCGGGCCCGACCTGCACCCAGCTTCTGGCGTGGTTCGGCGCCGACGTAATCAAGGTCGAGCGACCGGGCACGGGCGACATCACCCGCGGCCAGCTGCAGGACATCCCCGGCGTCGACAGTCTCTATTTCACCATGCTCAACCACAACAAGCGCTCGATCACGCTCGATTCCAAGAGCAAGGAGGGCATGAAGGTGCTGGAGCGCCTGGTGAAGACCTGCGACGTGCTGGTCGAGAACTTCGCACCGGGCGCGCTCGACCGCATGGGTCTCACCTGGGAGCGCATCCACGAATGGAACCCGCGCATGATCGTGGCCTCGGTGAAGGGCTTCGGCCCCGGTCCCTACGAGGACTGCAAGGTCTACGAGAACGTCGCGCAGTGCGCCGGCGGCGCCGCCTCGACCACCGGCTTCCATGACGGCATCCCGCTGGTGACCGGCGCGCAGATCGGCGATTCCGGCACCGGCCTGCATCTGGCGCTGGGCATCGTGAGCGCGCTCTACCAGCGCATGCGCACCGGCCGCGGCCAGCGCGTGCTGGCCTCGATGCAGGACGGCGTGCTGAACCTCTGCCGCGTCAAGCTGCGCGACCAGCAGCGCCTCGCCCACGGCCCGCTGAAGGAATACACGCAGTACGGCGAGGGCATCCCGTTCGGCGAGGCGGTCCCCCGCGCCGCCAACGATTCCGGCGGCGGCCAGCCCGGCGTCATCCTGAAGTGCAAGGGCTGGGAGACCGATCCCAATGCGTACATCTACTTCATCACCCAGGCTCCGGTGTGGGAGAAGATCTGCGACCTGATCGGCGAGCCCGAGTGGAAGACCCATCCGGACTACGCCAAGCCGCCGGCGCGCCTGCCGCGGCTCAAGGCGATCTTCGCGCGCATCGAGCAGTGGACCATGACCAAGACCAAGTTCGAGGTCATGAACGAGTGCAATGCGCTCGACATCCCGGTCGGCCCGATCCTGTCGATGAAGGAGCTGGCCGAGGAGCAGTCGCTGCGCGACACCGGCACCGTCGTCGAGGTCGATCATCCGACGCGCGGCAAATACCTGTCAGTCGGCAATCCGATCAAGCTCTCCGACTCGATCAGCGAAGTGAAGCGTTCGCCGCTGCTGGGCGAGCACACCGACGAGATCCTGAGCAAGGTGCTGAAGTTCACGCCGCGCGAGATCGCCGAGATCAGGGCGTCGGGCGCGACGGGCCAGGCGCCACCTGTTTCCGCCAATCGGGCTCAAGCCGCGGAGTAAAACCATGCGCATCGTGGTCCATGGCCAACAGGCCTTCGGCAAGGCCGTACTGGAAGCGCTGCTGAAGCGCGGCGAGAACATCGTGGGCGTCTATGTGGCGCCGGAGAAGCCCGGCCAGAAGGCCGATCCTCTCAAGGAAGCGGCACTGGCGGCCAAGCTGCCGGTGTTCCAGCCCGCCTCCTACCGCAAGCCCGAGGTGTGGGAGGAGTTCAAGGCGCTGAAGCCCGATCTGCAGGTCATGGCCTTCGTGACCCTGTTCGTGCCCGAGGAGTTCCTGAACATCCCGACGCACGGCTCGATCCAATACCACCCGTCTCTGCTGCCGGCCTATCGCGGCGCATCGGCCATCAACTGGCCGATCATCCTGGGTGAGAAGGAAACGGGCCTCTCGATCTTCTGGCCCGACAACGGTCTCGATACCGGCGACGTGCTTCTGCAAAAGACGACGCCGATCGGTCCCAAGGACACGCTGGGCACGGTCTACTTCGACCGCCTGTTCCCGATGGGCGTCGATGCCATGCTGGAATCGGTCGACCTGGTGAAGGCCGGCAAGGCGCCGCGCATCAAGCAGGACGACTCCAAGGCGACCTACGAGGGCCGCGCGACGGCCGATATCGCCCGCATCGACTGGGGCAAGTCGTGGCGCCAGATCGATCCGCTCATCCGCGGTTGCAATCCCGCGCCCGGTGCCTGGACGACGATCGACGGCAAGAACCTGCAGATCTTCGACATCCAACCCATCCCGGCGCGCGATCCCAAGGGCATCGGCGGCAAGTATGGCGAGATCGTCGAGGTCTCGGGCGACGGCTTCACCGTCGTCGTGCCGGATGGCCGCATCAAGGTCCTGCGGGTGAAGCCGGCCGACGGCCCCAAGGTCGCCGCCGGCGAATGGGCGACCGCCGCCAAACTCGCCGTCGGCGCGCGGCTGGTTTGAACTTGGAGCAATAGTACTTCCTCACCCTGAGGAGCGCCCGAAGGGCGCGTCTCGAAGGGTGGGCAACAACAATACTGTAGCCCACCCTTCGAGATGCCACGCTGCGCGTGGCTCCTCAGGGTGAGGTTGTTTCGTAACGAGAGGAAACGTCCGATGCCTGCGTCTCAGCACACCAATCCAAAGACAGACATCCAGATCGCCCAGGAGGCCACCAAACGGCCGATCATGGAGTTGGCGAAAGAGAAACTGGGCATCGCGCCTGAAAACCTCGAGCCCTACGGCCACTACAAGGCCAAGATCTCGATGGACTACGTCAAGTCGCTGAAGGACAAGCCCAACGGCAAGCTGATCCTGGTGTCGGCGATCTCGCCGACGCCGGCCGGCGAAGGCAAGACCACGACCACGGTGGGCCTGACCGACGCGCTGAACCATATCGGCAAGAAGGCGATGCTCTGCCTGCGCGAACCGTCGCTCGGACCGTCCTTCGGCATGAAGGGCGGTGCGGCGGGCGGCGGCTACGCCCAGGTCGTGCCGATGGAGGACATCAACCTCCACTTCACCGGCGACTTCCACGCCATCGGCGCGGCCCACAATCTCCTGTCGGCGCTGATCGACAACCACATCTACTGGGGCAATGCGCTGGGCATCGATGGCCGTCGCGTCGCCTGGCGCCGCGCCATCGACATGAACGATCGCAGCCTGCGCCAGCTCGTGTCGTCGCTGGGCGGCGTCGCCAACGGCTTCCCGCGGGAGGACGGCTTCGACATCACCGTCGCCTCCGAGGTCATGGCGATCTTCTGCCTGGCCAAGGACCTCGAGGACTTGAAAGCGCGGCTGGGCAACATCATCGTGGCGTATACGCGCGAGCGTAAGCCAGTGCGCGCTGCCGATCTCAAGGCCCACGGCCCGATGGCCGTGCTGCTGAAGGACGCGCTGGCGCCCAACCTGGTGCAAACGCTGGAGGGCACCCCCGCCTTCATCCATGGTGGTCCTTTCGCCAACATCGCCCATGGCTGCAACTCGGTGCTGGCCACGACGACGGCGCTGAAGCTCGCCGACTACGTGGTGACCGAAGCGGGCTTCGGCGCCGACCTCGGCGGCGAGAAGTTCATCGACATCAAGTGCCGCAAGACCGGACTCAAGCCAGACGCCGTGGTCCTGGTGGCGACCATCCGCGCGCTGAAGATGCATGGCGGCGTGAAGAAGGAAGACCTCAAGACCGAGAACCTGAAGGCACTCGAGGCGGGCATGTCCAACCTGCAGCGCCATGTCGAGAACGTGCAGAAGTTCGGTCTGGTGCCGGTGGTGTCGATCAACCGCTTCAGCGCTGATACCGACGCCGAGATCGCCCTGGTGAAATCAGCCTGCGCCAAGCTCGGCGTCGAGGCCGTGATGGCCGACCACTGGGCCGAAGGCGGCAAAGGCGCGGCCGACGTCGCCCGTGCCGTGGTCAAGGCAGTCGACAGCGGCAAGAGCAACATGAAGCTGCTCTATCCCGACGACATGCCGCTGGTCGAAAAGATCCGGACCATCGCCAAGGAGATCTACCGCGCCCGCGACATCGCCATCGCCAAGCCGGTCCAGGACCAGCTCGCCTCCTTCGAGGCCATGGGCTTCGGCAAGGTGCCGGTCTGCATCGCCAAGACCCAGTACAGCTTCTCGACCAATCCCGATTCCAAGGGTGCGCCGACCGACCATGTCGTCACGGTCCGCGAAGTTCGCCTGTCGGCAGGGGCTGAGTTCGTGGTGGCCGTGTGCGGCGACATCATGACCATGCCCGGCCTGCCGAAGGTTCCGGCCGCCAACAGCATCGATATCGGCCCTGACGGGAAGATTGTCGGGCTGTTCTAGGGATTTTCTGCCTGTTCCAGGGATTTCCCTCCTCACGCCCAGCACTCATGCTCCTCTCCTCCAAGGGGGAGAGGAACATGAGTGTTGTGCACGAGGTTTCGCCCTTCCTGAATTCGCTTTAGGGTCTCTCCAGCCAGAAAGAGGAGACCCCATGAACGTGATGGCCAAGCGGGACGCGATGGCGCGGCCCGACCTGAACAACCCCGAGCTCAACAACCTCGCCATGTCGAAGGAGGCGCAGCCCCTGTTCGATGCGGTGATGAAGCACATCGAGGAGAACGTCGCGCCGATCACGGAGAAATTCTTCAAGCTCGGCGAGGGCCGCAAGGATCGCTGGAGCTGGGCGCCGGGCCAGCTCGAATTGCTCGAAGGCGCCAAGAACAAGGCCAAGGCGTCGGGCCTGTGGAACTTCTTCCTGCCGGGCTCGGAGATCGGCCGCGGCCTCACCAATCTCGACTACGCCTACATCGCGGCCGAACTCGGCAAGCAGCCGCTCGCATCGGAGTCGCTCAACTGCTCCGCTCCCGACACCGGCAACATGGAAGTGCTGGAGCGTGTCGGCACGCCCGAGCAGAAGGAGAAGTGGCTGAAGCCGCTGCTCAACGGAGAGATCCGCTCGGCCTACGCCATGACCGAGCCCGCCGTCGCTTCGTCCGACGCCAAGAACGTCGCCACCCGCGCCGTGCTCGACGGCGACGACTGGGTGATCAACGGCGAGAAGTACTTCATCTCCGGCGCAGGCGATCCGCGCTGCAAGATCATGATCACCATGGTCAAGACCAGCCCCGACGCCTCACCGCAGTTCCAGCAGTCGCAGATCCTGGTGCCCATCGACACGCCGGGCGTGAAGATCCTGGGACCGATGGAAGTCTTCGGCCACGATCACGCGCCGCGTGGGCACATGCACATCAAGTTCGAGAATGCGCGTGTGCCGAAGGAGAACATCCTGCTGGGCGAAGGCCGCGGGTTCGAGATCTCGCAGGTCCGCCTGGGACCGGGCCGCATCCATCACTGCATGCGCTCGATCGGCGCCGCCGAGAAGGCGCTCGACCTGATGGTCAAGCGTGGCTCGACGCGCCAGGCGTTCGGCAAGAACCTGATCGCGCTGGGCAAGAACCTCGAACTGGTGTCCCGCGCACGCATCGAGATCGAGGCCATGCGGCTCATGGTGCTGAAGGCCGCCAAGGCGATGGACGTGCTGGGCAACCGCGAAGCCCGCATCTGGGTCAGCATGGTCAAGGCCATGGTGCCCGAGAAGGTCTGCACGATCATCGACCAGGCGATCCAGATCCACGGCGCGACCGGCATCTCCCATTGGACGCCGCTCGCCGAGATGTACATGAACCAGCGCCACCTGCGTTTCGCCGATGGTCCGGACGAGGTCCATCACATGGTGGTCGGCCGCGCCGAGCTCAGCCGGCACTGATCTCTTCCGGACCGCGCGCTTCCAGCGCGCGGTCCGGAAGACGATGACTCCTACGCCGCTGCCTTCTCGTCCGCCAGGAGGCGCTCGTAGGCCGGCAGGGTCAGGAATTCCTCGAACGCCGGCCGCTCGACCAGGTCGATCATGAGTTGGGCGGCATCCTCGTAGCGGCCCTTGGCATAGGCTTCTTCGCCCATTGCCGCCTTCACCTTGTCGTTCTCCTCGCGCACGATCTCGCGCACGAACTCCTTCGTGACCGGCCGGCCGTCCTGCAACGTCTGGCCGTGGCGCACCCACTGCCAGACCTGGGCGCGGCTGATCTCGGCGGTGGCGGCATCCTCCATCAGGTTGAACAACGGCACGCAGCCGATGCCGCGCAACCACGCCTCGACGTAGCCGATGCCCACGGCCACGTTCTGGCGCAGCCCGGCCTCGGTCTTGGTGCCCTCGGGCACGACGATCAGGTCGGCCGCATCGACATGCACGTCCTGCCGCTTGCGGGCGATCTGGTTGGCGCCCTTCATCACCGCGTCGAACTCCGCCTTGGCGATCTCCACCAGGCCGGGATGGGCGACCCAGGTGCCGTCGTGACCATCGCTCGCCTCGCGCTTCTTGTCGGCGCGCACGCGCTCCATCGCCGAGTCGTTGGCGGCGGCATCGTTCTTGATCGGGATCTGCGCCGCCATGCCGCCCATGGCATGGACCTCGCGGCGATGGCAGGTCTTGATCAGGAGCTGGCTGTAGCAGCGCAGGAAATGCGCCGTCATGGTGACCTGTGCGCGGTCGGGCAGGACCGACCACTCCTGCTCACGGAACTTCTTGATGAAGCTGAAGATGTAGTCCCAGCGGCCGCAGTTGAGGCCGGCCGAGTGATCCTTGAGCTCCCACAGGATCTCGTCCATCTCGAACGTCGCGAGGATGGTCTCGATCAGAACCGTGGCCTTGATCGTCTTCTGCGGAATGCCGAGCGCGTCCTGAGCGTGAACGAATACGTCGTTCCACAGCCGCGCCTCGAGATGGCTCTCCATCTTGGGCAGATAAAAATAAGGGCCGGTCCCGCGCGCCAGAAGTTCCGCCGCGTTGTGAAAAAAGTACAGGCCGAAATCGAACAGCGAGCCCGACATTGGCACGCCGTCGACGGTCATGTGCTTCTCCGGCAGGTGCCAGCCGCGCGGCCGCACGAAGAGCACGGCGGTCTTCTCGTTCAGCCGATATTCGCGGCCGGTCTGCGGATCGACGTAGTCGATCTCGCGATGTACGGCGCTCGCCAGGTTGAACTGCCCGTCGACCATGTTGATCCAACTGGGCGTGCTGGCATCCTCGAAGTCGGCCATGAAGACGTTGGCGCCGCAGTTCAGCGCATTGATGATCATCTTGCGATCGACCGGCCCGGTGATCTCGACGCGGCGGTCGAGGATGTCCTGCGGCAGGGGCGCCACGGTCCAGTCGCTCTCTCTGATCTGCGCCGTCTCGGGCAGGAAATCGGGCTTCTCCCCGGCATCCAGCCGCTGCTGGCGTTCGGCGCGGGCTGCCAGCAATTCCTCCCGGCGCGGATTGAAGCGGCGCTGCAGGTCGGCGACGAAGGCAACTGCCTCCTTGGTGAGCACTTTCTCGAAGCCTGGCTGGATGGCGCCGTCGATCGATACGCCCTCAGGAAGGTCCAACGCCACTATATGCACTCCCTCAAAATCGTTAGTTTGCGCGCAGGGGAGCGCGATATAGGGCCTTGAGAGCACTTGGGGCAAGGCGCTACGACAACGCATGGACGCCGCTTTCGTCGTTGAATGGCTCAATCTGGTGCTGCGCTGGGCCCACATGATCGTGGGTATCGCCTGGATCGGCGCCTCCTTCTATTTCATCTGGCTGGATAACCACCTGCATCCGCCGCTCGATCCGGCCGATGCCGCCAAGGGGATCGGCGGCGAGGTCTGGGCGGTCCATGGCGGCGGCTTCTACACCGCCAAGAAGTTCACCCTGGCGCCCGAGAAGCTTCCGCCCGAGCTGCACTGGTTCAAGTGGGAGGCCTACACCACCCTGATCACGGGATTCTTCCTGCTCTGCCTGGTCTACTACTACGGCGCGGAAGTGGCGCTGATCGATCCGTCGGTCATGCCGCTCACCAAGACCGAGGCCATCGCCATCGGCCTCGGCTTCCTCGTGCTGGGCTGGCTGGTCTATGACGGACTCTGCCGCTCGGCATTCGGCGAGGACGACGCCATCCTGGGCGGCCTGCTCATGGTCTATTGCGCCGTGTCGGCCTGGGCGCTCTGCCATCTGTTCTCAGGCCGCGGCGCCTACATCCATTTCGGCGCGATGCTCGGCACCATCATGGTGCTCAACGTCTACTTCGTGATCATCCCCGGCCAGCGCGAGCTGGTGAAGGCCAAGGAAGAAGGCCGCAAGCCCGATCCGAAGTATGGGCTAATGGGCCGCCAACGCTCGGTCCACAATACCTATTTCACATTGCCCGTGCTGTTCACCATGATCAGCAACCACTACGCTGGGCTTTACGGGCACACGTGGAACTGGGTCCTGCTGATCCTGATTTCCGTGTCGGGCGCCCTGGTGCGCGTGTGGTTCGTGCAGCGTCACAAGGGCAACCAGAACCCTCTGGTGCTGGCCTCCGGCCTGGTCGTGCTGGCGATCACCGCCATCGTCTCCCTGCCCCGGCCCGAGGCCGATATCGGCCCGCCCGCCTCTTTCGCCGAGGTCCAGCCGATCCTCAAGGAACGCTGCCAGCCCTGCCACGCCGCGAAGCCCACGCAGGAGGGCTTCGCGGCCCCGCCGAAGGGCGTGATTCTCGAGACGCCCGAGGAGATCCGGGCGCGCGCCGCGATGATCAACCAGCAGGTCTGGGTGACCCGGGTCATGCCGCCCGGAAATCTGACCCAGATGACGGATGCCGAGCGACGCCTGATTGCGCGCTGGTTCAAGGGCGGCGCACAATAGCGGCCATGATGGCTCGCCCGGGATGGATGCCGTGGCGCCGCCTGCTGACGACAGCATTGGCGGCAGTCGCGATCGTTTTCTACTGGACGCACGTTGCCGAGCTCGGCCAGCGCGATCTCGTGCGCAGCGCCATCGCCGCCGACACCTCGCAGCTCGACGCGCGCAGCTTCGGGCCAAGCGTCGGCTTTGCCGACCAACGTCGACTCGACGAGCATTTCGCGAAGCATGGCGCCGAGTTCGGCCGCATCACCAAACAGGACTATCTACGTCAGGCTCAGCTGCTGCGCGATGCCAAGATCGGCGGGCCCGTGCTCGAAGCCATTCGACGCGACGGCGTCATCACGCGCTACGACCAGCAGACGGGTGCCTTCATCGCCTTCAATCCCAACGGCGTCATCCGTACCTTCTTCAAGCCCAACGACGGCGAGCGCTACTGGCGTCGCCAGGCGGAGCGTGGGGAATGAAGCCACCGCCGCCGCCCGGCCCGCCCGACGTCGCCGATCTGCGCGATCTCATCGATCAGTGGGCTGAATTCGCCACCGATCTGGCGAAGGGCTACAGCTTCGATCTCGACAACTGGCTGAACGACGTCGACGTCCGCGAGCTGATCCTCGAGGCCCAGCCGATGTTCGGCGCCGAAGAGCTGGGCGAGCACGCGCTGAAGCTCGAACAGGCAGACAAGGCCTTCCTGGCGGCGACCCGCGACTTCAAGAAGTGCGTCTGGGGCAAAGGCACGGCCCGGAAGGAAAAATGGACGCCGCAGAAGAACTGGTGGTACTTCCGCACGCCGCTCAGTTCCAACGGTCAGCTCGAGGACGAGCTGGCGACAATTCGCTAAGACACAGGCGATGAGCCAATCGAAAATCCTGGTCGAGGCCGCGCCACCGGTCACTACGATCATCATCAATCGCCCGAAGGCGAAGAACGCCCTCGACAACGAGGCGGCGCACGCCCTGGCCGCGGCGCTGAAAGCCTTCGAGGCGGACCCTGACGCCCGCGTCGCCGTGCTGACTGGAGCGGGTGGCGCCTTCTGCGCCGGAGCAGACCTCAAGGAGCTGGGATCGGGCACGGACTACTTTCCATGGGCCGGCAGCGATGATGGGCCCCTGCGCGCGCCGCTGGCCAAGCCGGTGATCGCCGCCATCGAAGGCCATGCCTGCGCCGGCGGCCTGGGCGTCGCGCTGTTCTGCGACATCCGCATTGTCGACGACACCGCGACCTTCGGCGTCTTCTCGCGCCGCTGGGGCGTGCCGATGAGCGACGGCACGACCGTGCGCCTGCCACGCATCGTCGGCCAGGGACGTGCACTCGACATGCTGCTGACCGGTCGCGCCGTGAGCGCCGACGAGGCGATCGCCATTGGGCTTGCCACCCGCAAGGTGGCGCACGGCACGACGCGGATGGCGGCCGAAGCGCTCGCCCGACAGATCGCGGGCTTTCCGCCGATCGCCATGACATCGGACCGCCAGTCGGCCTACGAGAGCTTCGATCGCGACCAGGCTTCCGCCGTGCGGCGGGAAATGGAATTGTCGCTGGCGGCGCGGCGCCAGGAATCGCAGAAAGGCGCGACGCGTTTCGCCGAGGGCGAAGGCCGGCACGGCAAGTTCGAGAGGCAGTGAATGCGGGCGTTGGTTTGCGAAGCTTATGGGCCCATCGAAAGCCTGAAGATTGCCGACGTCCCGGTGCCGGAGCCCAAGGCGGGCGAAGTGCTGCTGCGGGTCGGCGCGGCCGGCGTGAGCTTCGCCGCCATGTTGGGAGTGCAGGGCAAGCACCAGAACAAGCCGCCCCTGCCCTACGTGCCGGGCAATGAGATGGCCGGCCATATCGTGAAGCTGGGTGCAGGCGTCACCAACCTTGCGATAGGTCAGCGTGTCGCCACCGGAGTCAGCCAAGGCGCCTTTGCCGAATATGCGGTGGCGACGGCGGCGAATGTCGTGTCGATCCCCGAGACCATGCCCTACGCCCAGGCGACCAATTTCCCGACGCTGTACCCGACGGCATATGGCGCCCTGAAATGGAAAGCCGACATGCAGCCGGGGGAAGTGCTGCTGGTGCACGGTGCGGGCGGCGGCTCGGGCCTGACGGCGATCGAGGTCGGCAAGGCCATGGGGGCCGTCGTCATCGCATCGGCCGGTGGCGCCGGCAAGCTTGCCGCTGCCAAGGAAGCGGGCGCCGATCATCTGATCGACTATCGCTCACAAGACCTGCGCAGCCGCGTGCTGGAGCTGACTGGCGGGCGCGGGGCCGATGTCGTCTATGATCCGGTCGGCGGATCGGCTTTCGACGTCTCGCTGCGTTGCGTGGCGCCGGAAGGACGATTGATCCCCATGGGCTTCGCCAGCGGCACCATCCCGCAAATCCCTGCCAATATCCTGCTGGTCAAGAACGTGACGGTGATCGGCTTCTACTACGGCTACTACACGGGCTGGGGCGGTCGCGGCGAACCGAGCGAAAAGGACGCGGCCTCGCTGGCGAAGCGCCGGGCCATGGTGGCGGCAGCACAGGCCGAGCTGATGCGCTGGTTCACCGAGGACAAGCTCAGGGCCACGGTCGCCGGCACTTTCGACCTCGCCGATTGGGTCCAGGGCTTCAAGCTGATCGAGGAGCGCACCGTGGTGGGCAAAGCCGTGCTTGTCCCCTGAGGAGGCTTGTTTGCGGAAGACTTTCCGGCATAGTTCTCGGGCATGCCGGTGCAGTGGACCGTATCCCACCCGACTCGCCTGGTGATCGCCGTCGCTAGGGGCAACCTCCGCCTTTTGGATATCGAGCACTACCTGGATGGCGTCATGACGGCGAACGCCCTGCCGTATCGCAAGATCTTCGACATGACGCAGGCGACGCCCAACCTCACCGATGACGAGTTGATGACGCTGGGGGGACGCATCCGCGCCTACATTCCGCTGAGCAAGATCGGCCCATTGGCCATCGTCGCCACGACCGAAAAGAGCTACGGCCAGGCTCGCATGTTCGCAGCCCTCGCCGAGGCCGATCGGCCAATCAAGATCTTCCGCGAGCTCCACCTGGCGCGGCAGTGGCTGGACTCGCTGCCCGACGTGCCCGACGCTTCCTCGTAGCCCGGCGGCTGAAACTCAGGTTCGGCGCAACACGCCGCCGAATATCGCTGCGCTGAAGCCCAGCAGGGCAAAGCCCGAAGCTGTCTGCACCGCTGACCGAAAGCGCCGCGCGCCGAGCCGTGACTGCACTGCAGTGGCGAACAGAGCATAGCCGAAATGGACGGCGCCAACGACGACGATGAGCGTCGCGAACAGGGCCGCAAATTGCGGCAGCAGTGGCTGATCGTGATGCAGGAAGTTGGGAAAGAGCGCGGCGAGAAAGAACACCGAGCCGAGATTCGTCGCGCTGACGAAGAACGCCTGGAGATAGCGCCGGGTCGGGCCGGCAGAGTCCGACAGTTGACCACCGACGGCCCCGCCTCCCCGCGACCGCCAGGCATTGCGCACTGCCTTGATGCCAAGATATGCGAGATAGGCGGCGCCGATGGTCCGCAACGCATCGTAGGCAGCCGGCATGCTCATCAGCACCGCGCTGACCCCGAGCGCCGCCGCTACGGCCACCAGGAAGAGCAGGGAGATGTTACCGAGGATGGTCGGCGCAATGCGCGGCAGCCCGAAGCTCAGCGTGTGATTGACGACCAGGATGACATTCGGACCGGGCGACACAGAAGCCAGCGCGATCACGCCGGCAAACACGATGAGTTCGTTCAAGCGGACAATACCTTCGGGAACATTTCACATTCGAGCCTGTCGCCGGGCTTGAGCCCGTGCCCTTCCAGGGGCGGCGAGATCTGGCCGACGCGCGCGGCGTAACGCGCATCGTCGCCGCACCAGCGCGTGGCCCAGGCGCGGCGCCGGCGCTCGGTCGAGAGGTTGCCCGACGCACCGTGCAGCGTAAGCGCATGGAAGGCGATGACGTCGCCCGGCTCCATGTCCCAGGTGAGGAACTCGTGGCGCTCGCGCTCGGCGTCGAGATCGGGCAACGGCTCGAAGCGCGGATCGGAGACCGTCAGGTCGATACCGCCCTGCCGGAAGAACTTCGGTTGAAACCATCGGCCCCAGCGATGCGAGCCCTTCACGTATTCCACGCAGGTCGCGCGATCGACCGGATCGAGCGGCAGCCACAGCGAGACGATCTGCTCGCCGTCGATCGGATAGTACGGCTGGTCGTGATGCCAGGGCGTGCGCTCGCGCGTCCCCGGCTCCTTCACCAGAAGGTGATCGTGGTAGTAGATGACCTCGCGCGAGCCCATGAGCCGGGCCGCGATCTCGCGCGCCGGCGAGCGATGGACGAAGTCGCGGGCCGCTGCGTGGCGCTGCCAGAGCTGGAAGTCGACGAAGAAGAGACCAGGCGCACCTTGCGGCGTGTTGACCCGAACCATGGGGCCGGGGCTTGCCATGTCGGCATCGATCGCCTCGCGCAGCTGCTCGATCCACTCGGGCGAGAAAGCGCCGCGCAGGCATATCGCACCATCGGCGCGGTAGCGCGCCACCTCCTCGTCGGTCGGCAGGCCCGCCATCAGATGTCCCCGAAACTGCCGCCGCGGCCCTTGCCGTCGGCGAAACGCGCGGCGCCCGAACGGGCCTCGGCCTGCAGGGCCGGCACGCCGCGCCGCGCTTCGTTGACCAGCGACGGTCCCACTTCCAGCGCCCACTGCTCGTAGGACGACAGGCGATCGGAACGCATGCAGGTCTGGGGGAAGCGGACGAGCTGCTGGGCAAGCGCGATCGCGTCGGGCAAGGCTTGGCCCTCCGGCACCAAGCGATTGGCCAGGCCCCAGTCGAACGCCTCGCGTGCGCCGACCTCGCGGCCGGTCAGGATCATGTCCAGGGCGCGGCTGTGGCCGATCAGGCGCGGCAGGCGCACCGTGCCGCCGTCGACCAGCGGCACGCCCCAGCGCCGGCAGAAGACGCCGAACCTCGCGCTCTCGGAGGCCACGCGCATGTCGCACCACAGCGCCAGTTCGAGGCCACCCGCCACGGCATAACCCTCGACCGCGGCAATCACCGGCTTGGAGAGCAGATGCCGCGTCGGACCCATCGGCCCCGGACCCTCGACATTGCGCAACGCCCTTGCGGACGCTTCCTCCGAGTCGCGGCTCGCCGCCACCTTGAGATCGTAGCCAGCGCAGAAGGTGCCGCCGCGCCCGGTCAGGATCGCCACCGACTGGTTCGCGTCGGCATCGAAGGCGAGGAACGCCTCGCGCAAGAGCTGCGCCGTCTCCGGATCGACGGCATTGCGCGCCTCGGCGAAGCGATCGATGGCGACGATCGTGACCGGCCCTTGTTTGTCGACGGCGACCTTGGCCATGCGCGCCTCCTACTGTTAGCGCCCCTGCATCATGCGCAATGGCGTGTAGATCAGGGCCGTTTCGCCCGTCTGTTTCTTCACGATGTTCGTGGTGCGCACCAACGCCCGCATCGGATCCTTGGAGGTCGGGCGGATCTCGGTGAGCTCGATCTCGACATGGATCGTGTCGCCGACATAGGTTGGCCCCTTGATGTCGAAGCCCATCGACAGGAAGGCGAGCCCCGTGCCCTGAAGCGTCGTCGGGATCACCAGGCCTTCGGCCATGGAATAGACCAGGGCGCCCGGCACCGGGTGGCCGCCGCGCATCGGCGCGTGGTCCTTCACGTACTCCTTGTTGGTGAACAATTCCTCGGAAAAGCCGCAAAGAGTGACGAAATTCAGCAGATCAGCCTCGAATAAGGTCCGACCATAGGTGATGAAGCGGTCGCCGATCTTGAGCTCGCGCCAGTTCCAGCCTTCGCCGAGCTGTTTCATGGTCGCGTCCGTCAATGGGCGTGGGCGCCGGACTTGGCGCCCTCGGCCAGCACATAGAGCCTGCTGCAATAGGGGCACTCCACCCGCCCCTCTTCGCCCAGGTTGAGGTAGACTTTAGGATGGCCCAAGGCACCGCCGCCGCCATCGCAGGCGACGCGGTCAGTATCGACAGTGATGACTTCAAACGGCTCGGTCACAATCTCACTCCTTTCGCGGCTGGCGATGATAGCGGCCATGACGGCCCTGGTCATGCTTTCCGCCTGCGCCCCCACGGTTCGGCCCACAATTTCGGGCAACGGATCGGCAGGAAACGGCTCGGCCCATGCCCCGACGCTCGCGTCCGACCGTTATGTCGCAGCGGACGGCACGTCGCTGCCGGTCGCTGTCTGGCCGGCCGCTGCCGACAAGTCAGAGGGGGGCAAGCCGAAGGCGGTGATTCTGGGCCTGCACGGCTTCGGCGACTATCGCAAGGCGTGGGACGAGCCCGCCCAGATCTGGGCCAAGGATGGCATCACGACCTATTCCTACGACCAGCGCGGCTTCGGCGGCAGCCCGACGCGCGGCCGCTGGCCCGGCACCGAGGCCCTGGTCGACGACGCCAAGGCGATGATCTTGCTGCTGCGCGGCCAGTATCCCGGCGTGCCGATCTACCTCGCCGGCGAGAGCATGGGGGGCGCGGTGGCGCTGGTCGCAGAGGACCAAGGGGCGCAAATCGACGGGCTGATCCTGCTCGCCACGGCACTGCGCTCGCGCGACACGTTCGGGCCTGTAGCAACTGCCGGCCTGTGGTTCTTCGCGCATACCATCCCGTGGTTCCCCTCCGGCCCGACCTCGATCGACTACAAGCCGACCGACAATCCCAAGACCTTGGAGAAACTGCGCAACGATCCGCAAATCATGCGCCAGGCACGGCTCGACATGGGTTACGGGCTGGTCGACCTGATGGATGCCGCACGCGACTCGGCGGCGCGCGTGCACGTGCCCTACCTGATGTTGCATGGCCTCGGCGATCGCATCATTCCGCAGCAGCCGGTGAAGGCGGCCATCGAAGTCATGCCTCGCCGACCTGATTCGAAGCTCGCCTTCTACAAGGAGGGCTACCACCTGCTCCTGCGCGATAAGGAGGGGAAGACGGTGGCGGCTGACGTAGCGGTGTGGATTGCCGACCACGATGCGGCGCTGCCTTCGGGCGCAGAGGCAGAGCGCTCGCAGCCCGAACTGGCGGCGCTGTGGGGTTCAAAGCGCCGCTAGACGCCGGCGCAACGGACCACGACCGTGCCCGTCCCGCGCACGACGCTGGCGTCGCCGCGGGTCAGCATGTTGTCCATGTTGAGCGTCGTGTAGTTGCCCTTGCACATGGCAAGGGCCCGGTTCTGGCAACCGCCCGGCATGCCGCAGGTGATCTGGATCGCCGGCTTGCCGTCGGTCCAGGTGATCATCGTGGCGTTGGTGTCGGAGCTGCGATCGGGACCCGGCACCTTGCTGGGATCCGTACAGGCAGCGGCAAAAGCCGCCACGCCAAGGACGAGAATCCACCGAGCCGTCGCGCACAAGACCATGTCTTCTCCCCCTGGTTGCCGGTGGCGAACCGGACACATGACAGTACCTCGCACCCGGGCGCTCGTATAGGGTCGTTGCCGGCGACCCTTTGGAGAACTCGATGCGATCGGCCTGCGCCCTTTCTTTTATCCTGCTGATGGCAGCTTCCACCGCCAGGGCGCAGCCGACCAACGAACAACTCGCGGCACGCTGCGCCGAGCTCGGCGCCATCTTCGACAAGTACGGCACGCGCCGCAGCGAGGGGTCGGGAGGCCCCGACATGATCCGGTTGGGCGCCGGTATCGATTGCCAGAAGGGCCGCTACGCCCAGGGCATCAAGGCGCTCGAGGACCTGCTCAATCGCAATCGCATCTCCTACCCGCCGGCACAGTATTGATCACTTGAACTCCACGATCATGGCGTCTGCGCCGAGCGACACGGCGAGGCCCTGGCGCTTGGCTTTGAGGCTCATCATGACGCCGTGGGGGTTTTGGAGCCAGAGCTCGCCGCCTCCCTTGTCGCCCAACGCCGCGCCATAGCGCGCCGCTCCATAGGCGCCGGGAAACCGGCTGAGCTCGTGGAGATCGTAGACGTCGCCGGTCGCTTCCATCTTCGAGATGCCGAAACCACCCACGCCCAGGCCGCCGACGGAAAAGCGATAGCTCTTCCCGCGAAAATGCAGTGTGCCCTCACCCGCTCCGCCGCTGCCGATGAAGGCGACCTGGAGCTGCTCGATGCTCACCGTGCCGCTCTTTACAGGGTGCTGGGCGAACGCCGGCAACGCACCAACAGCGAGGAATGCACCGGCGCCAGACAACAACCGGCGCCTCGAACGATCGTTCATCGCTCAGCTCTCGACCACGCCCATGCTTTCGATCTCGACCACCAGGCCGGGCACGGCGAGCGCGCTTACCGCCACCAGGGTCGAGGTCACGACCGATCCCTTGAGCGCCTTGCCCAGCGCCTTCGACACCGAACCCATGTCGCGGATGTCGGTGACGAAGATCGTCATCTGGGTCAGGTCGGAGAGCTTGCAGCCCGCCTTCTTCAGCGCCGCCTCGATCTTCCGCATGGTGATCGTGGTCTGCTCGGCAGCGTCCTTGCCCTGCACCCGGCCCTTCGAATCGAGCGAGGTCGTGCCCGACACGAAGACCAGCGGGCCGCTGCGGATCGCACGGACGTAGAAGGGAACGACTTCGGTTCCGTCGGGAAAGAGTTTCTTCGCCATGGATTGCTCCCCTACTGTGGGCGCGCAATCTAGTCGTCCATTCGGCATTGCGTAAAGGAGACCCATGTCGCTCGACCGCTACCGCACCGCCATCGTCACCGGCGCCAGCCGCGGCATTGGCGCGGCGATTGTCCGTCAGCTGCGCATCGGCGGGTTGGATGTCTGGGCCGTCGCCCGCTCGGCCGACGACCTCAGCGAGCTGGCGCGCGAAACCGGCTGCCGGCCGCTGGCGCTCGACATCAGCCATCGCGATGCCGTGCTGAGCGCCTTGAGCGGCCTCGATGCCGACATCCTGGTCAACAACGCGTCGGCTTTGGTGCGCGGCGGCGTCTCGTGGGAGGCCGCGCCCGACGCCATCGATCAGCTCACGGCCGTCAACATCAAGGGCACGCTGAACTGCCTCGCCGCGACGGTGCCCGGCATGAAGGCGCGCGGACGCGGCCATATCGTCAACCTGGGTTCGATCGCGGCGGTCTCGCCGATCCCCGGCATGCCGGTCTATGCCATGACCAAGGCGGCGATCCGCAGCCTCGGTCAGACGCTCCGGCTCGACCTGCACGGCACGGGCGTGCGGGTGAGCGAGATCTCGCCGGGCCGCGTCGAAACCGGCGCCCATCTCGCCCTGGCGGAGGACCCCACGGAGGGCCGCCGCCGCTTCTACGACGCCTTCGATTGCCTGCAGCCCGACGACATCGCCGAGGCCGTCATGTTCGTGCTGGGCGCGCCGCAGCGCATGGACGTGAGCTACATGGAGATCGTGCCCACCGACCAGTCCTACGGCGGCTCGCAGTTTCATCCGCGAACGCCATGAACCCTACGGTCTAGGAGTCGGCCGTGAAGCCGATCTCCTTCACGATCGGGCCCCAGCGGTCGTAGCTCTGCTTCAGCAGGACGGCGAGCTGGTCGGGCGTCGACGAGGTCGCCTCCAGGCCCATGACGGCCAGGCCGTCGATCACGTCCTTCTGGGCCAGCGCGGTGCGCAGCGCGGTGTTCGCGTGCTGCACGACCGGCGCCGGTGTGCCGCCCGGCGCGAAGAAGCCGAACCACTCGGAGAACACCAGGTCCTTGTAACCTTGCTCGGCGAAGGTCGGCACGTTGGGCGCGAAGCGGCTGCGCTGGGCGCCCGACACGCCGAGGAAGCGTGCCTTGCCGGCGTTGACCTGCTGGATGAATTCGCCGATCGGTGCGGAGACGGCCTGGAGCTGGCCCGCCACCATGTCCTGCACGGCAGGCGCCGAGCCGCGATAGGCGACATGCTTCAACTCGACGCCGCCTGCCTTGCCGAGCAGCACGCCGATGAAGTGCGGCACGGCGCCGGCGCCCGGCGAGCCGTAGTTGGCCTTCTCAGGATTGGCCTTGCACCAGGCGAGGAAACCCGGGATGTCCTTCACGGCGTCGGGCACGGCGGGTCCGACGCAGAAGCCGAAATCGAAGGTGCAGGCGAGCGAGATGGCGGTGACGTCGGTGAAGGCGTTGTAGGCCAGGCTCTTGTAGATGTGCGGATAGATCATCAGCATCGAGGCAGGCGTCTGCAGGATGACGCTGCCGTCGGTCGGCGCCCCCTTCATGGACTGCACGGCGATCTGGCCGCCGGCGCCCGGCTTGTTCTCGACCAGCGCACTCTTGGTGTAGGCGCTGCCGCGCAGGTTCTCGGCGACGCGCCGGCAGAGCGTGTCGGACGTTCCGCCTGGAGGGAAGCCGGTGACGATCTTGACGCTGTCGAGCGGTTGGGCGGTCTGCGCCTCGCTACGCCCCGGCAGGCCGAGCGCGGCGAAGAGGGCGCCGGCGCCGGAAGCGCCGGCGAAGCGGCGACGGTTGATGGTCATGAACGTTGCCCCCGATGGATCGTGTTGCCGCGAACTTTCGCCCAATTACTTTGTGCCGACAAGACGATCAGGGCTGCCAGGCAATGGCGCCCAAAAGCTTGCGGCCGATGGCGTAGTGCCAGAAAGGGCCGGGATGGCCATCGAAACCGAGGATGTCGTCCTGGACGACGGAATCGAATTCGCTGGGCACGGCGCCGACGACCTGAACCTTCGGGCTGACCTTGCGGCGCACCGGATTGTCGGGCGAGCCGGCAAAGTGCAGCAGGTAGACCTTGGCCGGCGACCGGGCGGCGATCTGGTCGACCAGGGCTGCCGTGACATCGGTCATTTCCTGCGGCGAGGGATCGGGACGGCGGCAGTAGTCGCCGAGCACGGCGCAGCGCTGGTCGATATAGCTGGTGATCACGCCGCCGCTGGAGGCCAACGTCGCCTTGGGCAGTTGGAACGGCGGGATCGGCTGGTTGGTGCGGTCCAGCCAGCGCTCGATCTCGAGCAGGCGCGAGGGCGCCTCGACGTGGCGCACGTCGAAGTAATCGGCGTAGCCCAGGATGACGATATCGTCGGGGCCGATCCCTCTCAGGCGCTCGAAGGTGAGCCAGGCCTGCGTCAGCGAATAGCCACCCAGCGCCAGCAGGCGCACATTCCAGCCGGGCAGCGCCTCGTAGAGGCGGGCGGCGAAGGTGAGCTCGTCGGGCACGCCGTTTCCAAACACCCAGCTGTCGCCGAAGATGTAGATGGTGGGCTTGCCCGGTCGTGGCGCACCGACCCAGCGCGTGCCGTCGGCATTGATGGTCACCTTGTTGCGGTAGTACTCCCACCCTCCTGCAGAGCCGTTCCACCGGACATAGGAATGAGTGTAGACACCGGGCGCGGCGCTGTAGCCGAGGAGCGCATCGGCGCGGAAGAAGGGCGACGGCGAGCTCTCCTCCAGCACCATCCCCGCGTCGCTCAAGCCCACCAGCCGGCTGACCCGCCGCGCCAGGTTGACGATGGACAGGTAGCTGGGGTCGTCGGTCTCGAACTTCTGCCGGTCGGAGGCGCGGTAATAGACCAGCATCATCCACGACGCGGCGCCCTCGAGGACCACGAGCGCGAGCAGCACGGCGACTGCGGAATAAAGGGCAGGCCGGAGCCGCGAGCGCGCTTTCATCGATCGACGAGGTCCAGCGTGGGCATGCCAAACTTTAGGGAACAGCCGGTTGCGGGTCCACGGCAGCGAGCGACCGCGCATTGCGCCGCCGGGCCCCCTCCGGTATGTTCCGCGCGCCGGACCCGTAGCTCAGCTGGATAGAGCGCTGCCCTCCGAAGGCAGAGGTCGTGAGTTCGAATCTCGCCGGGTCCGCCAATTTATCGCATGTTGTTAAGTACTTGGCGAGACGTCACTTGGTTCTTGTGGCGCTTGGATTAGCCGCGGAAGCACTGCGGAAGCAGTCGGACGCGTGGCGTAGCGCGGCCTCGTGAAGTGCTCTACATCGTAGATTGCTGGGCGATTCGGACGCTGATGAAGTCGTGTCGGACAATGCGGTTGACGGACGGGCTTCACGTTGTGCGAACAAGCAAATGAGTCCGGTGTACGGCAAGATGAAGATCACGCCGGCGGAGAATAGGAAGGTCCGTGGAACGCAGGGTGGCCGCGACTTCGACATTGCGCTAGGCCGCACCCACGTGCCCTTAAGATGACATGGCCGGCAAGAGGCGGCGAAGGTCGATCTTTGTATCGGCGATGGCGGTGCGTTCGACGGCGAGCTGCTTTTCGATTAGGCGCTTGGCCACCTTGATGTCGCGACCTGCGTTAACGGCTATCGTGCCGACGAGTTGGTCGCCGACCATGGCGTGCCAGCTGCCCTTGCCCGCCGCCGGTGTGCCCCGAACCACGATCTCGCCATCGGCCCCGGGCAAGCCGACTAGTTGGATGTTCACCCCGTGCTGGTCGGACCAGAACCACGGCGCCTCGTTGTTCTCGGCCTGCCGGCCGAGAAGCGCTCGCGCACAGGCGATCGCTTGGTTCTGGGCGTTGGCCCAAGATTCGAGTCGGACACGACGGCGCAGCGTGGGGTGCTCGAAGACCGAAACGTCGCCGCAGGCGAATATCGCAGGGTCGGCGGTACGCCCGCACGGATCTGTGACGATACCGCGCTCCACCTCCAGCCCGGCCGCGGCTGCCAGGTGGTCGTTGGCGACCAAGCCGATGCCGGCCACGACCAGATCCGCGTCGATCTGTTCGCCGCCAGCCAACCGTACGCACTTTTCATCCACCGCCGCGACCCGAACCCCCAGCCGCACCTCGACACGGTGCTGGCGATGCAGTTGCTCGAGATAGTCGGACAAGACCGATGGCGCGGCGCGGCCGCACAAGCGGTCGGTTGCCTCTAGGACGGCCACCTGCAGGCCCATGGAACGGGCGGCGGCGGCCACTTCGAGGCCGATCCAGCCCCCGCCGACAACGGCCATACGATGGGCTTCTCCCATGCGCGAGCGTAACAGGTCGGCATCGGCGATCGACCGCAGCAGCAGCGCCTTGTCGCCCCCCGGCACGGGCAGCGGCGCAGGCCGTCCACCGGTGGCAAGCACGAGCCGGTCGAAAGCGATCACTTCTCCGTCCGACAGCTCGACGGTGTGGCCTTGCCGGTCGATCCGGATCGCGCCTCGGCCGCGGCGGAAATCGACGGCGAGCTGCTTCCAGGCATCGCCGCGGAAGAGATAGGTGGATGCCGCCGCGGCGCGGCCCAGCAGCACGTCCTTGGACAGCGGCGGGCGTTCGTACGGCGGATGCGCCTCGTCGCCGACAAGGATGATGCTTTCGGCATAGCCCTCGTCGCGCAACGCCCGTGCACACCAGCCACCGGCCTGGCCGGCGCCGACGATCACGATGCGTTCGATCGGACCAACCATGCAGCACCGTGCCTACATCTTGCAGTCTTTGGCGTAGATGTCCTTGAACTGCGCGTAGACCTTGTCCTTGGTCACCAGTGTCGCCTTGTCGGCAGGTCCCTTGACCACCTGGGCGATATACCAATCCTGGATCGGAAACTGATTGGTGTTGAACTGAAGTGGTCCACGCGGCGAGGCGAAGTTGGCCTTGCGGAGTTCCGCGATCAGAGCTTCCTTGTTGTCAAGCTTGCCTTGGCGAGCCTTGACGGCGGCATCGATACCCTGGGCGACGTCGAAGGCCTGAACCGCGCCGAGCGTCGGCGGCCGCCCGTATTTCGCCCGGTACGCGGCGCTGAACTTGCGGTTCGCGGCATTGTCGAAATCCTCGTTCCATGTGACGGCCGTGGCCGCCCCCAAGGCCATGTCGCCCAGTACCGGGACGCTCAGCTCGTCGACCGTGTACGTCGAGTAGAACGGCACCTCCTTGTCGAGTCCCGATTCGTTGTACTGCTTGAGCAGAGAGATGCCCCACCCGCCTGGCATGAAGGCAAACAGCGCGTCAGGCTTCAGCGCCCGGATCTCGGTCAGCTCCGTCGTGTAGTCGAGCTGGCCGAGGCCGGTGTAGAGCTCCTTCACGATCTGGCCGTCGTAGGTCAGTTTCACGCCAGCGACCCCGTCCTTGCCGCCCTGGTAGTTCGGGACGATGGTGACGATGCGCTTGATGCCACGGCGCTTCAGGTACTCGCCGATCACCAGGTTGGCCTGGGTGTTCTCGAACCCGTAGGTGAAGAAGAAGGGATGGCAGCCGGCGCCGGACAGCGTGGTCGGGCCGCTGTTCGGGCTGAGCAGAAGGGTCTTGGAATCGACCGTCGTCTTGTGGATGGCCATCAGCACGTTGGAGAAGATGGTGCCCGTGATCACCTGCACGTTGTCGCGCTGGATCAGACGTTCGACATGCTTGCGCGCGACGTCCGGCTTCTGCTCGTCGTTCAGCACGATTACCTTGGTCGGCACGCCGCCGAGCTTGCCGCCGGCCATCTCGACGCCGAGCATGAAGCCGTCGCGGACCTCGTTTCCGACCGCACCGGCCGGTCCGGAGAGCGTCGTCAGCATGCCGATCCGGAGTTCGTCCTGCGCGTGTGACGGGCATGCGGCACCTGCCAGCGCCAGCGTGGCCAAGAGCGTCTTCCAATTCATCGCGGTCTCCTCGCCGTTCAGGGCACCCAATGCACTCAGACTCGTACGCACAACGGCTTCTCAGGCCGGAGACGTCTCATCCCCGGCGGGCCGCCAATTCGGCATGAGCTTGTTGGAGGGCAATGTCGGGTCAACGATCTTGCGGGCGGCTTCCGCACCGGCGACCGGCAGACCTTTCGGATCGAGCAGTCCGATCTGGACCAGGACGGACGCCTGATCCCAGTAGATGTGCTCGTGGTAGAGCTTGGGACCACGGAAGTTTACGACCGACACCACCGCGATCTCGACGCGTCGGCCGGTGGGCTTGACGCCCGGCAACATCCAGTCGATCTCCACGTCGTGCGTGAACGAGGAGTACATCTCGTCCACGACGCAATTGGGCCCGACAGTGCGGCTGATCGGGATCATCACCACGTCGGAAGGCAGGGTCGGGATGAAGTGCGTGGCATAGAAATGCCGCAGCTGATCGTGGCCGACCCCTCCGGTCAGCGTGGGTACGTGATTCACATAGGGTTCCCGTACCATCGTGCGCATCGTGGCGTCGGTATCCTTGACGAAGAATTCCTGCGCCAGATGCTGGTCCCACAAGTCGGAAAGGTTGTACTGCGGCCCTATCGAGCGGCGCAGAAGGCCGATCGTCCGAGCATGCGCCAGCGCAGCCGCGGGCCGCGCCCAGTCGGTCGAATGGGGGTTTGCGAAGGCATGCTTGGCGTTCGGATAGACGTAGACTTCGGCATCGGCATGTTGACCGAGGGCGGTCCGCACCTTGTCCGCCGAAGCCAGCGGGACCAAGCTGTCCTCGGCTGCGAAGTGCACGACGACCGGCTTTCCGGGTGGCGAGCCGATCACATCGTCGACGTTTCTCGGATAGTAGGCGACGGCACAGTCGACGTCGCCGCGAGCGGCCGCCTGCCAGGCCAGGCGGCCACCGGCGGAGAATCCCACGACACCGAGCTTGCCGGTGCATGCCTTATGCTTCCGAAGCGACTTTGCGGCAGCGGCAAGGTCGGCGGCCTCCGAACCTTCGGACAGCGCGGGAACGAGCGTGACGTATCCTTCTTCCGCAAAATAGTCGGCGAGCTGCCGCGCGCTGTCGGTGATTGCCGTCACTTCTGGCAGCAACAGCAGGCCGGGACCTTTCCCGGCCTCGGGAAGCGAGAGATGGCCCTTTGCCAGCACGGCCTGCTTTTCCATGGCGATGTCCCTCGATCTCAACCGGCGTGATTACGAATTTCGTCCATCAGTCGCGTCGGCAGGATCTCCTCGCGACCTTGCGGACCCATCGCACTGTGACCGCCGTCGACCTTGATCACGGAACCGGTCATGAACCTGGCATGGTCAGAACACACGAACAGCACGACGTCGGCGACCTCCTCGGGCCTCCCGGCGCGACCGAGCATATGGAAGCGACTGGTCCACGCGCGGACGCGGTCCTGGAGGCTGGGCGGTGCCAGGTCGACCTTGCTCGACCATGTCCAGCCCGGCATCACCGCGTTGACCCGGATGCCGTCGGCGGCGAGGTCGATGGCTTGCGCGCGCGTCACCTGTTCGATCGCCGACTTGCTGGTCGGGTAGACCCACCGGCCCGGCAGGCCGACATGGGCGCTTTCGCTGGTGAAGTTCACGACGGAGGCCGATGGCGACTTGCGCAGGTACGGCAAGGCCGCCTGTAGGAGGATGATATGGCTGACGAGATTGACGTTCAGCCCGTCGAGCCAAGTCGCTCGAGTCGAATTGATCCCCTCGTCGGTGTAGGTGCAGGCGCAGTTGATCAGGAAGTCGATCCCTCCGAATCGTTCCGAGGTGACGGCGACCAGTCGATTAATCTGCTCGTCCTGCCGTAGGTCGGTGGGCTGAAAGTGGCAATTGGCCCCGAGCTTCGCCGCATGCTCTCTGCCGACCTCCTCCTGGATGTCGGCCGCCACGACCTTAACACCTGCCGCGACGAAGGCGCTGACGAGACCGATCCCGATTCCGCTGGCGCTGCCGGTGATGATTGCAACCTTGCCTTCGATGCCCTTCATGTCGGCTCCTCGCCTCAAACGATGATCGATAACCGGCCCTGCGGCCGCAGCGTGCCCATGCCGAGGATCGTGCGCTTCTCGCGGATCAGCAGCCGCTCGCCATCAGCGACCAACTGATATTCGTGGCGGCCGAAGTAGGTGTCCGTAATGCCCTGGCTGCTGCGGATGGTGATGAAGCGGCTCTGCGCCTTCACGCCGTCGGCGTCTTCGCCCAGGAGGCGCACGTTGCTGACCATCCGGTGCGTGCGCGATCGCGGCGACTCGGCGTGGGCGGTCCGCTTGCCCAGCCGCTTGACCCGCTCGGTCAGATGATGGCCGTCATCGGCGATGAGATAGAGGTTCGAATCGCGCGGCGCGTAAGGATCCCCCAACATGCCCGGCACCAGATACCAGCAGTCAGGCACGAACAGCGCCCGCCATTCCTCAAGCCGCCAGTCATCGAGCAGAGCGGCCTCTTCGACCAGGAAAGACTCCACTTCATCGCGCGACAAGGACATCTCTAAGCCACCGTCTCGCCGAGGCGCTTCCGCCACGCCAGCCAGAAGGCACGCTGAGCGCCTTCGTCCATCGTATCCGGTGGCGCTCCGTAGCCCTTCGACAGATCGTTCCAGGGCGCTTCCCGCCACCCCGCATAGGCACGCTGGCACGCCTCCAGTGCCTCGATGTCGTCAGGCGTGGCAAATCCGCCAGGCCCCAGGAACTCGAGAAAGTTGCCGAGACGGCGCTCGAGCTTCGGCGTTCCGAACTCGTCCTTCGGTGCCAGCGACCACACCGTTACCTCGATGTAGTCCGGCGCGATCGGCTGGAATGTTCGGACCGTCAGCGACATGATGTCGTTGATCACCAGGTTCGGAAAGATCAGGAAGTTGCGATTGCATTGCGACATGCGCTCGCCGCGCTCGCGGCCGAACCGGTCGACCAGCCGCCGCTGGATGGCCTCGATCTCCGCCTTCGCGTCTTCACCCCACGCAGGCGTCCACTGCGCGATCGGTCGACCGCCGATCGTCTTGTACTCGACGACGGCATGGCCGTTGCCGAGATCGATGCTGCGGCCTTCGAGCTTGGGCATCGGCGGCAACTTCCCGGAGGGCTCGAAGCTGCCCAGCAGGTCGAGGTAGGTGGAATGAAGGATGGGCGCATGCAGGATGTCGGTGCTGTTCTCAGCCAACAGCTTCCAGTTGGCCCGCATGCTGTATTCCTGCATGCCGCCCACGACCTGCATGCCGGCCTCGGCCTGGTCGACAATGATGTCGATGTAGTCGCGGGCGCCGGCCAGATACTCGATCAGGCTCTCGGCGTTCCGGTCGTAGTTCAGGAACCAGAAGCCCCGATATTGTTCGAAGCGCGGCACCGGTACGAGGTCGTTGCGCCCCGCACCGTGGAAAGCCGCACCGTAGGTTTCCGGCTCAGCGACGCTTATCGCATGGCCTTGATTGTTGAAGGTCCAGCCATGGTAGAGGCAGGTGAAGGTACGCGCCTTTCCCTCGCGTTCGCGGCAGAGCTGCGTGCCCCGATGGGGGCAGATGTTCATGAAGCAGCGCACCTCCCCGGCCCGGTCGCGCAGGAAGATGATCGGCCGGTCGGCGATGTTGCGGGTCAGGAACGCGTTCGGCTCGGCCAACTCGGTGTCGTGCCCGACGAACAACCAGCACTTGCCGAATATCGCGGCCTTCTCCGCCGCAAACGTGGACGGATCGACATAGTTCGATCGCGCGACCCGGAAAAGCCGCGACGCAGGGTCGATCTCGAGGCCATGATCCGCTGTGATATCAGTGTTCATCCGTGTACGCCTTCGATGCCAGCGTCCTGACCTTTAGGTCTGGGGCTGCCACCGGTCAAAAGCCGAGCCCGCGGTCTTCTCAGTACGTAAGAACGGTGCCGCCGACGCCGCGGCATTCCCCTTCCGCTCAGCGTCAGACGCCGAGATAGCGTTCGCGTACCGAAGCATTGGCGCGCAGTTCGGCCGCTTGTCCGGTCCAGACGATGTGGCCCTTCTCGATGATGTAGTGGCGGTCGGCGAGACTCATCAGCGGGCCGAGATGCCTGTCGATGACCAGGATGGACTGACCCTCGCCTTTCAGCGCCGTGAGGCAGGACCAGATCTCCTTGCGCACCAACGGCGCCAGTCCTTCGGCCGCCTCGTCGAGGATGAGCAGACGCGGATTGGTCAGCAGCGCACGCCCGATCGCCAGCATCTGCTGCTCGCCGCCGGAAAGCCTGCCGCCGGATTGCCGGTAACGCTCGCCCAGACGCGGAAACAGCGTCAACACGCGATCCATAGTCCATGGCCCCCGCCGCATGGTCGCGACCAGGTTCTCCCCGACGGTCAGGTTGGGGAATATCTGTCGTCCTTCGGGGACCAGCCCCAGGCCGAGGCGGGCGATCCGGTGCGCCGCCTGTCCGCGCAGTTCGATATCGTCGAAGGTGATCGACCCGTCGCGGATATCGGCCAACCCCATGATCGAGTTCACCGTCGTGGTCTTGCCCATGCCGTTGCGGCCGAGCAGAGCCACGACCTCACCGGCATCGACCTGCAGATCGACGCCAAACAAGGCTTGGGCCGACCCGTACCACGCCGCGACCTGTTCAAGCCTGAGCATCGTCGTCGCCCAGATAGGCCGCGCGCACGTCGGCATTGTTGCGGATGGCGGCGGGATCGCCGCTTGCCAGCACGCGCCCGGACTCCAAAACGGTGATCCGGTCGGCCAGCGCGAACACCGTCTCCATGTCGTGTTCGACCAGCAGGATGCCGAAGCGCCCGCGCAGCGCCTTCAGACGCTCGATCAGCCGTTGCGATTCCTCGGGTCCCATGCCTGCGGTGGGTTCATCCAGCAGGAGAAGCTTGGGACGCGACGCCAGCGCCACGGCCAGTTCGAGCTGGCGTCGTTCGCCATAGCTCAGCGTCGACGCGAGCGAAGCCATGCGCGAGTCGAGTTGTAGATCGCGCAGAATGGCGGCGGCAGGCTCGCCGAGTGCGGTGTCCAGCGCGGCGTCCTTCCAGAACCGGAACGAGTGACCGGCATGCGCCTGCACGGCCAGAGCCACATTGTCGAGCACGCTGAAATCCGGAAATACCGAGGTGATCTGAAACGAACGCGCGAGGCCCAGGTGCGATCGGCGATGGGGCGGCAGGCGCGTGATGTCGCGGTTCCCGAGCAGGATACGGCCGCTGTCAGGGCGAAGCTCGCCAGACAATTGACCGATGAAAGTCGTCTTGCCGGCGCCGTTGGGGCCGATCAGGGCGTGCACCTCGCCCGGCATTATGTCGAGATCCACAGCGTCGGTCGCGACCAAGCCGCCGAAGCGCTTGATGAGGCGCTCGACGCGGAGCAGCGGCTCAGTGGCGATCATGGGCATCGCCCCGGCGATTCAGCAAGCCGTTGATGCCGAGCGGCGAACCCATCACCAACGCAATCAGGATCGGCGCGAAGATCAGGCGCCAGTACTCGGTCCATGGCGTCAGCAGTTCTTCAAGGCCGAGAATGGCGATGGCACCGAAGAGCGGCCCGAACATCGATCCCGAACCGCCGATGATCACCATGGCGAAGAGGTCGCCCGAGCGGATCCAGCTCATCATCGAGGGGCTGACGAACAGGATGTCGTTCACAAACAAGGCTCCGCAAAGTCCGGCCACGGCGCCGGAGATCACGAACGCCGTAAGGCGGTATCGGAAGGTCGGAAAGCCGATGGCCTGCATGCGCCGGTCGTTGGAAGCGGAGCCGCGCAGCACGCGACCGAACCGCGATCGCACGATCATGTCGGTCGCGTACAGCACGATCACGAGCAGTCCGAAGCAGAGATAGTACATTTGCGTACGGCTGCCGAGATCGATCCAGTCGCCGAAGCGGCTGTGACGCGCCACCGTCATGCCGTCGTCGCCGCCATAGGCATAGGCGCTCTGCGCCACGTAGTAGAAGAGCTGCGCGAACGCGAGCGTGATCATGATGAAGTAGAAGCCGCGGCTGCGGAGGCTGAGTGCCCCGATCACCAGCGCCATCAGGGCGGAAACGACAAGCGCCACGGACCACTGAAGGTAGCCGTTGTCGATGCCATAGAAGCTCATCACGCCCACGGCATAACCGCCGATCCCGAAGAACGCCGCGTGCCCGAAGCTCGGCATGCCGCCATAGCCGACGATCAGGTTCAGACTGACGGCGGCGATCGCCCAGATCAGCATGCGGGTGGCGAAACTCAGCACATAGCCGTCGGCGCTCATCGCGGCATATACCGGCAGCAGCACCAGGACGACCAACACGATCGGACCTGCGAAGCGCCCGGCAGGCAGCTTCCGGGCACCGTTGCGAATATGGCCCAGGACTCCGTCTATGCTCATCGGCCGGGCGCCGGGAACAGGCCGCTGGGGCGAAGGACCAGAACGGCCGCCATCATGACGTAGAGCAACATGGAGGCCAAAGCCGGCGTGACGCCGCTCGCCACGGCCGGCGGCAGGAAGCCGTGCAGCGCGGCCCCGATCAGGGTGCGCCCCACGGTGTCGATCATCCCGAGAGCTAGGGCAGCGACCAGGGCACCGGGGATCGAGCCGATGCCCCCGACGACGACGATGACGAAAGACAGGATGAGCACGTGATTTCCCATGCCGGGCTCGACGGAGGTGACGGGTCCGACGACGGCGCCGGCCAACCCCGCCAGCGTCGCGCCCAGCGCAAAGACCAGGGTGAACAGCATGCCGATGTTGACACCGAGCGCCGAGACCATGCGGCGATTGCTGGCGCCGGCGCGAATCAGCATTCCGAGCCGGGTGCGCTGGACCAGCACGTACAGCGCCAGCACAACGACGACACCGAGCGCGATGATCGCCAGTCGATAAACCGGATAGACGACGTCCGGCAGCACCTCGACCTGCCCCTGCAACAGGTCGGGGATGGTCAGCTTCTGGCTAGCGTTGCCCCAAATAAGCTTAACGAGGTCCTCGAAGAAGACCAGGACGCCGAATGTCACCAGCACTTGGTCCATGTGGTTCCGTTTGTAGGTGTACCGCATCAGCAGCACCTCCAGGGCCACGCCCAGCAAGAACGACAGAGGTATTGCCGTCGCCACGGCGAGCCAGAACGACCCGGTGACCGCGAACACCGTGGCCGCGAAGTACCCGCCCATCATGTAGAGCACGCCGTGAGCAAGGTTGATCAGGTCCATGATGCCGAAGACGAGCGTCAGCCCGGCCGCCAGCAGGAACAGCAGCATCGCCAACTGCAGGCCGTTCAGCGCCTGCGCGAGGAGGACCGTGGAGCTCATGCGGCCCTGGCGATCACTTGCCCGTCATCTTGCATTCGTCATGGAAGCGATCGACGAGGTTCTCGAACACCTTTTCCTTGTTCACGATGCGCAGGCTGCCATCCGGACCCTTCTCAACCACACGCATGTACCAATCCTGGATGGGGAACTGGTTGTTGCTGAACTTGAACGCGCCCCGCGGCGACGCGAAGTCCGCCTTTCGCATGGAGGCGATCAACGGATCGCGGTCGAGCTTGCCGCCGGTACCCTTGATGCCGCTTTCGATCAGTTGGGCAGCGTCGAAGGCCTGCATCGCGCCAAGGCTGGGAATGCGCCCGTACTTCTTCTTGAAGGCGGCCACGAACCTGGCGTTGGCCGGGTTGTCGAGTTCCGGGCTCCACGGGTAGGGGGATAGGTTTCCGAGCGCCGCCTCGCCCACCGCCGGCAGGCTCAACTCGTCAATTGTGAAGGACGAATAGAAGGGCACGACGTTCTGGAGCTTGGCCTCGGCGACTTGCTTGACGAGCGCGATTCCCAGCCCGCCCGGCATGAACGCCCAAAAGGCATCGGGCTTTGCATTGCGGATCGCCGTCAGTTCACTGGTGAAGTCGAGCTGCTGCAGCGACGTATAGAGTTCCTGGATCACCTCTCCCTTGAAGGTGCTCTTGAACCCGGCGAAGGCGTCTTTTCCGGCTTGATAGTTCGGAACCATCGTAATGACGCGCTTTACGCCTTTCTTGTTCAGATACTCGCCGACCGCGCTATGGGCCTGCCCATTTTCGTAGCTGACGACGAACAGGCCGGCATTGCACTGGGCGCCGGCGTAGGTCGACGGGCCCGCATTGGAGCTGACCACGATCTTCCCCGCTTCCACGGCCGGGCCGACCACGGTCGCGAGAATATTCGAAAAGGTGATGCCGACGATCAGATCCACCTTGTCGCGCTTGACCAGACGATCGACCAACTGCCGCGCGATGTCGGGCTTCAATTGATCGTCGACCTTGATGACCTCAACCTCGCGATTGCCGAACTTGCCGCCGGCCAGATCAACCGCCAGCATGAAACCGTCGTACTGCTCGCTGCCGAGCACGCCACCGGGCCCTGAGAACGTATTGATGAAACCGATCTTCACCGGCTCGGCCTGAGCCGGACCGATCGCAACGCCGATCGTCAGCAGGGCAGCAAGACAGAAATCACGGATCCGCATGATCATCCTTCCAATTGGATAGTCGCAATCCGCAGCGCTCCATCGGCTCACGCGAGCACGAAACGCTGTGCATCGTCGGCGGCACAGACGGCGCCGCTCAAAAAGCCCGAAGCATCCGAGGCGAACAACAGCAGCACGCCGTCCAGGTCGGCAGGCTCGCCATAACGCTGCTTCGGCAGCCCGGCGACGCAGGCGCGACCCGCGTCGCTTTGCAGATAGGCCTTGCTGAGGTCCGTGAGAATGTACCCGGGGCTGATTGCATTGACGTTGATACGATACTTCGCCCATTCGTGGGCCATCGTGCGCGTCAGGTGATTCACCGCGGCTTTCGAAGCCGCGTAGATGCCCATGCCGACCATGTTGATCTCGCCTCCGATCGACGAGATGTTGACGATGCGCCCACCATTGCCTGCGGCGATCATTTGCCGGGCCGCCGCCTGCGCAGTGAAAAGCAGCCCCTTGATGTTGGTGGCCAGGACGCGATCCACGTACGTCTCGTCGATATCGATCAACGTCGCACGCCCGCCGACGCCGGCATTGTTGACCAGAATGTCGACCTTTCCGAACTTCGAGACGGCGCCCTCGGCGGCGGCGCGCACGGAGGAGACATCCGTCACATCGGTGACGATGGCCTCACAGACTCCCATGCCGGCTCGCACCAGCTCGACGGTTTCGTCGAGTTCGGCCGAACGACGGCCCAATGCCACCACTTTGGCCCCCGCGCCCGCCAGGGTCTGGCAGAAGCGACGTCCCAAACCGCTGCCGGCGCCCGTCACCATCGCAACTTTGTCGTCGAGTTGAAACAAGGCGCCCCTGCATGCACTTCCACTGCATTACGCAGCGCGCGCTCGCCAACTGTCAAACTTCACGCGTGTGCGGCGTCTCACGGAGTGAGAAAGCGAGAATTCGCCACGCCCTACGGCGTCAGGTCCGGAAGTCTTTCTGGATCGCCTTACCGAGCGTGTCGCTGCCGATGTAACGGGTCCGCAACTCGCGCTTCAGCAGCTTGCCGCTCGGATTCTTGGGCAAACTGTCGACGAAGATGACGCGCTTCGGCACCTTGAAAGGAGCTATCGACCCCGCGCAATGGCCGATGACAGCATCCTCCTGCAGCACGGCATCGTTCTTGACGACGACGATCGCGGTCACCGCTTCGATCCAGCGTGGATCCGGCAATCCCACGACGGCGACCTCCGACACACCGGGCAATCGATAGATCACTTCTTCGACTTCGCGGCTCGCCACGTTCTCGCCGCCGGTCTTGATCATGTCCTTCACCCGGTCGACCACCGTGATGTAGCCGTCTTCGTCCACCGTCGCGAGATCGCCGGAGTGAAACCAGCCGCCGGCAAATCCCGCCGCCGTTTTGGCCGGATCGTTGTAGTAGCCCGACAGCAACTGCGGGGAGCGGTGAACGATCTCCCCGATCTCGCCGACCTTCACCTCCTCCATTGCCGAATTGACGACCCGCGTCTCGACATTGACGACGGGCTTGCCGGCCGAGCCCGCCTTCCGCAGCTGGTCCTCCGGTCGGAGCACGGTGGCGAGCGGTGCGATCTCGGTCTGGCCGTAGAAGTTCCAGAACTTGACCTTCGGCAGGCGGCGCTGAAGCTCAAGGAGAACTTCCACCGGCATGATCGAGGCGCCGTAATAGCCCTTCTCGAGCGTCGAAAGATCGGTTTTGTCGAACGCGGGCGACCGCAGCATGGCGATCCAGATCGTCGGCGGCGCGAAGAACGAAGTGATCCCGTGAGCCTCCACAAGGGCCAGGATGTTCTCGGCGGTCGGCTTTGCCGTGATCACGCCGGAAGAGCCAAGGTAGATCGCCGGCCCCAGAAAGACGTCGAGTTGCGCGCAGTGATAGAGCGGCAAGGCATGAAGGATCTTGTCCCTCGCCTCCATGCCACCGTCTATGATGCAGCTAACATACTGCCACATCACCGCGTCATGGGTCAGCATCGCTCCCTTGGGCAAGGATTCCGTGCCGCTCGTATAGACGATCTGAGCGAGGTCGCGGCCGTCGACCGGCACTTCAAGAGCGGACCCGTCGACGTCCTGAAGATCCTCGAACGTCGTCATGCCCGACGGCGGTGCCGCCGCTTCCTCACCGGGAAGCCAGACGAGTTTCTCGACCGCACACCCTTTCGCGACCGCGGCCCGCCCGGCTTCGATGAGGTCAGCGCCCGTCGCCAGCATCCTGGCGCCGGAATTGGCCAGGATGAAGTTGATCTCGTCGGGGTTCAGCATGAAGTTGATCGGCACCAGGATCGCGCCGATCCGCGCCAGGGAGAACCGCAGCGCGACGAACGCATGGGAGTTGCGCGAGAGCACGGCCACGCGGTCGCCCTTCCCGATTCCCTGCTCGAGCAGGCCGCGTCCCAGCCGATTGCAGACGTGCTCCAGTTCGGCATAGGTCCATGACGCCGCCCCGCAGCGGACGGCCAACTTGCCCGGCTCGCGCGTTGCGGCGCGGCGCAGCACATCACCTATTGAATGCCCGCGCGTGGCGGAGATCGTGATTGAGATGCTGTCGTTCATGTCTGATCGTTGATTTCCTGCCATCGCTCATGGGCATCCGGATTGGGCAAACCACGTTGCACTCCGGTGCTTCGTACGAGCTCGATGTGTGGAGAGACATTTCTCCAGGCCATGACACGGTACCTGGGCGACGGCTGTCAAATCCGCCCGATGCCCGCTCTCTCACGGATCGAGAAACCAGAATTCAACGCCACAGAGTCTCGGACGGCCGCTCTCCGAAGCGTCTTGCGTAGTCGCGGGCGAAGCGACCGAGATGACTGAAGCCCCAGCGCAGCGCGACGTCGGTCACGCTGCCGGTCTGCGATATCGATCTCGCGAGATCCTTCCGTGCCCCGTCCAGCCGGATCGCTCGCAGATGTGCCAACGGCGACACGCCTCGATAACGCTTGAATCCCCAAGACAATGTGCGCGCTCCGACCCCGACCGCGGCGACGATGTCGTCGATCGTGATGGGCCTATGGGCATGAGCCTGCATGTACTCTTCTGCCCGGCGTACATAGCGCGGAGCGGCCGGACCGCCTGGCTGCCCGATCACGTCCGAGTAATTGTGGCGATGGCTGAGAAGCAGCGTGGCCATCAAGGTGCGCTCGATCTGGTCGACAATCGCCGACCAGCTCAGCGCACTCTCCGACTGATTGACCTCCGACAGAATGTGATGGACCAGCCGGAACATCGTGCGACCAGCGGCCTGGTCGGCGGGCATGCCGAGGTCGAAGACGATCGGCTTGCGCAGCGGCTCGCCGATCAGGCTCTCGGCAAACCGCTCCAGACGGCCCTGCGACAGGCGAAGGGTGATGTGCGCGGTGTCCGCGGACCGCATCATGATGACGGGTTGGCCGGGCGAGAGGACGACGAAGTTTCCGGGGCTGGTTGTCATCGTCTGCTTTCCGCAGCGGACTTCGACCGATCCCCGGATCGGGAACTGCATCAGAACGCCGGGCAGGACCCCTTGGTCGAGGATGACCGAAGTGCCGTACTCGACGCAGCTCAGCGTGATACTTCCCGCCTTGACGCTTTCGATGCGCGACATCACCTCGCTGCCACGGCCGACGACCCGTTGCCGATGCGGGCTGTCGAACAGGCCCACGACATAGGCGCGGGTTTCCTCGGCATCGGCAGACTTGAAAACGCAATGAGGGACGAGCCAGCGCCGCGCGGCCAGCGCGGAGGCTCCAGGCTCGCCCGCCGGCGGAACGGCGGCGACTTCATCGATCAAGGCCGGCTGCTTCAGATCCAAAATTACCCTCGATATGCAAACATTATGACACTCCCCGGAAAGGCGCGAAAGGCAGAGAAAAGTCCCTGTTCTTGCCGTCCGGGGATATCGATTGCCCGGCCCGGATAGCGCCTTCCGGGCAAATCCTCCTAGCCTTCTCGGGCATTTCTCTGTCGCCAGTGAGGACGCGCGTGGCAACCCCAACGAACGGCTCAGTCCAGCTCGGTTTCAGCATCTTGCGCCAGTTCGCGACGTCTCGTGGACAGGACTGCACCCTCACGGAAGTGGCCCGAGCCATGGATCTGCCGGTGCCCACCATTCACCGCTTCCTGAAGACCTTGGCCGGGGTCGGCGCCCTGGCGGCTCTTCCGGGCGGTCGCTACACGCTCGGCCCCCAGCTCGCGGACCTCGGCGGCCTGGTCCGCTACGAGACGCTGCTCGAACAATCATCCAATGTGATCATCGAGCGCTTGGCCCATCGGCTCGGCGTCACGGCACACCTCGCGGTGCTCGAGGGCGGCATGACGAAGATCGTCGCCAAGAAGATCGGCAATCCGTCTTTCCGCGTCAGCACCCGCGTCGGCGCCCGCTACGAGCCCTACTGTACGGCGAGCGGCAAGATGCTCCTGGCCGCGCTGTCAGACCTCGAGCTCGACGACTATCTCCATGCCGGCGCTCTCGTGCCGCTCACCGAGCGAACGGTGGCGACGTCCGAAGCCCTCGTCGAAATCGTTGCGGACGTACAGCGGCGAGGAGTCGCCGCCGACGACGAGGAATTCCAGAGCGGCGTCGCCTGCCTGGCCGTCGCCGTCAGAAACAGCGTCGGCCGCCCCATCGCGGCGCTATCCGCGTCCTTCGTCGCTGGACGCGACGATCTTGGGACAATCGAAGCGGCGTTGGTCGAGGCATCGAGCTCGATCACCCAGGGACTAGTCGTCCACACCAATGCGGCCCTCAGGCCCAGGGAACTGGCCAAGGCGTCCTAAGAGGTTGCGAAGTGACCGCTGACGGGTGAACGCAACCAGCAGGGAGCGCGTCAACCCTCGTCAGGCAGCAGGACGACGATCTCACCGTCTCGGATCTCGACCGGATAGCTGCGTAGGGGCTCCTGGCAGGGCGAGGTCAGCGCGCGACCGCTCCGCACGTCGAACGTGCCGCGATGCCAGCCGCACTCGATGACACTGCCTTCCAAGGTACCTTCGTCGGTGAGCGACGAGTGGCCATGCGTACAGACATCGTCGGTTGCGTAGACCGCGCCATCGACGTTGAACAAGGCGACGGGAGGCCCGCCCTCACGATCGACGCGACGCATTTCGCCGGTCTCGAGCTCGGCGAGTTGGCAGACGATCAGTTCCTTCGGCATGGCACGGCAAGATCCTCGTCGGAAGCAGGGCCGCCGAACGGTGGTGAGGTGGAGGTGATGGACATGACTATCGCGGACATTTCCGGCGTCGGGCCTCTGCCGATCAGACGATGAAGCTGATGCGACCGTGCGGCCGCAGACCTTCCTGGGCCAGGATCGAGCGCTTCTCCTTGATCAGGATGGTGCCGTTTGCGCGCAGCAGCCGGTAGCGATGTTGGCCGACATAGACGTCGCTTACGCCACGGTTGGCCCGGTACGTGGTGAAGTTGCAGCTCGCAAGTGTCTCGTCGTTCTCGTGGCCGCGCAAACGGACATTGGAGATCATGTGCCGCGTGCGCGAGCGCGGGTATTCGGCATGGGCCGTCTTCTTCATCAGACGGATCGCGCGCTGCTCGAGCCGATGCCGATCATCGGCAATGTAGAACAGGTTTTCCGCCGGCGACGCGTCGGGAGAGATATCGGTCGACGGCACCAGATAGCTGCACGTCGGAGCAAACAGCTTCAACCATTCCTCGAGCCGCCACTCGTCGAGCAGGTCCGCCTCCATATAGAAGAACGCCTCGACGTCGCGAAGGGTGATCGCATTGGGCTCGGTCAAAGTATCCATCATTCACTCCGCTGCCGTCATGCGCCGGTTCCACTCGCTCCAGAACGCGCGGATCGGCCCTTCGTCCATCCAGCCTTGCTTCTCCAGCGGCATCCCCTTCGAGACATCGTTCCAGCCGCTGTGTGCGCCGAAGCTGTGCTGAGCCGTCTCAATGGCTTCGATGTCGTCCGGCGTGGCGAAGCCGGCGGGGCCGAGGAATTCCAGGAAGTTGCTGATGCGGCGCTCGAGAAGTGCCCCGCTTTCTTCTTTCGGCCCGATGCACTGCGCCGTCACGGTCATATAGTTGGGCGAGACCGGCTCGAAGGTGCGGATGGTGATGGAAACGATGTCGTTGATCACCAGGTTCGGGAAGATGAGCAAATTGAAGCTGTTGTCCGCGAGTCGCTTCGCCCGTTCGGGTCCGAAACGCTTCTCGAGGCGGGCACGAATGGCATCGATCTCGCGCTTGCCGCCCTCGCCCCACAACGGGATCCAGCGCGCGACCGGTCGCCCCCAGGGACCGAGATACTCGGCGACGCCGTGGCCGTTGCCGAGGTCGTAGGCATACCCGCCCAGGCCATCCAGCGGCGCGGTGGCGCCCGTGGTGTTCTGCAGGTAGTCGATGTAGGTCGGGTGAAGGGCGGGGCCGTGATAGATGTCGATGCTGTTCTCGGCCATCATCTTCCAGTTGGCGCGGATCGAATATTCCTGGGTTCCGCCGATGATGCGCATCCCTTTCTCGGACTGATCGACCACCTTGTCGATATAGTCCTTGGCGCCCGCGAGATAGTCGTGAAGCGGATCCGCCTTGGGATTGAGGTTGAAGAACCAGAAACCACGGTATTCGTCGAGTTTCGGCACCGGCGTCAGATTGGCGGATTCGTCGTCGTTGAAGTTCGGCGCGAAGCACTCCTTGCCCGGCTGGTCCAGCAGCTTGCCGTTCGCCCCGAAGGTCCAGCCGTGGAAGATGCACGTGAACGACTTCGCATTCCCTCGCGACTCGCGGCAGACCGTGGCACCGCGATGAGGGCAGATATTGAGGTACGCGCGAACCTTCCCCTCGCGGTCGCGAAGGAACAGGAGCGGACGGCCACCGACCGTGCGGGTGAGGAAGTCGTTGGGCTTCGGAAGTTCGGACTCGTGCCCGAGATAGAGCCAGCAGTTCGCGAAGATCCGCTCCAACTCCATCTCGCGGATCTTCGGGTCGACGAACACGCTTCGGGCGACCTTGAAGTGCCCGCGCGACGGATCGACTTTCAGCAGAGGCTGTCGAAAGGACTGATCAACAACGGACATCGCCGCCTCCTCACTTGGCCGCGCCACAAGCAGCCGGTTCAGCAATCAACGCCAGAGAACGCCAAGGGGCTGAGACGGTCAAATCGCCGATCACGCCGACTTCTCGGATAGTGAAAGCTCGGTAGCACACAATCGCTCTTCAGGTCGGCGCTCGGGCGATTAGCTCGCGCGTGATCGTGGTCAGCAGGCCGTCGGCCTCGGCCAAGCTCTCGACGGCCGCGAAATGGTCCGCGCCGGGTTGCTCGATGAATCGTCCGTCCAATCCGGCTTTGTGCCAGGCCGCCAGATAGTCCCGACTCTGGCGATGGAACTCCTCGGACTCCGCACCGCCACAGGTGAGCACAAGGGGTGGCCCGCTCGTCGGAATGTGAAAAAGGGGGCTTTGGCGCTCGATCGCCTCGGCGGTGAGCTGGATTTTCGACTGTAGCCAACTATAGCGCAGCGGTCTCAGGTCGAAGAGCCCGCTGACGGCAAGAGCTCCTTTGATCAGGTCGGCCGGCAGCCCGTACTGGCCAGGCCAATCCGTGGCGAGGAGCATACCGACGAGATGCCCTCCCGCGGAATGACCGGCGACGACGATGCGGTTCCTGTCGACCTGCAGCTCGGCGGCGTTGTGCCAGATCCACGCGAGCGCGGCCCGGCACTGACGGGTGATCTCATCAATGGTCACGGCAGGACACAGCGCGTAGTCGACCGCGGCAACGGCGACACCATGCGCCGTTGGCCCGAGCGCGAGCATGCTGACGTCGCCGGCCGAGCCGAGGCGCCAATAGCCGCCGTGAATGAACACGACCAGAGGGGCGCCCGGCCGCGTGGAGAAGAAGTCCAGGGTTTCGGACCGGGTTGGACCGTACCTCAGGCCAAGCCGGCAAGGCAGCCGGTCGCGGGCTCGCGCGCTGAGCGTCGCATACCGCTTCACCAAGGCTCCGAGATCGACGCCGGCGTCGGTTCGATACGCACGGTCAATTTCTTCCTGGTTGCGGAAGTCGCGATACAGACGCACACCCTGCTCCCTTCGCTCGGCCGAAGAACTGGGCGCAATGCATGATCGTCGCAAGCCGCCCTGCGCCGCATTCTCTCAAGGATCGAGAAATCGGAGGCCGATTTCCTCGACGGGCTTTCCCTGCGGGAGTTAATTGGCCCGTTGGACAGAGGGCAGCCGCCGGGTCGGTTGCGGAGCGCCGAAGGAGTTGTCGTGAGCGAATCGTGTTGCGCCGTCGATGTCCACACCCATGTCGTGCCGTCGAGCCTGCCCGATCCACGCGCCGACTTCGGCGACATTCCCTGGCCGTCCGTCACGCACACCCGGCCCTGCCATGCCGAGGTCATCATCCGCGGCAAGAACTACCGGTCCATCGAAGACGGCTGCTGGCACGTCGGGCGGCGCGTGGAACAGATGACCCGCATGAAAGTCGGCGTGCAGGTCCTGTCGCCGATGCCCGAGTTGCTGTCCTACTGGCTGGCACCCGAACCAGCCCGGCTTCTGGCGCGTCACATCAACGAAACCATCGCCGACATGGTCCGCGCCGAGCCGACCCGCTTCCACGGACTCGGCATGGTCCCCCTTCAGGACATCAGCCTGGCCGTCAACGAGCTCGAATATCTGATGCGACAGCTCGGCCTGCGCGGCGTCGAGATTGCGACCAACATCAATGGCGTGTCGCTGGGTGATCCGTCCCTCGATCCGTTCTTCGCCGCTGCCGAGAGTCTCGGCGCGACCATCTTCGTCCATCCGCTGCGGCCGGTGGGACTGGACAGGCTGCTCGGTCCCGCCAGCCTCGAACAAGTGGTCGCCTTTCCCGGCGAGACGGCGCTCTGCATCGCGTCGGTGATTACCGGCGGCCTCCTGAAGCGCCATCCGCGGCTTCGCCTGGGGTTCAGCCATGGTGGCGGCAGCTTTGCCCAGGTGCTGTCGCGCCTGCAGCACGCCTGGACGCTGCCGACGCCGATGCGCGAGGCTTTCGAGGAGCCCCGCGCGACGGCCCGGCGCCTGTTCTACGACACGCTGGTCTACGACCACACGACCTTGAAGTTCCTGGTCGACAGCTTCGGGCTGAGCCAGCTCATGATCGGCAGCGACTATCCATTCGCGATCATGGATACGATGCCGACCGAGCGTGTTGCGAAACTTGCCCTGTCCGACGCCGAAACCGCTCAGCTCCTGTACGGGAACGCGCTGCGTTTCCTGGGCTTGCCGTCGCCGGACGATCGGACGGCGCGCGCGCCCTGACGATGCCCGCCAAGCACGAATTAGAAGCACCTCCCGAGCATGTGACGTTCACATGCTGGACTTGTCCGTCGGCTCCGTCCGGGCCGACGGACTTTTTTCGCCGTCACCGCGTCTTCGGCGCGTCGACCTTGGATCCCACGCCCAGGCTGCCACGGAACAGCGCGAGCGACCGCGCGTGCGCCGTCCTTGCCGCGGCTTCGTCGTAGGCATGCCCACCCGGCCTCGCGAAGGCATGGTCGACTCCGAGATAGACGTGGATCTCGGCCAAGGGCTTGGCGGCAAGCGCCGCCTTCACCTGGTTTCGGGCCGCCTCCGGTACGAACTTGTCCTCCGCCGCGAAATGCAGCAGGAGCGGGCACGCTATCCGGGGTGCGAGATCGAGCATGCCCTCGATGCCGACCCCGTAGTAGCCGACCGCGCAGTCAACGCCGCAATGCGCGGCCGAGAGATAGGCGAGGGCGCCGCCGAGGCAGAAGCCCAGCGCGCCGATCCTGCCGTTGCACGCCGGCCTGGTGCGAAGTGCCGCGATCGTCGCGCCGATATCTTGCACCGCCTTCTGCGGATCGACCCCCCCGTAAAGACTGAACGCCTTCTCGAACTGGGCTTCGGTCAGCTCGACGCCGGGTTCGAGGCGCCAGAACAGATCGGGCGCCATGACCACATAGCCTTCTTCGGCGTAGTGGTCGGCCACGTCGCGGATGTACTGATTGACGCCGAATATCTCCTGCAGGAGCACGATCCCCGGTCCGTTGCCCTTCTTCGGCTCGGCCAAGTATGCGCCGAAACTGCCGCCGCCCTGCGTGGGAACGGTGATGTTGATGCCCATAGTGATATCTCCTCGTTCGCGCCGTGCCTGTCGCGGGCGACTGCGTCGACGAAACGATGACGCCGGTTTCTGGATCGATCAACGACACGACGGCTCGATCGCGACCGCACTTTTCACGATTTGAGAACACGTCGACCGAAGCTTGCGCTAGAAGCACGAGCGACGCACCGGTCTTAATTGCGTTCCACAAGTATCTTTGTATGATCCGGTGGCGTAGTCCGTCGGGGCGTTCGCAGCCGCGGGGGCACTGGGTTGTCGCGGACGCCGACTTCTCCCGCGCTGGAGCGCCCGAGCATGAAACGCCTGCTTCTCGCCCTGTGCCTTGCCTGCGCCGCCCAGGGCGCGTCAGCCCGGGATTTTCCCGACCGAACGATCACGGTGATTGTCGGTTTTCCTCCCGGCAGCGGCCCCGACGTCGCCGTCCGAACGGTGACCCAAAGGTTGAGCACGCGCCTGGGGCAGCCCATCATCGTCGACAATCGCGCCGGCGCCGCCGGCACCATCGGCGCAGCCGCGGCGGCCCACGCGCCGGCCGACGGCTACACGCTCCTGTTCGGCAGTGCCAGCTCGCGGACCGTTGCGCCGCATCTGTGCAAGAACCTGACATACGACACGGTCACCGCGTTCGCGCCGATCGTGCAGATGCTGCGGGGCGCGTTCATCCTGACGGTGCGCGCCGACCTGCCCGCGCGCGACCTCAAGCAGCTCGTGGCCTACGCCAAGGAGCGCCCCGGAAAGCTTTCCTACGGATCGTCCGGGAACGGCAGCCTGCACCACCTTTGCATGGAGCTGTTCAACAATGTCGCCGGCGTCAACATCACCCACGTTCCCTACAAGGGAAGCCCGCCGAACTGGCTCGCCCTCAACAATGGCGAGGTCGACATGATCTGCGACAGCATGCCGAACCCGCTGCCGACCCTGCAGTCGCGGAAGGGCCGCGTCCTTGCGATCACCGGGGACCACCGCAGCGACTCCCTGCCCGACATACCGACCTTCAATCGTGACGCAGAAAGTGAGGCCGCATGGCTGAGATCCTGGCTGTTGGGATGACCCACTATCCGCCCTTGACCGGCCACGACGAACGGATGTCGTCGATCCTGAAGCGGATGTTGCAGCACCCGAAACTGCCCGAAGAGCTGCGCCTTGCGCGCAACTGGCCGGCGGAGATGCAGCGGGAGTGGGGAAACGACGAAGGACGGTCCGCAGCGGAGCGTCATCGCAAGCAACTGGTGGGATGGACCCAGAAAGTGCGGGCCGCGCTCGACGCGTTCAAGCCCGACTATGTGCTCATTTGGGGCGACGACCAGTACGAGAACTTCAAGGAGGACATCGTTCCACCGTATTGCATAGCGGCCTACGAGCGCTTCAAATTCCACGCTCCTCCGGGCAACGTCTGGGGAGAGACCGGCGAGAATTCGTACGATGTTCCTGGCAACGTCGCGGCGGCCAAGGAACTCGCTTCACGCCTGATCGAAGACGGTTTCGACATGGCGTACGCGTACAAGCCGCTGCATCACGAGATCGGCCATGCGTTCGCCAACGCCATCTTCTTTCTCGACTACGACCGCGACAAGGGCTTCCCCTATCCGATCGTTCCCGTGGCGATCAACTGCTACGGCCGCCGGGTCATCGCCCAGAAGGGCGGCCTGCCGCTCTTCGACCGCGAGCTCAGCGACAGCGAACTGGACCCGCCGGCGCCGACCTCCCGGCGCCTGTTCGACCTCGGCGCGGCAACGGTTCGCGCGCTGAAGAACATGCCCGGGCGCGTCGCTCTCCTCGCCTCGTCCGGCTGGTCGCACGCCTTCCTGACCGCCAAGAACCACTATCTCTATCCGGACACGCCGGCCGATCGCCGGATGTACGAGGCAATCGAGAAGGCCGACTATGACGTCTGGCGCAATCGCAGCGGCCGGGCGATCGAGGAGAGCGGGCAGCAGGAGATCCTGAACTGGTCGTGCCTCATCGGCGCTCTCAGCGAACTCAAGCGCAAGCCAAAAGAACTGGGCTTCGTGGACACTTGGATTTTCAACTCGTCGAAGGTCTTCCTCATCGCACCGCCGGGATGAGGAGGCTGTGGCCGACGGAGGCGGAGCCGCAGCCCGATATCCCGCCCCGTGAGCGTCACCGGCTCACCGATAAGTGAAGCTCGCGCTTCCGAGGCCGCCGACCTTCGCGACGACCTTGTCTCCCGGCGACAACGCCACCATGGGTCCCAATGCGCCGGTCATGATGACGTCGCCGGCATGCAGGGCGACGCCGTTGTTCGCGAGTGTGCGGACGAGCCAGGCGGCGGCATTCAGCGGATGGCCAAGGCAGGCCGCGCCGGCGCCCAACGAGGCCACGGCACCGTTGATCTCGAGCGCCATTCCGCAGGTATAGAGGTCGAGGCCGCCGATCGGCTTCTTCTCGTCGCCCAGGACGAAGTAGGCCGACGATCCGTTGTCGGCGACGGTATCGGCGAACGTGATCTTCCAGTCGGCAATTCGACTATCCACGATCTCGATCGCGGCGGCCGCGTACCGTGTTGCCGCCGCGACATCCTCAGCTGTGGCATCGCCCTTCGCAAGATCGCTGCCCAGTATCAACGCGACCTCGGCCTCCGCCTTCGGTTGCAGCACCTTCCGGGAGGATAGTTCGCCGCGATTGGGAAGCGCCATATCGTCGAACAACACGCCGAAGTCAGGCTGGGAGACGCCGAGTTGTGCCTGCACGGCCTTGGCGGTGAGGCCGATCTTGCGGCCGACGATACGGCGGCCGCTGGCGCGCCAGTATTCGGTGTTGATCGCCTGCACCTGGTAGGCGCCATCGATGTCCGTCGGCTCCAGCGCGTCCCGCAGCGGCGCGATCGGTCCCGATTTGTAGGCATTCCGCAGCCGTTGGGCAGTCGATTCGAATCGCGTCATTCGCACCCCCTCTCCGCCCGGCAGCGACCGGCCGATCGGTCGTGCGCCCTCTCCCCGAGCATCGCGCGATCCATAGCCGGAGGCTCGGCAGATGTCCCCGGGATCAACATCGTGGCCGACCTAGCCTGCGTCGCGAAGGAAAGTGTCCACCAGGGCGTTGAACTTGCCGGCGTGCTCGATCTGCGCCCAGTGGCCGCAGCGATTGAAGACGACGAGCGTCGCGTTCGGGATGAGAGCGGCATTCCGCAGGCCGTTCTCGACACCGACGACGCGGTCGTCGCGCCCATGGATGACCAGGGTGGGTGTTTGCATTTGGCTGAGTTTCTCCCACAGCGACTTCATCTCCGGAGTCGCCTGGGCGATGAGCGGCAGCCCCTTGATCCAGTTGCTGAGGTGCTTGAGATTCAATTTGGCCTGGTCCGATCGCTCCTTGGCGAGCTCCTTGGTCGCGAAGGAACCGTCGTAGACCATGATGTTGACGAGTCTGAGGAAATTCTCGGGACTCGGGTCAGCATAGGTCTCCCAGAGGACCTTCAATCCCTCGCTCACGCCGGCCGGGGAGTAGAAGTGGGGCGGACCGATCATCGGCGAGGGCGTGCCCATCAGGATCGCCCGGTCGATGCGGTCGTTGTACAGCGAGCTGAACATCAGCGTCGCGAAGCCACCCAGTGAATTGCCGATGAGCGTCGCCTTCTCGATCTTCAGCTCGTCCATCAGCAGCTTGACCGCCTCGGCATTCGCCGCGTGGCGCTCGCCGCTTTCCGGGTCGAACTCGTCCGACTTGTTGAAGCCCGGGAAGTCCATCAGGATGACCCGATACTTATTCGACAGCGCGCCGATGTTGTGGCTGAAATTGGTCCAGCCGCCGGCGCCTGGGCCCGCGCCATGCAGCATGATCAGCGGATGTCCCTTGCCCGCTTCGTTGATGTGCAGCTTCCACTTCTTGGTCTGGACGAACCGGCTCGTGCTCGCGGCAGTAAGCACCTGCTCAGAGGATCGCATGGTGGCTGGCATGTATTCGCGCCTTTCCTGTAGCGGTCGCGCGCCCGGATTATTGGCTCGTGACTTGCTTGGTCGAAGCGATGCCTAAAACTGGGTCCTATTATTGTCAAACGAGCTTGTCGGCCGATCGCGTCGCAGAAGGCGTCGTTTCTCAATCTGAAAGAAACCGGGGTCGAATCCATCTTCCACGCCGCGGGATCGGCCCGAGGCCGCGTACCGACGCACGCCGCGGCTTGGCCGGCTCGAGCACTATTGCAGCATTGGAGGACCTTGTTTGGCATCGAGCACCATGGACGCGTCGAGGGGCCGATGGCGGTGGTGCGATAGCGCTGGATGTCCAATGATCGGAAACCCTGGCTGATGACCGCGCAGAGCCGAAGACGTTGATGGCGTAGACCACGATGAGAGCGAGCCACGGCGCGAGATACATGAAAAAGCGGCCCGAGTCCGACAGCATGCCTCCCCAGGTCGGCGCCGGCGGCGGCACGCCCAGCCCGAGGAACGCCAGGCCCGATTCGGCCAGGATCACCGTGCCGACGCGGGTTGTGGACAGCACGATCACCGGCGCCGTGACGTTGGGCAGGATGTGCCTCCTCAGGATGCGCGGCATCGACGCGCCGATGGATTGCGCGGCATGGATGTAGGCGTTCTCGCGCACGCTCAGCACCGCACCGCGGATGATGCGGCTGCCGCCGATGCCGTAGAGCAGTCCCAGCAGCACGATCATCGGCCCCATGCCCGGGCCGACTACCGACACCACCGCGATCAGGATGATGAGGTCGGGGAAGCTCATCCATGCATCGACGAAGCGCTGCATCACCATGTCAAACTTGCCGCCGAGATATCCCGAAACGATGCCGATGAGAACCGACACCACGGTGGCAAGCGCCGCAGCGGACAGGCCAATGATCACCGAGAGCTGCGCGCCGTACAGACAGCGCGAGAGCATGTCGCGGCTGAGATTGTCGGTGCCCAGCCAAAAACTTCTCGCTGGGTGGCTTGAGGCGATCCAACGGGCTGATTTGGTTGTAACCGTAGGGAGCCAGCACGTCAGCGAAGATGCCGCAAAACAGGCAGGCGACGCAGATCACCAAACCGAGGGCGCCGAGCGGCTTGTCGAGGAACAAGCGGCCGATGAAGAGAGCGTGCTGCGGCCCGGCAGCCGGCCGCGGCTTCCAGAAAGCGGGCCGGACGTGCGGACGGTTTTGGCGACCGCAGCCATCAGCGGTATCTCACCTTGGGATCGAGCAGTCCGTAGCTGACATCGACCAACAGGTTGATCGCCACCACGCCCACGCCCACGACCAGGAAAGCGCCGGTGATGATGGGGTAATCGCGCTGGCTCACGGCCTCGAGTAGCAGCAAGCCAATGCCGGGGATGACGAAGATCTGCTCCATGATCACGGCGCCGCCCACCAGCACCGGTGCCAGAAGGCCGACCAGGGTCACCACCGGGATCAGCGAGTTGCGCAGCGCATGGCGGATGATCGTGGTGCACGGGGCCACCGCGGTGCGCATGCAATCCCGGCGCATCACCTCCAGCATCATCGTGCGGGTGAGCCGCATAACGACTGCAGAGAACGCGCTGCCCAGGATCAGCGCGGGGATCGCCATCTGCGCCAGGTTCCTGAGCGGATCCTGAGCGAAGGGCGTGTGCTTCACGTCGGGCGACCAATCCCATCAGATCGACGGGAACATCATGACCAGCGTACCAACCCAGAAGCCCGGCAGGGCCAGCGCGACAACAGCGAAGGAGCGGGTGACGAAATCACCCGCAGTGTTCTGGGCGACGGCGGAATCGACACCGATCGGGATGCCGACGATCAGTGCCACGATCAGCGCCATGATACCGAGTTCGAAGGTGATGGGCAGGCGATGCAGCACCTCCTGCATCATCGAGGTGTTCTGCCACAGCGACTTGCCGAGGCTGCCCTCGAACAGGATGGCGCCTAGAGCATGATGACAAAGGAATGAATCGAAAGGGGATTCCCAACGGTCGGTTGATCTGATTCAACCTACCGGCTGGGCCGGAGGCCAGCTTTGATGGCAGCACCCTATTCGATGGACCTTCGACAACGCGTAATAGAGGCAGTGGAGGGCGGCCTGTCGTGCAATCAGGCAGCCGCCCGGTTCGATGTTGCGATCAGCACCGCGATCGGTTGGGTTAACCGCTACCGCGAGACCGGCAGCTTTGCCCCGGAGCGTATGGGCGGTCATCGACCGAAGAAGCTGGTCGGTGAGTACCGGGAGTGGCTGCTGCAGCGGTGCCGGGCGAAGGAGTTCACGCTGCGCGGCCTGGTCGGCGAGCTGGCCGAGCGCGGCCTCAGCGTCGACTATCGGGTGGTCTGGCGGTTCGTTCACGACGAGAAGCTGAGTTACAAAAAAAGGGTCTTCAGGGAATCGAGTGGATGATCTGGGGCGATCATAACGCGGGAAAGAGTTGTGGATAGCGGGTTCGATGCGCTTGGCGCTCGGCCGGACTTTGGCACAGTGAGGAATGGGTCGAAGAGTGAAGCGACAGCG
>JACPOB010000111.1 GCA_016185145.1 Rhodospirillales bacterium | reverse complement strand
TCGTGCCCTGACATCCACACCTCCAGCTGCCATCATGACAGACAGAGAATCGAGCTTCTCTCTCCCTCGCAACTGAGATGTGTGAATACGACAGACGCAAAGCGTGGGGAGGAAAACTAATCCTTCTTCGGCGGCGGCAGGCGCAGCGCGATGGAGAGTTCGCGCAGCTTCTCCATCGGCAGCTCGGTCGGTGCATCCATCATGAGGTCGACGGCCTGCTGGTTCATCGGGAAGGTGATGACCTCGCGGATGTTGGGCTCGTCGGCCAGCAGCATGACGATGCGGTCGACGCCGGGCGCCGCGCCGCCGTGCGGCGGAGCGCCGTAGCGGAAGGCGTTCAGCATGCCGCCGAAGCGCTGCTCGACCTGCTCGCGGCTGTAGCCGGCGATGCCGAAGGCCTTGTACATGATGTCCGGCTTGTGGTTACGGATCGCGCCCGAGCAGAGCTCGATGCCGTTGCAGACGATGTCGTACTGCCACGCCTTGATGGTGAGCGGATCCTGCGTCTCCAGCGCCTCGAGCCCGCCCTGCGGCATCGAGAACGGGTTGTGGCTGAAGTCGATCTTCTTCGCCGTCTCGTCGTACTCGAACATCGGGAAGTCGACGATCCAGCAGAACTCGAAGGCGTTCTCGGCGATCAGGCCCATCTCCTGGCCAACCTTGGTGCGCGCCAGGCCGGCGAACTTCCAGGCCGCCTCGGGCTTGTCGGCGACGAAGAACACCGCGTCGCCGTCCTCGGCGCCCGTCAGCGCCCTCAGCCTGGCGAGACGGTCCCCGGTCACGAACTTGGCGATCGGGCCCTTGCCCGCTCCGCCCTCGATCACGATGTAGCCCAGGCCGGGCTTGCCCTCGCCCTGCGCCCACGAGTTCAGCTTGTCGAAGAAGCTTCTCGGCTGGCCCGCCGCCTTGGGTGCGCGTAGCGCCCGCACCACGCCGCCCGAGGCGACGATGCTCGCAAACACCTTGAAGTCCGAGCCGGCGAAGACCTCGCCTGCATCGACGATCCTGAGCGGATTGCGCAGGTCGGGCTTGTCGGTGCCGTAGGTCAGCAGCGCCTCGGCATAGGGGATGCGCGGGAACGGCCACCTGGTGACCTGGCGCGGGGTCTCGCGGCCGAAGGAGGCGAACTCCTCGAACACGCCGCCCAGCACCGGCTCGATGGCGGCGAACACGTCCTCCTGCGTCACGAAGCTCATCTCGAAGTCGAGCTGGTAGAACTCGCCCGGGGCGCGGTCGGCGCGGGCGTCTTCATCGCGGAAGCAGGGCGCGATCTGGAAGTAGCGGTCGAAGCCCGACACCATCAGCAGCTGCTTGAACATCTGCGGCGCCTGCGGCAGCGCATAGAACTTGCCGGGGTGCAGACGGCTCGGCACGACGTAGGAGCGCGCGCCCTCGGGGCTGTCGGCGGTCAGGATGGGTGTCTGGAACTCCATGAAGCCCTGCTCGATCATGCGCCGGCGCAGACTGGCGATGACCTGGCTGCGCAGCATGATGTTCTTGTGCAGCTTGTCCTTGCGCAGGTCGAGGAAACGGTATTTCAGCCGCAGTTCCTCGGGCGTCGTGTCGTGCTCGGCATAGACCGGGATCGGCAGGGTCTCGGCCATCGACTGCACGACCATCTCGGCGGCATCGAGCTCGACGGCGCCGGTCGCGAGCCTGGGGTTCACGGTCGAGGACTCGCGCGCCACGACCTTGCCGCTCACCGTGATAACGCTCTCGGTGCGCACGGCCTCGGCGGTCTTGAACACCGGGCTGGAAACGTCCACCACCACCTGGGTCACGCCATAGTGGTCGCGCAGGTCGATGAACAGCAGATTGCCGTGGTCGCGCTTGCGCTGCACCCAGCCTGAAAGACGGGCCTGCTGGCCGACATGCTCAGGCCGCAACTGGCCGCACGTATGGGTTCGGTAGACGGAAGACATCACGCATTTTCCGGGATTTTACGGGCCGGCAAAAGGCACGGAATGTGCGGGCAAGTCAAGCAAATGGCCGGCAAACGGGGCCATTGCGTCACCTTTGCCCCTCGCCGTTCCCGGGTTTATAGATCGGTTTAATGAAGCTCATCACCACGACCGACGAATTGGCGGCCTTCTGCAAACCCCTGGCCGACACCGAATTCATCGCCATCGACACCGAGTTCATGCGTGAGCGGACCTATTGGCCCAAGCTCTGCCTGGCGCAGGTGGCGGGGCCTGAAGACGCGGCCGCAATCGACGCGCTGGCCGACGGCATGGACCTCGGGCCGCTCGACGAGCTGATGGCCAACCCCAAGGTCCTCAAGGTCTTTCACGCGGCCCGCCAGGACCTGGAAATCTTCTACCTGCGCATGAACAAGGTGCCCCAGCCCCTGTTCGACACTCAGGTGGCGGCCATGGTGTGCGGCCACGGCGAGGCCGCCTCCTACGAATCGCTGGCCACCAAGCTCGCCAAGGCCAAGATCGACAAATCCAGCCGCTTCACCGACTGGAGCCGGCGGCCGCTCAGCGAGCGGCAGATCGCCTATGCGTTGAGCGACGTCACGCATCTGCGCATGGTCTATGAGAAACTGAAGCGACAGCTCGACAAGACCGGCCGCTTCTCGTGGATCGCCGAGGAGATGGCGGTGCTGAACGACCCCGGCACCTATCGCCTCGACCCCGAGCTGGCGTGGCGCCGGTTGAAGCCGCGCGGCGCCTCGCCGCGGCTCCTCGGCACGCTGCGTGAGGTCGCGGCCTGGCGCGAGCGCACCGCCCAGCGCATCGATATCCCCCGCCAGCGCCTGCTGCGCGACGAGCAGCTGCTCGAGATCGCGAGCCACGCACCCAAGAGCACCGGGGAACTCGCCATGACGCGCGGGCTCGGCCGCGGCTTCGCCGAGGGCTGGCAAGGACGTGAGCTCCTGGAGGCGATCGAGAAGGCGCGCAAGCTGCCCGACTCCGAGCTGCCGACGCGCGACCGGCCGCCCGAGCAGCTCCGGGCGCCCTCCGCCGTCGTTGACCTGCTGCGCACGCTGCTGCGGCTCAAGGCCGAGGAGGCCGGCGTGGCGGCGCGCCTGGTGGCGAGCGCCGACGAGCTCGACCGCCTCGCAGCCGGCAGGCGCGACGTGCACGCGCTGGACGGCTGGCGCCGCGAGATCTTCGGCTCCGATGCCGTGAGCCTGATCGAAGGCCGGCTGGCCCTGGCTCTATCGGGCGATCACGCCAAGCTGATCCCGCTCGGCAAGGAAGGCTGAGTTCCTGGGAGCGCGGGCCTCCGGCCCGCTCATGCTCTTCCGGACCGCGAGCGTCTCGCTCGCTCATCCTCATGAGCGCGCCAGGAGGCGCGCGGTCCGGAAGAACATGGGCGGGCGAGACGCCCGTGGTCCGAATTATGATGTGACGATCACCGGCTCCAGGTCGAACGCCTCGGCGGCACTCTCCAGCCGGCGCGCCGTCACGTCGCCCAGACTCCCCTTGGCGGCCGGCGGAACGAGCAGGCGCAGCTGCCGCTCGGTTCGACGCAGCTGGACCTGCGGCAACAGACCGGGTGCCCCACCGCTCAGATTGTAGGCGAGCCTGAGGCAGGCGCCGAGGCGACGCGCAAAGGTACGGCTCCGGCTGTCGGAGAGATGCAGCGCGGTGTCTAGCATCGCCGCCTTGGGATCGCTCTTGTAACGATAGGCCAGCGCCATCGCGAGCACGGCGCGTTCGCGGTGGCTCATGCCCGGCGCCGGCAGATGCAGCACGCGGATATAGGCCTGCTCAGCCCGATAGTCGGGATGGTCGTTCCACGAAATGTCGCTGAGATGGCAGGCGGCGGTGCGCAGGATGCGGTCGGCCTCGCTTTCGCCGACGAACACCGGCGTCAGCCAGTCGAATATCTCGACCGGCGCCAGGTCGAAGCGCCGCCAATCCGCGCCCTGTTCCTCGGCGAACGCAATCAGGGGATGGCGCGCGCGTTCGGCTTCGCTCAATCGCGAGTAATAAAATCCCTCGCGCAGGCCGAAGGCGGAGAACACCACGTTGCGCGGCTTGAGCGCCGCCAGCAACCGGTCGAGCGCCAAGCAGGCGAGCGGCAGGGTCTCGGTGCGCCGGCGCGACACGCCTGGCATCTTCTCCAGCGACTTGGCGCTCTGCACGGCGATCAGGCGCGCCACCGCTCGCGCCTCCTCGGACGAGATGTCGTAGTGATGGATGATGTGAAGCGGATAGCCCGCCTGCTCCATGTGCAGCCGCGCGAACGAACGCCAGGCGCCGCCCACGGCGTAGAACGTCTTGCCGGTCTGCTCGCGCAGCCAGCGCACGTTCTCGATGGCTTCGACGACGATCTTCTTGGGATCGCCCTTGCCGGACGACATCAGCCTGAGCGGCCCGACGGGCAAAGTGCTCGACGCGCCGAGCCTGCCCTGCCCCACGGCCACCAGCTCGAGGCTGCCGCCGCCGAGGTCGCCCATCACGCCCGAGGCGTCGGGCATGCCGCAGATCACGCCGTAGCCCGAGAAACGCGCCTCGTCCTGGCCGCTCACGATGTGCGGCTTGATGCCGGGCCGGCTCGCCAGCTCGCGCATGAACTCGGCACCGTCGGCGGCGTCGCGCACGGCCGCCGTGGCGAGCAGGTCGAGCGACGTCACCTTCATGTTGTGGGCGAGCGTGGTGAAGCGGTCGATGTTGGCCAGCGCCATCTCGACGCCCTCGGGATTGAGCCGGCCAGTGGCGTCCAGCCCGCGCGCCAGGCCGCACAGCACCTTCTCGTTGAACACCGGCAGCGGCGCGCGGCTCGCCCGCTCGTAGACGACGAGGCGGATCGAGTTCGAACCGACGTCGATGATGCCGACGCGGCCCTTGCCGAGGGTGCTGTCGGGGCCGGGACCCGCGGTTGCCTCACCGTCCATGCGCGTCCCTCTAACCGAAACCGCATGGAATTGCATTGGCGATTCGACCGCGACCCGACGCCGCTAGATGGGTGACCATGCCGCAACCTGTCCTTCCTCCCCAGCGAAGCTGGGGAGGTGTCGGCGTCTCACGCCGACGGAGGGGTCATGAGCACCTGTCAAGCAGTTCATGACCCCTCCGCCCGCCGCGCGGGCACTCCCCTTCGCGGTCTCCGCGAAGGGGAGGAATTTCTACGAACTCAGGACCAGCCGCGGCACGGCGCCGCTCAGTTTCAGGGCGCTGCCGCGGCCCGAGAGCGACGGGTTGGTCATGAAATAGTGATGGGCGATGAAAGGTTCCTTGGCGATCGGCGGGCGGCTGTAGGAACCGTCGGCCGCCATGATCCAGCTCTGGCCGTCGTCCTTGAGATTGGCGACCATGATCTGGTCGAGCACCTGCTCGTGCACCGTCGGGTTCTCGACCGGGCAGAGCAGTTCGACGCGGCGGTCGAGATTGCGCGGCATCCAGTCGGCCGACGAGATGAAAACCTTGGCATCGGGCGACGGCAACGGCTTGCCGTTGCCGAAGCAGACGATGCGAGCGTGCTCGAGGAAGCGGCCGATCATGCTCTTGACGCGGATGTGCTCGCTCAGGCCCGGCATGCCGGGCCTCAGGCAACAGATGCCGCGCACCACGAGATCGATCTGCACGCCGGCCTTCGACGCCGCATAGAGCCGGTCGATCAGCTTGCCGTCGACCAGCGAGTTGAGCTTGGCCCAGATCGCCGCGGGGCGGCCGGCCTCGGCATTGTCGATCTCGGCATCGATCAGACTGTAGAGGTCGGGCCGGAGCGTCACCGGCGCAAAGGAGATCTTCTCCATCCGCTCGGGCCGGGCATAGCCCGTCATGTAGTTGAACAGGCGCGCGGCATCGCGGCCCATCGCGGGATCGCAGGTGAAGAACGACAGGTCGGTATAGATGCGCGCCGTGATCGGGTGATAGTTGCCGGTGCCGAAATGCACGTAGGTGCGCGTGACCTGCGCTTCACGCCGCACCACCATCGACACCTTGGCGTGGGTCTTGAGGTCGATGAAGCCGTAGACCACCTGCACGCCGGCGCGCTCGAGATCGCGCGCCCAGCGGATGTTGGCCTCCTCGTCGAAGCGCGCCTTGAGCTCGACCAGCGCCGTCACCGTCTTGCCGGCCTCGGCCGCCGCGATCAGCTCCTTGACGATCGGCGAATCGTGACTCGTGCGGTAGAGCGTCTGCTTGATCGCCACCACCGCCGGATCGCGCGCCGCCTGGCGCAGGAACTGGACGACGACGTCGAAGCTTTCATAGGGATGGTGGACGACGATGTCCTTGGCGCGGATGGCGGCGAAGCAGTCGCCGCCGAAGTCGCGGATGCGCTCGGGGAAGCGCACGGCGTACGGCTCGAACTTCAGATCGGGCCGACCGTCGACGATCACCGCCTTGACGTCGCCGATGTTGAGCATGCGGTCGAGATGGAAGACGTGGACGGTCTGCGTCTGGGCCGGGATCTCGAGCTGGTCGAACAGGAAGTCACGCAACTCGGCCGGCATCGCGCTGTTGACCGAGATCGAGATCAGGTCGCCGCGTCGGCGGCGCTTCAGCGCGCTCTCGTAGAGCAGCACCAGATCTTCCGCTTCCTCGTTGATCTCGACGTCGCTGTCGCGGATGACACGGAAGACCGCGCGCTCGATGACCTCGTAGCCCGGGAACAGGCGCGGCAGGTAGATGTCGACGAGGTCTTCCAACGAGAGGAAGCGGATCGAAGAGCCGGGCAGGCGCACGAAGCGGTCGACCTGCGGCGGCAGCGGCAGCAGCGCCATCAGCGGCCGGCGGTCATCCTTGCGCTGCAGCTTGAGAATGGCCGAGAAGCCACCGTTGGGGATGAAGGGGAAGGGATGCGCTGGATCGATCGCGAGCGGCGTCAGGATCGGGAAGACCTGCTCGATGAAGTACTGGTCGAGCCAGCTGCGCTCGGCGTCGGTGAGCTCGGACGGATCGAGAACGGCGATGCCGGCCTCGCGCAGCTCATCCTGCAGGTTGGCCCATACTTCCTGCTGTCGGGCCATCAGGGTCGAGGCCCGCTCGCGGATGGCGGCGAGCTGCTCGGCGGGCGTCATGCCGTCGTCGCTGAGCAGCGTCGAGCGGGTCTGCAGCATGTCGACCAGGCCGGCCACCCGCACCATGTAGAATTCGTCGAGGTTGTCGGCCGAGATCGACAGGAAGCGCACGCGCTCGAGCAGAGGCTGGCGCTGGTTGCTTGCTTCCTCGAGCACCCGCATGTTGAAAGCGAGCCACGACAGTTCACGATTGATGAAGCGGCGCGGGCTGTCGAGTGTAATCTCAAGGCCCGACGCGACTTCGTTGGCGGTCGTATTGAGGGCGTCCATGCAGGAAACGGTAGCCCCTCGCCATGACGGTGTCATGGCAATTCAATAAGCTCTTGTTTCACAAGGATTTTTTCCGAATCACACCATGAAGACCCTGCTTCTCTTGCGGCATGCGAAATCGGCCTGGAGCGACCCTCGGCTGGACGACCATGATCGGCCCTTGAACGGGCGTGGTGAGCGGGCGGCCAAGGCCATGGCGGACCGTATCGCCCGCCAAGGCCCCCGCCCCGACCTCATCCTGTGCTCCACGGCCATGCGGACGCGCCAGACGCTGGCGCCGCTCCTGAAGCGGCTGGACGGCCCCGCGCCGCCAATCTCGCTGGAGAACGGCCTGTACCTCGCCTCGGAGGATGCTCTGCTGGTCCGTCTGCGGGCCGTGGCCGACGACGTGCCGACAGTCCTGCTGATCGGCCACAATGACGGGATCGGCCAGCTCGCGGCCGATCTGGCCAGCGATGGCCCCGCCGACGCCCTGGCCGCCCTGAGGGCGAAATATCCGACCGGCGCCCTGGCCGTCCTGCGTACGCCGGACGGCCCCTGGAGCGAGCTCAAGCCTGGATCGGCCAAGCTCCTGGAATTCGTCCGGCCTCGGGATTTGACGGTGACCTAGTCTTGCCGGACCGCGGGCCTCCAGGCCCGCATCATGATCATGAGCGGGCCTGGAGGCCCGCGGTCCGGCAAGAGCTCAGTACGTCCCCGGGTACTGGCCGCCGTCCATCAGCAGGTTCTGGCCGGTGATGTAGCTCGCATGCACGCTGCACAGGAAGGCGCAGGCCGCACCGAACTCCTCCGCCGTGCCGAAGCGGCCGGCCGGGTTCATCTTGGCGCCGGCCTGGAACTCCTCCTCGTAGCTCTTGCCGCTCTTGGCAGCACGTGCCCGGTAGGTGCCGCGCAGGCGATCGGTATCGAACGGTCCCGGCAACAGGCCATTGATGGTGACGCCGCGGCGCACGGTGACGCGAGCGACGCCGGCGACGAAACCGGTGAGGCCGGAGCGTGCGCCGTTGCTGAGACCCAGAATGTCGATCGGCGCCTTCACCGAGCTCGACGTGATGTTCACGATACGCCCGAAGCCGCGCTTCATCATGCCGTCGACCGACGCCTTGATGAACTCGATGGGCGTCAGCATGTTGGCATCGATCGCCTTGATCCAGTCGTCGCGGTTCCAGTCGCGGAAATCGCCGGGCGGCGGACCGCCGGCGTTATTGACGATGATGTCGGGCTCGGGACAGGCGGCCAGCACCTGCTTGCGGCCGGCGTCGGTCGTGACGTCGACGGCGATCGGCGTCACCTTCACGCCGGTCTTCTTGCGGATCTCTTCCGCCGTCGCCTCGAGCTCGGCCTTGGTGCGCGCGTTGATCACCAGATCGACGCCTTCCTGCGCCAATGCCATAGCACAGCCCTTGCCCAGTCCCTTGCTTGCCGCGCAGACGATCGCCTTGCGGCCCTTGATACCCATATCCATCGCTTCACTCCCTTTTCAGTAAGGCAACCTCACCCTGAGGAGCGCCCGCAAGGCGCGTCTCGAAGGGTGAGCAACACCAAGACTGGTACCCACCCTTCGAGACGCATCGCTGCGCGATGCTCCTCAGAGTGGGGTGGTGGTGTAGGTGCTCCTCAATTCACGCGAGTCCAAAGTTGCGTTTCGCCGAACATCGGCGCGCCGACATAGCCACGCAGGCGCAGCTTGCCGTCCGGCTGAAGGCTGATGTTGGCGTTGTAGATCTTGCCGTTTTCGCCGTTGTAGATCTGGCCCTCCTCGAAGGTGTTGGGATCCGACGTCTTCTTGAAGCCCCAGATCAGCGGCATGCCCAGCACCTTGCGGCCGCGCAGCGCCGGATCGGTGTTGCGCCAGTCCGTAGCGACATCAGGCGCGACCACGGTACCGTCCGGTCCACGCGGCTCGATCAGGCCGACGACGGTGCCGCAGATCGGCCCGCCCTTGGGATGGGGACACGGGGCAATGAGGATCCGCGCCTTGCCCGACGCCGTGAGCCAGGTACCCATCACCGAGCCCTGCTGCGCCGAGGCGCCGGATGCCAGCATGCAAAGCAACGCCACCAGCACCGCGCTTCTCATTCTTGTTCCCTCCCCGACAGTTCGGCCAGCACGTCGGCCGCCAGCCGCCGGTCGATCTCGCGGCGCTCGGCCAGCGCGCGCCGGTCGAGGGCCGCAACGACGCCGCGCGCCGCTTCGGCGGAGCGCTCCATATGCGACACGAGATAGTGCACGACGCCGGGCGCCGCGTGCAATTGCCGATCGGCGAGCTGTTTCAGGATGATCGAGCCCAGCAATTCATCGTCGGGTGCCGCCACGGCGACGGCCGGCGCCGCGCGCAGCCGCGAGGCGAGATCGGGCAAGGCGATCCGCCAATGCGCCGGCAGCGCCTGTGCCACCACCAGCAGATGGCCGCGATGCTCGCGGGCGAGATTGTAGAGATGGAACAGCGCGCGCTCCGGCGCTCGGTCGGCGTCGTCGATCACGATCGTGGGCGATGCCGCGATGAGTTCCGACAGATCGGCGACGCTCTTGCCTTCGAGGTCCCTGCCCTCGATCACCAGCGCGCCGGCGCGCGCCGCCCAGATGCGTGCCAGATGGGTCTTGCCGCACCCCGGCGGACCGCCCAGCGCCAGTGCCGGCGCCGGCCAGTCCGGCCACCGATCGACCCAGGCCAGCGCCTCGCGATTTCCGTCGGCGACGACGAAGTCTTCGCGCGCATAGGTCGGTGGCGGCAGCGTGAGATCGAAAGTGAGCTGGCGGGCCATCGCTCAGCCGGCGTCGGTGCCGCGATAGTACTGGCTGTCGCGATAGCGGCCGATGAGATGACGCGCCACCACGCCGACCACGGCCGCCACCGGGACCGCGATCAGCACGCCAACGAAGCCGAACAACGCGCCGCCCGCCAGCAACGCGAACATGATCCAGACCGGATGCAGGCCGACCCTGTCGCCGACCAGCTTGGGCGACAGGACGTTGCCCTCGAGCATCTGGCCGACCAGGAAGACGACCCCGACCTTCACGACGCCGATCCAGTCCGGCGGAAACTGCACCAGCGCCATGCCCAAGGCCATCACGGCACCGACGAAGGTACCGACGAAGGGGATGAACGAGATCGCGCCGGCGATGAGTCCGATGATCAGGCCGAACTTCAGGCCGACCAGCGACAGGCCGATGGCGTAGATGCTGCCGAGCGAGATGCAGACCAGGGCCTGCCCGCGCACGTAGCCGGCGATGGCGGCATTCGATTCGTGGGCGAGCTTGCGGATCGTGTTCGCATGGTCCCGCGGCAAGGCGCCGTCGATGGCGTCGACCAGCCTCTCCCAGTCACGCAGCAGGTAGAAGGTGACGACGGGCGTCAGGAACAAGAGCGCCAGCAGGTTGAAAAATGCGAGGCCGCCCTGCGCCAGCTTGCCGGCAACGGTCCCGGCGACTGCCAGCACCTGGCCGGCGCGCTGCGTCAGCTCGGCCTGCAGTTCGTGGAGGCTGAGGGGCGGCAGACTGAGCCGTTCGCGGATTGGGTCGATCAGCGGTGTTATGCGCGCCGCCAGCTTCACCGTGTAGTCGGGGAAGCTGATGATCAGCGACTGGAGCTGGCTGAACAGCGGCGGCACGATGGCCATCGCCACGCCGACGGTGATGAGCACCGCGAGAATCGTGACGGAGGTGGTCGCCCAGGTGCGCGACATGCCCATCCGCTGCAGGCGCGCGACCACCGGATCGAGGAAGTAGGCAACGACCATGCCGACGACGAACGGCAGCAGGATGTCGTTCAGCAGCCACAGCAGCACCAGAAAGACGGCGGCCATCGCCACCCAGAAGCGCCACCGCGCGGTCTGGCCGGTGCTGCTCATCCGTCAGTTCCCCGCGGCGGCAATCAGCGGACCTGCAATCGCCACCTGTCGGCGTCCTTGTCGAGCACGAGGCCAGCCAAGGCCAGTGTGCGCTGCAGTTCGTCGGTGGTGCCGAAATATTCCAGCTTGAGCTCGGCGCGATCGGATTCGAGCTGGCGCACGACGACGCCTTTCACTGCCGGCACGCTGCCCAGCCGCTGGCGTACCTGCACCCAGTCGCCGAGCGCCCGGATCGGCACGTAGACGTCGATCGCATCCTGCGAATCGCGGCGCACCGTGGCAACGCTCCGCCATTGCTCGTCGAGCTTCTGGTGGATCTGCTGGGCCGCCGTCGCGAGCTGGCCCGAGTCGGGAACGGTCGTGCGCGGGATCTCGCTGCGTGCGCCCGTCTGCGCGTCGTAGCGCAGGCCGCCGACGGTCAGAGGCCCGCCATCCCTGTCGCCCTCGACGATCGCCACGATGATGGTCGGCGCGCGATAGCGCTCGTTGAGGCGGGCGAGCGCCGAGACGTCGCCGACGTAGAGCTGCTCGGCGGTCACGGCGCTCTGGTCGAGCTGGTCGCCGCGCAGCACCGTCACCGGCACCGCGCTGCCGGCGGTGTCGAGGGTCCGCCACGCCTCGCGCCAGGCGTTGCGGTCGTCGAGCGGCTCGACGCCTGCCTGGCCCTTCCACAACGGAATGACCAGCGCCGGGCGCGACACCGTCTCGGCGACCGTGACCCCGGCCTGGCCGAGCCATGCCTTCACCGGATCGGGCTGGAACACGACGTTGAGCGTGGCGATGTAGCGACCGGGCGCGGAACGCTCGCGAACGAACTCGATGCCTCGCACCATGCCTTCGAGGCTGGCGTCGCTGGGGATCGTCACTCGGGCGCGGTCCTCCGGCGCCACGACGCGGTCGACCAGCATCTTCGCCGCCTTCCGCCGCGCCTCGGCGATGCCCTGCTGACGCGCCTGCACGGCGTCGGGCGCCGTCACGTCGACGTCGACGCCGGTCACCGTGTAGGTGTTGCTGCCCTGGGCGATTGCTCCCCCCGACAGGGAAAAAGCCGTCAGCAGGGCGAGAAGGATCGTGGAAAACCAGCGCACTGGCGGCATTGCGGGGGTCCGGTTTTTGGTTATGTTCGCGGCCACCTGTCTAGCGAATGAGCCCGGCTTGAGCAAACAAGGCCACAACAGCCCACCCCTGACCTACAAGGACGCCGGCGTCGACATCGATGCCGGCGATGCACTGGTCGAGCACATCAAGCCGTTGGCGCGCAGCACCGATCGGCGCGGCGTGATGGGCGGGCTCGGCGGCTTTGGCGGCCTGTTCGATCTCAAGGCGGCGGGTTTCGAGGACCCGATCCTGGTATCGGGCACCGACGGCGTGGGCACCAAGCTCAAGGTCGCGATCGAAGCCGGCATTCCCGACACCGTCGGCATCGACCTGGTGGCGATGTGCGTCAACGACATCGTCGTGCAGGGCGCCGAGCCGCTTTTCTTTCTCGACTACTACGCCAGCGGCAAGCTCGACGTCGAAGCGGGCCGCCGCGTCGTCGCCGGCATCGCCGAAGGCTGCCGGCGCGCGGGCTGTGCACTGGTCGGCGGCGAGACGGCGGAGATGCCCGGCATGTATGCCGACGGCGACTACGACCTTGCCGGCTTCTCGGTTGGCGCCGCCGAGCGACACGAGTTGCTGCCGCGCCCGGACATCGCGCCGGGTGATGTCGTGCTGGGGCTAGCGTCCAACGGCGCGCATTCCAACGGCTATTCGCTGGTGCGGCGCATCGTTGCACGCAGCGGCCTCGGCTACGACGCGGCGGCGCCATTCGCCGAGGGATCGCTCGGCCAGGCATTGCTCGAGCCCACGCACATCTACGTGAAGCCGCTGCTGGCGGCGATCCGCGGCACCGGCGCCATCAAGGGGCTGGCCCATATCACCGGCGGCGGCTTGCCGGGCAACGTCCCGCGCTGCCTGCCCGACGGCACGCGCGCGCGGCTCGATGCGCGTCAATGGCAGGCGCCGCGCGTATTCCGCTGGCTGCGCGAGATCGGCCAGGTGCCGACCGACGACATGCTGCGGACGTTCAACTGCGGCCTCGGCATGGTCGTCGTCGCCGCAGCCGATGATGCCGCGACGATCGCCAGGGTTCTGACCGAGGCCGGCGAAAGCGTGAGCCAGGTCGGCATCATCGAGACCGGTCCGCCGGGCGAAGCCGACTGTGTGGTCGATCACGCCGAGAGCCTATGGCGAAGCTGAAGGTCGGTATCCTGATCTCTGGTCGCGGCAGCAACATGGCTGCGCTCATCGAGGCTGCCCGGGCGCCGGACTATCCGGCCGAAATCGCCGCCGTGATCAGCAACGTAGCGAGCGCGGCCGGTCTCGAGCTTGCCCGGGACGCCGGCGTGCCGACCGTGGTCGTCCCGCACAAGGAGTTTCCTGACCGCGAGAGCTTCGACCGCGTCGTGTCGGCGGAGCTCGAGAAGCGCGGCGTCGGGCTGGTGGCGCTGGCAGGCTTCATGCGCATCCAGAGTCCATGGTTCCCCGGGCACTGGAAGGACCGCATCGTCAACATCCATCCCTCGCTGCTTCCGGCCTTTCCCGGGTTGCGGGTCCAGCAGCAGGCGATCGACGCAGGTGTTCGCATCAGCGGCTGCACGGTGCATTTCGTCACGGCCGACCTCGATTCCGGCCCGATCATCGCGCAGGCCGCCGTGCCGGTGCTGCCGGATGACGACGCCGATCGGCTTGCCGCACGCATCCTGCGCCAGGAGCACCGCCTCTACCCGCTGGTCGTACGCTGGTTCGCCGAGGGCCGCCTGTCGGTTTCCAGCGCCCAGGTGGCCGTCGCAGGCGTCCCCAACGGCGCCACGCTCCTCTTCTCGTCCGACCCTTAGTTCGCTATAAGACCCCAACCAAACGAGGAATTCTCAGGACCATGGCCGACGTGCAGGACGACTATCCCGACCATTTCAGCACCTACACCGCATTCAACAAGCTGGTGCTGTTCGGCATTCTGTTCGTCGTGCTGCTGCTCGCCTGCATGGCGCTGGGCCTGGTCGGCAACACGCCGATCTTCGCCCTGCTGCTCGGCATCGGCGGCACGATCGCCCTGCTGGTGGCCTTCGCCGTCATGAGCTGACGCTTCGGCGACACGACAAAAAGAAAGCGGCCCGAGTGGGCCGCTTTTTTTGTTTGGCTGATAGCCTCGTCGCTCAGCCGACGATCTCGGCGCCGGCGAAGAAATAGGCGATCTCGATCGCCGCGTTCTCGGGCGAATCCGAGCCGTGCACCGAATTGGCCTCGATCGATTCCGCGAAGTCCTTGCGGATCGTGCCGGCCGCGGCGTTGGCCGGGTTGGTGGCGCCCATGATCTCGCGGTTCTTGGCGACGGCGCCCTCGCCCTCCAGGACCTGCACGACGACCGGGCCGGACGTCATGAATTTGCAAAGATCGTTGAAGAACGGCCGCTCCTTGTGCACGCCGTAGAACTGCTCGGCCTGGGTGCGGGTCATCCAGATCCGCTTCTGGGCCACGATGCGCAGGCCCTTCTCCTCGAACCGGGCGTTGATCTTGCCGGTCAGGTTCCGGCGGGTCGCGTCCGGCTTGATGATCGAGAAAGTGCGTTCGACAGCCATGAATCCCTCTTCCTTGCGTGCTTCCTGCGCGTGGGCGCGCCTTATAAACGCGGTGTTTTGGCCCGGCAAGCCGGTTGGATGACCCCGCCCCGCGTGCTAAACGCCGCGGCCCCATGTTGCACGTCAACGACCTCTCCTTCCGCCACGGCGAGCGCGTCCTGTTCGACCGCGCCTCGGCGGCCATTTCCGACGGCTGGAAGGTCGGCCTTGTCGGCCGAAACGGCGCGGGCAAATCGACGCTGCTGAAGCTGATCCAGGGCGAATTCGAGGCCGACGGCGGCACCATCAACATGACCGGCCGATCCCGCGTCGGCTCGGTGCCGCAGGATCCGCCGGGCGGCGACATCACGGTCCTCGACGCCGTGCTGGCTGCCGACGTCGAGCGCACCGCTCTGCTGGCCGAGGACGAGACCTGCCACGACGGCCTGCGGCTGGCCGAGATCCATGCCCGACTCGATGAGATCGGCGCGGCCTCGGCCCCGGCGCGGGCTGCCTCGATCCTGAACGGCCTCGGTTTCGACAATGCGGCGCAGGCGCGGCCCTGCGGCGAATTCTCCGGTGGCTGGCGCATGCGCGTGGCGCTCGCCGGCACGCTGTTCAGCAACCCCGACCTGCTGATCCTCGACGAGCCGTCGAACCATCTCGACCTCGAGGCCCAGCTCTGGCTCACCGAGCACCTGAAGCGGTTCCGCCACACGCTGCTGATGGTGAGCCACGACCGCGACCTCCTGAACGACGTGTGCGACCATATCGTGCACATCGACCAGCAGAAGCTCGTCACCTACAACGGCAACTTCGACCGTTTCGAGCGCACGCGCGCCGAGCGGCTCGAGCACGACGCCGCCCAGCAGGCCAAGGTCGCGGCGCAGCGCAAGCACATGCAGGCCTTCGTCGACCGCTTCAAGGCCAAGGCCAGCAAGGCGCGCCAGGCCCAGTCGCGCATCAAGATGATCGAGAAGCTGGGACCGATCGCCACCGTGCCGGTCGACGAGCGGATCGCCTTCAACTTCCCGGCGCCCGATCACCTGCCCTCGCCGATTGAGACGATCGACGAGGTCACGGTCGGCTACGGCGACGGTCCGCCGGTATTGCGCAAGCTCGACCTGCGCCTCGACATGGACGACCGCATCGCGCTGCTCGGCCAGAACGGCAACGGCAAATCGACCTTCATCCGGGTCCTGTCGGATCGCCTGAAGCCGCGGGAAGGCCGGATCAAGCGCTCGTCGAAGCTGCGCATCGGCTATTTCTCGCAGGACCAGGAAGAGAGCCTCGACTACGAGGCGACGCCCTTCAACCACATGTCGAGCGCGCTCGGGCCGACGGCGGGCGAGACCAAGGTGCGCGCCCAGCTCGGCCGCTTCGGCTTCAGCCGCGAGCGCGCCGATCTCAAGGTCGGCCTGCTGTCGGGCGGCGAGAAGACGCGACTCCTGCTGTCGCTGGCGACGCGCAACGCGCCTCACCTGTTGCTGCTCGACGAGCCGACCAATCACCTCGACATGGACGCGCGAGCCTCGCTGGTCGACGCCATCAACGACTTCGACGGCGCCGTCGTGCTGGTGAGCCACGACACGCACCTGGTGAAGCTGGTCGCCGACCAGCTCTGGGTCGTGGCCGGTGGCAAGGTCACGCCGTTCGACGGCGACATCGACGACTACCAGGCCAAGCTGCTGCGCGAACGCAATGGCGGCAAGAGCGGCAAGGCCGGCAAGCGCGAGCGCGAGGTGGCCGCGACGGCGCCATCGCCTGCCCCCGAGCCTGCGGCCAAGAAGGAACAGCGCAAGCAGTCGGCCGACTCGCGGGCCAAGCGCGCGCCTCTCAAGAAGGCGTTGGAGATGCTGGAAAAGGGAATCGCCAAGCTCAACAAGCAGCGCAGCGACATCGAGGCCAAGCTCGCCGACCCTGCGACCTACAGTGATGCATCGGTCAACGTCGCCGACCTGCAGCGCGAGAAGGTCCGGCTGGAGCGCGAGATCGCCCACGCCGAGCACGAATGGCTCGAGGCGCAGGAAGCCTACGAAGCGGCGTAGTGCGCTGGGGGCGCGACACTAGAGGCGGCGTAAACTCCGCCGTAGGTGGCGCGTCATGGAGCTCCTAGATCAACGTCACCTCACCCTGAGGAGCCGCGCGACGCGCGGCGTCTCGAAGGGTGGGCCTCAGACGAGGTGCGGGTCGCCACCCTTCGAGACGCGCCCTTCGGGCGCTCCTCAGGGTGAGGTAGTCGTGTTGCTCTGGCGCGCCCCGAAGCGTTATTCAGCGGCCGCCGGTCTCACCACGGCAGGTGCGGTCGATTGGCGGATCGCCATCACCAGGCAGGCGTTGATCACATAGAGGCCGACGGCGATCCAGAAGATGGCGGCGGCATGGCCCGTCGTCATCAACAGGCCGAAGGCGGGTGGCGCCAGGAACGAGCCGACGTCCAGGCCGGAATAGACGAAGCCGAACACCTTGCCCGAGGCTCCGGGGGGCGTGGCGCCGCGCACGATCATGTCACGCGACGGGCCGGTGGCGCCGCCCGCCGCGCCGGCGAGCGCCAGCAACGGCAACAGCAGCTCCGGCGTCACCGCCTGCATGGCGATCGGCAGGGTGAGAGCGCCGGCCACCAGCAGGCCGAGCGTGGCGACGCGGTCGTGGCGGCGGACGCGATCGGCAAAGAAGCCGCCCACCAGCACGCCACCGGCCGAGCCGACGATGAACACGATCAGGCAAAGTGCAGCATAATTCTCGCTGACGCCGAACATGCTGACCCACGCCGGCACCGCGAACTGCTGGATGCCGACCGTATTGGCCGCGATCAGGGCGAAATAGACGAGGCAAAGCAGGATCGCCGGCTGCATGAACAACGCGATCATGGGTTTGCCGGCCTGATGATGGATCGCCGCCCGATCCTTGACTCGATGGTCGACGAGCTGCTCACGATGGGTGAGCACCAGCACCGACAGGAGCACGCCGGGTATGGCGCCGATTATCGCCGCGCCGACCCATCCGAACGTGCTGTCGAGGAAGAACATCACCGGCGCCGCCGCCCAGCCGAGCGAGCCGCCCACGCCATGGATGCTGTAGGCGCGGCCAAGCCGGCCCGGATTCACCGAAGCGTTGAGGAGCGCGAAGTCGGCCGGATGGAACACCGAGTTGCCGGCGCCCGCGATCACGGCAATGGCGGCGAACCCGACGAAGGAGTGCGCGACCGATATCAGCGCCAGGGCAATGCCGATGGTGAACAGGCCGCCGGCCAGGATCGGTCGTGCACCGAATCGGTCGACGGCAAAGCCCGCCATGGTCTGGGTGACGCCCGACACGCCGTAAAAGATGCCGGTCAGCAGCCCGACCTCGGTGAAGCTCAAGCCCGCTTCCTGGCGCACGATCAGCAGCATCGTGGCAAAGGCGAGCTGGTAGAAGTGGCTGGCGCCGTGAGCGGCGCCGATCAGGCTTATGACGCGAACATCTCGGGACGCGGGTACGGCAGCAGCGGACATGACGGCGGATGATAGTCGATCCGGGTTGCTTTCGTTTGCGGAATTCCGCGCAGGAGCCATGCGTGCACGGGGACGCCGCCCGCGTATAGTCTCCCCGCGCACCGAAGGGAGATTGCAATGAAACGCTGGAAGCACCGCCCCGAAGGCTCGACCTGGGGCGATTGGGGCGACGACGATCAGCTCGGCCGGCTGAATCTCATCACGCCTGCAAAGGTGCTCCAGGGCATCGCCGAGGTGAAGGAAGGCCTGTCGTTCTGCCTCAGCCTGCCGCTCGACCTGCCGGGCGGCAACGTGCTGAACCCGCGCCGCCTGCCGCCGGTGCTGTCACCGACCGGCGACGAGAACGGCTGGCGCTTCAACTTCCATACCAAGACCATCAACCCGTTGTTCGTCGACGTGGCGAGCGACGATCGCGTGATCCTGACGCTACAGTACTCCACGCAGTGGGACACGCTGGCCCATGTCGGCGGCTTCTTCGACGCCGACGGCGACGGTGTGCCCGAGCCGCTCTACTACAACGGCTTCAAGGCCGGCATCGACGTGATCGGCCCGCAGCCCGACGCCGGCCGCGACGGCTGCGGCCATCTCAGCTACGCCCACAAGCTCGGCGTCGAGAACATGGCGGCCAAGGCGATCCAGGGCCGCGCCGTGCTGGTCGATCTCGAGAAGCATTTCGGGCGCGACCACAAGTACGTGAACTACGACGACTTCCGCAAAGTGCTGGAGGCCGACAAGGTCGTGGTCGAGCCGGGCGACATGCTGCTGCTCTACACCGGCTTCACCGACGAGATCGTCAAGATGGACAAGAAGGTCGATCCGGTGCGCGTTCATGCGATGTGCTCGGTGCTCGACGGCCGCGACAAGCGTCTGCTGCAATGGATCACCGACAGCGGGATCTCGGCGCTGATCGCCGACAATTACGGCGTCGAGGCCGTCCCCGCCCTGCCCGGGCCGGACAACGCCGAGCATCCGTCGCTGCCCATCCACAACCACTGCCTGTTCAAGCTCGGGCTCAATCTCGGCGAAATCTGGTGGCTGAAGGACCTGGCGCTGTGGCTGCGCGACAAGAAGCGCTCGCGCTTCCTGCTGACCGCGCCGCCGCTGCGGCTGCCGGGCGCGGTCGGATCGCCTGCAACGCCGGTGGCGACCGTGTAATCTGCCGCAATGGCATCGTCGTTTGCGGCGCTCATCGCCGAAAGTCTCAAGACCGAGAAGTTCAGGCTGCTCGACATCGGCTGCTCGGGCGGCCTCGACCCTCTGTGGCGGGCCTTCGAGCCCAGGCTGCAGGCGCTGGGCATCGATGCCAGCGTCACCGAGTGCAAGCGTCTGGCCGGACTGGAGCGCAACCCTGACGTCTCCTATGTCGCGGCGTTCGCGGCACGATCGGCCGACAAGCTGATCGACATCTCGGCCGGGCCGGCGGCGCCGCTGATCATGAAGATGCGCGATCGCATGAGCTTCATGCGCACGCGCGAGATCCGCGATGCCCGCCTGAAACAGGCCTCGACCGAGGAGCAGTTGCGCCACAATGCCTGGGAGATGACGGGACTCGCCGATCCGGTGAAACCCGTCGTCCCGCCCGACCTGCTGGCCGAGCGCGGCTGGAGCGATCTCGACTACATCAAGCTCGATGTCGACGGCGCGGACTTCGATATCCTGCAATCGTTCACCGGCCGCTTCGATACGCTGCGGGTGATCGCTGTGCAACTCGAGGTCAATTTCGTCGGCGTGGGCGATCCCGAAGAGCACAGCTTCCACAACACCGACCGCTTCATGCGCGCGCACGGCTTCGACCTGTTCCGCCTCGACGTGCGCAACTTCTCGGTCCGCGCCCTGCCCGCCCGCTACATCTGGCCGACGCCGGCGGAGACCGTGTCGGGCCGGCCGTTCCAGGGCGAGGCGTACTATGCGCGCGACGTTCTGGCGGCAGCCGCTCCTGCGCTGAGCGTCGAGAAACTCGCCAAGCTCGCGGCAATCCTTTCGGCGTGGCAGGTGCCGGACGCCGCCGCCGAGCTCGTGCTCGCGCGCCGCGCCGAGTTCGTCTCGCTGTTCGACATCGAGGCCGGCCTCGACCTCCTGGCCGGCCAGACGCAGACCCAGCGCAGCCGACCGCTGACTTATCGCGAGTACATGGCGACTTTCGAGGCGGACTCGGCCAGCTTCTATCGCCCCGAGGGCCCGGTCCCGATCCGGGAGCGCCTGAAGTCAGCCTGGCGCGGCTACTGGTTCCCGCGAGAAAGGCGGCATTAGTCTTGCGGGACCGCGGGCCTCCAGGCCCGCTCATGTTCTTCTGGACCGCGAGCTTCCAGCTCGCTCATGATTCATGAGCGCGCAAGATGCGCGCGGTCCGGAAGAGATGAGCGGGCCTGGAGGCCCGCGGTCCGGCAAGCTAAGCCTTCTTCTCCCAGCCGCCGCTGGGAGTCTGCTGCCAGTAGACCACCGTGTGTCCCGCCGCCTTGTACGCCTTCCAGCGCTCGCGCGACTCCGCGACGGCGGTATCGTCGCGGCCGTCGAACAGCTCGAAGCAGCGCTTGTAATCGCCGACCTTCTCCGAGCGTGCGCGGTCGGCCATGAACAGGAACGCAGCACCGTTGGGATTCTCGTCGAGGTGCGTCAGCCAGATCGGCTGGCGGTCGGCTTCGCCGTCCTTGGCGGCGCCATGCGGCAGGAAGCCGTTGGGATCGCAGGTCCAGAGGTAGGTATTGAGCGCATCGACGCGCTCGGGCGAGCCCAGCATCACCACCGCCCTTTCGCCCGCCTGCAGGGTCTTGGCCAGCAGGCGGGGCAAGGCGTCTTCGAGCGACGAACGAGTCAGATGGTAGAAGTTGACCTCGGTCGCCATCCGCCGATCACTTCTCGTAATTGTCGGCGATCCAGGTATCGAGCAGACGCACGCCGTAGGCGGTGGCGCCCTTCGGCGTCGTGCTGTCGCCCTTGTTCGACCAGGCGACGCCGGCGATGTCGAGATGCGCCCAGGCCACCCCCTCCTGCACGAAGCGCTGCAGGAACTGCGCCGCCGTGATCGAGCTGGCATCGCGGCTGTTGGTGACGTTGCGCATGTCGGCGATCTCGGAATCGATCATCTTGTCGTACTTCGAGCCGAGCGGCAGGCGCCACAGCTTCTCGCCGATGCCGGCGCCGGCGGCGCGCAGCTTGTTGGAGAGCTGGGTGTTGTTGCTGAACAGACCGGCACGCTCGTGGCCCAACGCGACGATGATGGCTCCGGTCAGCGTCGACAACTCGACCATGGCCTGCGGCTTGAACTTCTCCTGGGCGTACCACATGGCGTCGCACAGGATCAGCCGCCCCTCGGCGTCGGTGTTGATCACCTCTACGGTCTGGCCCGACATGCTCTTGACCACGTCGCCCGGTCGCTGGGCGTTGCCGTCGGGCATGTTCTCGACCAGGGCGCAGACGCCGACGACGTTGACGCGCGCCTTGCGGCCGGCCAGGAGGCGCATGGCGCCGGTGACGGCGCCGGCGCCGCCCATGTCCCACTTCATGTCCTCCATGCCGCCGGCGGGCTTCAGCGAGATGCCGCCGGTATCGAAGCACACGCCCTTGCCGATCAGCGCGACCGGCTTCTGCGATTTGGGCCCGTTCATCCAGCGCATCACCAGGAGCTGCGATTCGCGCTCGCTGCCCTGACCGACGCCCAGCAGCACGTGCATGCCGAGCTTCTTCATCTCGGCCTCGCCCAGGATCTCGATCTTGACGCCGAGCTTGGTGAGCTCGCGGGCGCGGCGGGCGAACTCCGCGGGATAGAGGACGTTGGCGGGTTCGCTCACGAGATCGCGGGTGAAGAACACGGCGTCGACGGTGGGCTCGAGCCGCTCCCAGGCGCGGCGCGCCTCGACGGGGCCGGCGACGTAGAGCGTGATCTGCTCGAGCGAGTTCTTCTGCTCGGGCTTGTCCTTGGTCTTGTACTTGTCGAAACGGTAGTTGCGCAGCCGGGCGCCGAGCGCGATGCGGGCTGCAATCTGGGCGGGCGTGAGCCTACTGCCCTTCACCACATCGACCGCAACGCTCACGGCCTGCTGGCCTGCCGCGTTGGCCTCGGCGGCGAGGATGCCGCCCAATGCCTCGGCGCCACGAGCATCGAGCTCGCGGTTCTTGCCGACGCCCAGCAACGTGAGGCGCGCGATGTCGCCGGCCTGGCCCAGGACCGTCAGCGACTGGCCCTTGGCGCCGGTGAAGCGGCTGGCGTCGATCGCACGCGCGACGGTCCCACCGACATCCTTGTTGATCGTTTGTGCACTTGCCAGGAGTTGCTTGTCGGCCGCTACGAAGGCCGCGACATTGCCCGAGAAGGCCTTCGGAAAGGCCGAAAATTCCACTTTCATTCGGTTCCTCGCTTATGAAGGGCGATTTTTCACCCCTGCGGCGGGGCAGCGCAAGCAGCGAATCCTCCCTGGAATGCTGCAAATTCGGGGTGGCGTCCCGCGCGTGCCGACAGTATCAGTACCGGCCCCCAAAACGGACATGGAAATGACTTCAGCAACTCTCCCTCGCGTGTCGGTCGTCGGCCTCGGCAAGCTCGGAGCGCCGCTCGCCGCGGTCCTCGCCAGCCGCGGCTTCACCGTCATCGGCCACGACGTCAGCAAGGTGCTCGTCGATTCGCTGAATGCCGGCAAGATGCCGATCGTCGAGCCGCAGCTCAACGAGCTGATCGCCGCCAACAAGCAACGGCTATCGGCCACGATGGATCCCAACGAGGCCATCCAGAAGAGCGATGCGACCTTCGTGATCGTGCCGACCCCGTCGGACAGCACCGGCTTCTTCTCCAACCGCTTCGTGCTGCAGGCGATGGAATCGCTCGGCAAGGCGCTGCGCAACAAGAAGGGCTACCACATGGTGAACATCACCAGCACGGTGATGCCCGGCAGCACCGGCGGCGAGATCAGGGCGGCGCTGGAAGCCGCCTCCGGCCGCAAGGTCGGGCCCGATCTCGGCCTCTGCTACAACCCGGAATTCATCGCGTTGGGCAGCGTCGTGCGCGACATGCTGTTCCCCGATTCGATCCTGATCGGCGAGAGCGATACCAAGGCCGGCGACGTGCTGCAGACCATCTACCTGCAGATGTGCGAGAAGAAGCCGCCGGTGCAGCGCATGAACTTCGTCAATGCCGAGCTCACCAAGATCTCGGTCAACACCTACGTCACGACCAAGATCTCCTACGCCAACATGCTGGCCGACATCTGCGACCGCCTGCCGGGCGCCGACGTCGACGCCGTGACCAGGGCGCTGGGCGCCGACACCCGCATCGGGCCGAAGTACCTAAAGGGTGCGATGGGCTATGGCGGCCCCTGCTTCCCGCGCGACAACGTCGCCTTCGCGGCCCTCGCCCGCAAGATCGGCGCCCGCGCCGACGTGGCCGAGGCGACCGACCGCATCAACAATCACCAGATCGATCGCCTGAGCAGCCTGGTCGCCAAGTTCGCCAAGGCCGGCACGCGCATCGCCCTGCTCGGCCTCAGCTACAAGCCGCAGACGCCGGTGGTCGAGGAGAGCCACAGCGTCAAGCTCGCGGCCAAGCTCGCCGACGCGGGCTACGTGGTGTCGGTGCACGATCCGCTGGCGCAGGACGCCGCCATCGGCGTGCTGGGCGACAAGGTCGTCGGAGCCTCCTCGATCGAGGGCGCGGTGCGCGAGTGCGACCTGCTGATCGTCGCCACCGGCTGGCCCGAGTACAAGGAGGTCGATCCGGCGTGGTGCAAGCGCAACGGCCAGCGCCTCACGGTGCTCGACCTGTGGCGCACCCTGCCGGCCGACAAGTTCGCCGACGTGGCCGACGTCCTCTATCTCGGCTCCGGCCGCTAGGCCGTCCTGCCATGGCCGGTTCCGCTCGGAGGCGGCCATGGAAGGTGTTGCAGTCGAACTACGACGTTGACGACCGCTGGCTGCGCCTGCGCCACGATGTCGTGCAATCGCCGGACGGGCGGATACTGCCGCCCTGCCCGGTCATAGAGCATCCGGACTGGGTCGACGTGATCGCGCTCACGGCCGATCTCAGCATCGTGCTGGTCGACCAGTACCGGCATTCGGTTGGCAGCGTGCGCACCGAATTCCCCGCCGGCACGGTCGACGCCGGCGAGGAGCCCCTTGCGGCCATTCAGCGGGAACTTTTAGAGGAGACCGGCTACGCCAGCGACGACTGGCACCTGCTGGGCACGGCGCCTGTCTATCCCGCGCTGCAGACCAACCGCATCTACTCGTTCCTGGCGCTGAGTGCGCGGCGTACCGGCGATCAGGCGCTGGACGAAGGCGAGGTCATCCGCGCCTACGAGCTGCCGTTCACACAGTTCATCGGCAAGGTCGAGTCGGGAGCGCTCGAGCTCCCTGCCCTTCAGCTGGCGGGCCTGTGGTGGCTGCAGGCCCGGCTCACAAAGCGTGGCGTGCCCGGAATTTCAGTACCTTTCCCTTGAGCGATTCGTCCTCGCGCGGCAGGCCGGCCAGGACCTGGCTGCAGAAGGGATTGATGTTGGCGCCGACGTAGTTCGTGAAGGTCACCCAGAACTTGTTGTAGATCACGTTGACGCCGATGAAGCGGCGCGGGACGAGCCGGCCCTCCGGACGCGTCTCGGCTTCGGTCGCTGCCGCGCGCTTGAACAGCCGCTCGGCGAGCTTCAGCCGTTTCTTGTCGACCGGTCCGATCTGGCGGCCGGCCCGCACGGGCTCCGTGGCCGTCTGGGTGGCAAGGCCGAACTCGAAGATGAAGAGCTCGGCCGACGAGAGCTGGTCGGCGAACGGCGCGCGCTCGACGCCCGGCAGATCCGCCGGCAGGCCCTCGCACTCCTCGGGGATCAGGATCGGGCCGGTGAAGCCCATGCCCTTCCAGGCCTTGGCGAAGCTGCTGACGAAGTCCGGCCGCGTCGCGACCATCATGAGGGCGGTCGAGCGCGGAAACGTCACCACCTGGTCGCAGACGAACGGCAGGGTGTGCGGCAGGTCATAGGTGAGATCGTCGTAGAGCTGCCATTCGAGGCTGGTCTCGACGAACGGCATCGTCGCGGGTTCGATCGCCTTTTCGAGGCCGGTCGAGTAGCGCTGGTAGGCGGTGTCGCGGTCGAGGCGGAGTTCCTCGATCTCCGTGTCCGGCCAGCCCCAGGTCTCGGCCTGGGCCGGAACGTAGGGCGTGGCAACGTTCCAGATGAAGCGGTCCTGGTCGTTCATCCGCGTGGCGCGGCCCTTGTTGTTGGCGGCGGCGACACGGGTATGGTCGCAGTGATAGCCGAACACCTTGTCGACCAGCGTGTCGACCCGGCCGCGATAGAGCGCCAGCCGCGCCGCCAGGTTCGAATCGCAGTGCCAACCCAGGATCATGTCCTCGTCGAAGCCGTGGATGGCGAACATGTCTTCGCGCAACGCCGCCTGGAAGTCGCCCAGCGCGTCGTACTTCATCGGCATGTAGTTGTGGACGACCTGGTTCAGATGGAAGCGGACCGACCAGTCGCGCAGCTTGGCGAGGTTGCCGGCCGGATCGCGTCGGTCGAACGCGGCTTCCCACAGCATCTCGGGAATCTCGAAGCGCGGCACCTGGTAGAAGCCGTCGGGGATGCCGCCCAGGATGTCGCTCAGCGATTCCTTCTCGTTGCGCGGCACCAGCAGCATGTCGGTGTTGGTGTAGAGGATCCAGCGGTTGCGCGGATTGGACCGCCGGAGCGCCACATTGCGCGACTGCGCCTCGAGCGCCACGAGGTGGGTCTTCAGCCGATGCCGGACGTGCTGGTCGGGACGGATGCGCAGGATGCGCATGACCTGCTTGGCCCTGTCGGTCAGCGTGTCGTGGATCGCCTCGGGAAAGGTCGGATGATCATCCGGCGTGTTGTAGTCGACGAACAGGATCTCGTCGTCGGGATCGGACATCACCTCGGCGAGCGCGTTGAAGCTGATCGCCGCCCGCTTGTGGAGGTTGTAACCGTGGCTGTCGTTGCGGCCATAGAGGATGACGGAAAACATTCTTGAGTCTCGTTCGGCTAGTACGGACTGTCGCTGATGGGTGAGTCAAAGCTGTCACCCCGAGCGAAGCGAGGGGCCTTCAAGGCTGCAGGAAAGGTCCCTCGCTGCGCTCGGGATGACAGCGGGGCTGTATCAGGCATTTGTGATTCCGGGTACTAGGCGCCGAGGCGCGCCAGCTCGTTGCTGGCGGCGGCAAACTCGATCAGCGCCGGCGGGCCCTGGTCGACGACTTCGCGCCAGTAGCGGCGCGCAGCCGCCGGATTGCCGTCGACCGACAGCACGCCTATCTGGAAGCGCGCTTCGGCATGGCGGGCCGGCGAGTTGGCGCGGTCGAGCAGCGCCTCCTCCGTCGCCTGCCCGGTCCGGAAGGCGAGCAGCAAGCTGGGCCAACGATCGTCGGCGGGCAGCGTGACCGGCTCGGTCGGCGCCCCTGCCAGTCGCGCGGCCGTCAGGCGATAGAGCAGCCAATAGGAATTCGTCGGCTCCTTGGCGATGGCCAGCCCGAATTCATTGAACGCAGCGCTGTAGTTGGCCATGCGCATTGCAACGCAGGCGCGCGCCGCCGGGCTGGTCTGCGGCAGCAGCTCGAACTGATGGCGCCAGTCATCGTTGGCTTCGGCCAGCCGGCCCAGCGCCGCGCGCGCGATGCCGCGGGCGTTCAGGGTGTCGCCGTCCTTCGGATTGGCGGCGAGGACCCCGTCGAAGATCTCGATCGCCTCCTGGTAGCGGCCGAGCGTCGACAGGGCCTCGCCCTTCAACGCCAGCACCTCGGAAATCTTGGGATTCACCTTCAGCGCGCGCTCGTAGCTGTCCAGCGCCTCTGCCGCACGGCCGTGGGCAAGACATGCGTTGCCGTGTGCGAGTTGCGGCAGGATCTTGCTGCGCACGTTGGCGCGGACCAGGTCGTACGATTCGGTCTCGAAGGCGAAGTATCCCTGGCGGCGGAAAATATAGCGCCGGTCGGCGGCACCCGGCGGCAGTTCGGACCACAGACGGCGTGCCCGGCCGTACTCGCCGTGCGCCTCCTCGCTGCGTCCCAGGCTGTCGAGGAGTTCCGCCCGCGCCATCACGGCGTCGGCGAAATCGGGAACAAGCGCCAGCGCCCGGTCGAATGCAGCAAGGGCACCCTCGCCGTTGCCGCCACGCCGTTTCACCAGGCCGTCGCGGAAATGGGCGCGGGCGTCCTGCTCGTCATCGCCGACCTTGGGGGCAATCTCGACCGTGTCGGGCCGGCGCCACAGGCGCCTGACCGGCGCAATGGCCGCTCGCAATATGCCGATATCAGCCACGGGCGGCTCTCAAGGTATCGTTCGAGGTGGTCAAGATCGGCACTTTCGCCGGCGGCCAGTGGTTGCGGGAGGGGAATCCGAGGCGTCCCGCTAGCCTATACCCCTGGGGAGCGTCAAGACGATGTCGCGCCTCGAGCATCGGCGCATAACTCGCCATGATTCCGCGGCGAATTTCCCCTGCCGATGGCAATAGGGGGCTCCGACGAGACATTGTCGAGGCTATCTCGGACGGGTTCGCTATGCTATGCGACCTGCCGCAATGCCCCCCACCCTGACACCACGTCTTGCGGCCGTCCGCCGTCCCGATTTGTCGTTCTAATTCAATGGTTAACTTGAATAATCGCCAGGAACTGCCCGATGCGCCCGTCATGCACTTTGTGGATGGCAAGGCGGTCGAGCCGCGGGACTACAACTGGCTGGAGCGCATCGTCCGCTTCCTGTTGCGGCCCTTCGTCGAGGCCTGGCACCACCGCGACCTGATTGCGGCAATTCTGCGACGGGAGTTGCGCGAGCGTTTCAGCGGGTCGATGGCCGGCTGGGTGTGGGCGGTGGTGGCGCCCCTGATTTCGCTCGTTACCTACACCCTTGTCTTCGGCGGCTCGGCGACGCTACCCAACAAGACCCAGTCCAGTTCGTCCATCGACTACGCCCTTTTCATCTTTGGCGGGTTGGTGGCATTCAACTTCTTCACCGAGATGGCATACCGGGCGCCCTCGCTGCTCCACGAATACGCCCACTACATCAAGCAGACGATGTTTCCGGCCGAGATGCTGCCGATCATCTCGACGCTCAGGGCGACGACATATGCCTCGATCGGCCTGGCGCTCATGCTGGTCTGCCAGCTCGTCTTCGCCGGCACGCTGCACTGGACCGTGCTGCTGCTGCCTCTGTGGTTCATCCCGTTCCTGATGTTCCTGATCGGCATCACCTGGCTGCTGTCCGCCATGGGCGCGTTCACCCGCGACACTGCCTACCTCATGATGACGATCGCCCCGGTGCTGATGTTCGCCACGCCGGTATTCTTCTCACACGAAACGCTCGGCCCCACCTGGTACCTCCTGATGTACGCCAACGTCCTGACCGGTTTCATCGAGACCATCCGCGACCTGGTGGTGTTCGGGAGGATTCCCGCCGGCCTGGTCATTGCCTGGACGATGTTCATATCGATGTTCTTCTTCTGGTTCGGCTACTGGTTCTTCCGGCGCCAGCAGGATGCGATCGCCGATGTCATCTGAGCCCGAGGTCGTGGTCAGGGCGAGGCACCTCGCCAAGGCCTACAAGCTCTACGACAGCCCGAAGGACTGGGTGAAGCAGCAGCTTCTGGGGTCGGAGAAAAAGCCTTACTACAAGTCGTTCTGGGCGCTGAAGGACATCAGCTTCGAGGTCCGGCGCGGCAAGAGCCTGGGCATCATCGGCCGTAACGGCTGCGGCAAGTCCACGCTGCTGCAGATCGTCTGCGGCATGACTCGGCCGACCAAGGGCGAGATCTGGGTCAAGGGCCGGGTCGCCCCGGTGCTGGCGCTCGGCGCGACTTTCGACCTCGAGGCCACGGGGCGCGAGAACGTGCTGATCGGCGGCGCCGTACTGGGGCTGAAGCGCCAGGAGATCCTGAACAAGTTCGAGTCGATCACCGAGTTCGCCGGCATCGGCGCCTTCATGGACCAGCCGCTGAAGCTCTATTCGGTCGGCATGCGCATGCGGCTCGCCTTTGCCATCTGCGCCCATATCGATGCCGAGATCCTGATCGTCGACGAGGCACTGGCGGTGGGCGACCTCGCCTTCCAGAAGAAGTGCGTCGACTGGATCGACAACTTCCGCCGCACCGGCACGCTGCTCTTCGTCAGCCACTCGACCGGCGAGCTGTCGCGGCTGTGCGAGAGCGCGATGTGGATCGACAACGGTCGCGTCCGCGAAGCCGGCAGCGTCGCCGACGTCGCCCGCGCCTACCGTCGCGCGACCTTCGTCGAGAAGGACAACATGAAGCGGTTCTCCGCCGTCTGAACGACGGCTTACACGTTACCCCACGCGGCCGAGATCGGCGGAGTCGAGGAAGGCATTGGCACCGATATCGGCGGAGCGCCTGATGTCGACGATGGTCGGAATGCCCTGCCGCCGCGATATGCCAACCGAGGGATCGAGATATTCCGGGGGAGCGGCCCGCCGCGACATTGGCCGTACCTCGAGGCTGAGCCGCTCGGCCTCCGTGCCGTAGCCAGTGGTGAAATGTGGCGAAAACCGCGAGTGGATCGTGAGATCACCCACGTCGTAGGAAGGGATCCACAGCTTCGATGGCTCTTCCAGCAGGTAGTCGGCGCCGAAGTCCTGGTGCTGTTGCGTCGGCAGCAGTCCGTCGGGCGCGGGCACGACAAAGCCCAGACCTGAAGTCTGCCCAGGAATGATCCGGTTGAACGGGATCCAGAGCGAGAATGGCACGTCCTCCGCGACGACCTTTGCATCCTGATGTCCGCCAACTCCCAGCGGCTTGTCGATCGCGTGTCGCACCGTGCACCATTTGAGCAGCAGGACGATATGCGAGGACGCACACAGGTTCTCGACGACGTCCCATACCCACGACCTGATGACAGCGGCGATGACCGCGGCCGGCGGGAAGCGGTCACCCTCGCGAAGCGACCACGGCGGATACCAGCTGCCGCTGTAGGCTCCCTGTCGGCCGTCGGCAGTCAGCGAGCGGTGTGCCGCGAGGGATCGCCGAAGCGCCTCTCCTTCCGCTGCGAGCATCTCGGGCTGCAAGGCCTCCCTCAGCCGGACGACGCCGAATTCCGAGTAGGCAGCGGCGATATCGGCGGGCCGGGCCTCACGGGAAAAGGACAGAGCGTATCTGTCCTTGGTGACGTCTGGATGCTTTCCGAGGAGTTCCTTGAAATTCATCTGTCGCTCGGCTGTGGGCTTACGACCAGGCTTCGATCTCGGCCATCAAGATTTTCGCCTTGCTGATCTGCTCACGACGAACCCGGTCCCAGCTGTCCATGGTCGCCGCGTTGCTTTCCAGCCGATGCTCCCAGCGCTCCGGCAGCAGCTCGCCGAGAATGATGGCGCACCAGCGAAGACCGTAGAGCGGCATCAGCGCCGGCAAGCGATGAGCCTCTGCATGACGGGTGAAGTGGCCGAGCATGCTTTGACGGAAGGCCGCCTTCTGCCGTTCGTTCAATTGCATGCCGGGATGCATGACGAAATTGGCGATGCTGGTCACGGGATCATCCCAACCGAAATATTCAAAGTCCAGGAAGCACAGCCTCCCGTCCGGCGACCTTAGCGCGTTGTGCGCGCCCATGTCGGAGGGAATGAGAGTCCGGAACTGCGGCGCAAGGTCTTCGCCGAGGTCGAATCCGAGTTGGCCATACGACTTGGCGGCGCCGACCTCGAAACGGCGCAGCGAGGGGACCAGAACGTCGTCGAAGAACGGCGCGAACTCGGGCACATCATGCTTGACCGCCGCCAGCCGGGCGTAGCGGCGTTCGATCTGGGCCAAGATCCGCGGACCTGAGAGGCAGGCTTCGGCCGCCTCGCCGATCTCCGCCCTGGCCTGGTCGTCGACCCCGTGATCGAGCGCTATCTGAAAGGCGGCGAACTCGACCACGTCGGCGTCGGTGACGATGTCGGCCGGCTCGCCGTCGATCCAGGTCAGCAGGGCGAAGCGCCGCTCCGGCGACACGGCCACCACCTTGGGCACGCGGCCGATGCCCTTGCGCTCCATGAAACGCAGCGCGTTGACCTCGCCCTCGAGCCGGTTGCGGTTGTCGGCGGCGGGGTATTTCTTCAGCGCATAGCGGGCTGCCTGCGTCTCGATCCGGAAGATGCGGCTGTTGCCGCCGCGGCGGATCTCGGAGATCGACCGTACCGGCTCGGCGCAGAGCGTGCGGGCGACGTCTTGGATATCGTCAGTTGCCGCGGAAGAGCGCGTCACGGACTTCGTCCCAGGAGGCATATTGCTCGAACTCACTCTGCGGCTCGCTGCCGAACAGGATCTTGCGGCACATTGCCGGCATTTCGGCGTGGCCCAGCACCTCGGCAAGATCGTCGACGAACACGTCGCATTCAAGCGCCCTTATGCGCCTCACCTTCTCGTCCCGCGTGCCCTCGAAGTAGACGTTGTGGCGGCCGATTCCGAGGCCCGCGGAATCGAAGAAGCGATTGCCCTCCATCCAGCGCAACGCGGCGACGCGCAGGTCGGTCAAGTGCGGGTCGTGATGCGCGAGCTCGGTCTTGTGGCTGACGATCGCCACCACGTCGGCTCGCGCCCGGCAGGTTTCCAGGAACCTGGCCACGCCGTCGAACAGGACCGCAGCATCGATCCGCCGGCCATAGACCAGCCCCTGCAGGCTCTCCCAGAGAAAGCCGTCGGGACGCTCCGCCAGCAGGGCGCGCTTGACCGCTGCCTTGTTGCCCTCGAACGAAGGCGGCAGCAGCCCCTCCTCCCTGGCGACGCGCTGGAACGCCTGATCGTAGGAGATGAGGGTGTTGTCGAGATCGATGCCCAGTCTCATCGCGCGCCTGCGGCCGGCTGCGGAAAGCCCGCGAACAAGGTGTCGAGAATGTCGCGTGCACTTCGGATCGGCATCGGCAGCGTCCGCGCGATCTTCTCGCAGTTGAGCGTCACGTAGCGGTGACGGTAGATTTCCGGCACCTGCCCCTCGGTGAGCTCCGCGCCCTGCACCAGCGAAACCGGCAGCTGCCGCATGACGGCCATCAGCCGCGCGGCGTCGAAATACACGATCTCGTCGCTCGAGCCAAAGTGCCAGATGCCGCGATGGCGTCCGGCGGCGAGCCGCTCGGCCGCCTCGGCAACGTCGCCGACCATGACCGGCGACAGCGCCATGTTGGTCGCAGCCTGCACCGGCTCCCCTTTGGCCAGAGCCTCGAACCAGCCCTTGAAGACGCCCACCGGATGGTCGGCGAGGACCTTGGTCACGCGCAAGACAGCAGCGGGCAGCGCATCGCGCTCGATCGCCTCCTCGACGGCGAGCTTCTGGGACCCGTACTCGTTCTTCGGGGCAGTGGGCGCCGCCTCGTCGGGCATCGGCGTCTCGCCGTCGAACACCTGGCTGCTCGACAGGAACACCAGGTGCGTGCCGCGATCGGCCAGTCGACGCATCAGGTCGAGTGTGTTGTCGACGTTGATGCGGCGCGAGCGCGCCGGCTCCCCCTGGCAGGCCTGCATGCTGGTGACGGCGGCGCAGATGAAGGCGACGTCGTAATTGTTGTTCTGCAGGGCTGCGAAGTCGGGATCGCCAAGATCGAGAAAGACGGCGCCGGGCGCCTCGACTCCGGGTCGGCGCGACGTCGTGTCGACCGCCGATCCGAGCTTGCGGCAATGCAGCTTCAGCGCGGAGCCGACGAGACTATCGCCTCCGACGACGAGTGCGCGACCGCTTCTGCCCTGCTCCATCTACTGGAGATTTACCTTCTGCATCGTCTTGATGTTGAAGTAGCGCGGATCGTCGAGCGAGTTGGGCAGGCGGCCGTCCTTGAACGCCTTGATCAGGTCGACGACGGCCTCCTCGATCGTGTGGCTGGCCTCGAAGCCCAGCTCGTCTTTGATCTTCTTCGACGACACGTGATAGGAGCGCATGTCGTTGGTGTTCTGCACCTTGAGCTTGCAGTCCGGGCCGACGTTGCGCTGGACCATCTCGGCGAGCTGCATCACCGAATGGTTCTCGTAGCCCGCGTTGTAGACCTTGCCGTTGACCTTCTCGTCCGGCGCCTGCAGCAGCAGCATGTAGGCGTCGGCCATGTCCTCGATGTGGATGTTCGGGCGCAGCTGAGCGCCGCCGAACACCGAGACCTCGCCCTTGTGCACGCCGAGGTTGGTCAGGATGTTGACCACGACGTCGAGCCGCTGGCGGGGCGAATAACCGCACACCGTGGCCGGACGGATCGTCACCGTCGTGAAGCCGGGCGCCCGCTCCTGCTCGAGCAGGACCTCGCACTCGGCCTTGAACTTCGAATAGTCGGTCAGCGGCTCGAGCGAGAGGTCCTCGGTCACCTCGACACCGTCCTTGATGCCGTAGACCGACGAGGACGAGGCGTAGATGAAGCGCTTGACCTTGACGTCCTTGGCGGCGCGCACCAGCGGCACGAAGGCGTCGAGGTTGATCGATCGGCCGAGGTCGGGATTGAGCTCGAACGACGGGTCGTTGGAGATGCAGGCGAGATGGATGACGGCGTCGCAGCCCTGCAGCGCCTGCTTGACCACCTCGGCGTCGCGAATGTCGCCCTTGACCTCGCGCAGCGAGGCGCCGCGGGAGCTCTTGAGCACGTCCTCGCCGTACATGAAGAGGTCGAGGACGGTCACCTGGTAGCCGGCCGCGATGAGCTTGGGCACGAGAACCGCGCCGACATAGCCCGCGCCACCGGTGACCAGCACGCGATTGAGGTTGGGATTCTTCTGGTATCGACTCATGGATCTGCCAATGCCTGGGTTGTGCGTGCGCGAACGGTCTTTTTTAGCCACTCATTTCAAGAGCGTCGACAGGTACTTTAGGATCTCCGGCTTGGTGATCTGGTGACGCTGGCCGACGATGCGGACCTTCATCGCGCCGACGGCGTTGCCGATGAACGCCGCAAGATACGGGTCGCTGCCGGCGGCCAGCAACGGGCCCGCCAGGGCGAAGAAGGCGTCGCCGGCGCCGATCGTGTCGATGGCCTCGCCGGTCAGCGCCGGGATGCGCTTCACGCCGGCCTGCGGCGTGTAGACGATGCTGCCGAGCTTGCCGTGCGTGATCACGAAGGTATGGCAGTCGATCTTCTTCTCGAGCTTCTCGCGCACCACCGTCTCGATCGGCGCATAGCGCTCGACCGCCGCCAGGCGAGCCTCGGGCTCGTCGATGCAGATGAAGTCGGCACGCGGATACTTGGTGATCAGGTTGAAGCCGCGATTGGCGCTGTTGGTCTGGGCGTTGACGGCCAGGAACTTCGACTTGCGGCACACGATGTCGACCAAGCCGTCGTCGATCATGCCGTGGCCGAAATCGTTGACGATGACGGCGTCGTAGTCGGCGATGTTCTTCTCGACCCAGCCGTTCAACGTCGCCTGCTCGGGCGCGGGCAGCGCCTCGTCGGAGATGTAGGCGACCTCGATCAGCTTCTTCACGTAGGCCGGGTCGACCAGCCGGCTCTTGACCGTCGTCTGGCCGCCTTCGCGGTAGAACGGCATCAGGTTGATATTCTGGTTGAGGTTGGCGCGGATCAGCTCCTCGTGGCTCTGCGGCTTGCCGAGCAGGGTCACGAGATCGACACTGGCGCATACCTGGCTGACGAGGTTGGCGGTGGCGATCGCACCGCCGCAAAAGATCTCCCTGCTCCTGTACTTGGTGGCGATGATGTTTTCCTTGGCGGGCTTGCCCAGCGGCTCGACGTAGATGTACTCGTCGAGAATGGTGTCGCCGATCACCAGGCAGCGCTTCTTCTCGACGGCCGCCACTTCCCTCTTCACGTCGTCGACCGAGATGCGCGAGCGCAGGTCCTTGAGGTAGGCCGCCGTCTCCTCCGGATAAAGCGACATCACGCGGTTGGAGAGGTTCGACGAGCTGAAGGTGATGTCCTCGGTATAGAGCACCTCGCCGCCGAACTTCTCGACGGTCAGCCGCTCGGTCTTGATGCGGCCGGTGACGTCGGCCTCCTCGTCGGCGTACTCGGAACCCTTCAGGTAGTAGCTGGGCTTGATGATCTCGAGCACGTGCTCGGCGCCGGGATTGGGCGAGATGCCCACGAAATCGACGCAGGCCAGCGCAGCGACCATCTCGGCGCGCAGCTTCTCCGAAAACACCGGCCGATCGGGCCCCTTGTTGACGAACTTGTCGGTGGTCAGCGTGACGATCAGCAGGTCGCCGTGACGCTTGCCGATGTCGAGATGGCGCTTGTGCCCGACATGCAGGATGTCGAACACGCCGTGCGCGAGCACCACCTTGCGGCCCTTTGCGCGCGCCGCAGCAGCGATCTCGCCCAGCTCGCCGAGCGTCTTGATCTTTTCGAACATCGATCTGCTGTCCCTTGCCAGCTCTCTTACCGAAAACGCGGGCCTACTGGCGGCCGAGATAGGTGAACCAGTCCTTGGTCGCCACGGCGATCGAATCCGGCGTCCAGACCGGTGCATCGCGCCAATAATCTATGACCTTCAGCATGTTCTGCACGCCGTCTTCAATCGGCACTTTCGACGTCCAGCCGAGCTCGGCCTTGATCCGCTTGGTGTCAGCGAATGTGCAATCAGGTTCGCCGGGCCGCTTGGGAATATGCACCGTCTCGGGTGCCTCGAGGAGCTTGGCCAGGTAGTTGACCGACACGGGATTGTCGCTGCCCACATTCAGGCACAACCCTACCTTGTTCGATTCGGCAGCACAAATCAGGGCATCGACGGCGTCCGATACATAAGTGAAGTCGCGCGTCTGCTCGCCGTCGCCGACGATGGTGAGCGGCTTGCCAGCCAGCAATTGGGCCAGGAAGACGCCGAATACGGCGCCGTAGGTTCCGCTGGTGCGGGCGCGCGGCCCGTAGATGTTGAAGAAGCGCAGCGACAGCGCCGGCAGGCCATAGACCTGAGACCAATGCATGACTTCGCACTCGCCGAGCCACTTGGTGAGCGCATAGGGATATTGCGGCCGGATCTCCGCCGTCTCCGGCGTCGGATAGGAATCGGGAATGCCGTAGCACGATGACGAGGCGACGTAGACGAAGCGCTTGATGTTCGCCGCGCGCGCCGCCTGCAACGTCACGAAGGTGCCGACGACGTTGGAACGGAAATAGCCCTCGGGGTTGACGATCGAGGGAACGATGTCGGCGAGTGCAGCGAGGTGGAAGACCCGCTCGACGCCGGCCATAGCCTTGGCCATCGCTGCGGGGTCGGCGACGTCGGCGGCCATGACCTCGAGTTTGGGGTTGTCCTTGTGCTGGACGAGATTGCGCGGCTTGCCGACTTCCATGTTGTCGACCACGCGCACCGAACGGCCAAGGCTGAGCAGGCGGTCCGTCAGGTGGGAACCGATGAAGCCGGCGCCGCCGGTCACGAGATCAAGCATCTGGCCTACATTCTTTCGAGGTCTGGTGGTGCAATTGCAATGCCGGAAGGCGGTTCATTCGAAGAAAATGAAGCCCCAGTCGCCCTGGTATCCGCTCTGCTTGTAGATCCACTCCCAGTTCTTGACGTCGTGGAAGGATTCGCAGGTGAGCTGCCAATACAGCAGATTCATGCGCTCACGCTCGTTCCGCCAGGATTCGACCATGATGTACTTCCTGGTCCCCTTGCCTACCCGATCGATCTCGCGCACGGCATCGTAGAGCTGGCTGATCGCAAAGTTGTGCAGGGTCCCCAGCGAGACGACGAAATCGAACGACTTGTCGGGATACGGCAGCGAGACGGCGTTGCCGACCTTGAGGAAGGGCTTCACCTCTTCCTTGGCATTGGCGATCGCGTAGTCGGAGATGTCGACGCCCTCGACGTGGACGCCGGGCACCGCGCGGGTGAATTCGTGCAGGAGAAAGCCCTTGCCGCATCCGACATCGAGGATGCGGTCGCCGGCCTTCAGGCCATAGTGCTTGGCCATCGCCTCGGCGATCGGCAGCCAGCGGCCATCGTACTTGTAGCCACCGTAGCCGTACTGCCGCTCGCCGTCCCAGTAGTCCTGGCCGTACTTCTTGGCGATCTCCGAGCAGCTGGCCTTGTCGTACTGGACGACCCGGCCAACGTAGTCGCGCTTGGTCCGATTATGCAGGGGGCCGATGAAATCTACGTTAGCCATCGCTCGATCTCTTGATAGTTCAGATCCCTGCAGATGTGCGCCGTGCGCAGCACATTCTCCCAGCGCTCGATATCCGTCTCGTCGGTCAGCACGAAGCCTTCTACCGCCGCGTGCAAACCGCCGCCAGCGTCGAGCAGGCGCCGGTATATCCGGCTTCGCTCGCCGGCAGCTGCAGGCAGCATGAACATGCTGTAGAGGATCACGCCCTCGAGCGTCGCCAGCTCGTCCAGGACCTGCTCCAGGATGAGATAGCAGCCCGGCATGGCATACTCGGTGGCGCTCAGCAGATAGTGAATCTTGCGGCGCGCGGCATAGTCGCGGATCACGAGGTTCTGGATGTGCTGTGGCACCCTGTGATTGTCGACCGACCGACTGAAGACGTAGCCGCGATAGCCCTTCCGGTTGGACTGCATCAGGCGACCGACGGCAGCCTGTAGCTGGCGCCGATAGTGGTCGCCGGACGCACCAGGATCGGCTCGAAGAATTCACCGAGCTTCTTGTCGTGATACGGCGAGAACACGCTCTTGAAGCGGCAGTTGGTCGACCACCGGGTCTCCGGCTCCCGATTGACGATGTTTCCGTGCATGACGTTCTGGGTGAACAGCAGGACGTTGCCGTAGGGGATGTCGAGCCAGCGCAGGTCGGGCTCGATAGTACGATAAAGCTCCTCGGCTGACTTCAGCTTCAGCTCGCCCATCCGCGCCTGATAGCTGCCATCCTTCTCGCGCGGCAGGATGAACATCGTCTTGGTGCCGTAGACGTGGACGTAGGGAATCCACAGGACGACCTCGTACGGCGAATCGCCGGCCCAGACGTCGGCATGTACCGGCAGCAGTGAGCTGTCGTCGTTGGGAAGCTGGATGCTGAGATTGATGCGAAGCTGCATGGCCAGCTCGTTGCCGACCAGGACCTCGAGCGCGCGGCGCGCGGTGTTGAAATAGGACAACCGGGTCCACGGCTCCTCGTTCATCTCGCGGATCACCGCGAGGCGAAGATCGTTGAGGCGCTGGATATCGACCTTGTCGTGGATGTGGTCGAGGAACGCCCCCTTGTCCTCGGGCTCCGGCAGCTTGAGGAAGGACGCGGTGATGTCGGCCATGAGATCGCGAATTCGATCGAGGTCGGCGCGCGATTCGGCGGGGATGACGACGTAGCCGTCGCGCACGAAGGCATCGGCCAGCGCGCGTTCCTCTTCCCGCCAGAAGCTGGGGGTGTTGCTCACCGGCGCAGCTCCGCCAGGAGCTTGCGCACCGTCGCATCGATGCCTTTGGCGTCGAACCGGAAGTCCTCCATCAGCTTCGCCTGGCTGCCGTAATGATCGGCGAACTTGTCCGGAATACCGAGCCGCTTGAGCGGCGGCAATGCGCCCGTCAGCCGGTCCGACAGGGTCTCCAGGACGGCGCTGCCCAACCCGCCGACGACGCTGTGCTCCTCGACGGTGACGACCAGCTTGGCCTGGCTCGCGGCATCGACGATGGCGTCGGCATCGAGCGGCTTGACCGTGTGGACATGCAGCAGGCGGCAGCGGATGCCGTCCGCCGCCAGCGAGGCCGCCGCCTTGAGCGCCTGCGTGGTGGCGACACCCGTGCTGACGAGCAGCACGTCCGATGCGCCGGTCTCGCCGTCGATCATGTCGATCGCCTTGCCGATGGCGAAGCCTCGCTCGGGCTTGCTGATGATAGGATCACCGCCCTTGCCGAGACGGATGTAGATCGGATGCGGCCAGGCGAGCGTGGCGTCCATCAGCCGGGTCATCTCGTCGGCATCGCAGACGGCGGTGACCGTCATGCGCGGCAAGGCGCGCATGATGGCGATGTCCTCGATCGCCTCGTGCGTGGGTCCGAGCGGCGCATAGACGTAGCCGCCGCCGTTGCCGATCAGCCGCACCGGCAGGTCGTGCAGGCAGAGATCGACCGCGACCTGCTCGTAGCAGCGCCGCGTGATGAAGGTGGCGATCGTGTTGACGTAGGGAACGAACCCGTCCATCGCCATGCCGGCCGCCATGCCGATGACGTTGGCCTCGGCAATGCCCTCCATGTAGTAGCGCTGCGGAAACTCCTTCTTCATCTCGCCGAGCAGGTTCGGCGAGAGGTCGGAGCCGATGAACACGACACGCTCGTCGCGCTTGGCGAGCGTATGGACCATGTCGAGACTGCGCTTACGCATCGCTCAGCTTCCCTTCAACTGCCAAGGGCGCTGCGGACGATCTGCAGCTCGGCCGGCTTCAGATCGGACTTGTGGTGCCAGTCGGGATTGTTTTCGGCCGCGGGAATGCCCTTGCCCTTGACCGTATGGCAGATCACCGCGCGCGGCCGGTCGCCGGCGTAGGCGGCGGCGTCGCGGAAGACCTGCCGCAGGTCGGCGACATCGTGGCCGTTGCACTCGAACACCCGGAAGCCGAAGGCGGTCCACTTGTCGGCCAGCGGCTCCATGTTCTGGATCTCGAAGACGCTGCCGGCCGACTGAATCTTGTTGTAGTCGATGATCGCCGTCAGGTTGGACAGCCGGTGCTTGTCGGCGCAGGCTGCCGCCTCCCAGACCGCCCCTTCGTTGATCTCGCCGTCACCCATCAGCACGTAGACCTTGCTGTCGCGGCCCTGCATGCGGGCGGCGAGCGCCATGCCCAGACCGATCGACAGGCCATGGCCGAGAGCGCCCGTGCAGGCCTCGACGCCGGGTACCACCGTCTCGGGATGGCCGCCGAGGAACGAATCGAAATGGCAGAAGCGGTCGAGCTCAGCCACGTCGAAGAAGCCCTTGTCGGCCAACACTGCGTAGAGCGCCAGGCAGCCGTGGCCCTTGCTCAGGATGAAGCGATCCCGCTCGCGCCACCCGGGCCGGGCCGGATCGTGCCTCAGGAAATCGTCATAGAGGACACGAATGATCTCGACCAACGACAGGGCGGGTCCGATGTGCCCACGCCCTCCGTTCTCGATAGCCCGCATGATCAGCCGCCGCAGATGCCTGCTGCGATCATCCAACGTGGCCTGTTGGACCAAATCGAGGTCGGTTGCGTACTTGAGCGCAGTCTGATGCTTCATGCTGCTGTTCTACTTTCAGTCGCCAAGCTCCGCAATTTTCAAGCTAGCACGTGTTCCTTGTCGGGGGGAGCGGGGTTTTCGCGGCCGAAGTGAACAATAGCTCCGCCGCGCCGGAAGTTGGTTCGACGGCCCTACCCTGGTTCCGGTCAGCATTTTCGATCGAGTTTCCGCAGACATAGACAAAGAAGGGTCCAAGGTTCTTGCCAGTGCGTCGCCGCCCGCTGGGACACGGTGCGAAACGTTAGAGCCCAAAACCTTAGGTGCGGCCGGGCGGCAACAGAGTTGTTCCCGAACGCCGTGATCGCCGGCTGACGAAACATTGAACACCGCAGCGTCCAATGTTTCGGCTGGCGCCTCGCGGACCACTGCCGGGCAAAGTGTGAAACGTTAGAGGCAAAAACGTTAGGTGCCGGCTGGCCCCTACGGAGTTTTTCCTCGAACGCCCCGACCCGACGGGCAGGGAAACATTGGACACCGGAGTGTCTAATGTTTCTCGGCGCACCATAGGCGCAGGCGCCGTGCCGTCCGCTCTTACGGCGGCGACCGACGGCGCCCTGCCCGGCCGATGCCGAGCGCCATCGTTCGCAGCGTCGCCCTCCTTCCCTAAGGCTCCTGAGGGCCCACCCAGAGCGCACGTGTTCATCCAGTCCGCCGTCGGTCGAAGGGCTGTCGATCCGTGCAATCGGCAACCTCAGGGGCCGGCGCGTGCGGTCATGGATTTCCTCCGTGAGGTGGTGGGGCGAGGGCATGATCGACGCTTCGGCAATCCTCCTGCAGGACGGCTTGTCGGCCACCATCCGTTTCCGGTTGTCGAGCCTTTCGGTCGGTCCGGACGCGATGGAAACCGGTGTCGTCTTCGCAGGATGCACCATTTCGCCGAACGGCTTGCCGATGGCCCATCCGCATCCGGTTGCCAGGCCGTTGGCCCGGTCCGGACGCGATGGGTCGGTGTCGTCTGCTTATGCCTTGCGGACAGCGGGTGGTCGCCGTTGGCGGCCATGGTGCCGAACCTCCGAATGAGCGTCGGCGGACACAGGCCACAATTTCCGGCGAAGGAGTCAATACCAGTCCGGTGCGCAGCTCTTCCCTCGGTGCTGGCAAGGCTTGAAGACGATGAAATGGCGTCGGCACAAGCCACAACTTTGCGCTAGGGAGTCAACTTAAAAAAATTACTGGTGTCGTAAGCACGACAGCGACGGGAGATGAAGAGAAGCCCTGCACGAGCGCGCATCAACATGCAGCGTGCTTCTGGCGGATCTCAGCGGCGCCCGCGCATCCATCACCCAATCCCCAAACGCTCCCCGCGATATGCCCCGCCTATGATGCGTTCCCACCATCCTTGTGGTCGAGGTACCAGCGCACGGTCTGGCGCAACCCATCCTCGAAGCTGTGCCGCGGCCGCCAGCCGAGCTCAGTCCTGATCTTGGCGGCATCGATCGCGTAGCGGGCGTCGTGGTCGGGACCGTCGATGACGAACTCGATCAGCCGCTCGTGCGGCCGGTGCGGGCTCTCAGGCACCATCTCGTCGAGGGTGCAGATCGCGCGGACGTCGATGTTCTTGCGCTCGCTGTCGCCGCCCACCAGGGTCAGCGCCTCGGCATGGTCCTCGACATGCAGCCAGTCACGCACGTTCTCGCCCTTGCCGTAGACCGGGAGCTCTGGCCACGCAGCGCGCGGATGATGACGAGCGGGATCAGCTTCTCGGGGAAATGGTAGGGTCCGTAGTTGTTGGAGCAGTTGGTGGCGAGCGTCGGCAGGCCGTAAGTGTGATGCCAGGCGCGCACCGCGCGCCCTCGATGTCAAGAACTTGTGGTTGGGATAACCAATTTCGCTTTCAACGCACCGCGGTCTCAGGCAGCGAGCAGACTTGCGACTGCGGCTGATCGCCCGAAGCATGGACGATTGTCGGCATAAAGCCTAGTTGGGGCCGGAAACAGAGTATCAAATACTGATAGCGACTTTAAAGCTTCTCAAGAGCCGTCTCCAACTGCCTCGAATTAGAGGGAAATCGCTAGCTCCCGTGTCTAGCCGCCTAGTTGCTACAAAGCTTTACGATTTTAGCAGAGTTGATTCTAGTTGGCGCCGAGTCTGATATGGCCATCCAATGCCAAGCCATGTCAGGCCGCTAGGGTTTTCATGACGATGACAACGATCATACTACTTGCTATTGGCTTCATGGGGACGTTGCTTAGCGGAGCGGCGGTTTGGCAGGCGGTCAAGTTACACCTTGTCGGCCAGCGGACGACGGGCGTCCTGCTCTACTGGCAGCATACCAATCATCACCGATGGCTGGGCAATGGTCGGATAATGCGATCGAGGCACTATCATCCGGTCGTCCGATTCGAGGCGTCGGACAACGCGCAACATCATGTTGTTAGCGAGCTGGCTTACGAGGAGGTGCCAAATTGGCCGGTCGATCGACCGTTTGTCGTGCGGTACGATCCGAAAAATCCCAGGAATGCGACCATCGATCCGCTGGACTCGACCTGGATCTTCCCCGCAATCTTTCTGTTCGGGGGACTAGTTGTTATCTATGCCACAGTTTACCCGTTGCTTTCGGCACTCTAGGCCCTTGCGACTTCCCATGGCCTAGTCTTAGGCCGGTAGCCCGTCATAGAAATCATGACTGCAAGGGCCCCCAGCGACCTCTCGGCTTCGGCGGACGGGTGCATGCACTGCAGTCGCCTCGCTGGTGAATTTCTGCATCGGTGGGACGGCCCGACGCTGTCCAAGCAATTGAATCCATGCGGCTTTTGAATTCTCTGCGTTTCCCGCTGGGCCGCACTCCATTGCGAAGTTTGCGCTGATGGCAGATCCTCCGGCATATCACCACCGATCCGTTTACTGGGCGTTAGCGGCTCATTCGCGCAGGGCAAAACGATCGATTCGTTGGGCGGCAAGCGATGCCTGCCGATCGGCGAGACGCAGCACACGTGGTCCGCCACATCGATCTCGAATCGCCTTTCAAGGTGCCGGTTCCAGCGCCTTCGGTTGCGCGGCCAGAAGATGCAGCCCTGGGTGTCAGGCGGAAATTGCAACCCGGTAGTGACGGTGTTCTGCTCCCCGCAGCATTCGGTGCTGCGCGCGCGTGACCTCGAAAAACGTGGCGAGGTCTTCGTTGGTGGCGACGAGCAGGGCAATGGTTAGGCTAGTAGACGCAAGCGTGCGGTATTACGCCACAACATTGCTCAATCTTTCTTAAGCGCTTTATGATGGCGGACAAGGACGAACCGTGTTTCCGGAATCATCGACCTATCGCAGCAGCAGTCATTGCATGCACCAAAACACCCTGCGTGGTAGAATTGTCGAATGAGGATCGAGCCCATGCGTTTGAATTTGGTTAAGCATGCTGCTTGTAGTTGTGGCATTGACCGAACGAAAGGATGAGTTTCCAATGCGACGGCTTTATCTTGGTTCGACCTTGCTGACCCAGTTTGTACAAAATTTCTGCTGAAAGAGATTGGCAGATGTCCAGTAAAATCGCGTTCATTACCGGGATCACCGGCCAGGATGGTGCCTACCTCGCCGACCTCCTGCTCACGCGGGGCTACATCGTGCACGGTCTCAAGCGCCGTTCCTCGTCGCTGAATACCGAACGCATCGACTATCTGTACCGCGACCGCCACGATGCCGATGTCAGGCTTTTCCTGCATTACGGCGATATGACGGACTCGACCAACCTCTTGCGGCTGCTCGGCGAAATCAAGCCAACGGAAGTGTATAACCTCGCCGCACAGAGCCATGTTCAGGTGAGCTTCGAGACGCCCGAATACACCGCCAACACCGATGCGCTGGGCACGCTCAGGCTGCTCGAGGCGATCCGCATCCTGCGCATGCACGACGACGTGCGCTTCTATCAGGCCTCGACGTCGGAGCTGTTCGGCAAGGTGCAGGAGACGCCGCAGCGCGAGCTGACGCCGTTCTATCCGCGCAGCCCCTATGCGGTGGCCAAGCTCTATGCCTACTGGATCACGGTGAACTACCGCGAGGCCTACGGCATGCACGCCTCCAACGGCATCCTGTTCAACCACGAATCGCCGATCCGCGGCGAGACCTTCGTCACCCGCAAGATCACACGCGCGGTGGCGGCGATCGAGCGCGGCTATCAGGACTGCCTCTATCTCGGCAATCTCGATGCCAAGCGCGACTGGGGCCATGCCCGCGACTATGTCGAGGGCATGTGGCGGATCCTGCAGCAGGACCAGCCCGACGACTATGTGCTGGCGACCGGCGAGACGCACACCGTGCGGGAATTCGTCGAGTTGGCCTTCCATCAGATCGGCCATCCCATCGTCTGGCGCGGCAACGGCGACGACGAGCAGGGCTGCTGCCAGCGGACCGGCCGCGTGTTGGTGGCGATCGACGGTTCCTACCGGCGGCCGACCGAAGTCGACCTGCTGCTGGGCAATCCCGCCAAGGCGCTCGCCAAGCTCGGCTGGCGGCACCGCACGAGCTTTCCGGAGCTGGTCGCCGAAATGGTCGAAGCCGATCGCCTCGTCATGCAAAGGATGGGAGCCAATGGTGTCCAAGGGCCCAAGCTACGCGCTGCGCAATAAACGGGTCTGGGTCGCGGGCGATCGCGGCCTGGTCGGCAGCGCCCTGGTACGCCGCCTTCAGAACGAAGGCTGCGAGATCCTGAAGGCACCACGCGACTCGGTCGATCTGCGCCGACCTGACCAGGTTGAGCGTTGGATGACCGACACCAAGCCACAGGCGGTGTTTCTTGCCGCCGCGCGCGTCGGCGGGATCTATGCCAACGACACGCGGCCGGCCGAATTCATCTACGACAACCTGATGATCCAGAGCAACGTGGTGGAGGCCTCACGGCGGGTCGGCGTGGAGAAGCTGATGCTGCTCGGTTCCTCCTGCATTTATCCGCGACTGGCACCGCAGCCGATCCCGGAGTCGGCGCTGCTTACCGGACCCCTCGAGCCGACGAACGAGTGGTATGCGGTGGCCAAGATCGCCGGCATCAAGCTCGGACAGGCTTATCGCCGGCAATACGGCTGCGACTTCATCTCGGTCATGCCGACGAACCTCTACGGTCCTGGCGACAATTTCGACCTGTTGCAGAGCCACGTCGTGCCCGCGCTGCTGGTAAAGGCCCATGCCGCCAAGCGCTCACGGGCGCCGGCCATCGAGGTATGGGGCACAGGTAAGGTGCGCCGCGAGTTCCTCTATGTCGACGACGCCGCCGACGGCATGGTCTACCTCATGCAGAACTATTCCGACGAGGCGATCGTCAATCTCGGGCCCGGCTCGGATGTGTCGATTGTCGATCTCGTCAGCCTGATCTGCAATGTGGTGGGGTACCAGGGCGAGATGAAGTTCGATTCCAGCCGTCCCGACGGCGCTCCTCGCAAGATGGTAGACACTTCCTTTGCCGAGTCGCTTGGTTGGAAGGCGCACACTTCCCTGCGCAACGGACTGGAGCAGACCTATCGATGGTACGTTGACAATGTCGCGCCTGATGGAAAACGGGCCGTCGCCTGAAGAGTCCCGAGTGCCTTGGTCCTCTCCTAAGGGCTGCTTCACTTCAATCTGGATTAAACCCGATTAAACGCCGGGGCAACGTCAGGTACGGCCTACAATTATTGGCGGTCTGATATCGATGCCTCCCTGCCCCCTACCTTGATAAACCACAGCTCCCTCGTGATCCACAATCGTGACAGTGACGATGGCCTCGTCCGACATTGGGGTAAGCGACAGTTGACAGCGAACCCAGTCCTCATCTGCCGGACCGACCGCAACACTTTCTTCGCTCGTGCTTGCTACAATCCGCCCCTCCCCAAGGTCAAAATTAGCCCGGGCATATGCGGTTTGCTCCCTGTCCCGGAATTCGATCCTAAGTTGGTTGCGGCCCCGCGGCCGCGCAACAATCTCCACCGTGTAGCTCTGCTTTGGGACAACCGGAATGCCGACCTGCTCAATCCTATGCATAGAGAAGCTGGCGTCTTCCTCTAGATAAACTGCCTTCCGCTCAAAATGCAGGCACACATTCTCACAACGTCCAAATTCCACTATCGAACTTTCGTTCAGCTCCTGAGGAACCTGGACCCTTTTCGAAGACTGCAATTGGAGGTCTTCCCTCAATGCTTTATCCAAGTCATAGCGACCGGCAGACTTCGGCACGCGATTGTGCGAAGGCAATCTAACGGCTTGAAGTCGGTCTTGCCAACGCGCCAAGGAGGCTTCGGCCGTTGCATTGGAGTGCGACAAAGACCAATTGTCCTTTGTCGCGGACCGCCAATGCCAGAGGGCAGTGGCCATTGCAGTGAACCCAAACTGGGCCCGCTCAGCCATTAGGACCGTGAAATATACATCCTCCGCCCATTCGATCTCTGGATCGACCAACATGTCGTTGTCGAGAAGGGACCTGCGACAAATCCACGAATGGTTCCCTATGACGTTATTCATTGGCGAGATGTTACGGAAGTCCTCTTCCGAAAGAACGTAAATCTGTCGCCGTTCATAGAACTGGGGGGCATCCACATAGTGGCTGGGCTCTTCCTCGTACTTTATGAGGCCAGAGTAAACAAATCCACACTTCGGGTTACGCCTAAAGTGATCCATCAACGATGCGACGTGGTTAGGGAAAAGGGAGTCATCATCGTCGAGCATTGCAAAGTAATCTGCCGTCAGGGCTTTCAGGCCTGCCCACCAGCTAGTGCTTCTGATCCCGTTGTTCGGGACAACGATGTGGCGAATCCAGCGAAATCGCGACCTGAACTCGTCTACTACGGCATCAAGCCCCGGGACCGGATGGAACTGGACCAAGACAATAGCAATGTCTTGGTAAGTTTGGGCCGCCAAACTGGCAAGGGCGCGCGCGACCGTTTTTGCCGGTCTCAACCCAACTCGAACAATGTATTCAACAACGGGTTGGATCTCATGTTTCGTGGCTTCCACTAACACCATGCTACGGCGTTTGCGAACTTGATCGACAAATTCGGGAAGCGATCTGAGCATCCTTTCGAGGTTCAAATTTTGCCTGAAGAGTTCGTTAGAACGCTTCGCCAATCGACTTGCCGCCTCCGAATTATGCCTTGCCCATTCCAGATGAGAGAGGATCTGCCGGACGACCATATTGGGGGCCGAATCCGCCTTTACGTAAAGGACACTGTCACGGAGCCAGTAGCGAGGAAACTCGAAGTCATCAGTTATGATCAAGGCTCCGGCTGCGGCAGCTTCGAAGAGCCTCATCGTCGGACAGTTGGCTCTGCGGTGAGCGGATTTATGCAAACAAAGGGCGATTCCCGCGTCTCTAATCGCTTCGACGATTGAAACACCATCAAATGGCAATGAGCCCCGGTATGCATGATGGTTAGCCCATGCAGTCGGCGGGCCGTAGAGTCTCAAAGAAACGTGTGTATCCAGCGCACGAAAGATTTCCCCGTGACGTGAACCATCCCAATGAATACCAGCATAAAAGATTGCTGGCTCCGATGGGAGCGACCTAGCTGGTCCAAAGTCGGGGGTCGACGGAAGCATGAGCCCATCATGAATCACGGCCCTCTTCCCGTGACCCACTGAAAAGTCGTTTATCCAATCTGCAATCGACTTGGAGCCGCAAAGATGACCATCCAGGCTAAGAACCGCCTTACAACGCGCGGGATCTTCGGCAAAGAAATCGGGCGGATTCCAATGCAAGCCAAGCGTCGGAAACTCCGTGAGCTTCGCCGAGACCTCGTGTGTAGCGAGCACGCAATCTGGATTGCAGCGCAAGATATCGTCTGAAGTGATCACCTCGACTGGTTCGAACCCTAGCCTGTCGCAAGCTGCGCCAAAGCGGCGAATCCATTCGGCTTCTGCGACCTGAGGAACGTTGGGGAAAGGATTTATGACAGCGATGCGCATCGTTCTATTCTGATCCCCCAAAAATCAGTCGGTACTAGCCCGCTTTACAAAAACACCGTTGACCTGGAGTAGCTTGCCTGTTCTTGGATCCAGTAATTCCGGGCAAAGTGCGACACAGTGATAATTGAGCTCTGCCAGCAAATCAGAAAGCTCACTCATGGTTGGCCCCCGGGCGTAAAGGGGCGCTACGGACATCTCGCACAGAATGACCTTAACCCGATTGTGATTTCGCTTAAGGCCAGCCAAGACCTCCGCCTCGTACCCCTGTGTGTCGATCTTGACGCCAAAAATGGTTGTCGGATCCGAAAAGGTTCCGTCGACGAATGAGTCAAGAGTAGTAACTCGGCAAGGTTCCTTCCCTGTATATGCTGAGTGGGGTGCTGCTTCACGGTGTAGATCCAGCATGGGAAGCAACGAGGAGCTATATGAATTGCCGGCAATATTGATCTCAGCCCAACCATCATTCGCGCCAATCGCGCAGCGCTCAGCGACGTCCCACAGTGGGTCCGAATCGGCGGCACCAACTAGCTCCGCATAGGCTTGGGACAGCGGCTCAAAACTCACTATGTGACCATGATACCCTCGGGCCCGAAGGTCTCTAGCGAATTGACCGGTATTTGCACCGATGTCGAGGATCACGTCCGTTGCAAACCCGCGACACTCTTCAATAAAGCGCTGAGTGATATATTCAACGAAGCCTTCGTGGCTAGTTGGGGAAGGTCGTGATTTCCCTTGAAGGCGTACCGGCGGAGATGTCTCTTTTGGAGTAGCTTCAATAACCGGAAAGGGCTGCAGTAAAAGCGGACTACGCCATAGACCGGCCTCCCATGCTGAGCGTTCTTCCAAACCAAGCCACTGGCCGAGCTTTCGCCATCGCGCTCCTCGAATTTCGTCGAGTAGCCCGTTAAGCCGCTTAAGCTCTGCCAAGAGATCAGGGACAGAACTCTCATGCGCCGCGTTCTCCGTGTCTGGCTCGGCACTGTTGTTTGCCCCCAAGAGATGCGTCCGCCAACGGCCGGTCTCCCAACTCATCTGTCTTACCGCGCCCAGACGTTCGCCTAAACGTCGCCACCGCGATTGCCTAAGAACATCGGTGATGGTTTCTTGAGTTCGAACTAGGTCCGAAATCACGATGGAACGTATCCACTCAGAGAGCTCTTCCTTGGCCGCAAGAATCTCGTCCTCGCGGCTCTGACTGCCCGCTGGTTGTAACGATACGAGTGCTCGGCGCAAGCGCACAAGGTCCGCCGCCTGGGCTTCAACGACCCGCCGCAGTCCAGCGGCGTTGCTCGACTCACACGGTTGAGCAGTGCCTTGAAGCCTCGGCACTTCGTGCTTGAGCCTCTCACGCTCCAACGCCTCCACTGCAGCAGATAGACGCAGCACCTTGTGATCCCCAAAGGGGTCCGCGGTACTTACTGGTACAGAAAAATAACGCTTCAGATCAAGGTGCTCCTCGGAAACATAGAAGCGATTAAGCCCATCAAAATACACAAAGTGGTATCCCGCGTTCAGCAGCAAAGGCTCCCAAGCACCGAAGCTTGGTTTCGTCGTCAACGGCTTGGTAGCTTCTACCAGTACAATCCACGGTCGAAACTTATTGAAGTCCGCACCGCTTAGTACCTGTCGTTCGTAGCCTTCGACGTCAATCTTGAGAAAATGTACATCCTGGTTACCCAAGCCATCCACAGCAGCCGCCAATGTTATGACAGGCACACGCAACTCGCTCGATGGAAAGCCCGATGCCGCATGTTCCTTTGCTATGTCCGTGTCGATGGTTGATAGCCCTGTGTCGCCAAAATCGTAGAGCGTTGCTATTCCAGGCTTATCGCCCAAGGCGACTTCCAAGATCTGATCGCGGGGTCGCTCTTCGCGAAGTCTCTTAGCGTAGAATGGGATCGGCTCTATGTTGATGCCGCGCCAGCCTCGTTCGTAAAATGCACGCGTAACTGACAGGTCGGTAGGATCGTGAGCTCCGACATCAACGTAGAATCCAGGCGTGACGGAGTGGAGGGCGCGCCACAAAAGAACGTCTTCGTGAGTCTGTGCATAAGAGACGATCCAGTCTTTGGGATATTCAAAATCGGCAGCATCAGCAGGAACGTCATGCTCCGGCATAGTACGATTTGTATCGGCCACGATCTCTCCATCATAATGCTGCCGCACGCAACAGCCGGCTCCAGCCTTGCAGAAAGACGCTTAGCGCTCATCGCTCGAGAGGCTAGGCTTCCCAGCGATGGGAGGCTTGGTGCGCCGCGAGTTGACAGACCCAACCTCGGTGTTCGCTATAGTTGTAAGCAAAGCGCGGCTGGGCTCTTTACTCACCCTCACACCAAGTCAACCATATTGGTCGAGCCCTGACAAATTGAACGCGGGTCCTTCCTGACGCGGACCGATGAGGCGGGTCGCAGCAGTCAATCGAACTGGTCTCATCGGCCAGTACGTTCTTGATGAGCCACACCGCTGATCGGCCCTCATAGGAGCCGACCTCCAGGCGCGCACGCCGGGCTTTCCCTTGAACTCTGCAAGCCAAATCGTCCCATTGCCGATGTTGTAGGAGAACCAGTCGTGACACACCATCGCCGATCAATTCCGGCATTCCCAACAACCCTGAACGACGAGCATCGCTATCGCACACCCACGAAAGCTGCCAACCGCTGTCTCAAGTTCGGCAACGACGCAAGCAGCCCGATCGTATGATAATGAGCCGGAAAACGACGCACCAAGACGGGAAGCGCGCGCAGCGATGCTGCCGACAACGGTTCGCCGTCGTAAAACCAGCGCCCCGCTTCAATTTCTCGGCGTAGAGCTGCCTCATCCTGCCATCGCACTACTTCCTCTTCCTGGTGGGAGAAGGCCCGCAACTTAGCAAGCATTCTCTCTACACCACCCATATATGTGAAATGCCAACCAGAGTTCCTGATCACATGGTGCGCGGGATCGAACCCGTGCTTAACGAAATACCCATCCCCCATCATGCGCGGTTCGCTGAGGTCCTCCATTTCTCGAACGTAGGCCCACGGCGCAGCATAAGCCTTCATCCAAGGCCGCTCGTGTCGACGGTCCAAAAAATAGAAATGCAAGTCCATGGCGAAGAAGCAAAATGCATTCAGCCTGCGTGCTGCGGTTACGGCCCGAGGTCGAATGATCTCGTCTGCGTCCGACACCAAGACGTGAGCATTGGACGGGGCGTCTTCCAGCCCGCGACGAATCGCATTCCGCTGATGAAACTCGCGAGGCCACGCCGCCTCCCCACCTGGCATGTCATCGACTACGATGTGCCGGATACGAGAGAGATAGCTCCTGAACCGCGATCGGTTATCGGCAAATACCAGGGGCTTCGGCTTCCCCTGAAAGGTCACTGGCGCCTCGACCAGCACAAAGACGTCTACCGCGCTGGACATCTCCGCAAGCCGGATCTCCAGCAATTCGAGTTCATTAAAGAACGTAAAGCAATCGAAGACGAGGTTGCCTGATGACATATTTGACCTAATGCGAAAATCGCAGTCAAGGCGGCCCCCGTGCGATTGCGCAGAGAACTATCCGAAGCGATCCTACAAACTACATCATCCTATTTCGGTCTGCCAATGCGATCGGGTCCGGCCGCCAAGTCAACCGTAACCCGGCCGAACTGGCCCACGCATCTTTACAATAGGCTCCTGGGTCGCCGGCACTTTCTATACCATGAACAGGCATTTACGTTCGACGAGAATGTGCTGACCCTTCGGAACCACAGCCATCTCGGCGGTTACCGGCAATGCGAAGGATATTTCATTGATTCTTCGGCCACCATACGGCACGGATTGACTCCTCCTGAATTTGGCGCCGCAGAGGATGCAGTCGCGATGGATCAAATTCGCCAACCGGACATCCGTCTTTCCGCTGCGCGTCAGTTTTCATCGATGTCGGAGTATTTCCAACACCAAAATTCGATGCTGCATCATTCGGCGGATTCTGACCTGAAAACCCGGATCCCCGTGTATGTGCCGTGTTTCAACAATCCCAGCTATCTTGAGATGATGGTCAATCAGTTGGTCGGGCTGGGTTTTTGCAACGTTGTCGTCATCGACAACGGTTCGACTTTTCCTCCCATGCTTTCATATTTTGAACAGTTACCGGAATCTGTAAGTCTGATCAGACAGCTGCAAAACCGGGGACCGCGCGATCTGTTCACAGACCCCACCAACTATGCTCAGCTGCCAGACCATTTCTGCCTGACCGACCCCGACCTGCAATTCAATCCTGATCTGCCCGCTACCTTTCTTGATGATTTGATTGAGGCGACGGAGACCTACCGGATCGGCAAGGCGGGCTTCGCCCTTCAAATCTCCGACCATGAGAACATGCTTCAGCGCAAATTCCCGATCGGGTCACAGGAATACTTCATTTGGGAATGGGAGGAGCAATTCTGGAAGACACCCCTCTCCCGGACAAGGAGTGGCGATCAGATCTACCGGGCGGAAGTCGATACGACCTTCGCCCTGTACAACAAGAAGTACTTCGATCCTACCTACCCCGATTGCTTGAAGGCGGTCAGAATAGCTGACCGGCTTGCCTGTCGTCACTTGCCGTGGTACCGCGACAACCTTCTTACTCCGGACGAGCGGGACAATTACAGAGCCACCGCGAGGTTCAGCGTTTACGCTGGCGCGCAACAATCCGAACTGGCAGAAACCCAATCGTCGCCGGCTGTAACTCAGGCCGCACCGGTGGAAACCGCAAGGCTTTCAGCTGAGCGCTCAGATTCGGCGACTACACCAGCGGCTATCGGAGATACAACTCTTTCGAGAATTGTTGGACCGTTCCGCTATCTCGGACGCCTTGTTGCAAGACTTGTAGATGTCGTCGTCCGCCGCGCGCCGTGATCAACTTCGCGCACCTAACCGTCACCGGACACCTCTCCTGCTGGCTCACTACGCCGGCCTGCGGTGAAGTGATGGGAAAAGAGGTGTCGCCATGGTGAAATCAAAACTAGACTATCTACATTTGTTGAAGTGTTGAATTCGAATAGTACCGTGCCCACGCGCGGGACAAGTCAAGCGAGGCGCAATGCAGGCTGTCATCTTGTGTGGAGGTCGCGGGACGCGGCTGCACGAAGAGACCACTGTTCGCCCCAAGCCGATGGTGCTGGTGGGCGATCATCCGATTCTCTGGCATATTATGCGCCGCTATCGAGCCTATGGTGTCCGGGACTTTGTTCTCTGTCTTGGATACAAGGGAGAGGTTATCCGCGACTATTTTCTGAACTTCCGTCACAACAGCACCGATGTCGAGGTCGACTTATCCTCCGGCGAGGTGACCCTTCTGTCCAAGGAAGACGTGGATTGGCGGGTTCGGTTGGTCGATACGGGCATGAATACCCAGACCGGCGCCCGCATTCGCCGGATCGCCCCCCACATTCAGTCCGATCGCTTCTTCGCCACCTACGGTGATGGGGTGGCCAACATCGACCTTGGCGAGCTGCTGCGCTTTCACCGCGAACAGGGCAAGCAGATAACTGTCACTGCCGTACGCCCGCCGTCGCGCTTCGGCGAGTTGCTTGTCGACGGCACCCTTGTCCGCCATTTCCTCGAAAAGCCGCAGACCGGCGCGGGATGGATCAACGGCGGTTTTTTTGTCGTCGAGCGCTCGGCGCTCGACACCTTTCCTGACCGCGAGAATCTATCGTTTGAGGCGGACGTGCTCGAAGACGTCGCCGCGCGCGGGCAGTTGGCGGTATACAAGCATGACGGCTTCTGGCAATGCATGGATACCTACCGCGAATTGCAGCACCTTAATGACCTTTGGGCAAGCGGACATATCCCATGGGCGAAGGTCTAAGTGGCTCGTCCGCCCCGCTGGATCCCGCGTTCTGGCGAGGGCGGCGGATATTCCTGACCGGCCACACTGGCTTCATTGGTGGCTGGATGGCGAGCGTGCTTCATCACTTCGGCGCCGAAATATATGGCTGTGCCCTTTCGCCGCCGACGAAGCCATCCTTTTTTGCTCTGGCCGGTTTGGAACATCGACTGGTCAATACCATCGCCGATGTGCGTGATCGTGCCGCGCTGAAACGCGCCTATGTAGCGGCTCAACCCGATATCGTCGTCCACCTTGCCGCACAGCCGCTGGTCAGCGTGGGCTACGCCAATCCCGTTGAGACTTTCGAAACCAATATCATGGGGACGGTCAATCTGCTCGATTGCGTGCGCGAACAAGGCTGCGAGGCAGTCGTCGTGATGACGTCGGACAAGGTCTATGACAACCCGGGTGCAGACAATCGGGAAGACGACCGGCTTGGCGCTCGCGATCCCTATGGCGGAAGCAAGGTCTGCTGTGAGATTGCCGCCGAGGTCTATGCGCGTTCGTTTCTGGACAAGGCCAAAGTACCGCTTGCGACGGTGCGCGCCGGCAACGTCATCGGCGGCGGCGACTGGGCCGCAGACCGCCTGATCCCAGATGCAGTCAGGGCCTTCCATGCGGGCCGGCCTCTGTCGGTGCGGTTCCCTGATGCCGCGCGTCCCTGGCAGCATGTGCTTGACGCTGTTCACGGCATTCTTCTTGTAGGGCAGCGAACCGCCAGCAGTCCGCCGGCGCCAGTCGCCTGGAATATCGGTCCACCGGCTGGCCGGACGATGACTGTCGGCGAGGTCGCAGCACTTGCAGCTTCGGTGTGGGGCGACGGCGCGCGTGTCGCACACGACGGCCTTCAGAGCTTTCCTGAGGCCAAGACCCTTGCCCTGGATTCCCGTCGCATCCGGCACGAACTCGGCTATGTCGAGTCGTGGGACTTGCCGCATGTCATCAAGCGCACGATGAAGTGGTACCGGAAAGCCCTGGGTGGCGCCGATGCCTGGACATTGTCGCAACGCCAAATCGATGATTATTTGGCGGACGCTGTCAGGACTTGCCCTTGAAGACTCGTCGCGTGGCCGCGGCCAAACTCTTCCACAAGGTGTCCTCGTGCCGCGTCTGTAGTCACGTCATCGAGGATGTCCTCGGCTACGGCGACATGCCGCTGGCTAACGATCTCGCAGCCGACGCCGCCGCGGCCGCTGCGCAGGAACGATTCCCGCTGACCTTGGCGATCTGTCCGCAATGCAGCCTGGCCCAACTGCGCGAAACCGTCGATCCGGAGCGGCTGTTTCGCGACTACGTGTATTTGTCTTCGAATTCGCCCAGCTTCGTCGAGCACGCAGGAGCGCTCACCAAGCGACTTGTGCTGGAGCGTGGTCTTGGCGCCGCCAACCTCGTCGTTGAGATCGCGAGCAACGACGGCTACCTGCTGCAGCACTATGTCGGGGCCGGCGTGCCAGTCCTGGGCATAGAGCCTGCAAGAAACATTGCAGCCATCGCCCGCGCTCGAGGCGTCGACACGGTGAATGAGTTCTTTTCGTTGGCACTGGCGCGTCGTCTCGCTGCCGACGGCAGGGGCGCCGATGTCATTCACGCCAACAACGTGCTGGCTCACGTCGCTTGCCTGACCGATGTCGTCGCGGGCATTGCCGCGCTGCTCAAGCCGGACGGCATTGCCGTCGTCGAGGTGCCATACCTGTTCGATTTCCTCGACCGACTGGAATTCGATACGGTCTATCATGAGCATCTCTGCTACTTCGCTCTGACGCCGCTGGTCCGGCTGTTCGCCGACAGCCGCCTGCAGATATGCGATGCCGAGCGTATCCCAGTGCATGGCGGTTCGCTGCGTGTGTTTGCGCGCCATGCCCAAAATGTCCCGCCGTCGCCTTCCGTCGCCGCCATATTGGCCGACGAGCAGCGCCGGGGCGTCGCCGACATCGCCACCTACCGGCGCTTTGCCGACAAGGTGCGTGCATTTGCGACGGTCTTTCGCGACTTCGTGAGGGACCTTCGGGGCAAAGGCCATTCGGTGGCCGCCTACGGCGCTTCGGCCAAGGGCGCAACGCTCGTCAACTACTGTGGCGTCGGCTCCGACCTCCTGGACTTCGTCGCCGACGTCAGCGCCCTCAAACAAGGGCGAGTGATGCCGGGCGTCGGCATCCCCATCGTCGCGCCTTCGGAATTGCTGACCCGCCGCCCGGACTACGTCGTACTGCTGGCCTGGAACTTCGCCGATGAAATCGTGCGACAGCAGGCAGACTACCTGCGCGCCGGCGGTCGCTTCGTCGTGCCGGTGCCCTATCCGCACGTCATAGCTGGCGGCTCGCCATCATGATCTTCACCAAGACCGATCTTGCCGGAGTCTTCATCATCGACATCGAACGCAAGGAGGACCCGCGCGGATTCTTTGCGCGCGTCGCCTGTGTTGATGAGTTCGCTGCTCATGGCTTGTCGTTTCAGCCGGTTCAAGCCAGCATCGCATGGAACATCCGGCGCGCCACAGTGCGCGGCCTGCATTACCAGGCGCCGCCACATGCCGAGGCCAAGATCGTGCGCTGCACGGCAGGAGCGATCTACGACGTCCTGCTCGACATGCGCAAGGTGTCGTCGACCTACGGCCGTTGGATCGGCGTTGAGCTCAGTGCCGCCAACAGGCGCAGTTTGTTCGTTCCCGAAGGTATTGCACACGGCTACCAAACGTTGGTGAATGACACCGAGGTCTACTACCAGATGACAACCCGCTACCATCCGGAAGCCGCGAGGGGCGTCCGCTGGGATGATCCGATGCTCGGCATCGACTGGCCGTTTCCCACGATCGCCATCGTCTCGGACGCCGACAGGGCCCGGCCAACCTTTGCTGCGGCAACGGCCGACTAGCGTCCCGGGGGATGAAATTTTGCGAGTTCTGGTGACAGGTGCCTCCGGTTTCATCGGAAGATGGGCAGTGAAAAGCCTGGTCGACCGAGGCGCGCAAGTTCACGCCTTGTCGCTGCGGTCACATGCTTGGATGCCGCAAGTGGTGGTGCATGAAGGAAACTTGCTGGACCCCCAATACGTCCGTCAGCTCCTGGACAATGTCAGGCCCGATACGATTCTCCACGCTGCGTGGAATGTAGAACACGGTAAGTTCTGGACCGCCCCTGAGAATGTTGATTGGGCCGGCGCAACGCTCATGCTGGCGCGGGCGGCGCTGGATTTGGGCGTCAGGCGTTTCGTCGGCGTCGGGACCTGTTTCGAGTATCGCTGGCCAGAGGACGCCAATTGCGATGAGGTTGCCACCGCGATCGATCCGACCACCCTCTACGCGGTCGCAAAGGACGCTGCGCGTCGGGTGGTGGAAGCACTGGACGGCTTGTCATTTGCCTGGGCGCGGTTGTTCTACCTGTACGGACCGTTCGAGGACGAGAGACGTCTGGTGGCGTCAGTCGCCCGCGGTCTTGCGCGCAACGAGCCCGTGCTGTTGACGCAGGGTCTGGCCGTTCGCGATTTCCTGGACGCGCGCGACGCCGGAGAGGCCCTTGCGGCTCTCGCCCTTTCCGCCGTTTGCGGCCCTGTCAACATAGCCAGCGGAGTCGGCGAAAGCATCGCCTCGATCGCCTACCGATTGGGCAGGATTTCAGGCCGATCACACCTTCTCCGCCTTGGGGCTCTTCCCGGCCGCACAGATGAACCGCCACGCATAGTTGCTGAGGTAAACCGATTGAGATCTGAAGTTGGGTTCGAGCCTACGCGGTCACTCGAACGTGGACTGGCCGACGCCTATTCGTGGTGGTGCGCTCGGACAATCACTTAAAGTCGGCACCCCAGGCTACACCTAGTCAACCGGTCTCAGTCAGCCGGATGTTGTTGCCGCGAATCTGCGGTGAGACATTTCCCAGCCCGACCCGATGCGCTACCGACCGAACAGAGGTAGTCGTCCAACGCAGCTTCGACACGGGCGATCTCGTCGTTGCTGATTGAGATCTCGGACCTTGGCTCGGCGTTGAGAACGGCGTTGCGCCAAATATAGGAGTGCCCGGGTACTGCCGATAAATGCACTGCGTCGTCCGGCTCAATGGTCGGCTTGCGGTGCACAAGCTTTCCCCCTGTAGGAAGCTCGGTGGAGTCGTCGATGAGCACTTCTGCCGCACGATTTATGATTCCCGTGTCAACCTCGCGACCGAAGTAGCTCGCGTGGATGACATCAATAGTGTGTGCGAGTCGGTCCTTGCGCCTTCTCGCACCCCCCTTCTCCCTCAACCGCAGCAGCAGGCGGACCAATCCGTCGCGGTATTGACCATAGGCGTGAAAAAACGCCGCCGAGTCGTTGATAAATGCGAACAAGGGATGGGCCCGGGACGACGGTTCAAAGGACACTTCTTCGCCGAGCAAGGTATGTATCATCGGCAGACGGGCTAACTTGCCCAGCAAAGCCATCGTGGCGCAGATTGCCAACTCTTGAAACAACCCTGCTTTCGCGGCTTTGGAAGCTTTGGTTGCACGAATATAGGCGTCGGTGCGGAAGACGGCCCAGAAGAAATTCTGATAGCGACGTACGAGTTCGAATAACCGCTGCAAGGGTGTCGATTGGTCAATGCTGGGTATGAACCAATGCACGCTGTGGATGTCGAGTTGGGTTTCGCTGGCGCTATAGCGCAACACATAACCTTGGGCCGCAACGTAGTCAGGATGACGTTGAAGATAGTCGAGACACGCGTCGATCGTATGCGGAAAGCTCACGTCGTCGTCGGGCACCGTCGCGACATAGGGTGTGGTCACCAAGCGTGCAACCCTCGCGAGCTTTGTGCCCAGGTCTGTTCTCGGGTGAAAGCGACGGTACTCAGTTCGGCCGGTGCAAGCCTTCCTGAGTTCTTCGTCGATTACATCGCTTGAATCGGCCACGATGACGCGATGACAGACGGCAGAGGCCTCGAGAAAGCGAAGCTGGGCCTTGGCCAAATCCGGCCGATTGTGGGTCGGCAGGATGATGGTGAGTGCGGAACCTTCGACTGCGGAGTTGCCGTTCGGCGATAGCAGACCACCCTTGAGTCGAGCGGTGACTTCGCGACTGTCTGCAACGACATCGCGATAGGAAGTCCAGCCTTTCAAGCGGCACGGGAGAATCTGCGCCCGAGCAAACAGTCTTCTCTGCACGGGATAGCTGTTGTCATGGGCGCGCAGCAAGTCGCCGTAGTCGAAGGGTCGACCCGTGGTTTCATAGAGCCGATCGGCAGCAGTGAAGTTGTTCACGTAGGCTTCACGCGGATCCTCAATGATCTTGATGTGACCCGCACCGGCGAAAATCCGCGGAAGCATCCCGTGATCGATATTGGCGTAATGCTTGCGCCTATAGCGAGCCAGTCCCGACGCCGTCGTGAACAACGGATGGATGAAGACCGAATGGATCTCAAGGCCACCTTCTATAGGCCAGAAAACCTCGCGCGGATGTTTGCCGAAATCCTGATTCTCAGCCGCGACTACTTGGGAGGTGAAGTAATGGTGCGCGTGCTCGGCGGCAAGAGTTGCTAGATTCTCCGTCGAGATCGTGATCGGACCTTCGGCGTCAAACATCGCATCGATCGCTGGAAGGAACGTCTCGGTGTTGGCAACAAGGTTTCCGCCACCGCAACACTCGTACCCTTGGTGACGATAGCTCGCCATATTCTTCAGCGAGCCGTCCGCGACGATTGAATCGACGGGAATCATGAACAGGTGGCTGGCGGCTCCTTGAGCAAAGAAGATCGAGCAGTGATCCAGCATCCCGTATAGAACATAGAAGTTACGCACCAGATGACCACTGGTCAGGACCGCCGTGAGTTCGTCCGCGACGATGGTGAACTCGACATCGCCGAGTTCTTCAAGCTTGGGAAACAACGGGTGGCTGCGTATCTGCTGCGCGCCAGCCGCGTCTGTGACGATGCTGAACACCACCGTCCCCTGAGCAGCGAGCGCGGTGAGATTGCCGGCCGACAGCATCGAGCGAATGTTGTAGCGCAGGAAGTTCCCGACATACACCTCACCCCAGACGATGCATCCCAGCATGAATATGTCGTGGTCGGGGTGCTCGGCGCGATACGCCTCGCCGCGTTTGCGGCAAGCGGCATACTCGCGTCCGCAAAAGTCGAGGAATGTCTTTACTTCGGCCTTGAGCGGCAAGTCGTACTGCTTAACCAGATGGACGAGCTCATCGAACAGACCGAGGCGCAGCAAGTTGACCCACAAGCGGTCCAGCGCTCCAACATCGACGGCTGTTCCCTCGTAGACCATCGTATTGCTGCGGATGATCTCGCTCAGTTCGGACAGCCGGATCTCGATCAGCCCGAAGCATCCGTAATGGACTTCCAACGCCAAAAGGTCGTCGGTATGGTTTAACAAGTCGCGCAGGCTCGGAGCTGCAGGTAATGTTGTTCGGCCCTCCAACCTCCTCCGGAAATCCAACCGTCTTGCCTTGAGGGGCGGCCAAAGCGTCTGAGCAAGCTTGCTCAGCCTTTCACGCAAAAAACGTTTCACCAACTAGCCTTTCAATCCTGACGCAGGGCTGCACAGACGCCTAGTACGTGTCAAGAAACGCCATCGCCTCCCTGGCCACAGTCTCGACATCGGCCTGGCTCATGTACTGGTTCACCGGCAGCGTCAGGATTCGGTCGGCCTGGCGCTCGGCCACTGGGAAATCGCCCATCTTGTGCCCGAGCGCCTTGGCGGCGGGCTGCAGATGGATCGGCACCGGATAGTGAATCGCGGTCTTGATGCCGATGCTCTTCAGGTGGGCCTGCAGTTGGTCGCGCTTGTCGATCTGGATTACGAAAGTGTGGAAGGTGTTGAACTCCTCGTTGCGGCAGGGCGGCACGTACATCCGCTCGTGATGCAGGAGCTTCTGGTAGAGCGCGGCGTTGGCCCGCCGCTTGGTGATGATGTCGGGCAGCTTGTCGAGGCGATAGTTCAGGACCGCCGCCTGCAGCGTGTCCATGCGCGAGACCATGCCCCATTCCTCGATGGTCGCCCGGTCAGCCATGCCGTGCGCGCGCAGACGGCGCATGCGCTCTGCCGCCGCCTTGTCGTTGGTGGTGACGAAGCCGCCGTCGCCGAGCGCATTCAGGTTCTTCAGCGGATGGGCGGAGAAGCAGCCGAAGTGCCCGATCGAGCCCGCGAGCTTGCCCTTGTACATCGAGCCGATCGCCTGTGCCGCGTCCTCGATCACGACGAGGCCGTGCCGGTTGGCAAGGTCCATGATCTCTTCCATCTGGCAGATGCGGCCGGTGAGATGGACCGGCATGATCGCCTTGGTTCGCGGCGTGATCGCCTTGGCGACCTTCTCGGGGTCGATGTTCTGGTCGGCCAGGACATCGGCGAAGACCGGCCTGGCGCCCAGCTGGATGATGGTGGCGGTCGAGGCCACGAAGGAGTTGGGCGGCGTGATGACCTCGTCGCCCTCGCCGACGCCTGCAATCTTCATGGCCAGCAGCAGCGCATCCGTGCCCGAGTTGAGGGCGACGGCCTCGGCCGTGCCGCAATATTCGGCCAGCCGCTTCTCCAGCGCCGCGAGGTCGTCATGCGTACCGACGAAGGAGCCCTTCAGCACGACCTGCTCGAAGATGCGCTTCAGGTCCTCGAGCTGATCCCTGCCCTGGGCGGGGAGATTGACGTAGGGAATGTCATGCTTCGCCATCTCAAACCCCATAGAACTCTTCGACCGTCTGGACAGTGTATGCGAGCTGCTCCTCGGTCAGGTGCTCATGCGCCGGAAACGAGATCATCGTCGCCGCGTGGCGGTCCGTCACGGGAAAATCGCCCTTCTCGTAGCCGTACTCGCTCAGGCCTTCCTGCTGGTAGAGCGGCACCGGATAATGCACCTTCACTTCGACGCCCTGTTTCTTGCAATGGGCGACCAGCTCGTCGCGGCGCTCGGCGAAGACGATGTAGAGGTGGAAGACCAGCTTCCGGTTGTTGAAGCGCTGGGGCAGCTTGATGCCGGGAATGCGGCTCAGAGCCCGGTCGAGATAGGCAGCATTCTTGATGCGCGTATTGGTGATGAAGTCGACCTGGTTGATCAGCCAGTTGCCGACTACCGCCTGGACCGAATCGAGTCGTGAGTTGCAGCCCATGCGGACCACGCTGTCGCGGCCGGCCAGCCCGTGATTGCGCAGCTGGCGCAGCACGGTGGCGAATTCGTCATCGTCGGTGACGATCATGCCGCCGTCGGACCAGACGTTCAGGTTCTTGAGCGGATGCAGCGAGAAGGCGCCGGAGCGACCCCAGGTGCCCGAGTTCTTGCCGTCGATGTTGCCCAGGATGCACTGGCAGGAATCCTCGACGATCGGCAGGTTGTGCTTCTTGGCGACCTCCATCAGCGCCGGCATGTCGGTCATCTGGCCGGCGAGATGGACCGGCACGATCGCCTTGGTCTTCCTGGTGATCTTCGCCTCGACCTGTCCCACGTCCATGCAGAAATTGTCGGTGCAGTCGACGAATACGGGACGCGCGAACAGCTCGCTGATGGCGCCGACCGTGGCGATGAAGGTGTTGGCCGTCGTGATCACCTCGTCACCCGGCCCGACGCCCAGCGCCTTCAGCCCGAGCTTGATCGCATCGGTGCCGGAGTTCACGCCGATCGAATGGCGGGTGCCGATCATCGCGGCGAACCTCTCCTCGAACTCGCGCACCGGCTTGCCCAGCGTGAAGTCGCCGGTGGGCACGAACTTGCGGAACAGATCGAGGATCTCCTCGATGTTCTCGGCGCTGAACTGCTTGGGCAGGTAGGACCACTGAACCTTGTAGCCGTTGGGCTGAGGCGCCAGGTCGATACGCGACATGAAGGACGATCCCTATCCGTGAATTGTTTCGCGGGCCGCCGCGATGCTTTGCAGCGTATCCCGCGGCGGAAACAGGCTGACATGGACGATCTGCGAGCTGACCGCCGCCGCGATGCGCTTGCGCACCTTGAACTCGTTCTCCGAGCCTACGCCCAGCAGACATAGCAGCTTGCCGCCGGCGGCGTTCGCGACCTCGGCGAGCGGCCGCACGACCCGAGTCGTTCCCGGCATCAGCCGATTGTGAATGTCCTGGCGGTCGTCCACCACGAAGTCGATCTTGTCGGCGATCTGGCAGACCGACACGAGCAAACAGGACCGCGGCGCCGCGCCATAGACCAGCACCTGGAAGCCGGCGGCGCGCGCACGCTCGACTAGGCCGCCGAGTTCGGCCTTCTGCCGCTCGATGCCGGCGGCGAACCGGCGCAGCAGGCCATTCATCGGGGCAACGTCGGGTAGCCCGAGCGCGCAGGAAACCGGCGCTGCCTTCTTCTGCGCGACGAAGGCCATCGAACCGCCGCCGAACACGTAGCTCCGCCGGTCGCACACCTCGAAGCCGAACCGTTTCAACAGGTGCTCGGCGAGTGTCCGCGTGAAGTAGTTTACGTGCTCCTCCCAGAGGATCGCCGGGCTGCCGCGCTCGAAGCTTTCCTCGACATCAGGCAACTCGAGCACCAGCAGGCCATCGTCGCGCAGCAGCGCGCGGACACCGGCGAAGAAGCCGTCAAGATCGCTGACATGCTCGACGACATGGCGCAGGAACAACGTGTCGAAAGGTCCCTGCTCGGCGACGATACGCTCCGCCTGCTTCCGATCGAGGTAGCCCGTGTAGACGTCATAGCCCTTCTTGCGGGCAATGGCGGCCGCGACGGCATTGGGCTCCAGCCCGACCACCTGCGTGTAGCCAGCGCGTCCCAGATGCTCCATCAGCGTGCCGTCGTTGCAGCCGATGTCGATCGCCTTGCCCGGGTCCTGCCGGGCGACCGCGGTGGTGATCAGATCGTCCAGGTGCCGCGGCCGCTGAAAGCCGGTCGTGTAGGTGTCCGCCTCGCTGTAGAGCAGATCGGCGGGGATGGCCTTCACGATCTGCAGCAGGCCGCAATCCTGGCAGCTATCGAAGCCCACGGTGAAGCGCGGATCGGGATCTTGAGGGCTCTTTCTCAGGTAGTGTGAAATCGGCAGGTTATCGAGACAGAGAAGATGCGAAAGGTGGCTCCCTCCGCAGAGACGACAGCGCGGTGTATCGCTCATCGTCCCCCCAGACCCCAGCAGTTGTTCCCGGCAATATTAACGCCCACTGAGACAGCTCCCGCTTTCAATTGCCTGGTCAAACCGATTGTTCAACCAATACAACAGCTTCACTGGCCAAGGGTAGTCCTTGACAGCCGAAAACGGGGGTGTTCCGAGCCGGTCACGGCTTGGTCCGCCTGCCTCCGAGCCTCTCGGTCTCCGCCACGATGGCATTGACCAGCGCCAAAGCCTCCGCCTCCACGCCTTCCCAGTCCTCCTGCCGGTCGGCCTGGCCGTAGCGCAGTGGCGCACGAAACATCCAGCCGCGCCGCCGGCTCCAGTAGCCCAACAACCATAGCGCGAACTGCGTTACAAGCGGGCCGCCTTGTCCTTCCCGTTCCTGCTGGAGGATCGGATCGTCGTCGATGCTCAACACAACGACGCTTGAATCCTGGACGAGGTGGAGCCGGTCGGAGCCAAGCGATGCGCGATCCATGAACCGGCTGTCGACCGGATCGATCGACAGGCGGAGGGGGTGGTCGAGCGCCTTCGGGCGCAGGCAATACGGATGATAGTGGTTGCCGTGAACCAGCATTCCATGTTTGCCGACCCGCCAAGCCAGGCGCAGCGGCGGATCCATCAGCCGGCCTGAGCCGGCAAGATTGTTCGCCGGCATGTACTCGACGATCAGACGGCCGCAGTCGTCTGGCGGAACGTTGAGAACACCGTCAGCGCTCCGGAACTGGCGGTAGATGAGCGGCCGAAGATCGGTGCCGTGCATCTGGATAGCATGAGCCAGCACGGCGTCGGCGTCGGCCATCCGGGCCGCCATGGTCGTGAGGGCGCCGTCGTTCACCATCACGTCGGCGACCATGCAGCTGACGATCGCATCAGCTGCGCGGCCAGCCGCCAAACCGACATAGTGGGCACACGACATGAGGGCAAACTTGCAGTTGCGCTCGTAGTAGAAGGCCAACGACTGCTTCGAATAGGGCACTTTGTCCTGGCCGTAGCAGGCCTCCATCGATGCCTTATAGGCCATGACGTCCGGCGGATAGTGCACGACGTCGACGGTGGCGTGCTGCTCGAGACGGCGAAACAGCGGCTCGGCCCGCAGCACCGCGTCGGCCTCCACTGACGTGAAGAACGCGATATGGACCGAATGCTGCTTCGCCAGCACTGGCAGGTTGTTGGGCGAGAGGAACGAGGCACAGAGATGTTGCATGCAAAAAGCAGCAAAGCTCTCGCCCCACACCGGGACTGCGATCAGGAACGGCTGCCGGCCATCTCGCTTGCTCTCCATGGACTCGGCCAATTGGCGAGCCCAACCGTCATACGCATCGAGCAGGGCGCTGATGAACCTGGCGAACGCATCGCCGGCGTCTACTTTGAGCACTGTCTCGAAGAAATCGCGCACTGCAGTCGGTGTGCCATGACGAAGCAGGGTGATCGCGGTGTGATAGCGCAGGCGGGCATGCCGAGGAGACATTCTCGACGCCTCGGTCAAGACCACCACCGCCTCATCATTGCGATTGACCCGGTCGTACAGGATAGCGAGCTGGATCGCGATCTCGGGGTCGCGGTCCAGCGCCCAGGCCCGTTCCACCTTGCCAATTGCCTCCCAAACGCGTTGGGGATCGGCTGACCATAGTGCTCCGCCTTCTTGCAGCAGGCGGGCGGCGGCGAAACGGGATACGCGCGCGCCCAGAAGGGGCAGCAGCCGGTCACGCAGGGACGGCTTGACTGCGCTGCTCATTCAAATTTCTCCGCCCTACTATGCCTTGGGTCACGGAATGCTGCCAATACCATACGCGACGACACAGGCGGCACCCAGCTACGCTCTTACCGCCTAAAGCCAAATCCCGTATACCGGTAACGGTCGAGTCATCACCTGAGCAGTTCAACGTGAAAGCCGCCCGGCCCTACGTCAGCTTCGTCTCCTACTTCCGTAACGACGGTTATACTAGCGATTTCGACCTGCGCGTCAGACGGGCAACGAGCTTTCTCGTCCGTCAGCTGCAGCGGGCGGCGATCGATTCCGAGCTCATCCTGGTCGAGTGGAATCCGCCGCCTGACCGACCGCTGATCATCGAATCCCTGGATCCGCTGCCGCAGGGCGATTGCGTGCAGGTGCGCGGCGTCATCGTCGGCCGCGAGCACCACGAGAAGTTCATCGGCTCACAGGAGTCCGGCATGAACCCCGCGGCCGCGGCCAACGTCGGGCTGCGGCGTGCCGAGGGTCGATTCGTCTCGCCCAAGGCGTCGGACACCTACCTGTCGAACGAGATCATCGCCACGATCGCGCGGCAGGACCTGCACGAGAACGCGCTGTACCGCTGCGACCGCTGCGACGTCGTGCTGAATCCGACGCTCCTGCGCAATCTCGGCGACGAGGCCCTGCTGGCGCGGCTGGAGAGCCTCGACAGCACGCGCTACAGCCACATTCCCAATCCGCCGCAATGGTACATCCGAGAGTTGCACACCAACGCCTGCGGCGACTTCCTGCTGATGAACCGCGCGATGTGGCACACCGTTCGCGGCTTCCCGCTCGACAACACCGTCCTGTCGCTCGATTGCGATTCCCTCATAATGCACGCGGCCGTCGCGCTCGGGTCGCACGAGATCTGCCTGCCGCCGGCCTGTCGCATCTTCAAGGGGCGCCACGGGCGCCTGTTCAGCAACCGCGTCAGTCACGTCTGGACGCCGTTGCAGTCCAAAGTCGACAAGGTCATGACCAGTTTCCGCTGGTGGCGGCTGCAGCAGATCGTGCGCAGCGCCTTCGACTATCCCAAGCGCAAGGTCGCCGGCGTCGAGAGCGTGCTTGCTCCGTCGATCGAGCGCAACTTCGTCAAGCCGGCCGAACAGTGGGCGCACGGCGTCCGCCCGCAGCTCAACCAGCCGGAAAACTGGGGCCTCGCGGACCAGCCGCTGGAGGAAAGGCTGCTGTGCCGGGCACGGTGGTCCGTGGCCGACGCCTCGGCGGCCGCATGAACGTCGAGCAAGCCGTCTTCCTCGTCGGTGGTCTCGGCTCCCGTCTCAAGGCGCTGACCGGCGATACCGCCAAGCCCGTCCTCGGCGTCGGTGGCCGGCCCTTCCTCGATCATCTGCTGGACGAGGCGAGCCGACACGGCATCAAGCGCGCGCTGCTGCTTTGCGGCTATCGGGCCGGTGACCTTGTCGTGACCTACCAGGGCCGCTCGATCCGCGGCATGACGATAGATACGGCGATCGAATCCGAGCCTGCCGGCACCGCCGGCGCACTCGCGCTCGCGGCCCACCGGCTCGATGACTGGTTCTTTCTCGTCAACGGCGATTCGCTGTTCGACTTCAACTGGCTGGGGCTGCTGCCAGTCGACGGCGAGAGCGCGGCCGGGTGGGTGCGCATGGCGCTGGCCAGCGGCATCGCAGGCGAGCGCTACGGACGGGTCGCCGTCGATGGCCGGCGGGTGCACGACTTCATTCCGGCCGGAGCGCTCGACCGGCCGATCAATGCCGGCGTCTACCTGATGCGCAAGGACGTGCTCTCGCGCGTCGGCGCCGTGCCCTGCTCGCTCGAGCGCGACGTGCTGCCAGGGCTGGCGAGGGACGGCCTGATCGAAGGCGTGGTCGTCGAAGCGCCGTTCATCGACATCGGCACGCCGCAGGACTTCGAGCGCGCACAGCGCGTGGTGCCGCGCATCATGAAGCGGCCGGCCGCCTTCCTCGACCGTGACGGCGTGCTGAACGAGGATACGGGCTATGTGCACCACCCCGACCAGGTGCGCTGGGTCGCCGGCGCGCGCGAGGCCGTGCGCTGGCTGAACGATGCGGGCTACCTGGTCTTCATCGTCACCAACCAGGCCGGCGTCGCGCGCGGACTCTACAGCGAAGAACACATCGTCGGCTTGCACGGCTGGATGAGCGCCGACCTGCGCCGGCACGGCGCGCACATCGATTGCTTCGAATACTGCCCCTACCATCCCGAGGGGGTGGTCGAGCGCTATCGTCTTGTCTCCGAGCTGCGCAAGCCCAGCCCAGGCATGATCAGGAAACTGCTGGCGGAGTGGCCGGTCGACGCCTCGCAATCGTTCCTGATCGGTGATCGCGAGACCGACCTCGAGGCCGCGGCGGCCGCCGGCATTCCCGGCCACCTGTTCAGCGGCGGCGATCTCCTCCATTTCGTGACGGCGCGTATCAAGCCGAGACGAAGAATTGTCGACTTCGATTGATCTCGAGGATGGCGTCTACGGCCGGCCGTGGCAGCGGCCCCAACAGGCTGGCCGCAGCGTTCTGGTCGGCCTCCAGCGGCTTCATGATTCCGGGAATCGTGGTCGATACCGCGGGGAACGACAGGCAGAAACGCAACGCTGCCTGAACAGCCGCCTCACCCGCCGATGTCGAGATCGCGGCCATCAAATCGGCCGCGCCGTCGACCCAGTTGGCGAGTTGGGCGCGCGGCCAGCGCGCACGATGATCGCCCGGCGGGAAGACGCTGTCATGGCCAACCGTGCCCGACAGGAAGCCGAAGCAAAGCGGCGTGCGGGCGATGAAGCCGATACCCAGCCGCTCGATCTCCGCCAGAAGCCCGCTCGTCAAGACGCGCACGTCCATCATGTTGAAGTTGGCCTGGATCACCGCGATGTCGCCGGCCTGCAAGGCCTGCAGGGCTTCATCCGGTCCCTTGGCCGACACGCCCCATGCGCGGATCTTGCCGCTCCGGACCAGCCCCGCCAGCACCTCGTGCACAGCCGGCGACGACACGATGTCGAGCGGCGGATTGTGAAGCTGAAGGAGGTCGAGATAGTCGGTGCCGAGCCGCACCAGGCTGCGCTCGGTCGACACCACGATTGCCGACGGCGAGAAGTCCGGCGCCTGGTCCCAGGCCTCATAACCTGCCTTGGTGGCGACGACGGCGCGCGAACGCCTGCCGCGCACCGCCCGGCCGATCAGTTCTTCGCTGTGGCCGTTGCCGTAGGCTGCCGACGTATCGAAGAAGGTGATGCCGCGCTCCAGCGCACGGTCGAGGGCGGCCAGCGACGTGCGATCGTCTGTGTCGCCGTAGGACGTCTGCTCGACGGTGCGTCCGCCGATGCCCCAGGCTCCGAAGCCGATCTCGGAAACCTGCAGGCCGGTCTTGCCGAGCGGCCGGTAACGCATCGTTCAGTAGTGGCCGGCCAGTTCGGGCGTGATGGCGGCCGACCGCGGCGAATAGAGATAGGCGCCCTTCTTGTTGCCCCACCAGACGATCTCGCGGCACCACTTCTGGAAGTCGTCGTAGGGCTTGGCCGTCCGATCGACCTCGATCGCCAGCGGCTTCTCGGCGAGCAATGCCTGTTCGCCGCCGCGTACCTTGTGCCAGTAGTCGAGCAGGTCGTAGCTCAGGCGGATCTTGAGGTTGTCCTTGGCGTACGGCTGATGGACCAGCGCATGGTTGAGCCGGATCGCCTCGTCGATGATGTCCATCGGCAGACCGGCGGCCTTGGCGCTCACCGTCTCGGCCAGAAGCTTGCCCGCTTCGGCATAGAAGGCGTCGAACTTACCCTTGGCCGTCAGCTCGACGAAGATGAACTCGTCGGCCGGCCAGTAGATGCCGAGATATTCCTTGGAGAAGACGTACTCCGCCCCGCCCTTCTGGATCGACTCGGCCTCCTTGTGGAAGAAGGCGTTGATCTCGGCGATCAACGGGAATCGCTTCGGATCGGCGGCCATGAAGGCCTCGATCATGTCGCGATAGGAGATGCCCGAAATGCCGTGCGCCATGATCAGCGGTATCTGGAACAGCTTGTCGAAATGCAGGAGCGCCGTCATCCAGCAGAAAATGCGAGTGCGTCGCCAGTCTGACGGCGGCATGGCGGCCGTCGCCACCACAAGGTCCTGGACCTCCGGCACGTCGTCGTCGAGCTCGATGCGCTCGCCGTGGATGTTGATGATCTTGGACTCGACCGTGACCATGCCGTACTTGGCCTGGTAGGCGGGATCGCCCATCTCGGCATTGGGCAGGATCGAGAGATTGTTGAACTGAATGCGGTTGTGCTGGCCGTTCTCGATCAGCTGATCGACGCCCTTGACGAATGATTCGTAGGTCTCGCCGGGCAAGCCCAGGATCAGGTCCGAATAGGTCTCGACCTTGTCGCGCGTGAACCGGCGCTGCAGCTCCATATAGGTGCCGAGCGAGATGTTGTCGCGCTTGATCGCCTCCAGCGTCGGCTTGTCGACGCTCTGCATGGAAAGGGCCACGCCCTTGTTCAGGCCGGCGTCGGATAGGATCTTCTGCGTCTCGTAGGCTCGCTCGGTGGCGTTTTTGGTGTTCTGCACCGACAGCGCCACCGGATAGCCGGTCTCCTTCTTGATGCCGGCGACATAGTTGGCGATGTCGACGTCGCGCTTCTGGATGCCGAAGTTGGCGTCGCAGCAGAAGATGTACTCGATCTTCTTGCCGGCGAACCAGTCGACCTCGCGGTAGAGGCGTTCCTCGCCGAACTTGGTCACCTTGGCCGCCGTCGCCGAGCCCCAGTCGCAGAAGGTGCAGCGGAACGGGCAGCCGCGGTTGGTCTCCCACAGCCCGATCCAGCTCTCATTGGGGTTGGCCGCCATGATCGCGTCGAACGCGCCTTCCAGGAAGGGTGACGGGATCTCGTCGAGATCGCGCACGCGATCGCTGTTGGCGTTGCGCACGAAACTGCCGTCGGTCCTGACCATGCTGATGCCCGGCAGTGCCGCCCAGGCCTCTCGGTCGGAAAAGCTCCCCAGCAAGTTGAGGAAGGTCCGCTCGCCCTCATTGTGGACGGCGAGATCGATCTGGGGATTGGCCCGCAGAAAGGCCTCGGGCTGGTCCGGCACGTGCGGTCCGCCGAAAACGATGACGATGCCCGGCCGCAGCGCCTTCAGGCGGCGGGCGATCTCGAGCGAGATGCGGCCGTTCCAGACGTAGGTGCTGAAGCCGACCAGGTCGGCGTCCTTCAGGGCCTCGACGGCGTCGGCAATGCGCACCCGCTTGTAGAGCGGCGGCAGGAACTCGTAGAGGCCGGGATCTGCAGCCATTTTCTGCACGTAGGTCTGCAACAGGGCGACCGAATAGGGCAGATAGTTCTGGCCGGAAAACGAATTGTTGATCTGGACCAGCCCGACGCGAACGGACGCGCGGCGCTCCTTGGAGGCGTCGGCGGGCAGCGGATCGGATCCCTGAGCTGTCGACATTGGCGTGGAGATAAGCTGCCCGGTCCCTGAACGCAATGCAATATATGGACGCAATCCCTTGAGATTGAAGGCCTTATTGTGGTTTGTCTCGATTGATCATGATCGGTGGGGAAATGGATTTCACAGGCAAGAAAGTTCTAATCGCCGGGGGCGCCGGCTTCATTGGGACCAATCTTGCCCTCGCCCTGGCCAAACGCGGGGCGCATCTGCGCCTCACGGTCCATGAGAAACCGCTGCAGGCCGCCACCCCGGGAGCCGAGACCGTGGTCCTCGACTTGCGCCAGCCCGAGCACTGCGCCCGGGCCGTCGAGGGCATGGACTATGTCTTCCTGTGCGCCGCCCACACCTCCGGCGCGGCCGTCATCCGGGCCACGCCCCTTGTCCACATCACGCCCAACGTCCTGATCAACACGCTGATGCTGGAGGCCGCACATCGGGCGCGCGTGGCTCGGTTCTGCTTCATCTCGAGCGGTGCGGCCTATCCGCCGACCGCCGACCGGCCTGTGCGCGAAGACGAGATGTTCGACGGCGATCCGCACGACGTCTACTTCGCTGCCGGCTGGATGAAGCGCTATGCCGAGGTCCTCTGCCGGACCTACGCCGAAAAGATCCCCAATCCAATGCCGACGGTCGTGGTACGGCCGTCCAATGTCTACGGCCCGTACGACAAGTTCGATTTCGCCGTCAGCCACGTGACGGCCGCCCTGATCCGCCGCGTCGTCGAGCGCCACAGCCCGCTCGAGGTATGGGGCAACGGCCAGGACATTCGCGACCTGATCTACGTCGACGATTTCATCGACGGCATGCTGACGGCGTTCGCCGCCGACCGTCGCTATCTCGCAGTCAACATCTGCGCCGGCGCCGGTCACTCGGTGCGCGAGATACTGGAGAAGATCCTCAAGGTCGGCGGCTATGCTGGCGCCGACGTCCGCTACGACCCGTCGCGGCCCAGTACCATCCCGGCGCGTCTGATGGACAGCAGCCTCGCCCGCGAACTCGGCTTTGAAGCACGCACGTCGCTCGAGGACGGACTGCGCCGCACGATTGAGTGGTATCGGAAACGGCACACCTCACCCTGAGGAGCGCACGAAGTGCGCGTCTCGAAGGGTAGGCGACAACGAGACTATAGCCACCCTTCGAGACGCCGCGCTACGCGCGGCTCCTCAGGGTGAGGCGGGTGTGAACTAAAACGGCCCGCGGAAGCGCTTGTACCCCTCGGTCATCGAACGCTCGACCGGGAGCGCGATGCCGTGCCTGTCGCCCTTCACCTGGGTCAGGATGGCGTCGGCCGTCTCGTGCTGGCTGGGATAGTAGATATCTTCCAGGCTCTTGGCCGTCGGGCACGGTGCTGGCGCCATGCCGAGCATGGTCGGCGGTTGACGCAGCAGGCCGGGATCGCGCATCACGAGCTGGCGGCACACTTCGGCGGCGACGCCGTACTCCAGCCACGACGTGTCGGCCACGACCAGTCGGCCCGTCTTGCGCACACTGGCGGCGACCAAGTCCCAGTTGGGATGGCTGATCGAATTGAGATCGATGATCTCGGCCGAGACCCCCGCCTTGTCCTCGACATACTGCGCCGCGCGCAGCGCCTCCAAGACCATCACCGAGGTGGCGACGACGGTGACGTCGCTGCCCTTGCGCGCCACATAGCTGGTGAGCGGCACGCGGTGCTCGGACGGCGAGACCGTAAAATCGAGATTGTAGAGCAGGCGATGCTCGATGCTGATCACCGGACCGGGATGGCGGTTGATGATCGCCGGATACATGTCGAGGATCGCCTGGCTGCTCGACGGCATGACCACCGTAAGGCCGGGATAGTGCGCGAAGGTCGCTTGCGGACTCTGCGAGTGCTGCGCGCCCTGCCCCCAGCTGCGCCCGACGACGATGCGGATCAGCATCGGACAGCGCATCAGCCCGCCGAACATGTAGCGGTACTTGGAAGCCAGGTTGATGATCTGGTTCATCGCCAGGAAGGAGAAGTCGGCGCGGATGTGCGTCGTGATCGGATAGTCGCCGACCAGCGACGCGCCGATCGCCACGCCCGTCATTCCCTCTTCCATCAAGGGCACGTCGAACACGCGCTGGGCGCCGTACTTCTCGGCGAGACCGGTGGTCGAGCCGAAGATACCCTTAAAGTCGTCGACGCCCTGTCCCATGATGAAGACGTTGTCGTGGTCGGCCAGGGCGGCATCCATGGTCTCGAGCAAGGCGCCGGCGTAGGACAGTACGCGCGTGCCCTGGACCGGCTTCACTGCAGCGATGCTCATCAGATCACGTCCGTCAGCAGTTCCGCGCGACCGGGAGCCGGGCTCGCCTCGGCAAAAGCCACGGCTGCTTCGATCTCGCGTTCGATGTCGGGGCGCAGGGTGTCGGCCAGCTTGCTGTCGACGATCAGGGGGTCGCGCCGCTTCCAGGCATCGACGCTGTCGCTGGCGCGATAGTTGAAGTGGAAATCCTCGCCCACGCCGACATGCTCCTTGTAGCGCGAGGTGACGATCTCGAGCACGAACGGCTCGCCAGCCCGCACCTTGGCCGCGGCCTCGAGCGTGGCCTTGCGGATCGCCAGCATGTCCCAGCCCTCCTCGAGCCGGCGGCTCGCGATGCCGAACGAGGCGGCATGGTCGGTCAGGCGATAGGACTGGCGCACCGGACGATGGCTGTGCACGGCGAGTCCGTTGTCCTCGCACAGGAACAGGACCGGCACCTTCATGAGCGCCGCAAAGTTCAGGCTCTCGTGATAGACGCCCTCTTCGGTCGCGCCGTCACCGAACACCGCCACGGCGATCTGCGAGAGGCCGCGCCGCTTGAAGCTCAGCGCCGCGCCGACCGCGTGGGGGATGGTGCTTGCCACCACCGCCGACGATCCCATGAGGCCGACCTCGGGCGCCGCGAGATGCATGGAGCCAGCCTTGCCGCCCGAGACACCGCCCTTGCGCCCGTACAGCTCGGCGAACATGGCGTCGAGCGAGCCGCCCTTGGCGATGTAGAAGCCGTGGCTGCGGTAGGTCGCGAACACCAGGTCGTCGGGCTTCAGGCCGTCGCAGACGCCGACAGCCACGGCCTCCTGGCCGATCGACAGATGGACCGGGCTCTGGATCTTGTCGGACGGATAGAGGTCTATGATCCGTTCCTCGACCAGCCTGATCAGCAGCGCCGTCCGGAACAGCCGGCGATAGATCGCTTCATCCTTCACAGACAGACGCTCCCCGGCGTTGCTTCTGGGCAGCCGACTGCTAACGGAGGCCGCGCCATCTGGCAATCTCTCAAAAGGCGCGGCTCTGGCCGCCGTCGACCGTGATGTTGGCGCCGTTGACCAGGCTCGCCTCGGTCGAACACAGGAAGGCCACGACGGCCGCGACCTCCTCCGGCGTGCCCAGCCGACCCAGTGGATAGTCGAGGTCGACTATGCGCCGGAAACCTTCGGGATCGCGCCGCTGCTCGTCCTCGAAACCGGTGCCTGGGATGTAAATGCCGCCGGGCGCCACCGAATTGAAGGTGATGCCGTCGCGCACCAGGTAGGCCATGGACGACAGCGACTTCATGAGGCCGGTCTCGGCTGCCTTGGCCATGGTGAACCACGGCCGGCCGATGCCTTCCTTGCCGCCATAGATCGAGGTGATGGTGACCACGCGCCCCCACTTGCCGCGGCGCATGTGCGGCAGCGCGCGCCGGGTGAAGCGGACCGCCGCCATGGCGTTCTTCTCGTAGACCTCGCCCCATACCCGCATGTCGGTGTCTTCGACGCTCTCCTTGCCCCAGCGTCCGCCGCCGCCGACGTTGTTGACCAGGATCTGCACGCCGCCCCATTCGCGATCGACCACGTCCATCACGCGAGCGGCGGCCTCCGGCTCGAGGAGATCGGCGGCGACGGAGAGCAGCTTCACGCCATGAGGTTTTAGCTCGGCCATCGCCGCATCGAGGCGCTGTTGCGAACGCGAGCAGATGGCGACATGGCATCCTTCCGACGCCAGGCGCTTGGCCGTCGCCAGCCCGATGCCGTGACTCCCGCCAGTCACCAGCGCGAACTTCCCGGAGAGCCCGAGATCCATCTAAAGCACACCCTGCTCATGCTCTTCCGGACCGCGAGCCTCCGGCTCGCTCAAGCTCATGAGCGAGCCGGAGGCTCGCGGTCCGGAAGAGCATGACATGAGCATGACCTAGAACGGCCCCCGGAAGCGCCGCTCGTGGCTGAAGAAGTCCTCGCCATCGAGGTTGGCTGCTTCCAGCCCCAGCATGTCCTCGACAGCATGCACGATCGTCTTTGCGTTGGGATAGAACTCGTTCTCGAGCTCGCGCACGGTCGGCGCCGGCGTGTGGGCAAAGCCGATGCGCTTCACCGGTGCCTTGAGCTTGCCGAAGCACTTCTCGTTGATACGCGCCGACAGCTCGGCGCTGAACCCCGAGTCGACCCAGTCGCAGTCGGCGATGATGCAGCGGCCGGTGCGCTTCACCGACTCCACGATCAGGTCCTCGTCGAGCGGTGCCAGCGTGCGCGGATCGACGATCTCCACCGAGACGCCGCGCTTGGCGAGGATGTCGGCCGCCAGCCGCGCCTCGACGTTCATCCACGACAGGCCGACCACGGTGACGTCCTTGCCCGGCCGCAGGATGCGCCCGACGCCGAGCGGGATTTCGTAGGGCTCCTCGGGCACGTCCTCCTCGGCCCAGTAGAGCCAGCGATGCTCGAAGCAGATCACCGGATTGTCGTCGCGAATCGCGGCGGTCAGCATGCCCTTCATGTCCGACGGCGTCGTCGGCGCGATGACCTTGAGCCCCGGGATGTGGGTGAAGTTCGAAAACAATGCCTTGGAGTGCTGAGCACCCTGCCCCCAGCCGCGGCCGATCACGGCGCGTACCACCAGCGGCACCTTGAGCTTTCCGCCCGTCGAATACGTGTAGTTCGACACCATGTTGATCAGCTGGTTGGTCGCCAGGATCATGAAGTCGACGCGGATGTGGACATGGATGGGCCGCAGGCCACGGATCGCCGCGCCCAGGCCGAACCCGGTCATGCAGTCTTCCGAGATCGGCGTGTCAAAGCAGCGCTCCTTGCCGAACTTCTCCGGAATCCCCTTGGTGGTGCCGAAGATCGACGACCAGGTCGGCACGCCGATGCCATAGACGAAGACGCGGCTGTCGCGCTCCATCTCCTGCGTCATCGCCTCGCGGATGGCGCCGGCGTAATCAAGCTTTCTCATGGAACACACCTGCGTGCAGCCGGTCCGGCGTGGGAATCGGCGCCTCTGATGCCCGCCTGACGCTTGCCTGGATGGCCTTGTCGATCTCGTCCTCGATCGCCGCGATGGCGCTCTCGGTCATCTGATGCTTGGCCAGTCGTGCACGTTGCACCTTGAGCGCGTCGCGGTCGATCCATTCGCGTTGGACCGTCGCCTGGTCGCGATAGCCCCAGTTCCAGTCCGTGCCGATGCCGACATGCTCGAGATAGCGGCAGCACTTGATGTTGAGGAATGCAGGGCGCCCGTCGCGATGGGCCTTGGCGGCGGCCTCCCTCGCAAGCAGATAGACGCTCTCCACGTCGCCGCTGTCGTCGTCGTAGATGTCGGCGCCGAACGGCCTGACGGCGTCGGACAGCGACTTCGACATCTGGCGTGCCTCGCGCGGCGTGTCGACGGCATAGCCGTTGTCCTCGCAGACGAAGATCACCGGAAGCTTGAAGAGCGCGGCGGCGTTGATGCTCTCCCAGAACACACCGGCGTCGGCCGCGCCGTCGCCGAAGAACACCACGGCCGTGCGCCCGGTCTTCAGCTGCCTGTTGGCGAAGGCCGCGCCGACGGCGACAGGGATTTGCGTGGCGACGACGCCACTGGACAGGATGTGTCCCTGGTCGGGTGCGGCCAGATGCATCGAGCCGCCCTTGCCCTCGCCGGTGCCGGAGGTGCGGCCATAGAGCTCGGAGAAGAACCGGTCGGTGTCGTGAGTCTGCGCCAGGAAGGCGGCATGGCTGCGATAGGAGGCGAAGACATCGGCCTCGCCCTCGAGCGCGGCGCACACGCCCACGCACACGAACTCCTGGCCCATCGACATATGCATCGGCGTGCGCATCAGGTTTTCGGCGTAGTGCTTGACGATGTATTCTTCGGAGCGCCGAGCCAGATAGAGGCTCTTGAACAACTGTATCGCCGTCGCTTTGGTCAGGGGTTCGCGGGCAAAACTCATCGTAACTGTCGTTATCTTAAGGATCGTCGGACCATAGAGGCCTCATCCGCCCAAGGCAACGCCAGGGGGGTCCCCAGGCGGGGTGGCCTTTTGTCATTGCCTCAATTAAGTAGACCGCCACAAAAGGCAGGATAGACGGAGACGATGGCTGCTCGGCGCGCGCTGATCACAGGTATCACGGGGATGGTGGGCTCCCACCTCGCCGAGTTCCTGCTCGAAAAGACCGACTGGGACGTCATCGGCATGTGCCGCTGGCGCAGCCCGCTCGACAACCTGGTGAACATCGCCCACCGCATCAATTCGAAGGATCGGGTCTCGCTGCTCTATGGCGACCTGCGCGACACCATGTCGATCCAGAAGGTGGTGGCCGACGCGAAGCCGGATTACGTCTTCCACCTCGCCGCCCAGAGCTTCCCGCGCACCAGCTTTGACTCGCCGCTCGACACCATGGACACCAACGTCCAGGGCACGGTGCGCGTGCTCGACGCACTGAAGCAGCATGCTCCCAAGGCGATCATTCACGTCTGCGCCTCATCCGAGGTGTTCGGCCGGGTGCCGAAGGAGAAGCTGCCGATCGACGAGGAGTGCACGTTCCACCCTGCCTCGCCCTACGCCATCTCCAAGGTCGGCACCGACCTGGTCGGCCGTTTCTATGCCGAGGCCTACGGCATGACGGTGATGACGACGCGCATGTTCACCCATACCGGACCGCGCCGCGGCGACGTCTTCGCCGAATCGACCTTCGCCAAGCAGATCGCGATGATCGAGCACAATCGCATCCCGCCGATCGTCAAGGTCGGCAACCTGCAATCGCTGCGCACCGTCGCCGACGTGCGCGATGCCGTACGCGCCTATTACATGCTGGTCACCGTCAATCCGACGTCCGGCGCCTACTACAATATCGGCGGCGTCCACTCCTGCACGGTGAAGGACATCCTCGACACGCTGATCTCCTTCTCGCCGGCCAAGGACGCCATCAGGGTCGAGGTCGATCCCGACCGGCTGCGTCCGATCGATGCCGATTTGCAGGTCCCCAACACCGCGAAGTTCCACGCCCATACCGGCTGGAAGCCCGAAATCCCCTACGAGAAGACGCTGCGCGACCTGCTGGACTACTGGCGGGACCGCGTGGCAACGGAAGGCGACCGTTTTCTGACCCGCTGAGGCGGCAGATCGGCGAGACAGTCAGAAAGGCTGATGATCTTCAAATGCTGATGGCAATTTCCCGCACGCCGTACCGGGTGTCGTTCTTCGGCGGCGGCACGGACTACCCGCCCTGGTTCCGCCGACACGGCGGCGCCGTGCTGTCGATGGCCATCAACAAGTACTGCTACATCGGCACCGGCTTCCTGCCGCCGTTCTTCGGCATCCGCCATCGCATCATCTGGTCGCATATCGAAGCAGTCGGCGCCGCCTCCCAGATCCAGCATCCGGCGGTACGCGCCGGCCTCGAGGCGCTGGGCTATGACGACAGCGAGGGCATCGAGTTGTTCCATCAGGGCGACCTGCCGGCGCGCTCGGGTATCGGCTCCAGCTCGGCTTTCGCGGTCGGCCTGATCAACGTGTTGACCGCCATGCGCGGCAAGAGCCTCGATGCGCACGCGCTCGCGGTGAGCGCCATGGATCTCGAGCAGAACAAGCTGAAGGAAGCGGTGGGCTGCCAGGACCAGATCGCCAGCGCCTACGGCGGCATGAACGTCATCAAGTTCGAGCGCGACGATTCGTTCTCGGTGACGCCGCTCGGCCTCGACGATGGCCAGCGCCAGGGTTTCGAGAAGTGGCTGATGCTCTTCTATACCGGCAGTAGCCGGCTTTCGTCGGACTACGCGAAGAAGCTGATCAACAACCTCGAAGCCAACGCCAGGCACATGACCCGGATGCACGAGATGGTCGCGATCGGCGCCGATCTCCTGCACGGCGGCAAGATCGAGGACTTCGGCAAGCTGCTGCACGAGAGCTGGGCCCTGAAGCGCGGCCTCGCCAACGGCACGAGCACGTCGACGATCGACCGCATCTACGACGATGCCCAGCGCGCCGGCGCGCTCGGCGGCAAGCTCCTGGGCGCGGGCGGCACAGGCTTCATGGTGTTCGTGGTGCCGCCCGAGCGCCAGGCGGCCGTCGCCAAGGCGCTGTCGCACCTCATCACCGTGCCGATCTCGGCCGACTTCACGGGCTCGACGATCGTCTACCGCAAGGAAGAGCTCCTCGGCGCCGGCGGCTTGCCGCGCTGATCCACAGGGGGTTGGGATGGAAGTGTTCACGACAAAGCTCGAATCGGTCCTGCTGATCAAGCCGCCGACCGTGTTCGAGGATTTCCGCGGCCACTATATCGAGACCTACAACCGCAACGCCTACTTCACCGCGGGCATTCCGATCGATTTCATCCAGGACGACATCTCGGTGTCGCATCGCCATGTGCTGCGCGGCATCCACGGCGACACCAAGACTTGGAAGCTGATCTCCTGTCTGCAGGGCAGCTTCTACATGGTGGTGGTGAACAACGATCCGAGCTCATCGCAGTATCGCAAGTGGGAGGCTTTCACCCTCAGCGACACCAATCGGCTGCAGGTGCTGGTGCCGCCCAATTTCGGAAACGGACATTTGGTGATGAGCGAGCGGGCGATCTTCCACTACAAGCAGAGCACCGAGTACGACCGCGCCGGCCAGTTCACGCTGCTGTGGAACGATCCCGCCTTGAAGATCTGGTGGCCGGTCGCGAACCCGATCGTCTCGCAGCGCGACCAAGGGCATAAAAGGGGTTAGAGCCAACTTCCTCCCCACGCTCCGCGTCTGTCGGATTCACACATCGTGACCAACCAGGGAGGCGCCATACCTTATAGCGCGGAACTCTGCGAGACCGATGCGCATGACCTTGGGGCCGGGCTTTCCGTAGTAGCCGGTCCATCCGCCGAGGCGGGCGAT
>JACPOB010000110.1 GCA_016185145.1 Rhodospirillales bacterium | reverse complement strand
GCTCATGATCATGAGCGCGCTGGAAGCGCGCGGTCCGGAAGACTATGACGCCAGGTACTTCGTCGCCTCGCGGCGCGCCACGCCCTTCAGCGTGGCGCCGTGCTCGGCGAGGAAGCGGCGGACGCGGGGACCGTCGCGTTTGGAGAGCTCGCGCAGCCACCAGCCGATCGCCTTCTGGATGAACCATTCGCGATCGCCGGCGAGGCTCGACGCCCAGCCCAGCATTCGTTCGGGATCGCGGCCGTCGCGTGTCCACGCCAGAGTGAAGACGAGCGCCGCCCGTCGCGTCCAGAGGTGCGGGCTCTGCACCCAGCCTTCGACGACGTCGAGCCGCAGCGGATCGTGAAGCAGGCAGCGCGAGGCGACAGGGGCGAGATTGTCGGCGATCGCCCAGCCGTCGAGATCGGGCATGCGCGCCCGCACGAAGCGCCACAGCGGCTCGGTCGCCGGCACGCTCGGCGCGACCAGCAGTCGCCCGGCGGTGATCTTCAGGTCCCAGACCGGTTCGCGCCACAGGCGGCGGGCGAGGGCGAGGCGCTGGGCGGTCGGCACGTCCTTCAGGACTTCCCGGATCGCTACGTCCATCTGCGGCAGGGCGACGCCCCAATGCTGCCAGACCGACTTTTGATAGGTTTTCTCCTTCTCGGCCCGCGCCGGATTGCCCATCGTCCGCAGGCGGCGGCTCAGGCTGGCGTGGAGGCGGTCCGTGGCGGTCATGGACTGCATCGTAGCAAGGCCGCGGTCCGGTTGCTCCTGCGGGGCAAACCGGCTACCAACCGCGCCATTCAAGCGTTTGGAGCTAGGTATGTCGCTCGACAAGGACACCGTGGCGCGCATTGCGCGTCTGGCCCGTCTGAAAGTGCCGGATGAGGAACTGGCGCCGCTGGCCGGCGAGCTGTCGGGGATTCTTGCCTGGATCGAGCAACTGAATGAGGTCGACACCAGGAACGTCGAGCCGATGTCTTCGGTGTCCGACGTCACGCTGCCGCAGCGCGAGGACAAGGTGACCGACGGCGGCATCGCCGAGAAGATCCTGGCCAACGCCCCGGGCGGCGCCGTCTATATCGAGCAGACCGACAAGAATGCCGGCGGCTTCTTCACGGTCCCCAAGGTGGTGGAGTAGGCGATGGCGGCTCTCACCGACCTGACGCTCGCCGCGCTCAAGGCGACACTCGACAAGAAGGAGGCGAGCGCCGTCGAGGTGGCTGAAGCCCATCTCGGGAAGCTCGACCAGCATCGCGCGCTCAACGCCTTCATCACCGAGACGCCCGAGCGCGCCCGCGAGATGGCCAAGGCCTCCGACGCGCGGCGCGCCAAGGGCGAGGCCGGTCTGCTGGACGGCGTGCCGCTCGCCATAAAAGACCTGTTCTGCACCGAGGGCGTGCAGACCACGGCTGCGTCTCACATCCTCGAAGGCTTCGTGCCGCAGTACGAGAGCACGGTGACCGCCAACCTGTGGAAGGCGGGCGCGGTGATGGTCGGCAAGACCAACCTCGATGAATTCGCCATGGGCTCGTCGAACATGACGAGCCACTTCGGCGGCGTCGAGAACCCGTGGAAGAAGCGCGGCGACAACCGCAAGCTGGTGCCCGGCGGCTCGTCGGGCGGCTCGGCCGCCGCGGTCGCGGCCTACATGGTTCCGGGCAGCACCGGCACCGACACCGGCGGCTCGATCCGCCAGCCGGCGGCGTTCTGCGGCATCGTCGGGCTGAAGCCGACCTACGGCCGCTGCTCGCGCTGGGGCGTCGTTGCCTTCGCCAGCTCGCTCGACCAGCCGGGCCCGCTCGCCCGCACGGTCGAGGACAGCGCTCTGCTGCTGCAGGGCATGGCCGGCCACGATCCGAAGGATTCGACGTCGGCGCCGCTCGCGGTGCCCGATTTTGCCGCGGCCGCACGCAACCCCGACATCAAGGGACTCAAGGTCGGCATTCCCAAGGAGTACCGCGTCGAAGGAACGGCGGCCGAGATCGTCGCGCTGTGGGACAAGGGCATCGAGATGTTGCGGGCGGCGGGCGCCGTGCCGGTCGAGGTGTCGCTGCCGCACACCAAGTACGCGCTGCCGGCCTATTACATCGTGGCGCCGGCCGAGTGCTCGTCCAACCTGGCGCGCTACGACGGCGTGCGCTTCGGGCTTCGGGTTCCCGGCAAGGACCTGATCGAGATGTACCAGAACACGCGCGGCGCGGGCTTCGGCAAGGAAGTACGCCGGCGCATCATGATCGGCACCTACGTGCTGTCGGCCGGCTACTACGACGCCTACTACAAGAAGGCCCAGCAGATCCGCGCCCTGATCGCACGCGACTTCAAGCAGGCTTTCGAGAAGTGCGACGTGCTGCTGACGCCGACCGCGCCGACGGCGGCGTTCGCCGCCGGGGAGAAGATGGATGATCCGGTGACCATGTACCTCAACGACATGTTCACCATCCCGGCCTCGATGGCGGGCCTGCCTGGCATCTCGGTGCCGGCCGGCGTCGACAAGGACGGCCTGCCGCTCGGCCTGCAGATCATCGGCCGCGCCTTCGACGAGGAGACGATGCTCCGGGCCGCGGCGGCGCTCGAGAAGGCGGCCGCCTTCAACCTCAGGCCGACGGGCTACTGATCGGCTCGCCCGCCGCGCACATCGGACACGCGGCGGGCTCCCACAAGTCGTTGGGCAGCCGGGCGACGCTGTCGACACGAAGCTTGCCGGCCGCGAAGTGGGGCAGCGCCGTCCCTCCCAGGATCAATAAAGCGCCGACGGCGACTGGGCGTGCACCCAGTGCCGTGAGCGCGGCGAAGGTCGCGCGCGTTGCCGATCCGGCATTGATGGCGTCGTCGACCATGGCGACGGTCCGTCCGCGTAGATGATCGTGAAAGCCGTCGGGAATGACGTAGGTCACGCCTCGGGCGTCCGCCCGCCGCTCGGCGAAGGCAAAGCGGGCATCCAACTCGGCCGCGACCATTTCGGCGACGAAGGCGCCGCCGACCAGCGGACCGACCACGGCCTCCACACCGTGTCCGCCCAGTCGCCGCGCCAGCTCGCGCGTGAAGGGCCGCAATGCAGCCGGGCGCAGGAACAGCGCATCGAGGTCGAGCCACAGATTGCCGTGATGGCCCGACTCCAGGAGAAAGTGCCCACGCCGGGCCGAGAGAAGATCGAGAAGCTGCTCTTCCATGCAATCGAAAACCCTGGGATGGTCCCGCTCATGTCGCTCGAATTATTCGCTGCTTACCTCATCGCCTGCCTGGTCGTCGTGCTCGTGCCGGGCCCGACGGTGACGCTGATCCTCGCCAACAGCATCCGTCACGGCACGCGCGCCGGGCTGCTCAATGTGCTGGGCACGCAGGTCGGCCTTGCCCTGATGATTGGCGTGGTCGGGTTGGGCCTAACCTCGCTGATGGAGGCGGCCGGTCATTGGTTCGACTGGCTGCGGCTGGCGGGCGCGGCGTATCTGATCTGGCTGGGCTGGAAAATGATCCGCTCCAGTGGCGCCGACGACGGGGCCGGCGCATCCGCCCAGCCGCGCGGCGGCTTCCTCATGCAAGGCACGCTGGTCGCGCTCAGCAATCCCAAGACGCTGATCTTCTTCGGCGCCTTCTTCCCGCAGTTCATCGATCCCGCGCGCGACCATGGTCTGCAGATCGCCATCATGGGCGCGACGGCGATGCTGGTCGCCGCGATTTCCGACAGCCTCTATGCCTTGGCCTCGGGCCGCGTCGGTCGTTTGCTCTCGGCCCGGCGCGTGCGGCTGATGACGCGCATCAGCGGCGGTTTCCTGATCGGTGGTGGGCTGTGGCTGGCCGCGTCGCGCCGCTGACTGCATCGTTGAGCGCAGCGGCAATCGACGGGCCGACGTACGGCTGGCGAAACGCACAGCGGCGTTGCCTTGAAGCGTTGCCGCGCGTCCGACAGGATCGAGTCGGAGGTGTGGGGACATGGCAATGATTTCGCGACGCGGTGCGCTGGGCGGAATGGCGGCACTTGCTGCTGCGCCGGCTGCTGCCCAGGAAGACTTTCCATCCAAGCAGATCACTATTCTCGTCGGCTTTGCGGCCGGGGGCGGCGGCGACATCTCGGCGCGCTGGATCGCCGACTACATCCGCGAGAAGTGGAAGGTCACGGCCGTGGTGGACAACAAGCCGGGAGCCGGCGCCACCATCGCCATGGCGCAGGTCGCGCGTGCCAAGCCCGACGGCTACACGGTGGCGCTGGCGACGACCAGCCCGCTTGCCGTGGCGCCGTACTTCCAGCCGGTCCAGTACCAGACCGACAAGGACTTCACTTTCCTGTTCCAGTACCTGGTGAGTGCGCAGCCGCTGTTCGTGCGCAGCGAGAGCCAGTTCAAGACGGCGCAGGAGCTGGTGGCCTGGGCCAAGGCCAACCCCGGCAAGCTCAACTGGTCGACCGCCTCGACCAACGGCGGCCCGCACATCGCCACCGAAGCGGCGTTCCGCGCGCTGGGCATCCAGGCGCAGTATGTGCCCTACAAGGGGGGTGCCGACGCCATCCTGGCCTTGTTGAGCGGCCAGATCGACGCGCTGGTCGCGGCGGAATTCCCGCCCTATGCCGCCAGCGGCAAGATCCGCCTTCTCGCCGAGAGCGGCATGGAGCGCATCGCGGCCTATCCCGACGTGCCGACCTACAAGCAGCTCGGCTGGCCGGTCGGCGTGCCGATCTTCTACGGCCTCGTCGCTCCGGCGGGCGTGCCGGCGCCGATCGTCGCCAAGTGGGATGCACTGGGCAAGGAGATGATGACCGCGCCGGGCTATGCCGACCTGATGGCCAAGCTCGTGTCCTCGGCATCCTTCCAGGACAGCAAGGCCTTCGCCAACACGGTGGTGGGTTCCTATCGCGAGATGGGTGAACTGATTCCCAAGCTCGGTCTCAAGCAGAACTAAGGTATCAGATTCAGCCATGTGGCAAGCCACGACGATCATGATGGACGGCGAACTGATGCCGTTCGCCGACGCGCGCCTGCACCCGCTGTCGCTCGCCGTCACCTACGCCACGACGGTGTTCGAAGGCCTGCGCGCCTATCACCTCCCGAAGGAGGGCAAGTTCGCCCTGTTCCGGCTCGATGAGCACATGCGGCGCCTGCAGGTCGGCATGAAGCTTCTGCGCATGGAGAGGACCTACGACACGGCGTACATGCGCGAGTGCCTGACGCGCCTGATCCATGCCAACAAGCCGGACGACGATGTCTATGTGCGGCTGCTGGTCTATGTCAGCGGCACCGGGCTGATGGCGACAACAGGCCCGGTCGGCTTCACCGCCGCCGCCATGCCGCGCGAGAAGAGCAAGTTCGTCGACACCGGCATGAGCCTCGGCGTCAGCTCATGGTCGCGACTCGCCGACAACGCCAGCCCGCCGCGCATCAAGAGCACCGCCAACTACCACAATGCGCGGCTGACCCAACTGCAGGCGAAGTCGGACGGCTATGACGGCGCGCTGATGCTGACGCCGCAGGGCAAGGTCTCCGAGGCGCCGATCGCCTGCTTCTTCATGGTGCGCGACGGCAAGCTGATCACGCCCAGCAAGGCCAGCAACATCCTCGAAAGCATCACGCGCGACACCATCCTGACCCTCTACGAGGAGATGACTGGCGAGAAGGCCGAGGAGCGCGACGTCGACCGCAGCGAGCTCTATTTCGCCGAGGAAGCCTTCGTCTGCGGCACCGGGCAGGAGATCGTGCCGGTGGCCTCGATCGATCGCCTGCCGGTGGGCGATGGCTCGGTCGGACCGCTGACCCGCAAGCTGCGACGGCGCTATTTCGACGTCGTGCGCGGTCTCACGCCCGACCATGCTGGTTGGCGCACTCTGGTCTAGGAGCAAGTCGATGGCATCGAGCAAGTTCAGCGCACTGCAGATCGGCGTCACCTGGCAGCGGCTGGCCGGGATGATCGACGAGGCGGCGCAGACCTTCGTGCGCACGTCGTTCTCTTCCGTGGTGCGCGACAACTGGGACATGGCGGTCGGCCTGATGGACGGGCAGGGGCGACAGATCGTCCAATCCTCGCGCAGCATTCCGTCCTTCATCGGCACGATGGGGCGCACGCTCAAGGCGATGCTGGCGCGCTTCCCGCGCGAGACCTGGCGGCCGGGCGACGTCGTGATCTCCAACGACGGCTATCTCGGCACCGGCCATCTCAACGACATCACCATGGTGACGCCGGTGTTCCGCGGCGAGCGCCTGATCGCCTTCATCGGCTCGATCTTTCACACCGTCGACATCGGCGGCGCGCCTTCGGTCGAGGCCCGCGATTCCTACGAGGAAGGCCTCACCATCCCGATCTGCCGGATCGTCCGCGCCGGCGTCGAGAACGAGGACGTGATCGCCTTCCTGACCGACAATCTGCGGGCGCCCGACGACACGCTGGGCGACATCCGTGCCCAGTTCGCCGCCTACCGCCAGGCGCAGGCGCGGCTGATCAAGATCCTCGACGACGAGGGCATCGACGACCTCGATGCGCTGGCCGGTGAGCTCCTGGATCGCTCCGACCGTTCGATGCGCGAAGCGATCCTGGCGCTGCCCGACGGCACCTATCGCGACGAGATCATGCTGGACGGGTTCGATCATCCCCTGACGATCAAGTGCGCGCTGACCGTCGCCGGTGATCGCATCGATGTCGACTATGCCGGCACTTCGCTGCAGATCGACCGGCCGATCAACTCGGTGATGAACTTCACCTGGGCGTACAGCGCCTACCCGCTGAAATGTGCCCTCGATCCGTCGACGCCCAACAACGACGGCTCGTTTCGCGCGCTGACGATCCGCGCTCCCGAGGGTTGCCTGGTCAACCCGCGGCGGCCCGCGCCGGTCTGGGCACGGCATCTGTCGGGCCACTATCTGCCGCCGGTCCTGTTCGGCGCGCTGGCGCAGGTCGCCCCCGGCAAGGTGATCGCCGATTGCGGCTCGCCGCTCTGGAACGTCTATTTCGCCGGAAAGCGCCGCGACGGCGGGCGCTTCGTAAAGATGTTCTTCATGAATGGTGGGCATGGCGCACGGCCAGGTGACGACGGCCCCGCCTGCCTGTCGTTCCCCAGCAACGTCGCGACCTCGCCGGTCGAGCAGTTCGAGAACAGCGTGCCGCTCTTGATCACCGAGAAGGCGCTGATTGCCGATTCGGGCGGCGCCGGACGTTATCGCGGAGGCGCCTCGCAGCGCCTGTCGTTCAAGGTGGTCGGCAAGGAGCCGGTCACCATGACCATCCGCCATGAGCGCGTGAAGTTCCCGCCGCGCGGCCTGGCCGGCGGCAAGCCGGGTCGCGCCGGCCGAGACCTGATCAACGACAAGCTGATCCCGGCCAAGGGTCGTTACATCCTGAAACCCGACGACGTCGTGACCTTCGAGACACCCGGCGGCGGCGGCCTGAGGCCACCCGGCGAGCGTGAGCGCCGACGCATCGACGACGACGTCGCGAGCGGCATCGTCACGCCCGGGGCGGCGGCGCGCGACTATCCCCACCAGGTTGCCGACGAGGCCGCCGATGACTGAGCCGTATCGCATTGGTGTCGATATCGGCGGCACCTTCACCGACCTGGTGATGATCGACACGCGCGACGGTCGACTGTTCAACGAAAAGGTGCTGACCACGCCGCAGGATCCGTCGGTCGGCGTGCTGACCGGAGTCGAGGCGCTGCTGCGCGCGACCGGCGTGGCGGCCAACGAAGTGCGGCATGTGATCCACGGCACGACGCTGGTCGCCAATGCGCTGATCGAACGCAAAGGTGTGCCGACCGCGCTGGTCACGACGCAGGGCTTCCGCGACATCGTCGAGATCGGCCTGGAATGGCGCTACGACCTCTACGATCTCAACATGGAGCTGCCCCAGCCGCTGGTGCCGCGCCGACTGCGCTACGAGCTCGACGAGCGCATGGGGCCGGACGGCGGCGTGTTGAAGGCCATGAACGACGACCAGGCGGTGGCGCTTGCACGCGAGGTGGCGGCGAGCGGCGTGCAGGCGGTGGCGGTGTCGCTGCTGCACGGCTTCCGCAATGCCGATCACGAGAAGCGGCTGGGCGAGGTGCTGGAGCGCGAGGCGCCGGGCGTCGTGGCCTGCCTGTCGAGCGACGTCGTGCCCGAGATCGGCGAGTATGAGCGCACCTCGACCACGATCTGCAACGCCTATGTCCTGCCGATCTTCGGCCGCTACCTGCGCCGCCTGTCCGATGGGCTGCGTCGCATCGGCATCGACCGCGACCTCTATCTCATGCTGTCGGACGGCGGCACCGTCCACGAATCGACGGCCGTCCGCCATCCGATCCGGCTGGTGCAATCGGGTCCCGCCGGTGGCGTCCAGGCGACCGGGCTGATCGGCGCCGAGGCGGGGCACGGCGACGTCTTCTGCTTCGACATGGGCGGCACCACCGCCAAGGCCTGCCTGATCGACGACGGCGAGCCGTTGCGCACCACCGAATTCGAGGTGGCGCGCGTCTTTCGCTTCAAGAAGGGCAGCGGGCTGCCGTTGCGCGTGCCGGTGATCGAGATGATCGAGATCGGCGCGGGCGGCGGCTCGATCGCGCGCGTCGATCGCCTCGGCCTGGTGCAGGTCGGCCCGGACAGTTCCAGTGCTGATCCCGGCCCGGCGTGCTACGGCCGCGGCGGCCGGCAGGCCACCGTGACCGACGCCGACCTAGTGCTGGGCTATCTCGATGCTGCGAGCTTCCTGGGCGGCGACATGGCGCTCGATGTCGAGGCGGCGCGCGCCGCCGTCGGCCGTGACATCGCCGAGCCGCTCGGCCTGTCCGTCGTCGATGCAGCTTGGGCGATCCACGCTACGGTCAACCAGAACATGGCGCAGGCTTCGTCGATCCATGCGCTCGAGAAGGCGCGGCGCATCACGGACTACGCCATGGTGCCGATCGGCGGCGCCGGCCCGGTCCATGCCTGCCACATCGCGCAGGCCCTGGGAATCCGCCGTCTCGTCTGTCCGATGGGCGCCGGCGTCGCCTCCGCCTTCGGTTTCCTCGCGTCGCCGACATCGTTCGCCTTCGTGCGCGGCTACGTCGCCGCCCTGGACGATGCCGACTTCCCGGCGATCCGCCAGCTCCTGCACGGGCTGGAAAGCGAAGGGCGCAGCCTCGTCGAGACGGCCGGCGTTGCCGCCGAGGACATCGTCGTGCGCCGGCTGGCCGCCATGCGTTATGTCGGCCAGGGCTTCGAGGTCGAAACCGAGCTGTCGCCGGCGCTGCTGGGGAAGGGCGACAAGGCCGGCCTGCGCGCCGCCTTCGAGAAGGCCTACGAGCAGCAGTACGGTCGCACCGAGCCCGCGATGCGGGTCGAGCTGGTGTCGTGGCGGGTCATCGTCTCGGGGCCGCGCCCGCGCATCGATCTGCGCTCGGCGCATGGTGCAGCGCGCATCGGCGTGGCCCTGCGCGGCCGCCGCCCGGTCTACTGCGCCACGGCGCGCGACTTCGTCGACACGCCGGTTTACGACCGCTACGCCTTCGCGCCGGGCAGCACGGCCACCGGCCCCGCTGTCTTCGAGGAGCGCGAGGCGACTCTGGTCGTGCCGGCGGGCGCCCAAGTACGTTGCGACGAGGCGCTGAACCTGATCGTCGACCTGCCGACGGAGGCTTGATGTCAGGCGAGGGCGAAGCCGGGCAGGCGCGACGCTCGCTGGTCGAAGGTGAGGGTGGTCGAGCAGCCTGCCTTGCGGCCGAGCTCGCCGACAAGGACGTTGGCAAAGTCGCCCCGGCCTTCCTTCAACGCGGTCATGGCCGTAAAGACTTCGACCTCGTTTTCGATGACGAGGACCGACGCCTGGAGCAGACGCTCGATGATTGCGGCCAGTTCGTCGCTGGCGAGTCCGTATGACCGCTCGAGCACCCAGGCCATTTCGACCATGACAACCATGCTGACGAAGCCCGGATTGCCGAGCCCGATCATTGCCGCTTGCGGCGTGGAAAACCTTCGCTGCCACCGGCCAGCACGGCTTGGCGCATATCTTCGATCGTTACGGGCTTGCGGCCGGACTTCTTGATTATTCCACGCAGGCTTGAGATTGGCCGTGTCGGCAGCAGAACGACACTGCCGTTAGGATGGATGAAGAACTTTACCTTGTCGCCCGGCTTCAGCCGCAGGTGATCGCGCACCGGCTTGGGGATCGTGGCTTGGCCTTTGACGGTGATGGCCGATTCCATGCTGGCACCATTACTGATGTGAAGAAGTAATATCTCATCCCGTCATCGCCATCAGTGATCAGCCATGCGGCTGGTGAATATGACATCGAGGCTGTCTGGGTTACAGTCGGGTAACCTGGGAGAAACGACCATGGCGAAGGACTTCGATCTGATCGTGCGCGGCGGCACGGTGGCCGATGGCACAGGCGCAGCCTTGCACGAAGCCGATATCGCGGTAACGGACGGCAAGATCGCCGCCGTCGGCAAGGTCTCGGGCAGCGCGGCCGAGGAGATCGATGCCAAGGGCTTGCTGGTCACGCCTGGCTTCGTCGACATCCACACCCACTATGACGGCCAGGCGACCTGGGATTCGCGGCTGCAGCCGTCGAGCTGGCACGGCGTCACCACGGCGGTGATGGGCAATTGCGGCGTGGGCTTCGCACCGGTGAAGGTCGAGGACCGCCGGCGCCTCATCGAATTGATGGAAGGCGTCGAGGACATTCCGGGCGCCGCCCTCGATGAGGGCCTCAACTGGTCGTGGGAATCGTTCGGCCAGTATCTCGATGCCCTGGAGGCGCGGCCGCGCGACATGGACCTCGGCGCGCAACTGCCGCACGGCGCCTTGCGCGTGTTCGTCATGGGCGAGCGCGCCACGCGCCTGGAAGAGGCGACGGCGGAGGAAGTGGCCGCGATGCGTGCGCTCACGGCCGAGGCCATGCGCGCGGGCGCGATCGGCTTCTCGACCTCGCGCACCCTCAACCACCGTACGGTGAAGGGCGATCCGACGCCCTCGCTGCGCGCCTCCGAGGCCGAGCTTTTGGGCATCGCGCTCGGCATGAAGGACGCCGGCACCGGCGTCATCGAATTCATCTCCGACTTCAACACGCCCAATCCCGAGAGCGAGTTCGAGATGATCGACCGGCTGCTCACGGCGTCGGGCCGGCCGTTCTCGGTGTCGCTGGCGCAGCGCCATTCCAAGCCCGAGAGCTGGCGGCGCCTGCTCGGCCTGGTCGAGGGATTGGCGGCCAAGGGCCATGCCGCCAAGGCGCAGGTGGCGCCACGGCCGATCGGCGTGCTGCAGGGCCTGCAGGCCAGCCGCATCCCGTTCTCGATGTGCCGGTCGTACAAGGCGATCCAGCACAAGAGCGTGGCCGAGCGGCTCACCATCATGCGCGATCCCAGCTTCCGTGCGCAGCTGCTCGCCGAGGCGCATGAGCCCTTGCGCTCCGACATGGCGGCGCGGCTGACGGACTACGACCGCATGTTCCCGCTGGGCGATCCGCCGGACTACGAGCCGGCTGAGGAGAGCTCGCTCGGCGCCCGAGCCCGGCGCGAGAACCGTGATCCGCGCGAGGTCGTCTATGACTATCTGATCGAAGGCGAGGGCAAGAATTTCATCTTCGCGCCCTTCGCCAACTTCGCCGCCTACAATCTCGACTGCTGCAGCGAGATGATGCAGAGCCCGCATACGCTGATCGGGCTGGGCGACGGCGGCGCACATGTCGGCTTGATCTCGGACGGCTCGTTCCCGACCTCGCTGCTGGCCCATTGGGGCCGCGATCGAGCCTCCGGTCGGCTCGATGTGTCGTGGCTGGTCAAGCGCCAGACGTTCGACAATGCCAGGGCAGTCGGTCTCAACGACCGCGGCTGCATCGCGGCGGGCTACAAGGCCGACCTGAACGTCATCGACTTCGACAAGCTCAGGGTCGAGGCGCCGGTGATGAAGTGGGACCTGCCCGCTGGCGGCAAGCGCCTGCTGCAGAAGGCGCAGGGCTACCGCGCCACCGTCGTGTCGGGCGCCGTTACGTACCGCGACGGCGAGGCGACGGGTGCGCTGCCCGGCAAGCTGGTGCGCGGGCCGCAGGCGGTCATCGCGTAACCAGGACGATGCCCGCCACCACCAGGCCGATGCCGATCAGGTGAACCGGCGGCAGGCGTTCGTTGAAGGCGAGCGCCGCCGCCAAGGTGATGAGGGCGAAGCTGGCCCCCGTGAAAACCGGATAGGCGACGGAAAGCGGGATCGCCTTGATCGAGCGCGCGAACAGGAAGGTGTTGGCGGCGCCGAGCGTCAGTCCGATTGCGAAGATCGGCCACCAGACGCGCGGCACGGCATCGGCGATCGACCTGTAGACGAGGTACGCCGCGACGTTGAAGGCCACCGCGCTACCGAGTTGAACGTAGGCCGTAGGCATCGTGCACCTCTCACAGCGCGATCGGCAGAGTCTCCAGCCCGCGCAGGGTGAAGGTCGGACGCCGCGTCGGCGGTGCCGCCAGCTCCATCGTGGGAAAGGCTTCCAGCAGGGCCTTGAAGGCTACAAGGCCTTCCATGCGGGCCAGCGCCGCGCCGAGGCAGTGATGGATGCCGCCGCCGAAAGCGACGTGCTTGCGGGCGTCGCGGGTAACATCCAGCCTGTGCGGCTCGGCGAAGGCCGCGGGATCGCGGTTGGCCGCGCCCAGGATCAGGAGGATCTCGTCTCCCCTCCTGACCTTGTGGCCGAATAGGTCGAGATCCTCCATGGCGACGCGCTGGTTGATCTGTACCGGCCCGTCGAAGCGCAGGAACTCATCGACCGCCGGACCGATCAGCTCGGGCCGTTGCCGAAGCAGGGCGAATTGGTCGGGTGCGCGCAGCAGCGCCAGTGCGCCGTTGCCGATGAGGTTCACCGTCGTCTCATGGCCTGCCACCAGCAGAAGCTGGGCAAGCGAGACGATCTCGCGTGCGGTGATGCTGTCGCCGTCGACATCGACGGCGGCAAGGGCCGACAGAAGGTCGTCACCGGGCTTGCGGCGCCGCTCGGCGAGGAGATCGCCGATGTAGGTCCGGATGCCCTGGCGCGCCTCGGCGATCGCGGCTTCGATCTCAGGGGTGCGCAGGATCGAAGGATCGACCGAACGGGCGATACCGCGCGACCAGTCGGTGAAGATCGCCTCGTCGCGCGCCGGCACGCCGAGCAGCGTGCAGATCACGCGCACGGGCAGGGGGTAGGCGAAGGCTTCGATCAGGTCGACCGTGCCGCGTTGCCGGGCTATGGCCTCGATCAGCTCGGCGGTGATCCCCTCGGTGGCAGTGCGCAGATCCTCGATGCGCCGTGGCGTGAAGGCGCGGGCGACCAGGCCGCGCAGCCGCGTGTGGTCGGGCGGGTCCATGAACAGGAGGCTGCGCACGCGATTGGGGTCGGGTTCCCTGCCGGCCTTGGTGGCGGCGTGCTCGACTTCGTCGGTCGACAGTCGGGGATGGCGCAGCATGGCCGCGACCTCGGCGTGCCCGAGGGCGAACCAGATCGTGTCGGCGACGCGCAGCAGCGGGGTGCTGCCGCGAAAGCGGTCGTAGAACGGATAGGGATCCTCGCGGAAGGCGGGCTTCATCGCCTGGAGGAAGAAATTGTCGGCCATGGTCGGGACGGTCGCTGGCTGGCTCATGACAGGCCCCTTGTGCAATTCGATACAGTAATGTATCGAATTGCAAATGTGATAGATTTCCCGCGTATGTCAAGAGTGAGAACCCGTCCGACCCGCGAGGAAACGCGGGAAAAGCTGTTCCAGGCCGCCGCCGAGGTGTTCGAGGCGCAGGGCATCGGTGCTGCCAGCATCGAGGCGATCGCGGCCGCCGCCGGCCTGACGCGCGGCGCTTTCTATTCGAACTTCGCCGACAAGGACGAACTGATCATCGCCATGCTGGAGGATCACGTCGATCGCTCCATCCAGCATCACCGCGAGCTTCTGGCCCAGCATCGCACCCCGGAGGACTTCATCGCGGCGCTGAGCGCGTCGGACCGCAACCGCCGCGATCCGCTGGGCCGCGCGCCGCTGCTGCACATCGAACTGATCCTGTTCGCCGCCCGCTCCGAGCGTCGCCGCCCCGAGCTCGCCAAGCGCCTGCGCGCGCGCCGGGCCCTGGTCGCGGAGATCCTGAGCGGGATCGGCCTCACCGATCCGGAGCAGGGCAGCGCCATGCTGCTGGCGCTCGAGGATGGCTTCAGGCTGCACCGCCTGATCGATCCGGCCTCGACGCCGGCCGACAGCTTCGTGCGATCGATCGGCGAGCTGCAGAAGCTCAGGGCGGGGCCGAGCGGAACAGGGGGGGCGAGATCGTTGAGGCCCTCAACGTCGGCCTTCCGGGCGAGACACAGATAGCGGCGCTTCGGCAGCCTCGCATGACACATCTGGACCGGTGTCAGTACCTTAGCTGTCCAATATAATTCCGCCTCTGGCCCTTCTCGGACCTACGAGCGCTCCGGCGACTCGGACCTCACGACTTATGAGGATGTGGCGACGCCGATACGGGCAGCCGGACATGACAGGCTGGCCAGCGCCTGGCCTCCGCCGTGGTCGGACAGGAGCGCGGCAAACAACAGGAAGAGATAGGCGATGGAGAACACGAACAGGCGCTGGGCCACCTGCGCGTCGCCTTCCTGACTTCTGCTGAGCTGCAACGCGATGCCAACGAAGAGCGCGCCGCAAATGGCCGCGATCGCGCCATAGAGAGTACCGGCAAATCCCAGCACGCACGGCAGCAGCGAGGCCGGGAACAAGAGAAGGCTGTAAAGCAGGATCTGCCGCTTGGTCGCCCTGCGGCCGGCGACGACCGGCAACATGGGTACGCCCGCGCGGGCATATTCGTCGCTGCGATTGAGCGCCAGTGCCCAGAAATGGGGCGGCGTCCATAGGAAGACGATCAGGAACAGGGCGAGCGGTTCGAGACCGATATCACCGGTGGCCGTGGCCCAGCCGATCACCGGCGGCAGTGCGCCGGCGGCCCCGCCGATGACGATGTTGTGCGGCGTGCGCCGCTTCAGCCATACCGTGTAGACCGCGAGGTAGAAGAGGATCGTGAAGGCGAGCAACCCGGCCGCCACCAGATTCGTGGCGAGCGCAAGCACGACGACGCTGCCGCCGGCAAGGACAAGCCCGAACGCGAGCGCGTCGCCCGGCCCAACCCTGCCACTGGGAAGAGGCCGACTCGCGGTGCGTGTCATCAGGGCGTCGATGTCGGCGTCGTACCACATGTTGAGCACGCCGGCGGCGCCGGCTCCCGCGGCAATGGCAAGGACTGCAATACACGCGCTCAACGGGGCGAGATCGCCGGGAGCAATGGTCAACCCAACGATGGCGGTGAAGACGGCGAGCATCATCACTCTGGGCTTCGTCAACGTGACGAAGTCAGCCAGCCGGCGGCGTTGCTTCGAGACGAGAAAGGAGGTGGTTTCCATCGCCTGTTTCCTGTTTGGCGTCGCAACGGGACACACGCCTTGGGCGCTATTGCCTTGCCACGAAGAAGACCAGCCGGCTGAAGAGCGTATAGTTCGATTCGAAGATCATGATCGCGACGAAGACCAGGACCAGCGTCGGCGGCAGGATGATCGCGTAGAGCAGCGCCAGGCGCTCCCAAGCCATGTGCATGAAGACCGCGACGATCAGGCCGGCCTTCAGGACCATGAAGAACAGGATCAGCCCCCAGCGCAGATAGCCGACAAGGCCGAAATAGTCGACCAGGTAGGAGCAGGTGCTCAGGACGAACAGCCACGCCCACACCACCAGATAGAGTTTGATCGGGTGATGTTGTTGCGTCTCGATATGGGTTGCCACCTGTGACATGTCGGCCGCTCACCAGAGATAGAACAACGCAAAAATGAACACCCAGACGAGATCGACGAAGTGCCAGTAGAGCCCCGTGATCTCGACGATCTCGTAGTTTCCCTTCCGGCTGGTAAAGAAGCCGCGCCGCTCCTGATCGAAGTCGCCCCGCCAGGCCTTGCGGGCCATGATGCTGAGAAAGATCACACCGATCGTGACGTGCGTGCCATGGAAGCCCGTGATCATGAAGAAGCTCGAGCCGAACTGGGCGGCGCCCCAGGGATTCCCCCACGGCCGAACGCCTTCGGCGATCAGCTTCGACCATTCGAACGCCTGCATGCCGACAAAAGTCGCGCCGAGCAGCGCAGTCGCCAGCATCAGGATCGCTGTCCTCCGGCGGTCACGGCGATAGCCGAAGTTGACGGCCATCGCCATCGTGCCGCTGCTGCTGATCAGTATGAAGGTCATGATGGCGATCAGGATCAGCGGGATATGGCGGCCGCCGATGTTGAGCGCGAAGACCTCGCTCGGATTGGGCCAGGGTTCGACGGTCGACATCCTGACCGTCATGTAGGACAGCAGGAAGCAGGAGAAGATGAATGTGTCGCTGAGGAGGAAGATCCACATCATGGCCTTCCCCCAGGAGACGTTCTTGAAGGCCCGCTGGTCGGATGACCAGTCCGCCACGATCCCTTCCCAGCCGGCGGGGCGGCTGATGCCGGCGCCCGGGTTGGTTCGCGGCATGTCGACCATCGATCCCCCCTAGGTCAGCAATCCGCGGCAGAACGCGACGAGATCGTCCGTCCAGCGCATGAGGAAACTGAACAGGACGAGCCAGACCAGAAGCAGGAAGTGCCAGTAGACGGCGCAGAGCTTCACGCTCTGGGTGAGCTCCCCCAAAGCCTGCGGCGTGCATGGCTGGGAGAGGACGAACGCCTTGATGGTCGTCCGGGATAGCGCAACAAGCCCGCCCAGCACGTGCAGGCCATGGATCGCGGTGAGCAGATAGAAGAAAGCGGTTGCCGGGTCGGCGACCGTGAAACGGCCCGATGCGGCGAGTTCGCGCCATGCCAGCAACTGCCCTCCAAGGAAGGCGAGTGAGGCGACACCGGCGGCAAGCAGGCCGGACCTGATCGCGTCATGCTCGCCCCGACGGGAGGCGATTACGGCCATCTGCAACGAGACGCTGCTCAGGATCAGCAGGCCGGTGCTGAACCACAGCACGGTCGGCATGGGCAGCGACTGCCAATCCGCCATGCCCTGACGCATGGAGTAGGCGCTGACGAGGAGCGAAAACAACGAGCCGGCGACGACGAGGAAGGTTCCAAGGCCGATTGTCACCGTCGGGCGGACCGATGGCTCTCCGCTGCGCGCATCGCCGCTCACCCCGACCTCCAGCCAGGGTTTGGCGGTCAGCCCCTGACGCGACACCCACCAGCCGACGAGGACTGCGATCACGACCATGAAGATGACGGTCACGATCATGGCGCACGTCTCCTCATGCGGTCCGCGGGGCCGGCGGCTGGTTCTGCGGCAGGAAATCCTGCGCCGCACCTGGGACGCTATAGTCGTAGGCCCAGCGATACACGACCGGAAGGGTCTTGCCCCAGTTGCCATGCCCGGGCGGCGTTTGCGGCGTCTGCCATTCGAGCGTGGTCGCGCCCCAGGGGTTGCCACCGGCGGGGCGGCCTCTCGTGAGGCTGCGCACAAGATTGAACACGAAGACGAGTTGGGCGGCACCAACGATCAAGGCGACGACCGTGATGAAGGCATTCAGCGTTACGGTAGAGGGCGGAACAAAAGCCATCTCGCCCATTTCGTAGTACCGGCGCGGCACGCCCATCAGTCCGACGTAGTGCAACGGGAAGAAGATCGCGTAGGCCCCAAGGAATGTGACCCAGAAATGGAGCTTTCCGAGGCCTTCGCTGAGAAGCCGACCCGTGACCTTCGGGTACCAATGGTAGATCCCGCCGAAGATGACGAAAATCGGCGCGACGCCCATCACCATATGGAAATGGGCGACGACGAACATCGTGTCGGATAGCGGCACATCGACAACGACGTTGCCGAGAAACAGCCCGGTGAGCCCACCATTCACGAAGGTGATAATGAAGGCGAGCGCGTACAGCATCGGCACCGTGAGATGGATGTCGCCGCGCCAGAGCGTCAGCACCCAGTTGTAGACCTTGATGGCCGTGGGGATGGCAATGATCAGGGTCGTGGTGGCGAAAAAATACCCGAAGGCGGGGTGCATGCCGCTCACATACATGTGGTGCGCCCAGACGAGGAAACTCAGCGCGCCGATCGCCACGATCGCCCACACCATCATGCGGTAGCCGAAGATGTTCTTGCGCGCGTGGGTGCTGATCAGGTCGGAGACGATGCCGAAGGCAGGAAGTGCCACGATATAGACTTCGGGATGGCCGAAGAACCAGAACAGGTGCTGGAACAGAATCGGGCTCCCTCCCTTGTAGGGCAGTTGCTCGCCCACCGACACGATGGCCGGCATGAAGAAGCTCGTGCCGATGACCCGGTCGAGCAGCATCATCACGCAGCCGACAAAGAGGGCCGGGAAGGCGAGCAGAGCCAGGACGGTGGCCGTGAAGATGCCCCAGACCGTAAGCGGCATGCGCAGGAGCGTCATGCCCCTCGTGCGCCCTTGCAGCACGGTCACGACATAGTTCAGCCCACCCATGGTGAAGCCGATGATGAAGAGCATCAATGAGAGGAGCATCACGATGATGCCCCATGGCTTGCCCGGTGTGGTGGCGAGGATCGCCTGCGGCGGATAGAGGGTCCAGCCCGCTCCCGTCGGTCCGCCCGTCACGAAGAAGCTGGCGACGAGAACCAGCACGGCGAGCAGGTAGACCCAGTAGCTCAGCATGTTCACGTAAGGGAAGACCATGTCCCGCGCGCCGAGCATCAGCGGGATGAGATAGTTGCCGAAGCCACCGAGGAACAAGGCCGTCAGAAGATAGATGACCATGATCATCCCGTGCATGGTCATGAACTGATAGTAGCTTTCCGAGTCGATGAAGGAGAGCAGTCCGGGAAAAGCGAGCTGCATCCGCATCAGCCAGGACAGGACGAGGGCCACCAGGCCGATCGACAGCGCCGTTATGGAGTACTGAATGGCGATGATCTTCGCGTCCTGGGAGAAGACATATCTCGTGATCCAGCTCTTCGGGTGATAGAGCTCGACATCGGCGACTTCAGCGACCGACAGTGATTGGACAATGTTGCTCGTCTCATCGGTCATGGGAACGCCTCCCATTTCCTGTCAGTTGAAGGTTCCTGTTCTGGGGCCAGTTCTGGGGCTCCTATCCATCGCTGGTTCCCCGCATCCGCCCTGGCCGGCGCTCGGAGTTGAGCGAAGGTTTTTTGCTGCAGCAGCCACGCCTGGTGCTCGCTCTCCAGCTCGACCACGACGCTGCCGCGCATATGGGCGTGGCCGGTGCCGCAGAGCTCGGCGCAGAGCGCTTCGTAAGTGCCGACCCGCGTTGGCGTGAACCAGTAGTACGTGACGGTGCCGGGAATCATGTCCATCTTGGCGCGGAACTCCGGCACGTAGAAGTCGTGCACTACGTCGAGGGAGCGAAGCAGGATCTTGACCGGCTTGCCGAGCTGAAGGTGAAGCGCGTCGCCGAGGATGATGACGTCGTCCTGCCCGTGAGGATCTTTCGGATCGAGGCCCAGGGGGTTGTCCGGGCTGACATAGGCGACGTCGGATGCGCCGAGCCGGCCATCCGCGCCCGCCAACCGGAAGCTCCACTGCCATTGCTGGCCGACAACCTCGACCGTGATGGCGTCGTTCGGCACCGTGACGAACTGGTGCCAAACGATGAGGCCGGGGGCAAGCATCGCTGCGACGCCGATGCCCGTGCCGATCGAGAGCCACCATTCGAGCCTCGTGCTCTCGGGCTGATAGGCGGCACGGCTGCCCTCGCGATGCCGGAACCGGAAAACGCAATAGGCCATGAACAACACGACGGCGGCGAAGACGACACCGGTGATCCAGAAAGTGATGAGAATGGTGTCGTCGATATAGTCCCAGTTGGAGGCGATCGGCGTCCACCACCACGGGCTCACGAGGTGGAACACCACCGAGCCGACCACGACCAGAGCCAGGGCGACCGCGACACGCATCCATCAACGCCTCAGCGCAGGCGACACCTTGTGTCGTCAGGAAACGCGTTTCTTCTCGATACGAATATAACGCGACAGTTCGGCAGGCCTGCCGGTCCGCGGCTTGAAGCGGTCGGCGCCGATGAAAGCAGAGTCGGCACGCAGTCCTTGTAAGGCGCCTGCTCGCCGAAGCGCGCCCACAAGCTTCAACCGTTGCTTCCACTTCGCCATAGTCGAACCGCTGGTTCGCTCGGACGATTGCGCGCTAGCGGCGACGCAACCGCCGCCTTGGCTTTAAGGCAACTAAAGCCTTCAGCCTGCACTCACCTTTACTATTGTCGGTACTGCCAGTGTTGTTGTCAATTGAAGCCGGGCCGAAACCGTCGTCGCCGTGACTGCCGTCGAGCGCCGATCCCGTTATTTCTTCTTTCCGTCGGCGGTGAATTGCTCGAGGAAAGCGACGATGTCGTCGATTTCCTTATCGGTTTTGAGGCCCGGGAAATCCATCTTGGTGTCGGGGATTTTCGCTTTCGGCCCTTTGATGTATTCCCGGAACGTAGCTTCGTCCCAAACAATGCCGGAACTCTTGTTGGCTGACGAATAGCTGAAGCCTTCGACGGATCCCGCCGGCCGGCCGAAAAGGCCATTCAGCTTCGGCCCAACGGCGTTCTTCGCGGTCGGGCCGATCTGGTGGCAGCGGGTGCAGTGAAAAGAAAAGACCTTCTGACCTGCGGCGGCATCGCCGGCCGCCGCGGCCGCAGGTGTCAGCGCCGCAAGAATCAACGGAGCCATCAAGGTCCAACGCACCATCGACGGTTCTCCATCTGGAACTCGGAGGTGGTCTTTCCCTTCGGGGTAACGGTAGGCCTTTTCCGTCGGCAAAGCCAGCGCCGAGCCTGGGACTTTATTCTGTCCTCGTCTTTATGCCCTCGCGGAAAGCCTGCTTAAGCCTCTCTACAAAGCGGCCAAGCAGGCGTAGAATTTTTGTGTGGTGGATCGCGGCTACGTTCGTGATCATTGTCGCCGCGACCTCCGGACTTCCTGTTCGAGAGGAGGCAGACATGCAGGACCACATCCGCAATCCCATCGAATGGACTTGGGATCACCTAAAAGATACCGGCCACGCGATGGAGACGACGGCCCACACGGTCGAAGGTGCCTGGGAAGGCCGGGACGCGGTCGCGCCGATGGTCCGTCGTATCCATGCCGCCGACATCGGCGATGCGCTTGCGAGGGGCGTCAAGGATTTCGGGGCTTGCCGCACGGACGTCATCTTCCTCTGCCTCATCTATCCCACCGCCGGCCTCATCATATCGCGCATGGCCACCGACTACGGCATGGTGGCGCTGATCTTCCCGCTGCTTTCGGGTTTTGCCCTCCTTGGCCCCTTGTTCGGTCTCGGCCTCTACGAGATGAGCCGGCGGCGCGAGAAGGGCATCGCCACCGGTTGGGCGGACGCTTTCGCCGTGGCGCGCGCACCAGCGCTCGGGGCGATCGTGGTGCTGGGTGCGCTACTGTTCGGGCTGTTCTGCCTCTGGTTGTTCACGGCGAACCTCATCTACATCGTGACCCTGGGGCCCGATCCGCCCGTCTCGGCCACCGCCTTGCTCCGCGATGCGTTGACGACGCCGGCGGGCTGGACGATGACCGTGGTCGGCTGCGGCGTGGGCTTCCTGTTCGCCCTCGTGGCGCTGGTGATCGGTGTCGTCTCCTTCCCGCTGCTGCTCGACCGCAATGTCGGCGTACGGACCGCCGTCGCCACCTCGGTGCGCGCCGTGTTCACCAATCCCGGACCGATGGCGATGTGGGGCCTGATCATCGCGGGCTCCCTGGTGATCGGCACCATCCCCCTGTTGGTCGGCCTCGCCATCGTGCTGCCCGTGCTCGGGCACGCGACCTGGCACCTCTACCGCAAGGTGGTGAGTTAGCCCAACTTGCGCAGAAATCGGCATATCGGTTCAACAGAATCAAAGGGTTATCCTCGGTCGCGTGGTGGTGGGCCCGGGCTTTGGGCCGGTGGTCTTGCCGAGCTAGGCGGCGATGACGCGCGCGATCGGCCAATCGGCCTGGGCGTCGACGCGGGATACCGCCAGAGGACTATTGACCAATATCAATGCCGTACGCCAAGACGGCTCGTTAGCTTGATCTGGAGAGCAGGGGCGGGCCATGGCCAAGGATGTTGGCGAGAAGCTGAAACGCAAGCAGTATGAAAAGGAGCTTGGCAAGCTTCAGGTCGAGCTCTGCCATCTCCAGGACTGGGTCAAGGCGACCGGCGAGCGGATCGTGATCGTGCTCGAAGGCCGCGACGCCGCCGGCAAGGGCGGGCTGATCAAGGCGATGACCGAACGCGTGAGCCCACGTGTCTTTCGCGTGGTCGCTCTGCCTGCGCCCACCGACCGGCAGAAGAGCCAGATGTACATGCAGCGCTACATCGAACAGCTACCGGCCGGCGGCGAGATCGTGATCTTCGACCGCAGCTGGTACAATCGAGCCGGCGTCGAATATGTCATGGGCTTCTGCACGCCCGAGCAGCACGAACGGTTTCTCGAACTCTGCCCGTCGGTCGAGCGGTACATCGTCGGGGGCGGCACCAGGCTGCTCAAGATCTGGCTGGAAGTCGGCCAGAAGGAGCAGGAGCGCCGCTTCATGGCGCGCATCGATGATCCGGTCCGGCAATGGAAGCTGAGCCCGATGGATCTCGAATCCTTCAAGCGCTGGTATGAATATTCCAAGGCGCGCGACATGATGCTGGAACGTACGGACACGGACGATGCGCCGTGGTACATCGTGCGCACCGACAACAAACGGCGCGCCCGGCTCAATGCCATCACCCACCTCCTGTCGCAGATTCCGTACAAGCGGATCGACAAGGCAAAGGTCAAGCTGCCGTCGCGCTCGGACAAGCGCCACTACGACGACCAGGCGACGCTCGAGGGGCGGCGCTTCGTCGCCGAGCAATACTGACGGACCGTAGGAGGACTTCATGAAGCTGCTCACCGTCAAGGAATTGCAGGCCAAGATCGCCGAGGCGGAAGGGGCAAGGGCCTCGGCTGCACTCAAGGCGCAGCATGCGGAAGAGGAGGAGAAGCGCGCCCTGCTCGAGCGGCTGACCAAGCCGTCGGGGCTGAGCGACGATGAAGTCATGGAAAAGGCCTCGATCATCATCAACCGCGCGGTCGAGAACGGCCAGATGTCGGTGCAGGTCTTCCGCTTCCCTCATTCGCTGTGCAGCGACAACGGCCGGGCCATCAACCAGGCCGAGGCGGGTTGGGAGACGACGCTGACCGGCATTCCGCGGGAGATCTACGATTTCTGGAAACGCCAGCTCCAGCCGCGCGGCTATCACATTCGCTATGAGACCATCAATTATCCCGGCGGCATGCCGGGCGACGTCGGCATCATCCTGAGCTGGGGCTGACTAAAGCACGGCCATTCCGCTCTAACGTTCAGTCGGCCGATAGACCAGCATCGTGCCGCGACCGGCGGGAACCGCGGTGATGATCGTGCCGCGGCGCTCGTCCCGCCATACGCGTTGGACTTCGTCCGTTGGTTTGCCGTGGACGCCCTGCAGCAGGCCCACCAGGAGCGCGGGCTCCGAGTCAGGAAAAAGGACGACCGTCTGGGCGAGCTTGCCGCTGCCATCGAACGCGAACGACGCCGACGCCGGCATGCCGACCATCGTCAGACGCTCGACAAAGAGGGACGGCTGCAGGCCGCCCGGCGGCGGCGTGCATACCGGTGCATCGGCGCGACACGGCACGGCCTGTCCCGAGCTTGCCGAGGCGATCTGGGAAGGTGTGAAGCCCCATTCGGCATACTGCCACCAAGCGTGTGCCGGCATGGCAGCGGCCGTCGCCAGGATCAAGGCAAGGATCAGTGAACGCATGATGCCGACGTAGCATTTTTGACCGGATCGAACCAAGCTCAGCACCCTCCGATCTCGTCATAGCTCGTGAACCGGATCGTGTCGGGATCCTGTGACAGCAGCGGCGCCAGGATCTCTCTCTCCCAGGCCTGCCATTTCGGCGGATACTGCGACGGCGGAAGCGGCGCATCCGGCGGGCCCCACAGCCTTTCCCACGCCTCACGGCTTTCGAAGATCCAGACCGCGGCATAGGCGCTGCGCCGGGCGCCTTTCAGGCCGCGCAGGAAATGGTGCCCGCAGAGGCCGGGCAGGTCGAAGAGGCCGCGCCGCTCGGCCTCACCGAGGGCGCGCTCGAAATCGGCGGGCTCGACGCCCGGCCTCAGCTCGTATTCGTGGACGCTCAGGACCTTGGCCACTAATCGCCTCGGATGTCGTTCTCCCTGATCACCTTGAACCAGCGCTCCTGTTCGCTCTTCTGATAGGCGGCGAAATCCTCGGGCGAGCTGGTCAGGATCTCCATGTTGAACTGATCGATGAACTTCTGCGTCACGTCGGGTGTGCGCACAGCCTTGGTGATCTCGGCATGCATGCGCTCGACGATCGGACGCGGCACGCCGGCCGGCGCATAGACGCCCCACCACGAATAGGACGGGAAGGCCTTGATGCCTTGCTCGGCGAGCGTCGGCGTATCGGGCAGCGCGGGCGTGCGCGCCTCGCCGGTGACGGCGATCGGCCGGATCTTGTTGGTGCGGATGTGTGGGCTGAAGGAGGCCAGGCTCGAGATGCCGATGTCGGTGACGCCGCCCAGCAGGTCCTGCACCAGCGGTCCGCCGCCCTTGTAGGGGATCAGGTTGATCTTGAGCCCGTTCTCCTTGTTGATCAGCGTCGTCAGCACCAGCGCCTGGCTGCCGCCCAGCACGCCGAAGCTCACCTTTTCGGGCCGCGCCTTGGCGTCGGCCGCCACTTCGGCAAAGGTCTTGTAGGGCCGGTCGGGATGCGCCGCGATCGTCTGCGGCGTGCGGCCGATCAGCATGACGTTCATCAGCTCGGAATCCTTGTAGGGGATCGACGGAGCGAACGCCGGATTGAGGATGTGGCTGTCGAAGGTCACCATCCAGGTCTGGCCGTCGGGCGGCGACTTGGCGGCGATCGCGGCGCCGACGACGCTGGCGCCGCCCGGCTTGTTGTCGACGATGACCTGCCAGCCGGTCTGGTCGACGAGCTTGGCCTGGATGATGCGCGCCACCGGATCGGTCGAGCCGCCGGGCGGGAAGGGGACGACGATCTTGATCGGTCCCTTGGGCCAGTCACCGGCTTGGGCGAGGTTCTGGGCCTTGACGATCGCAGGTGCGGCCGCGGCAGCCCCACCGATGAGTACCGAGCGACGATGAAGAACGGACAACTGCTCCTCCCTGCGTTATTTTTCGTATTGGGCTATCCGACCAATCCCCTCGTGCCGTCAAGGACGATCCGAAGTCATGCGGTTCATCAGTCTCATCCTGTGCCTCCTTTTTACTTTCCTGGCGCTTCCGCTGCGGGCCGCCGATCGATTGGACGGCGTGCCGCGCATCGCCGTGGTCTCCGCCTTCGAGCCCGAATGGAAGGTCCTGCAGGCCGGCCTCAGCGACGCCAAGAGCCACTCGGCCAATGGCGTGGAGTTCGTCACCGGGACCCTGTCGGGCCGGCAGGTGGTGCTGTTCCTGAGCGGCATCAGCATGGTGAACGCCGCCATGACCATGCAGCTCGCCCTCGATCGCTTCGATATCACCAGCATCGTGGTGACCGGCATCGCAGGCGGCGTCGACCCGAGCCTGCATGTCGGCGATGTCACGGTGGCGGAACGATGGGGTCAGTATCTTGAGGCCGTGTTCGCGCGCGAAGTCGACGGCAAGTACCAGCCGCCGGCCTGGGCGAAAACGCCTTTTCCCAACTACGGCATGATCTTCCCGGCCGAGGTCGGGGTGCGCAGTGCCAAGGGGCCGCTGGAGAAGCGGTTCTGGTTCGAGGTCGATGCCGGCATGCTGGCTGCCGCCGCCAAGATCGGCGCCATCGACCTCAAGCGCTGCACCGCCGGGCAGGCCTGCCTGTCCGGAACGCCGCGCCTGGTCGTCGGCGGCAACGGCGTGTCGGGGGCGGCCTTTGTCGACAACGCCGCCTTCCGCCAGTACGTCTTCAAGACCTTCGACGCCCGGGTGCTGGACATGGAGAGCGCGGCGGTGGCCATGGTCGCCCATGCCAACGGCGTGCCGTTCATCGCCTTCCGCAGCCTCTCGGACCTCGCCGGCGGCGACCAGGGCGCCAACGAGATCCGCACGTTCTTCCAGCTCGCCTCGGACAATTCTGCCGCCGTCGTGCAGCGCTTCCTGGCGCTCTGGACGCCGCCCCGGTGATCGCCTAAGTACCCTCGCATCATGTCCATGATCAAAGGCGAAACCGGCGATTGGGAAATTGTCCTGGGGCTGGAAGTCCACGCCCAGGTGATCTCCGAGGCCAAGCTGTTCTCCGGCGCGCCGACGACGTTCGGCGCCGATCCCAACACCCAGGTGTCGCTGGTCGACGCCGCCATGCCCGGCATGCTGCCGGTGATCAACAAGCGCTGCGTCGAGCAGGCGGTGCGCACCGGGCTGGGGCTGAACGCCAGGATCAACCTGCGCTCGGTGTTCGACCGCAAGAACTACTTCTATGCCGACCTGCCTGCGGGCTACCAGATCTCCCAGTACAAGGACCCGATCGTCGGCGAGGGCGAGATCGAGATCGACCTGCCCGACGGCAAGTCGCGCAAGATCGGCATCGAGCGGCTGCATCTCGAACAGGACGCCGCAAAGAACCTGCACGACCAGCACCCCAGCCAGAGCTATATCGACCTGAACCGGTCGGGCGTGGCGCTGATGGAGATCGTGAGCAAGCCCGACATGCGCTCGGCCGACGAGGCCGCGGCCTACCTCGCCAAGCTGCGCTCTATCGTACGCTACCTCGGCACCTGCGACGGCAACATGGACGAAGGCTCCATGCGCTGCGACGTCAACGTGTCGGTGCGCAAGCCGAACGGGCCGCTCGGCACGCGCTGCGAGATCAAGAACGTGAACTCGATCCGTTTCGTGAAACAGGCGATCGAGTACGAAGCGCGCCGCCAGGTCGAGCTGATCGAGGGCGGTGGCACCGTGGTGCAGGAGACGCGGGGGTTCGATCCCAACAAGGGCGAGACGCGCCCGCAGCGCTCCAAGGAAGACGCGCACGACTACCGCTACTTCCCCGATCCCGACCTACTGCCGCTGGTCTTGACCAAGGACTACGTCGAGAAGATCAGGGCGACGCTGCCCGAGCTGCCGGATACGCGGAAGAACCGCTACATGAAGGATTACGGCCTGTCGCTCTATGATGCCGGCGTCCTGATCGCCGAGAAGGAGACGGCCGAATATTTCGAGACCGTCGCCAAGGGCCGCGATGCCAAGCAGGCGGTGAACTGGGTGACCGGCGATCTGTTCGGCATGCTGAACCGGCGCGGCGTCGCGATCACCGAATCGCCCGTGAGCGCCGCCAATCTCGGCAAGCTGCTCGACCTGATCGCCGACGGCACGATCTCGGGCCGCATCGCCAAGGACCTGTTCGTCGCCATGGAGGAGACGGGCAAGGACCCGGCCGCTCTGGTCGAGGAGCGCGGGCTGAAGCAGGTGACGGACACCGGCGCCATCGAGGCCGCCATCAAGGCGGTGATCGACGCCAATCCGGGCCAGGTCGCCGCCTACAAGGCGAAGCCCACGCTGTTCGGCTGGTTCGTCGGCCAGGTGATGAAGTCGACCGGCGGCAAGGCCAACCCCAAGGTCGTCAACGAACTCCTGAAGAAGGCTCTCGACGCCTGACGCTGGTCCCGCCGGGCTGCCTGGGCGGTGCCGGTGGCTTCGACGGGCGGGTGTTCGATCCATTGACCTCGGCGCGCTGTTCGGCGGGCCGCGCGGCGCGCGTCAGGTTGAAGGCGGTGTTGATCAACCCGACGTGGGAGAAGGCCTGCGGGAAGTTGCCGATCTGGCGGCCGGCCTCCGTGTCGTATTCCTCGGCCAGCAGGCCGAGGTCGTTGCGGATCGATAGCAACCGCTGGAACAGCTTTTCCGCATCGGCGCGTCGGCCGACGGAAACGTAGGCATCGGCCAGCCAGAAGCTGCAGGCGAGGAAGGCGCCTTCGCCGGGGTGCAGGCCGTCGTCGGATCGTTCGGTGTTGTAGCGCTGCACGAAACCGTCGATCACCAGGTCGCGTTCGACGGCAGCGAGCGTGCCGAGATAGCGCGGGTCGCGGCAATCGATGAAGCCGACCTGCGCCAGCAGCAGCAGGCTGGCGTCGAGCAGCGTGTCGCCGTAGGCCGCCCTGAACGTGTTGCGCGCCGCGTCGAAGCCGAGAGTGCAGACGTCGCGATGGATCTCTTCGCGGGTGGCGCGCCATTGCTCGACCGGGCCGGTCAGGCCGTGACGCTCGACCGCCTTGATGGCGCGGTCGAAAGCGACCCACGCCATCACCTTGGAATAGGTGAAATGGCGTGGCGGGCCCCGGGTTTCCCAGATGCCGAAGTCGGGCTCCCGCCAGGTTTGCCCGACATGGGCGACCAGCTCGAGCTGTAGCGCCCAACCGCTCTCGTTGGCTGCGAGACCGCCTTTGCGCGCCTGTTCGAACGTGTCCATCAGCTCGCCGTAGACGTCGAGCTGGAACTGGCGGTGCGCCGCATTGCCGATGCGCACTGGCCGGGAATCGAGGTAGCCGGTGAGCCAGTCCGCATGCCATTCGGTCAGCCGCCGTTCGCCCATCAGCCCGTACATGATCTGCATGTCGGGGGGATAGCCGGCAACGGCGCGCTGCAGCCAGTCGCGCCATGCCGTCGCCTCGTCGTGGACGCCGGCGTTCATCAACGCGAGCAGCGTCAACGTCGAATCGCGGATCCAGCAATAGCGATAGTCCCAGTTGCGCTCGCCGCCCGCCTTCTCGGGCAACGATGCGGTGGGGGCGGCGATGATGCCTCCGCTCGGTGCATAGGTCAGGGCCTTGAGCGTGATCAGCGACCGTTCGATCGCCTCGGCGTAGGGGCCGCCCGCGCTGATATCGGCCGTCCAGTCGCACCAGAACGCGATGCACTCGTCGAGCGCCGCATGAGGATCGACTGGCTTGGGCTCCGGCAGATGGGACGGTCCGTAGCTCAGCACGAACGGCACGGTCTTGCCCTTGCTCACCGTGAACATGGCGGCGGTCTTGAAGTTCTCGCCCCACAGCGTCGCCGGCGTGCGCAGGACGACCATATCGGGGCCGGCCACGGCCCGCAGCGTGCCGTCCTCCAGCCGGCTCACCCAGGGAATGGTGGCGCCGTAGCCGAAGCGCAGCACGAGTTCCATGCATATCCGCACGTCACCTTCGTCGCCGCGCACGAGGCGGATCAGGTCGGATGTCCGGCCGCGCGGCTGCATGAAGTCGATCAGGGTGACCTTTCCGCCGGCAGTGCGGAAGCTGGTCTCGAGGACCAGCGTATCGCGCCGATAGCAACGCGACGTCTCGGTCACGTCGTCCAGCGGCGTGATCAGCCAGCGTCCATTGGAGGGCCTGCCGAGGATGGCCGCGAAGCAGGCGTCCGAATCGAAACGGGGCCAGCACAGCCAATCGATCGAGCCGTTGCGCCCGACCAGGGCCGCCGTCTGGCAATCGCCGATCAGGCCATAGTCTTCGATGGCGGCATTCATGGCGGATGGCGCTGCCATTCGAGCCAAACGCGCCGGGCCCGGCCCGGTTGCCGCATCGTGGAGCGGGCTACCGATCGGCGTAGCGTACCAGACTGGCCGACAGCATGTCGGCCGACCACGAGACAGCGACGATCTGGCCGTCCGGTGTGCGGGCGATGTCGGTGAAGCTGCCGGGCGGGCTTTGCCAGCGGATGCTGCCGTCGACACCGGCGCGCACGACGAAGCAGAGCGGGCCGGCCGCGGCACAGACGACGGCGGCGACGCCATCGCCGTCGGCGATCAGCCGGCGCGTCTGGTCGAAGGGCCACGGCGCGCTGGCCAGAACCTTGCCCTGCTCGTCGAGGCGCACCAGGGCCGGCGCGTTCGGCGCCTGGAAAGCGTCGACCGCCGAGACCCAGAAGCCGGGAAGCAGGACGAACGACGTGCCGAGGGTATTGAAGGAAGCGCGGCCCTTCGGCGTGCCGTCGGCGCCAAAGCGCGCGACGATCCATCGGCTCAGGCCCGACATCTGGCCGACTTCCTGGATGATCGCCGACACGCTGCCGTCGGGCTTGAGGGCGAGGCCGTAGACGTCTTCCGGATAGGCCGGCCCGGGGCCGGCCTGCCACGTGCGTTGTCCCACCGCGTCGAACTTGCCGATCCACCAGTTGAAGGGATCGGGCCCGTATCCGCCGCCAACCAGAAGACCGTTGTCCGCCGTCGGCAGGTAGAATCTCGTGCGATAGAAGGCGCCGGCGACATCGGCGGCCGGCAGCACCGAGGCGGCGCTCTGCACTTTGCCGTTCGCGTCGATCCTGAAGAGCGTGGTCGCCGACCGCTCGTCCTGCGGCAGGGCCGTGCGCGTGTTCGAGCTCGACAGAAAGACCGCCGTGTCGCCGGACGGGAAGGCGACGACCCCCAGCGATTCGGCATTGAAACCATTCGGCCCGACGCCCGCCTGCACGGGCAGATCGGTGCGGTACTTCTGCGTGCCGTCGCGCGTGTAGGCCAGCAGCTCGATGTGCGCGCTCTTCGCCGGCAGGATGCCGTCGGGCGATGGCTGGAAGCTCGAGGTCACGACAAAGATCGTGCCGTCGGCGCCGACGACGAGCCGGCCGGGAGGGCCGAGGCCCGACAACCGATGAGCGGGCGGGGGCGGCAGGGCGATGTCGAGCGTGACGCGCGGCGCCGGCGGATCGGCGGATTGAGCGTGCGCCAGGGTCGCACTGCAGAGCAGGGCGACAAAGAAGGCAGTCGGGACGTGCATGGGCGCGGAGCATATGTGCTAGCCTTTTCATGTGGAAGAGAGGAACCGATGACGGCGAAGCTGTACGCCATGACCTGTGGCCGCCTGGTCGGCCGCCTGAAGGACATGATCGAAGGCGAGGACGGCCAGGTGGCATTGCCAATCCCGTCCTATCTCATCGAGCATCCCAAGGGGCGTGCGCTGCTCGACACCGGCATGCATCCGCAGTGCCGCACCGACGCAGCGGGGCGGATGGGCGAGCGCGTGGCCCGCATCTTCGGCTTCGAGCAATACGGTGCCGACGACGATATAAAGTCTCGTCTGGAATCGATCGACTGCGATCCCGGCAAGATCGACTACATCATCAATTCACATCTTCACTTCGACCATGCCGGCGGCAATGAACTGGTGCCCAACGCCACCATGGTGGTGCAGAAGCGCGAATGGCAGGCCGCGCAGGATCCCGAGACGGCGGCGAACGTCGGCTTCTTCCGCGCCGACTTCGATCACGGTCATCCGGTGAAGCAGGTCGACGGCGAGCACGATCTGTTCGGCGACGGCAGCGTCGTGTGCATCCCGACCTACGGCCACACGCCCGGCCACCAGTCGCTGAAAGTGCGTACCGAGAAAGGCGAAGTCGTGGTCACGGGCGACGCCTGCTACTTCTGTCGTACGCTGCGCGAGCGCCGCCTGCCGCGCTTCGTCTATGACCGCGAACAGATGCTGGCGTCGCTCGATCGGCTCGAGGCGCTGGAGAAGGGCGGAGCGAGGCTGTTCTTCGGCCACGATCCGGATTTCTGGAAGGATGTGCCCCAGGCGCCGGTGCCGGCGTTCTAGGGCAGGTCTCATCGGGAGCGCGGACCAGAGGTCCGCGCTCCCGCAAGATCACCCGTCGATCGGCAGGCCGAGCGCCATGCGGCCGGCGAGCTTCTGCTGCTGGCCATCCGTCAGCGGATGGTAGCGCGCGCCCTGGACGTCGCGGAACGCGCGCTCGAGACGCATGCTCTTGAAGAAGCCGGCGCCGCCCGCGGCGACCAGGGCCAGCTCGACCGTCTTGACCGCGCCGCGCGCGACCAGCGCACGATGCTGGAACACCCTGTTGGTGGTCTCGGGGCCGGGCTGCGCCTGCTCCATGGTCTCGACCATGCTGCGATGGGCGATCTGCGTGGCGGCAAGCTCGGTGTCGAGTTGGCCGACCGCGTCGATCGTCTCCGGCTGCGCGCGCTTTGCCGCCGCCGCCACGGCGATGTCGCGCGCCGCTTCGGCGACGCCGGTATAGACGGCGTAGATCAGGGGGAAGGCGATCATCGAGATCAGGTGGAACGACGGATGCCAGACGCCGGCCGGCCGGCGGGCGGCGATCGCGGCATCGGCCACGAACACGTTCTCGAGCTTGACGTTGTGCGAGGCGGTACCGCGCATGCCGAGCGTGTCCCAGGTCTCGACGATCGATACGCCGGATGAATTCATCGGCACACCGAACTGCAGCGCCGTCGGACCTTCCGCCGTCTGCTCGACCGCGCCGCTCATGAAGATGTTGGCCGACGGCGCACCGCTGGCGAAGATCTTCATCGCGTTGATCTTGTAGCCGCCTTCGACCTTCTCGGCGGTGCCGGAGCCGGGCAGCCAGTCGGAGCCGCCCGAGCTCAGGAGCTGCAGGCGCTCGGCGGCGACCCGCTTCAGCAGGCCGTCGGTCGGGGCCTTCTGGAAGCGCCAACGCCAGGCGGCGGCCGCCACCGTGTGGGTGTGCATGGCCAAGACGAGCGCGGTGGCGCTGCAATAATGGGCCAGTTCGCGCAACATGTTGGCCAGTTCGATGCGGGACAGGCCGCCGCCGCCGAGCTCGGCAGGAACGGCAAGGCCGAGGAAGCCATGCTCGCGCAAGGTGGCGATATTGACGCCTACGTAACGGTTTTCGACATCGCAAATGCGACCTTCCTCGGCAATCTGGGGGCCGAGCTTGGCGAGGTCGGATGACCAATCGGGGGTTGAGGGCTTGATCAGGGGCTGAACGGACAAAAATGCCTCCTTCATTGCTTGGCGGCGTACATATCGTCGGATAGAGAGTGCGTCACAATGACCGAAACACCGCCGTCCTTTGCCGATAGACCGCCCGGCGCCGACGTCCTGGCGGACATGCTGAGGGCCGTGCGCCTGACTGGCGCCATCTTCCTGAAGGCGAATTTCACGGAACCGTTCGGGATTTTGTCGCCGCAGCGCTACGACCCCGCGATCCCCATGGCGCATCTGCGCCACGTCAGCATCTTCCACTACGTTGCTAGCGGAGGTTGCATGATGGAAACGGCGAGCGGCGCGCGCCGCGAGCTCAGGCCCGGCGACCTCGTGCTGCTGCCGTTCGCCGCCGAGCACAAGCTGTGGCGCGGCGAGGCCGAGTTCGTGCCGGCCTCCAGCATCGTCAATCTCGACTCCAAGGAGGGCGTCTGGTCGTTCAGCCACGGCGGAGGCGGGACGGCGACGCGCTTCGTCTGCGGCTTCCTCGAATCGGCGGAGATGATGTTCGCCCCGATGTTCCGGTCGCTGCCCGAGCTGCTGGTCGATCGCGCCGACGACGAGGCCGTGGGCTCGGGCATCGCGCGCACGATCGACGACCTGGTGGCGCGGGTCGATACCCTGACGCCGGGCGCCGAGGTGATCCTGGGCCGCATGATGGAGCTGCTGTTCGTCGAGTTGCTGCGCCGCCATGCCGGTCGCCTGCCGCAGGGCACCAAGGGTCTGCTGGCCGCGCTCAACGATCCATTGGTCGGCCGCGCCCTGCAGCTCTTGCAGGCCGATCCGGCGCGCCGCTGGACGACCGACGATCTGGCGCGCGAAGCGGGCGCGTCACGCACGGTGCTGGGCGAGCGCTTCAACGCCGTGCTGGGCAAGCCGCCGATCGAGTACCTGACGAGCTGGCGTATCCAGCTTGCCGCCGACCGCCTGCGCAACGGCCGCGACGCCATTGCCCGCATCGCGGTCGACAGCGGCTACGAATCGGAGGCGGCCTTCAACCGGGCCTTCAAGCGCGTTACCGGCCTGACGCCGGGCCGGTGGCGCGAAGGGGATGGCGACAGCCCGTCCTTGATGCCCCTGCAGTTCGGCCGATCTCCGTTCTCGGGAGCTTGACCCGGGGGCGCGGCCTCATGATCTTCGTCTTCCGGACCGCGCGCTGGGTCGCGTCAGACGCGACCTCCTTGCGCGCTCATGAATCAGTTGAGCGAGCCGGAGGCTCGCGGTCCGGAAGATGATGAGCGGACCGGAGGTCCGCGCTCCCGTCAGTTCTGCGGCAGGAACTCGAACATCAGGCCGCCCGACTGCTCGGGCGCCGTCAGCACGCGGTCGCCTTCGGCGAGACCGAAGGGCACGTTGTTGGCGCGCAGCAGGGCCTGCAGAGGCCGCGCGCGCTCGACGGCGACGGTGACGCCGACGATCGCCGGCAACTCCTGCGGCGCCATCACCTCGATTGCCTTGTATTCGGCCTGGTAGGCCGCCGCCGACCAGATCAGCAATTCGACGGCGCCGGTCTTCACTACCATGCAGCCGTCCAGGATCTCCTCGACCTTGGCGCTCCACTTCTCTTTCAGCGCCTTGGCAATCTCCTTGGGATTCTCGACGACGGCATGCACCGCCATCATCGCCAGCGCGCCGTTGGGATGAACGATCCATTCCGGCTCCATGAAGGCATCGGGCGTCTCATGGCGCACCGGGAACCAGGGCAGGGGCCCGTCGCTTTCGCCGACGACGACGCCGGCATCGACCTCATAGCCGTCCTCGGTCTCCCAGGAATGCGTGCGCTCCTCGCCCTCGAGCTCGGCCACGTTCGCCGCCACGGCCGTGACGGGCGGCTCGCCCTGCAGCAGCTCGATGTAGTTGGGCACGTCGTCCTGGTCGGGCTGGAAGCAGATGCAGCGCGGTTCGACGCCCTCCGGCGTCAGGTTGAAGCCGAGCTGCTGCAGCCGGGTCGCGGCAGCCTCCGGATCGGTCAGGGTCAAGGAAAGGTGATCGATGTCGCGCGCCGAAATCTTCATGCCCGCTCATACAGGCTTAACCGGGGCGCACTCAAGTGCGATGCTGTGATCCTCGATCAATTGGGAGAGACCATGTCAAAACTGACGCTGTACGGCATCTGGCTGAGCGGCCCGACCTACAAGGCGGGCCTGGCGCTGTCGCTGATGGGCGAGCCCTTCGCCTACAAGCATGTCGACCTGCGGGCCGGCGCGCACAAGCAGCCGGAGTACCTCGCCATCAACCGCTTCGGCCAAGTGCCGGCACTGGTCGACGGCGACCTGAAGCTCTGCCAGTCGGGCTCGATCCTGCTCTATCTCGCCGACAAGTTCGGCAAGATGGGCGGCAAGACGCCCGAGGAGAAGGCGCGGGTGCGCGAGTGGCTGTTCTGGGAGTTCGACAGGCTCGCCCCCAACGTCTATCGCCCGCGCGCCATGAAGCGCGGCTTCATGAAGCTCGACGACAACCTCTACCAGCTCTACAGCGGCCTCGCCGGCGATGCGCTGAAGGTGCTGGACGCCTCGCTCGCCAAGTCCGCCTTCCTGGTCGGCAACGAGCCGACCGTGGCCGACGTCGCGGTCTACGGCGACGTGGCCTATGCCAGCGAAGCCGGCATCGATGTTGCGCCCCATGCCAACGTGAAGGCATGGATGGAGCGCATGGAGAAGCTGCCGGGCTTCAAGAAGTATGAGGACGTGCTGCCCAAGCAGGACGCGGCCTGAGCCCGAGGGTATGGCGCCATCTTTTCCTCCCCCGTCATACGGGGGAGGGTAGGGAGGGGGCGAGTATCACAGGCGGTCTCGAAGATTTCAGATCTGAAATTTACGACGCCACTGCTGAGGCCTTCCCCCTCCCGGCCTCCCCCGTAAGACGGAGGAGGTGATCGTGAAGGCTATTCCGCCAACGCCTTCCTCATCACCTTCGCCGCCTCGTCCATCATGCCGCCGATCGCCGGCGCGAGTTCGTTGGGCAGGAGGTCGATCGTCCAGACCACGCGGCTGCCGTCGCCTTCGGGGAAGACCTGGACGGCGGCGTTGTAGTGGCTCGCCTGGCCTTCGACGACCGAATAGACAAGACGACAGGTCTCGTCGTCCGACGTGACCAGCCGCTCGCGCGCCACCATGCCGTTGAAGAAGGTCAGGACGCGGTCGCCCTTGTCCATCTTGAGGTCGGTCAGGAATCCCGGCGCCACCTCGGTGTGCACCGCGCCGAAGTCGCGCAGCTTTTGCCAGACTGGCGCGGCGCCGGCGGCCACGGGAATCTCTCGTCGCAGGGTTGCCATGTCGATGCTCCTTTGTCGGAAGCGGACAATGGGGATGCGACGGCGTCAGGTCTGGCGGTTTTCGGACACGATCGCCGCGCGCAGCCGCCTCTCGGCTGCCAGATCCTCCGCGGCCGCGTCGGCCCCGGAGCCCATCCCGTCCGGCGGGACGCAGCCGGACGGAATGACCGGCTCCAGGGCGGGAGCGGTCTGGCCTAGGGTCGGATGAACGATGCATAGAGCGACAGACGCTCGCACGGTAATGAAAACCATCGTGCTTGTCAATAACTATAGTTAGTTAATGTCAGAGGCGCAGCGATCCGCCGGCGATGTCGGGTTCTTTTGTTGCGACTTTTGAGGCTCCAGAAGGGGCCATATCTGGGGACCACTGCCACCATCATACCACCGCTAGCTTTGCTCGACTGACGTGCAGGCAGTGCTAGCAACTAGAACGCCTTTGTGATTCAGCGTGGAAAATTGACCCCCTGAGGTGGGGGATCGGCGTCCAAAATTGACCCCCCCTTGAGGAGTTGGCGTAGCAGGCTGCCCGCTTTGCGTAAGAGCGGGTGGTGGGGGATGTTGGTAGTGGAGACGATC
>JACPOB010000109.1 GCA_016185145.1 Rhodospirillales bacterium | reverse complement strand
CTTGGAGTTGGGGCCGGTGTGGCCGAAGCCCGAGGCCGAGGCGTAGATCAGCTTGGGATACTTCTTGTGCAGCGTGTCCCAGCCGTAGCCCAGCTTCTCCATCGTGCCGGGACGGAAGTTCTCGACGATCACGTCGGCCTTTTCGAGAAGCTTCTCGAAGATCTTGCGGTCGGCCTCGGCCTTGAGGTCGAGCGCGATGCTCTCCTTGCCGCGGTTGACCGAGGCGAAGTAGGTCGACTTGCCGTTGACGAACGGGCCGTAGGCCCGCGCATCGTCGCCGCCCTTGGGCGGCTCGACCTTGATCACGCGCGCGCCCATCTCGGCCATCAGCAGGGTGCAGTAGGGGCCGGCCAGGATGCGCGACAGATCGATGACGACGACGCCCGACAACGGGCCCTTATGAGCTTGGGTCATGATGATTTTTTAGCCAGTGCCCCGTCCCGAATCCAGCCGGCCATTTCACCGCACCGGACGCCGTCTCGCAGGGCGCGGGCGGCCGCGGGGCTCCAGGCCCGCTCATGATCTTCGTCTTCCGGACCGCGCGCATCCTGCGCGCTCATGAATCTGAGCGAGCTGGAAGCTCGCGGTCCGAAAGAGCATGAGCGGCCTGGAGACCCGTGGTCCAATGAGACTTATCGTGTCGCCCGGCGCGAATCGAGCCAGACGTTCGCCGCGGCGGCGCCGACCACGATGACGCCGCCGAGCAGCGTCAGGTCGTCCGGCTTCTCGCCATCGAACAGCCACACCCAGACCGGGCCCAGCACCAGCTCGAGCAGGCCGAGCAGGGCAGCCTGTCCGGCCGGGATGCGCTTCAGGCTGGCCATGTAGAGCAGCAGGCCGCCGGCGAGCTGGCCTGGGCTGAGCGCCAGCAGCCACGGCAGCTGCTGCCAGGTGACATTGGTCGGCTCGGCGAACGGCAGGGCGACCAGGCCCGAGATCACGCCGGCCAGCCAGATCGCCGGCGCCATGCCGACATCGCGGCGATGGCGCACCACGACATAGTTGCCGCTCATGCAGATCACGACGATGAACGCCACCGCCATGCCGGCGAGCGCGCCGGCCTGTACCGACCCGGCGACGCTGATGGCGAGGCCGACCACCGCAGCGGCCATGGTGAGGATCGTGTGACCATGGATCGGCTCGCCGAGGAAGAAGCGCGCCAGCAGCGCGGTGATGAACGGCGTGGCGCCGAACATGAGCAGCACGTTGGCGACGGGCGCCAGGCCGAGCGCGAGGATGAAGCTGACGAAACTTCCGGCAAGCAGCACCGCGCTCGCGAGCAACGCGAGCCCGGCGTTGCGGACATCGATCAACACGCCGCGGCGCTGCAGCAAAAGCAGTGGCAGCATTGAGGCAACGAGCAGGGCCGACCGCCAGAACGACACATCCCATGCCGGCAAATGGATGTGGCGCACGATCACGCCTGCCGTGCTGAAGATCGCCGCGGCGCCGATGGCACAGGCGATGCCGACCGCGGCGGCGGAACTTCGGGAAGTGGCGCGCGTTTTCATGGCAAGAAACTGTGAATACGGATTCGACGTGCCCCCGTCCATCGATTCCCTCGACCTGCCGCCATTCAGACCACGCTTTCCGTGGTGGAGCGCCGACCTGCAGACGATCGCGGTGCTGCTCGGCACCTATCAGTCCGATATGTCGCCCCATGCCAGCGAGCGCGTGTGCTTCTGTATGGCGGACCGCAGCGGCGATATCCTGGTGGGCATGCTCGACCGGCCCGCGATACCGAGGGAAGGGCGTCCCTTGGTCATCCTGGTGCACGGCTTCACCGGCTGCGAGAACAGCTCCCATATCCTCAATGCGGCGCACCATCTGCTCGATCTCGGCTATCGCGTGCTGCGCCTGAACCTGCGCGGCTGCGGCGCCTCGCGCCCGTATTGCCGCGAGCACTATCACATCGGACGCACCGCCGATTTCCGCCGCGTCCTGTCGCAACTGCCCGACGAGCTCACCGATAACGGCGTGGTCGCGGTCGGCTATTCGATGGGCGGCGCGATGATGCTGAAGTATCTCGGCGAGGAGGGCGCGTTCTCGCCGCTGCGGGCGGCCGCCACGATCTGCGCGCCGCTCGACCTGGCGCAGACCTGCGAGCACATGCTGCGGCCGCGCAACTGGCTCTACCACAACTACATCCTGGCCGATCTCAAGAAGGAGACGCTGGGCGAAGGCGGCCGGCTGTCGGACGAGGAACGCGAGACCGTGCGGACGGCCAGGACCGTCCGAGAATACGACGATCGCTTCATCTCGCCGCGTTACGGCTTCCGCGGCGCCAACGACTACTACGCGCTGTGCACGCCGCTGGCCTACATGCCGGAGATCCGCGTACCCACCCTGGTGCTGGCGGCGAGCGATGATCCGTGGATCCCCGCCGGCTACTATCGCGACTTCAGATGGTCCGACAATCCCTCGCTGCTGGCGGTGATGGCCGAGGGCGGCGGGCATCTCGGCTTCCATTCGGCCGACAGCGACCGGCCGTGGTGCGACACGGTCCTGGAGAAATTCCTGGAGCGGGTCTGATAGACTTCGAGGCGTGAGCCTGCGATCCGACCTGCCGCCCTTCCAGCCGCGCTTTCCCTGGTGGAACGGCGACCTGCAGACCATCGCCAACCGCCTGCGCGGTGTCGACACCCTTGCCTCGCACAGCAGCGAGCGGCTGAAGTTTCCGCTGCCCGACGGCACCGGCGACACGCTGTTGGCGAGCCTCGATCAGCCGGCAACGCCGCGTGCCGGCGCACCGCTTGCCATCCTCATCCACGGCCTGACCGGATCGGAGGACAGTCGCTACATCTTCAGCATGGCCCGCCTGCTGCTCGATCGCGGCAGCCGCGTGCTGCGCCTCAACCTGCGCGGTGCGGGCCCATCGCGCGTCGTCTGCGGCCAGCACTACTATGCCGGCCGCAGCCAGGATTTTCGTGCGCTGTTGTCGGTGCTGCCGGAGGAGCTGACGGCCGACGGCGTGGTCGCGGTCGGCTACTCCCTGGGCGGCGCCATGCTGCTCAAGTATCTCGGCGAGGAGGGCCGGGCCGCGCCGCTCTTGGCAGCGGCCAGCGTGTCGGCGCCGATCGATCTGGCCGTCACCTGCCGCTACATGATGCGGCCGCGCAATCGCCTCTATCACCGCTACATCCTCGACCAGATGAAGGTCGAGGCGACAGGCGAGGGCGCGGTCGTCTCGGCCACCGAGCGCATCGCCATCATGGGCTCGCGCACCGTCTGGGACTATGACGACTTCTTCATCGCGCCGCGCTACGGCTTCGCCAGCGCCGAGGACTACTACGAGCGCTGCCGGCCGACGCGGTTCATGGGCGGCATCGGCATCCCGACCTTGGTGCTGGCGTCGTTCGACGATCCCTGGATACCGGGAACGCTCTATCGGGAGTATGATTGGGCGCAGAATCCGTCGCTTACGCCGGTGCTGACCGAGCATGGTGGTCATGTCGGCTTCCATGGCATCGGCAACCGTCAGCCGTGGAGCGACCTCCTGGTGGCGAGGTTTTTTGAAAATGGCTGACCAGATGGCAATGATCGTGGGAGTGGCGTGCTCGCTGGTGGCTCTCGTGCTGGCCTGGCGCGCCTATCGCAGCGCCTCCGACGAACATGAGAGACGCAAGAGGGAGAAGGAGCGGCGGGACTGAGTCTTGTCGGACCGCGGGCCTCCAGACCCGCTCATGGTCTTCCGGACCGCGAGCCTCCGGCTCGCTCATGATTCATGAGTGAGCCGGAGGCTCGCGGTCCGGCAAGAGTCAGCGGACCGTGATCGGCTCGGCCGGGGGGCCGTCCTTCAGCAAGGCCTGCAGCTGCATCCCGAGATCGAGCGGCTCGAAGCGTTCGCTGGAGACGGCGATCTCGTCGACGCTCCACCAGCGATGGCCGAGCGTCCAGCTGCGTTCGCGCTCGTCGAGGCCGGAGGTGTCGATCTCCGTGCGCTCGGTGCGGCCGAGGAAGAAGCGCTCGCGGTGCAGCACGTCCTTGCCACGCCAGCTCATCCGCCGCTCGCGCTTCCACACCCAGCGCACGGGCCCGTCGACCACGATCGCGGTCTCCTCGCGCGCCTCGCGCACGGCGGCGTCGGCGAACTCTTCGCCGGGATCGACGAAGCCACCGATCATCACCCAGAACGGATCGAAATGCGGGTTGGCCGGGTCGAAGACGCCGCGGTCGTGCACGTTGAACAGGAAGAGGCGGTCGTCGGGATCGAGCAGGATCAGCCGCGCCGAGGGACGCTCTATCATTTGCCTTTCAGCAGCCTCGCCGCATCGACCGCGCCATAGGTCAGAATGCCGTCGCAGCCGGCGCGCTTGAAGCCGGTCAAGGTCTCGATCAGCACCTTGTCCCAGTCGAGCCAGCCGCGGTCGGCGGCGCCCTTCAGCATCGCGTACTCGCCGCTCACCTGGTAGGCGTAGGTCGGCACGCCGAAGGCGTCCTTCACGCGGCGCACGATGTCGAGGTAGGGCAGGCCGGGCTTGACCATCACCATGTCGGCGCCTTCCGCGATGTCCAGACCGACCTCGCGCAACGCCTCGTCCGAGTTGGCGTAGTCCATCTGGTAGGTCTTCTTGTCACCCTTGAGAGCGCCCGAGCTGCCGATGGCGTCGCGGAAGGGATTGTAGAAGGCCGAAGCGAACTTGGCGGCGTAGCTCATGATCTGGGCGTGGATGTAGCCCTTGGCGTCGAGCGCCTTGCGGATGGCGCCGATGCGGCCGTCCATCATGTCCGACGGCGCCTGGATGTCGGCGCCGGCCTCGGTCTGCACGATCGCCTGCTTGACCAGGGCCTCCAGCGATTCGTCGTTCTGCACGTAGCCGTCGCGCACGATGCCGTCATGGCCGTCGCTGTTGAAGGGATCGAGCGCCACGTCGCAGACGACGCCGATGCCCGAGACGTGCTTCTTCACGGCGGTGATGGCGCGGCAGACCAGGCCGTCGGGGTTGTAGGCTTCGCGCGCGTCGGGCGTCTTCCTGGCCGGGTCGGTTTCCGGGAAGATCGCGATGGCGGGGATGCCGAGATCGCGCGCCTGCTTGGCGGCCTCGACGAAGAGGTCGACCGTCAGGCGATCGACTCCCGGCATCGATTCGACGGGCGTGCGGGCACTGGTGCCTTCCTGCACGAACACCGGCCAGATCAGGTCGTCGACCGAGAGCCTGGTCTCGGCCACCAGCCGGCGCGACCACTCCTCGCGGCGGTTACGGCGCAGCCGCGTCGTCGGATAGCGGCCCAAGGTCGTAAAACGTTTCCCCATGGCGCCCGTTTATAGCGGCTCAGGCCGCCGGAAGGCGACGGCGATAATAGGCATTGGGTCGCACCCCGTCGGCCATGTAGCCGCAGAAACCCGCCGCCAGCACGGCCTCGGCCAAAAGGTCCACCGCGAGCGGCCAGCCGGCCTGGCTCCACAGCGCCACGGCGAAGCGCCACGCGATCCAGGCAAGGAAACCCGCGCTGGCGACCAGCGGCGTCGCCGGCAGGCGCAGCAGGGTCATGACCACGAAGATGGCGGACCAGGCGCCGGCGAAGCCGACGGCGATCATGTAGCGGATGCCGATCGGCTCGAGCTGGTCGAAGGCCAGAAACGCGCCGCCGACGGCCACCAGGCAGACCACGGCGGCCGCGAGCACGAGCCAGAGCAATGCGCCGCCCAGCCGCGCCTCGGGCCGCGTCGTCTGTTCCTGCTGGGTCATGTCCCGCCAGGCCATGCGCCATGATAGCGCTTTCGTTGACTGGCTAGGACCCCCCGATATGATCCGCCGCGCATGGATTTCACCCTTTCCGAAGACCAGCGGGCCTTCCGCGACACGGCCCGGCAATTCGCGACCGACCGCATGCTGCCCGAGGCGGCGCGCTGGGACGCCGAGAAAATCTTTCCCGAGGCGGCGCTGCGCGAGGCCGCGGCGCTGGGCTTCGGCGGCATCTATGTGCGCGACGATGTCGGCGGCAGCGGGCTGTCGCGGCTCGATGCGGCCTTGATCATGGAGGAACTGGCCGCCGCCTGCCCCAGCACGGCGGCCTACATCTCGATCCATAACATGGCCGCCTGGATGATCGACGGCTTTGGCGACGACGAGCAGCGCCGGCGTTTCTTGCCGAAGCTCTGCTCGATGGAGCATTTCGCCAGCTACTGCCTGACCGAGCCTGGCGCCGGCTCGGACGCCGCAGGGCTCGCGACGCGGGCCGAGCTGTCGGGCGACCACTACATCGTGAATGGCACCAAAGCCTTCATCTCGGGCGGCGGGCGCAGCGACGTCTACGTCGTCATGCTGCGCACGGGCGGAAAAGGGGCGGGCGGCATCTCGACGCTCGTTGTCGAGGCCGGCACGCCCGGCCTGTCGTTCGGCAAGCAGGAGCAGAAGCTCGGTTGGAACAGCCAGCCCACGGCCGCGGTGATCTTCGAGAATTGCAAGGTGCCGGTCGCCAATCGCCTCGGTCCCGAGGGGCACGGCTTCAAGATCGCCATGGCGGGCCTCGACGGCGGGCGCATCAATATCGGCGCCTGCTCGCTGGGCGGCGCGCGCGCCTGCCTCGAGACGGCCTCGCGCTACGTCGTCGAGCGCAAGCAGTTCGGCAAGCCGATCGCCGACTTCCAGGCGACGCAGTTCAAGCTCGCCGACATGGCGACCGAGCTCGACGCGGCGCGACTGATGATCTGGCGCGCGGCCTCGCTGCTCGACGCCAAGTCGCCCGAGGCGACGCAGGCCGCCGCCATGGGCAAGCGCTTCGCCACCGACGTGGGCTTCCGGGTCGTCAATGACGCACTGCAACTGCATGGCGGCTACGGCTACTTGAAGGACTTTCCCATCGAGCGCTATCTGCGCGACCTGCGCGTGCACCAGATCCTGGAAGGCACCAACGAGATCATGCGCGTGATCATTTCACGCCGGCTGTTGATGGGTTAGGAGGTGCCCTCACCCTGAGGAGCGCACGCAGTGCGCGTCTCGAAGGGTGGGCAACAGTACTGGTTCGCACCCTTCGAGACGGCCCTTCGGGCCTCCTCAGGGTGAGGTTTTGGAGTATCGATGTCCGAGTCTGAAATCCTGTTTGAAATCAAAGACGGCCTGGGCCTCATCACGCTCAACCGGCCGAAGGCGCTGAATGCGCTGACGCACGGCATGATCCTGGAGATGGAGAAGGTCATCCCCCAATGGGAGAAGGATCCCGCGGTCAAGGCCGTGATCCTGCGCGGCGCCGGCGATCGCGCCTTCTGTGCCGGCGGTGACGTCACCGGCCTCTATCGCGAGATGAAGGACAACCCCAAAGGCACGCTGCGTCGCGACTTCTTCTATGACGAGTACATCGTCAATCGTCGCATCTACCGTTACGCCAAGCCGTGGATCTCGCTGATCGACGGCATCGACATGGGCGGCGGCGTCGGTCTGTCGGCGCACGGCTCGCACTCGGTGGCGAGCGAGAAGTTCCTGTTCGCCATGCCGGAGACCACCATCGGTCTCTTCCCCGACGTCGGCGGCGGCTATTTCCTGACGCGTCTGCAGGGTGCGCTCGGTACCTTCCTGGCGCTGACCAGCCATCGCCTGAAGGCGGCCGATGCGCTGTGGGCCGGTATCGTCGACGCCCACGTGCCGAGTGCGAAGATGAACGAGCTGCAGGCCGCCCTCGGCGCGGCCGACCTCTCCGGCCCCGATGCGAACCGCAAGGTCGACGCCGTGATCGCGCGCTTCGCGGCGGATTCCGGCATGCCCACGCTGCCGGCCCTGATGCCCGACATCGATCGCTGTTTCTCGGCCGACTCCGTCGCCGAGATCGTTGCCAAGCTGAAGAAGCAGCCGGGCGAGTGGGCGCAGAAGCAGCTTGCCGCGCTGCTGAAGCTGTCGCCGCTGTCGATGGCGATCACGCTGGAGCAGCTCAAGCGCTGCGCCAACCGCTCGTTCGAGGACACGATGACCATCGAGTACCGCATGTCGCAGGCCTGCATGCGGCCCGACCACGATTTCTTCGAGGGCGTGCGCGCGCTCTTGATCGACAAGGACCAGAAGCCGAAATGGAACCCGCCGACCATCGAGGGCGTGACGCGCGAGATGGTCGAGGCGCATTTCAAGCCGGTCGTGAACGACCTGTTCTTCGATTGAAAGGGAGGATGACATGGCGAAGATCGCCTTCATCGGACTGGGCAACATGGGCGGGCCAATGGCCGCCAACCTCGTCAAGGGCCAGCATCAGGTAACGGCCTTCGACCTGTCGGCGTCGGCCCTCGACACCGCCGTCGAGAAGGGTGCGAAGAAGGCGGCGTCGGCCGCCGAAGCCGTGAAGGGCGCCGAGATCGTGGTCACCATGCTGCCGGCCGGCAAACACGTGCGCGGGGTCTACGAAAACGACGTGTTGCCCAACGTCGCCAAGGGCACCTTGCTGATCGACTGCTCGACCATCGACGTCGACAGTGCACGCCACGTCGGCGAGCTCGCGAGCAAAGCTGGACTGGAGATGGTCGACGCTCCCGTTTCGGGCGGTGTCGGCGGCGCCACGGCCGGAACGCTCACCTTCATGGTGGGCGGCACGGATGGCGCCTTCGCCAAGGCGAGGCCGGTCCTGGAGAAGATGGGCAAGAACATCGTCCATACCGGCGCGCCGGGCTCGGGCCAGGCGGCCAAGATCTGCAACAACATGATCCTGGGCATCACCATGATCGGCGTGGCCGAGGGCTTCCTGCTGGGCAAGCGCCTGGGACTGGACGTGCAGAAGCTGTTCGACATCGTGTCGACGTCGTCGGGCAGCTGCTGGGCGGTGAACAACTACCTGCCGCTGCCCGGACCGGTGCCGACGTCACCCGCCAACCGCGACTACCAGGCGGGCTTCACCGCCGACAACATGCTGAAGGACCTGAAGCTCGCCCAGCAGGCGTCGCAGAGCTCGGGCGCCAGCACGCCGATGGGCGCGGAGGCGGCGCAGCTCTTCAACATGTTCGTCAACGCCGGCGGTGGCGCGAAGGACTTCTCCGGTATCATCAAGATGCTCGAAGGCAAGTGAGCCCATGATCACGCTCTACGACCTGGTCTTTCAGGAGGACCGGCGGCCGAGCCCGTTCTGCTGGCGCGCCAAGTTCGCCCTGAAGCACAAAGGGCTGGCGTGGCGCGACGAGCCGATGGGGTTCACCGAGAAGGAAAAGATCGCCTTCGCCAAGTCGATGACCGTGCCCGTGATCCACGATGGGCCCAAGCCGGTGAAGGACAGCTGGGACATCGCGCGGCATCTCGACAGCGCCTATCCGGAGAAGCCGCTGTTCGGGCCGGCGCTCGACCATGCGCGCTTCGTCGCCCACTGGGTCGATGGCACCGTGCACGTCGCGTTGTTCCCGATCCTGGTCGGAGATCTCTACGACCGCGTCCGTCCGGTCGATCAGCCGTACTTCAAGGAATCTCGCGGCAAGCGGCTGGGCACGACCGATTTCGCGGGCTTCCAGGCGAAGGCGCGCGAGAAGGGCGTCGACGCCTTCCGCGCCGCGCTCGAGCCGGCGCGGCGCGTGCTGAAGGAGCAGCCGTTCCTGAACGGCGAGCAGCCTGCTTATGCCGACTACGCGCTGGGCGGCGCCTTCCTGTGGGCGCGCGTCGCCACGCCGCTCGAGGTCCTGCAGCCCGACGATCCGATCTGGGCCTGGCGCGAGCGCATGCTCGACCTGTTCGACGGCATGGGGCGCAAGGCCCGAGCCGCTTGAATGGAGGCGGCGTGAAGTACGACGCCGTCATCTTCGATCTGCTGACGGCGCTGATCGATTCCTGGAGCCTGTGGAACGACGTCGCGGGCTCAGCCGATGCCGGCATGACCTGGCGTCGCCGCTATCTCGAGATCACCTACGGCTGCGGCCCTTACAGACCTTATGAAACGCTGGTGCGCGAGGCGGCCCGTGATGTCGGCCTTCCTGAGACGCTCGGCGGCGAGCTCGAGCGGCGCTGGAGCGAGCTGCAGCCGTGGCCCGAGGCTCGCCGGGCGCTGGAGAAGATCCCGGTGTCGCTGGCCGTCGCGACCAACTGCTCGGTCCGGCTCGGGCGGCTTGCCGCCGATCGCGTGGGCGTGCCGTTCAAGGTCGTGATCACGGCCGAGAGCGCGGGCTTCTACAAGCCCAGGCCCGAACCCTACCGAGCCGTGCTGGCGGCCCTTGGCACCAACCCCGAGCGCACCCTGTTCGTCGCCGGCTCAGCCTCGGACGTACCCGGTGCCAAGGGCGTCGGCATGCCGGTCTACTGGCACAATCGCATCGGCCTTCCGCCACGCGACGACGCCAGGCCCGACCATCTCGAGCCGACTCTCGACAAGCTGGCCGACCTGTTTGCCCGGAACTAAGGTGCCGGCCAAAGCAGGAGGGAAGACGTGGCCGAAGCCGCTCCATTCAGGCCCGAGGATCATCGTTTCGGACCGACGCACTGGTTCGAGGACCTCGAGGTCGGGCAGAAGTTCTATATAAACTCGCGGACCCAGACCGAATCGATGTTCGCCGCTTTCTAGCTCGCCAGCGGCGACAATCACCCGATTCACTACGACCGCGAGTACTGCCGGGCGCGCGGCCATCGCGACATGCTGGCGCACGGCCTGCAGGTCGCCATCCAGGGCGCGGCGGGAGCGGGCATCTTTCCGCACGTGATCGGCGATTCGCTGATCGGCTTCCTGGAGCAGTCCTCGCGCTTCCTGAAGCCGGTCTATTGCGGCGACACGCTCTATCCCATGCTCGAAGTGAGCGAGCTCGAGGCCGGGCGGACCACGGGCGTCGTCACCATGAAGCTCACCATTCACAATCAGTCCGGCACGCTGGTATGCGACGGCGAACACAAGTACCTTGTGAAAAAGCGGCCACAGTAGGGAAGAGGGCGCACATGCTCGGAGTCATCGCAAAGCTCACCATCAAGCCCGGCACCAACGCCGACTTCGAAGCGACCATGAAGGCCTTGCAGGCCAAGGTCCGTGCCGACGAGCCCGGCAACAAGCTCTATGCCCTGCACAAGACGGCCGACGCCAACGTCTACGTCATGCTGGAACGTTACGACGACCAGGCGGCGCTCGACGCCCATCGCGCGGCGCCGCATTTCAAGGAACTGGGCCGCAAGCTCGGTGACTACCTTGCCGGCCGGCCGGACGTCCAGGTGATGCAGGAGGTCTGACGCCGGTCACGGTGTCGTTGGGAAACATGGACGGCGTCCTCCACCGCCATACCAAGCCCGGCACCGCGCCGGGCACGCTCGCCGGCCGCGCGCCCGTGCCCGACGAGGCGCTCGACTTCACCCTGGTCGAGTACACGTCCGAGGACGTGCAGGTGCTGCACGGCGTGGAGGTCGACGAGTGCCGCTTCCATCTCGGCACGCCCGGCCACACCTGGATCGACGTCGCGGGGCGGCCCAGCTCCGACATGCTGCGCGACCTCGGCATGGCCTTCAACCTGCATCCACTCGCTCTCGAGGACGTCTTCCACGGCACCCAGCGCAGCAAGCTCGACCTCTACGAGGGCCAGGGCTTCATCGTGCTGAACGACCCGGTCTACGAGGACGAGGCGCTGATCCCGCGCCAGGTCAGCATCTTCTTCGGCGACAACTACGTGATCTCGTTCCACGATCACAAGCAGGACATCTTCAAGCCGGTCCGCGACCGGGTGCAGACAACGGGCTCGCGACTGCGCACCTTCGGCATCGACTATCTGGTCTATGCCCTGGTCGACCTCGTGGTCGACCGCAAGTTCCCCCTGATCGAGGCCTTGTCGGCGCACCTGGAGGAGCTCGAGGACGAGGCGCTGGAGCGTCCGACCGAGGACACGCTCTATCACATCCATCAGGCCAGGCGCGCGCTGGTCACCTTCCATCGCCTGCAATGGGCGGAGCGTGAGACGGTGCTGGCGCTGATCCGGCCGGAAGTGCCGTTCATCATGCCCGAGACGCGCCCTTACCTGCGCGACTGCTTCGACCATGCGGTGGCGGTGCTGGAACTGGTCGAGAGCTACCGCGAAATGACCAACGGCCTGATGGAAGTCTATCTCATGCATGCGTCCAACCGCATGGCCGAGGTGATGAAGACGATGGCGATCATCACCGTCTTCTTCATGCCGCTGTCCTTCCTGGCCGGCATCTACGGCATGAACTTCGACCGCGATGCGGGCAACATGCCCGAACTGGGCTGGAAGTACGGCTATCCGTTCTTCTGGGTCACGGTCGTCGTGATCGTGGCCGGCCTGTTCTTCTGGCTGAAGCGCAAGCGCTGGATATGACCTACAGGATCTTCGGCTCGGAGCTCTCGCCCTACTCGGTGAAGGTTCGTTCCTATTTCCGCTTCAAGGGCCTGCCGCACGAATGGATCCCGCGCTCGCCCGCGGTCCAGGCCGAGTTCCAGAAATACGCCAAGCTGCCGCTGGTGCCCCTGGTGGTGACGCCCGACGGCGAGGGCATCCAGGATTCGACGCCCGTCATCGAGCGCTTCGAGGCCGCCGAGCCGTCGCTCTCGACGCAGGACAGGACACTCGACTTCATCTCGGCCCTGCTCGAGGAGTATGGCGACGAGTGGGGCAACAAGTGGATGTTCCATTATCGTTGGCGCTACCAGCCCGACGTCTGGTCGACCGCCGAGCGCATCGCGCGGCAGATGATGGAGGGGCAGGGCACGCTCGCCGTGGCGCAGGCCCGCGCCGCCGTCGCCGAGCGCATGGTGCCGCGCATCGGCTTCGTCGGCTCCAACCCGACGACCGAGCCCACCATCGAAGGTTCGTTCAAGCACGCGCTCGCCCTGATCGAGACGCATCTGCAGACGCGGCCCTACATGCTGGGCGCACGGCCGGCGATGGCCGATTTCGGCCTGTGGGGCCAGCTCTATGAGCTGGCGACCGATCCGACGCCCGGCGCCATCATGCGCGCCTCGGCGCCGAAGGTGATGGCCTGGGTCCAGCGCATGATCGAGCCGAAGAACGAAGGATCGTTCGAGGCCTGGCCGGCGCTGGCGCCGACGCTGATGCCGCTCCTGAAGGAAGAGGTGGCGGGCCTCTTCCTGCCCTGGTCGGTGGCGAACGCCGCCGCCATCGCGCGTGGCGACAAGAGCTTCGAGACGACGCTGAGCGGCGCGCCGTGGAAGCAGGAGCCGCAGAAGTACCATGCGCGTTCATTGGCCGAGATTCGCCGCAAATACACCGCCGCCAAGGATGCGCCCGGCCTCGACGTCATCCTGCGCGAGAGCGGCTGCCTGTCTTACCTGGCGGCTTGAGTCTTGTCGGACCGCGGGCCTCCAGGCCCGCTCATGCTCTTCCGGACCGCGCGCATCCTGCGCGCTTCATGATCATGAGCGCGCTGGAAGCGCGCGGTCCGGAAGAGCATGAGTCAGCGCAGGGCCGTCACGATCAGCGTTGTTCCCGACAGCCCCAGCAACACCAGCACGAGCTGGCGAAAGGCCGCGTCGTTGACCCGACCGTAGAGCATCAAGCCGAGCCGCGCGCCGACCAGGCTGATCGGCACGGTGATGGCGGCCCAGATCCAGAAGGTGCGGTCGAGCAGCCCGGCGACACCGGCGGCGAGCAGCGCCGTGGCGAGGATTGTCATGTTGAAGGGCTGATTGACGCCGCGCTGCTCGTTCTTGTTCCAGCCGCGCAGCTGGACCCAGATGGTCGGTGCGGGCCCGCTGAGACTGGCCAGCCCGCCCATCGCGCCACCGACGAAGCCCACCGCCGCATCGGCTGCCCGGCCGCCGCCGGTGACGACGGGTGGTCGGCGCACCAGTCCCATCCAGGCGCTGTAGAAGATCAGCAGGATGCCGACGCCGAGCTTCAGCGGCTGCACGCGCACCTGTTCCAGCAGCGCGGTGCCGATCGGCACGCCTAAAAGCCCGGCGGCAAGGAAAGGCCACAGCCGCGGCCAGCGCACGCCGCTCCAGATCGAGCGCAGCGCCTGCAGGTGGCCCGCGACGGAGCAGATGGCAACGAGCGGTGCGGCGGTCACCGGCGACATGACTTGCAGCCAGAAGCCCAGCGCCATCAGCGCGTAGCCCGTGCCGGTGAGGCCGTTGACGAAGCCCGCCACCAGGGCGCCGGCGACAACGATGGCGATGTCGCCGGCCGGCGGCAGGGGCACGCGGCTAGGCTCCGGCGGTGAAGGCCTGGATGCCGGTCATGGCGCGGCCGAGGATCAGGGCGTGCACGTCGTGCGTGCCCTCGTAGGTGTTGACCGCCTCGAGGTTCATGACGTGGCGGATCACGTGGTACTCGTCGGACACGCCGTTGCCGCCGTGCATGTCGCGGGCGACGCGGGCGATGTCGAGCGCCTTGCCGCAGTTGTTGCGCTTGATCAGCGAGATCATCTCCGGCTGGGCGTGGCCCTGGTCCTTCAGCCGGCCGACGCGCAGGCAGGCCTGCAGGCCGATCGCGATCTCGGTCTGCATGTCGGCGAGCTTCTTCTGGATCAGCTGGTTGGCGGCGAGCGGCCGGCCGAACTGCTTGCGGTCGAGCGTGTAGTTGCGCGCCTGCTTCCAGCAGAACTCGGCCGCACCCATGGCGCCCCAGGCGATGCCGTAGCGGGCGTTGTTGAGGCAGCCGAACGGGCCGCCCAGGCCCGAGACGTTGGGCATCATGTTCTCGGCCGGCACCATGACCTCGTCCATCATGATGGCGCCGGTCACCGACGCGCGCAGGCTGAACTTGCCTTCGATCTTGGGCGTCTCCAGGCCCTTCATGCCACGCTCGAGGATGAAGCCGCGGATGGCGCCGCCGTCGAGCTTGGCCCAGATCACCAGCACGTCGGCGATCGGCGAGTTGGTGATCCACATCTTGGAGCCCGAGAGGCTGTAGCCGCCCGGCACCGTCGTGGCGCGTGTCTTCATGCCGCCGGGCTCTTCGGTGCCGTAGGCGTAGATCGGATGCATGACCAGCGAGGACTGCACGCTCATCGCCGAGCGGTAGCCCGAATCGACGCGCTCGACCTCGCGCGCCACCAGGCCGTAGGTCGTGTAGTTGGCGGCGGCGCAGCCGTACTTCTCGGGCAGGGTCGAGCCCAGCAGGCCAAGGGCGCCGAACTCGTTCATGATCTCGCGGTCGAACCTCTCGTGCCGGTTGGCCTCCAGCACGCGCGGCATCAGCTTGTCCTGGCAGTAGTCGCGGGCGGCATCGCGGATCGCGACTTCCTCCTCGGTGAGCTGGTCGTCGAGGAAGAACGGGTCCTCCCAATCGAACGGCTTGGCGTCGGCGCTGATGCCCTTGGCGGCGCTTTTCATCGGGGTGGCGGCGATGGCCATGTCTGCTCCTGGCGTTGTTGGCCGGGGTTTATCAGGGACAGCCGCCGACGCAAAGGGTGACCTCATCCTGAGGAGCCGCGCGTAGCGCGGCGTCTCGAAGGATGGGCCCCAGAACGTGCGGTTGCCCACCCTTCGAGACGCGGCCCTCCGGGCCGCTCCTCAGGGTGAGGTTTACGCGGTTGCGCCGACTTCCCGGCCTGTCAGGGCCCGGAAAATCTCCAGGCTGTAGCGGCCGAAGGCCTCCGAAGCCCGCAGTTCCACGGTACGGGGCCGCGGCAGGTCGATCCGGAGGTCTGCCGCGATGCGGCCGGGGCGCGGCGACATGACCACCACGCGGTCGGACAGGAACACCGCCTCGGGGATCGAATGGGTGACGAACAGCACGGTCTTGCGCGCCGATTGCGCCAGGTCGCGTTCGCCCCAGATGCGCAGGAGCTCGAGCGCCATGTCGTCGCGCGTCATGGCATCCAGGGCGCCGAACGGCTCGTCCATCAGCAGCAGGGGAGGATCGAGCAGCAGGGCGCGGCAGAGCGCGGCGCGCTGCTGCATGCCGCCCGACAGCTCGCGCGGCAGCTTGTCGCCGAAGCCCCTCAGCCCGGCCATGTCGAGCAGCTGGAGGGCGCGGGCCTTCAGCGCGGCCGGATCCTTGCCGGCAAGCTCGGCCGGCAGCAGCACGTTCTGCAGGATCGAGCGCCATTTCAGCAGGATGGGCGCCTGGAATACCATGCCGATGTCCGGGATGGGCTCGCGCACGGCGCGGCCGGCGACCGTCACCGTGCCGACCGTGGCCGGCCGCAGCCCGGCCACGATGCGCAGCAACGTGGACTTGCCGCAGCCGCTCGGGCCCACCAGCGAGACGAACTCGCCGGCGCCGACGGACAACGAAATGCCGGCGAGGGCCTCGACCGGGCCGCTCGCCGCCTCATATGTCATGCCGACCCGGTCGAGGCCGATCAGTTCGTTGCTCACGCCACGGTCAGATCACTTCGGCATCTCGACCTTGGTGAAGTACTCGGTCGAATAGACGTCCTTGCACTCCACCTTCTTGGGCAGGCCCATGTAGGTGTTCACCAGGTCGACCGAATCGCACATCTTCTTCTCGTCGATCCAGCCGATGCCGTTCTTGGCGTAGCGCTCGGTCTTCATCAGGCCGAGGCCGATCATCATGTTGGGCGTCATGACCTCGACATCGACCTCGGGCACGCGCTTCTTGAAGATCTCCATGGCCGCCTTGGGGTCGGCCATGACGTCGCGCCAGCCCATGTAGGACGCCTCGAGGAAGGCCTTCAGCACGGCGGGACGCTCCTTCATGGTCTTGGCGCTGGCCATGATCGACATGGAGTACATGTCGAAGCCGAAATCGGCCCACGGCATCATCACCACGTTGCCCTTGCCGGCGGCCTTCTCGTACAGCGGCAGGCCGGTCGAGTAGTCGCCGACGCCATCCATGCGCTTCTCGGCAACGGCGGCGATCTTGGCGGCGGGCTCGATGTTGACCCAGCTCACCTTGGCGGGATCGACGCCGTTCACCTTGGCGAAGGCGGGGAACATCTGGCGCTGGCTGTCGCCCGGAGGGGCGCCCAGCGTCTTGCCTTCGAGGTCCTTGGGCTTGCTGAGCGGCTTGTCCTTGAGGCTGAAGATGTTGAGCGGCGTCTTGTCGAACACCATGCCGACCGTCTTGATGGTCGTGCCGCGGCCGACCGAGGCGATGACCACGGCGGCGTCGGCGAGGCCCGCGTCGGCGCGGCCGGTATCGACCTTGGCGATCGAATCGCCCGAGCCCTTGGAATTCTCCAGGGTCACGTCGAGGCCCTTGGCCTTGTAGTAGCCCTTGTCGAGCGCGACCCAGTAGGCGGCATGGTCGCCGACGGCGAACCAGTTCAGCGCAAAGGTGAACTTCTCCTGCGCCGACGCGCTGCCGGCCGTCGCCAGCAGGGCGGCAAGCGCCAGTGACATTGTCTTGGTCATGATGTGCTCCCTGTTTCCCTTCCCCGAATCAATCAATTCCCTCAGCCCATGGCGCCCACAGCTTGGCGACCAGCACGACGGCGCCGTACAGCACGAGGCCCACCACCGAGATCCAGATCAGCGAGGCGAACGCCACCGAGGTGTTCATGCTGCTCTGCGTGGTGACGATGACGTAGCCCAGGCCCTTCTGCGAAGCCACGAACTCGCCGACGATGGCGCCGACCACGGCGGCTGTCGCCGTGATCTTGAGCGCGCTCAGGATGTAGGGCAGGGCGTTGGGAATGCGGATTTTGACGAAGATCTTCCATTTCGGCGCGTTGAACACGCGGCCGAGGTCGAGCATGTCGGCCTCGACCTGGCTCAGGCCCACGGCGGTGTTGATCACCACCGGGAAGAAGCCGATCAGCGCCCCCATCAGCATGTTGGGGAAGATGCCGTAGCCCATCCAGATCAGGAACAGCGGCGCGATCGCCACCTTGGGCAGCGTGTTCACGAACACCAGGAACGGCACCAGGGCGTTGGCGATCAGCGGCGACCAGGCGATGCCCACGCCCAGCGCAACACCGACTCCTGCCGCCAGGAAGAACGCGCCGATGATCTCCAGCGTCGTCACCCAGATGTGCTGCATCCAGGCGGTGTCGCCGTGCCACAGCGCGTTCCACACCGCGAGTGGAGAGGGCAGCAAATACTCGCGAATGCCGCCGATGCTCACGGCGAGCTGCCAGCTCGCGAGCAGGAAGGCGAACAACGCGACGGTCGGCCAGTACTGGCGCAGCAAAGGCTGGAATTTGATCATGCGCGGTCGCACATTCGGGCACACTGGCGAAGCGTCAGAAAACCGTCAAGCTTGAGGATCATCTGTGAAACTGGCCCTGTGCAACGAGGTGATCCGCGAGCTTTCCTTCGAGCGTCAGTGCGCATTGGCGGCAGGTCTCGGCTATGGCGGCCTCGAGCTTGCGCCCTTTACCTTCGGCGACGATGCATGGCGCATGCCGGCGGCCAGGCGTTCCGAAATCCGCAACATCAGCGCCGGCAACGGCCTCGAGGTGAGCGGCCTGCACTGGCTGCTGGCAGCGCCATCCGGCCTGTCGATCACGACTGCCGATCGTGCGGTCTGGCAGAAGAGCGTCGATGTGCTGCGTGCTTCTGTGGATCTGTGTGCCGAGCTGGGCGGCACCTATCTCGTGCACGGCTCTCCGGCCCAGCGTCGCGTGGCGACTCCGGACGACGCTTCCCGCGCGGAAGAGGCGTGGATCCTGGCCGGGGAGCAGGCGGCGACAGCCAAGGTCGCCTACTGCATCGAGCCGCTGGCCACGCCCGACTGCAATTTCGTCAACACCCTGGCCGAGGCTGCCGAGGTCGTGCGCCGGTTGGGCAATCCCGGGTTGCGCACCATGGTCGACACGCTGGCCGCCAGCCTCATGGAGCCCGAACCGGTGGCCGACGCCATCCGGCGCTGGATGCCGACCGGCCTCGTAGCCCATGTCCAGTTCAACGATCGCAACCGGCGCGGGCCGGGGCAGGGGGAGGACCGGTTCGCCCCTGTCGTGAAAGCCTTGCGCGAAACCGGCTATGGCGGCTGGATCGCCATGGAGCCTTTCGTCTATGAGCCTGACGGACCGACCTGCGCCGCGCGCATGATCGGCTATGTCGCGGGCCTGCTGGAGTCGAGCGTATGAAGATCAAGCTGGAAGAGGTCGAGCGCTACGAGCGGCATGTGAAGATGCGGCTCGCCTTCCGCTTCGGCGTGATCACCGTCACCGATGCCACGCAGGCGGTGATCCGAGCCCGCATCTCGCTGGGCGACGGCCGCAGCAGCCACGGCGTCGCCGCCGAGGCGCTGGCGGCCAAGTGGTTCGAGAAGAGCCCGGCGTTCACCGACGAGCAGAATCTCGACCAGCTTCGGCAGGCGCTCGACCTTGCGATCGAGCTCTATCGCGCGCGCGGGCTCGACACGCCTTTCGGCCTGTTCGCGGGCACCTACCTCGAGCAGCAGAAGCGCGGCGCGGCACTGGGCCTCAATCCGCTGGTCGCCGCATACGGTCCGGCCTTGCTCGACCGCGCCATCCTGGACGCGGTCGGCAAGGCGACCGGCCAGTCCTTTGCCACCATGATCGCGCGCAACGTGCCGGGCATCCGTACGACATCACTGACGCCCGACATCGAGGAGCCGGAGATCGCGCCGTTCCTGGCGAAGCTGACGCCCGGCGAGAGCATCGACGTCCGCCATACGGTGGGGTTGGTCGATCCTTTGACCGCAGCCGACCGGCCGGCGGCGGAGCGCGTGAATGACGGCTTGCCGGAAACCCTGCAAGAGGTCGTCTCCTATTATCGCGGCCGCTACTACAAGCTGAAGGTGGGCGGCGACATCGAGGCCGACCTCGACCGGCTCGGTCGCATCGCCGCGGTGCTCGACGCCGGCGCCGGCGACTACCGCGCGACGCTCGACGGCAACGAGCAGTACGACAGCGTCGAAGGCATCGTCGAGCTGTGGCGCAAGGTGGCCGAGACGCCGGGCCTGGCGAAGCTTGCGAAGGCGACGCTGTTCATCGAGCAGCCGATCAAGCGCGCGGTGGCCCTGTCGCGATCGGTCGGACCACTGGCCCAGTTGCGGCCGGTGATCATCGACGAATCCGACGGCGAGCTGTCGTCGTTCCCGTCGGCGCTGCGGCTGGGCTACACCGGCGTATCGAGCAAGAACTGCAAGGGCTTCTACAAATCGATCCTGAATGCCGTCCGCGTCGCCCACCTGGGCGCCGAGCACTTCATGTCGGCCGAGGATCTCACGACCTGGCCCGGCGTCAGCGTGCAGCAGGATCTGGCGCTGGTCTCGCTGCTCGGGCTGACGCATGTCGAGCGCAACGCGCATCACTTCATCGACGGCATGGGCTTCGCGCCGGAAAAGGAGCAGCTTGCCTTCGTCACGGCCCATCCCGATCTCTACGAAAAGAAGGATGGCAAGCCGGCGCGGCTCAAGGCCGTCGGCGGCAAGCTGGCCCTGGGTTCGCTCGAAGGGCCGGGATTTGCCGTCGGCGCCGACATGGATTTCCGCTCGATGGCGCCGATGAAGGGAGTTTCGACATGACGCTGCCAGCCCGCTTCGAGACCGTCGAGGCTGTCGAGGATTTCATGACGGCGCCGTCCGACGCGCTGGTCGCCGATCTCGCCAAGACACCAGGCGACATCATCGTGCTGGGGGTCGGCGGCAAGATGGGCCCGACGCTCGCCCGCATGGCCAAGCGCGCTGCGCCCTCGAAGAAGGTGATGGGCGTGGCCCGCTTCAGCGAGCCCGGCGTGCGCGAGGCGCTGGTCGAGGCAGGTGTCGAGCCGATTTCGGCCGACCTGCTGGACCGCGCGCAGCTCGAGAAACTGCCCAAGGCTGCCAACGTCGTCTTCATGGCCGGCCGCAAGTTCGGCGCTACCGGTGACGTGCCGCTCACCTGGGCGATGAACGTTCAGGTGCCGGCGATGGTCGCGGAGGTATTCAAAGACTCGCGCATCGTCGCCTTCTCGACCGGCTGCGTTTATCCCTTCGTGCCGGTCGACAGCCGCGGCGCGAACGAGGATGTGCCGCCGATCCCGCCGCCCGGCGACTACGCCACCTCCTGCGTCGGCCGCGAGCGCATGTTCGAGTTCTTCTCCAACAAGCACGGCACGCCGGGTCGCCTGTTCCGGCTGAACTACGCCATCGACATGCGCTACGGCGTGCTGCACGACATCGGCCGCAAGGTGCGCGACGACGAGCCGATCGACCTGTCGATGGGCCACGTCAACGTCATCTGGCAGGGCGAAGCCAATGCGATCGCGCTGCGCTGCCTGGCGCATGCCACGACGCCGACGACGCCGATCAACGTCACCGGCCCCGAGACCATCGAGGTGCGTTGGCTGGCCGGCGAGTTCGGCAGGCTGTTGGGCCGGCAGCCCAAGCTCACCGGCACGCCGGCGGCGACGGGATGGCTGAACGATTCGCGCCGCATGGTGAAGGAGTTCGGCCCGCCCTCCGTGCCCCTCGCGAAGATGATCGAATGGACCGCCGACTGGCTGGCGCGCGACATGGCGACCCTGAACAAGCCCACGCACTACGAGGTGCGCGATGGCAAGTACTGAGGTCCTCGACGTCCGGCCGATCGACGCGGCGCTGAGCGAGGCCGTGTGGCCGTTGTCGGTCGAGGCGGGTTGGAACCAGAACCTCGCGGATTGGCGCTTCATGCTGGGGGCGGGTCGCGGCTTCGGCTGCGTCGGCCCCGACGGCCGTTGGCACGCCAGCTCGCTCGTCCTGCCGCTCGGCCAGAAGCTCGCCTGGATCAGCATGGTGCTGGTCACCAAGGACCGTCGGCGCGGCGGCGTCGGGACGGGGTTGCTCAAGCGCTGCATCGAAGAGGTGCGTTCGGCCGGCGCGGTCGCCGGCCTCGACGCGACGGAGCAGGGACGTCCCATCTACCTGCCGCTCGGCTTTCACGATCTCTATCCGATTGCCCGCTGGCACTTCGACGCGGCAAGGGACACTGTGGCGCCGCCTGCAGGCGTCATCGTGCGGCCCATCGGACCGGCTGACCTGCCGAGGCTCGCTCTCTACGACCGGCCGCTGGCGGCCATGGAGCGGCCGGCCATCCTGGCGCATCTCGCCCTGCGTCAGCCCGGGCGGGCCTGGGTCGCCGAGGATGCCGCAGGCAAGATCGTGGGCTTCGTGCTGGGCCGCGAAGGCCGGACCGCGACATCGCTCGGGCCCGTGGTCGCCGACAGTGAAGCGATCGCGCTCGCGTTGATTATGAGGGCTGCAACGGCCGCGCCGGGACCGTTCATCATCGATGTGCCCACCGCACATCGCGCCGTGCGCGCCTGGCTCGAGGGGCAGGGCGCGGTGAGCCCGCGCGGCTACATGCGCATGACCCTGGGCGACGCCAAAGGTCTCGACGATGCCACGCACGTCTTTGCCTTGGCGGGTCCCGAACTTGGATAAGGTAAGCATTCCTCCCCACGCTTCGCGTGGGGAGGTGGCGCCGTCATACGGCGTCGGAGGGGTCATGGGCCGCAGCGCGGTGCCCATGACCCCTCCGTCCGCTTCGCGGACACCTCCCCATCGAAGACGATGGGGAGGAAAATGACTAGGATGAACGCATGACACCTCTCCACTGGCGCGACCTGCCGGCGCCCGTCCTCTCCTTGCTGCGGCAGGGCTCGGTGATCCCCGCCCATCCGCTGGCGCTCGGCCCTGACCGCACGTTCGACAAGCAATCGCAACGGGCGATCAGCCGCTACTACGTCGATGCCGGCTCGGGCGGCCTGGCCGTCGGCGTGCACTCGACGCAGTTCGCCATCCGCGAAGTCGGGCTCTATCGTCCCGTCCTGGAGCTCGCCATCGAGACGGCGCGCGAATGGACCGATCGTCCGCTGGTGATGATCGCGGGCGCCGTGGGCAGGACGGCCCAGGCCGTCGAGGAGGCGCGCACGGCGCGCTCGCTGGGCTATCACGCCGTGCTGCTGTCGCTCGCCGCTTTGAAGGGCGCCAGCGAGGACGAGCTGATCGAGCATTGCACCGCAGTCGCCAAGGAGATGCCGCTGGTCGGCTTCTATCTGCAGACGGCGGTGGGCGGCATCCCGCTGTCGCGCGCTTTCTGGGCGCGCTTCGCCGCCATCGACAATGTCGTGGCGATCAAGGTGGCGCCGTTCAACCGCTATCGCACGCTCGACGTCGCGGTCGGCATCGCCCAGGCCCATGCCGAGGAACGCATCACGCTCTACACCGGCAACGACGATCACATCGTCGCCGATCTTCTGACCCCGATGGTCGTGCGCACCGGCAACCGCGAGGTGACCTTGCGCTTCCAGGGCGGCCTCCTGGGCCATTGGAGCGTGTGGACGCGCGGCGCGGTGGAGATGCTGGAGCGCCTGAAAGTGTCGGTGAAGGCCGGCGCCATCCCGCCGGAGATGCTGGCCCTCGATTCGTTCGTCACCGACTGCAACTCCGTCGTGTTCGACGTCGACCACGACTTCGCGGGCTGCATCCCGGGTTGCCACGAGATCCTGCGTCGCCAGGGGCTGATGGCCTCGATCGAGTGCCTCGATCCGCATGAGACGCTGAGCCCGGGCCAGAGCGCCGGCATCGATCGCCTGTACGCGACCTACCCGGAGCTGAACGACGACGCATTCGTCGCGGCCAACCTCGAGCGCTGGCGCAACTGACGTGAACGACCTCTTCTCGACACATGACGCGCTTGCCGTCGCTCAGCTGGTCAAGGCGCGCAAGCTTGGCGCGCATGAGCTGCTCGACGGCACGCTGGCGACGCTGCGGACGCTCAACGCATCGCTGAACGCCATCACCGACTTCTACGAAGGCGCATTGCTCGAGAAGTCGGTGGCGTCGGCAGGCGAGGGGCCGTTCCAGGGCGTGCCGTTCGTGGTCAAGCAGCTGATGGCCGATTGCGTCGGCACGCCGACGACGCTGGGGTCGCGCTTCTTTGCCAAGGGGCCCGTCGCCCAGGCCGACAGCGCGGCGATCGCCCGCATGCGTCGCGCCGGTCTCGTGATCGTGGGCCGCAGCAATACCAGCGAGTTCGGCCTGGCGCCGACCACCGAGCCGGCCTTCGGCGGCGCGACGCTCAATCCTTGGCGCAAGGACCTGTCGCCCGGCGGCTCATCCGGTGGATCGGCGGCGATCGTGGCGGCACGCGGCCTGCCGATGGCGCATGCCACCGACGGCGGCGGCTCGATCCGCATACCCGCGGCGCTCACAGGCCTGTTCGGCCTGAAGCCGTCGCGCGGCCGCGTCAGCCTGGCGCCGATCGGCGAGACCCTGGCGGGCGCCGGCGCGCAGCTCGGCGTGTCGATCTCCGTTCGCGACAGTGCGGCCCTGCTCGACGTCATCGCGGGCAGCGAGCCCGGCGATCCCTACACGGCGCCGGCGGCCGGTTCCTTCCTGGCGGCGACCGAGCGCGTGCCGGGCAAGCTGCGTGTCGCCTTCATGCGCCATCCCGTCGGCGGCGAGGCGCTCGATCCCGCGCTGGTCGCGGCGGTCGCGGGCACGGCGAAGCTTCTCGAAGAGCTCGGCCATCATGTCGAGGAAGCCTATCCAGCCTACGACGCCGTGGCGGCCGGTGCTGCACTTGGCACGGTGATGGCGGCGAACACCTGGACCAACATCCAGATCCGCGCCAATGGTCGCGTGCCCGGTCCGGACGACCTGGAGCCGGTGACGCGCCAGGCGGCCGAGCAGGGCCGCGCCATTGTCGCCGACGACTACATCCGCGCCGTACAGACATTCCATCGCACCGGCCGCCAGCTCGGCGCGTTCTTCGAACGCTACGACGTCCTTCTCTCACCCACCATCGCGCGTGTCTCGCTGCCGTTCGGCACCGTTCGCATGGACGGCAGCGCCGATCAGTACCAGGCCGGGCTCGCGCCCATGGTGGCGTTCACATCGGTCTGTAACGTTGCAGGCGTGCCCGCGATGTCCGTGCCGCTCGCCTGGACCGATGACGGCCTGCCGATCGGCCTGCACTTCGCGGGCCGCTTCGGGTCGGAGGAGATGCTGTTTTCGCTGGCGGCGGAACTCGAACGCGCACGGCCGTGGCGCGATCGCCGGCCAACCAAGGGAGGCATCGCATGAGCGGCTGGATGCGTACGGTCATCATCGGCTTCGTCGCCGGCGCCTTGAGCGTTCTCATTTTCCACCAGCTCGGCTTCTGGCTCGCCAACGAGCTCGGCTACGCGCGGGCGGCGCTCTACAACATGCGCGGCGTGCCGCCGTGGGGCGTGCCGGCGATCGTGTCGTCGGCCTTCTGGGGCGGCCTCTGGGGCGTCGTCGCGGCGTTCCTGGTGCCGAGGCTGCCGGGCGCATGGAGCGGCGTGCTGGGCTGGATCCTGTTCGCCGCCATCATCGTGGCGATCGTCAACTGGACCGTCGTGCTGCCCATCAAGAGCGGGCGATTCAACATGCCCGGCATGCCGATCCTCGTCGTGCTGCCGCTGGTCTACGGCCTCTGGGGCTTCGGCATGTGGCTGATCGCCGGGGCGATGCGCTCGGCCTTTCGCTGGCGTTAGGAGGAAACAATGAAGATCGTCGATGCCCAGGTGCACATCTGGGCGGCCAATACGCCTGAGCGCCCGTGGCCGGCGCGCGCCGAGCCGCATCGCACGCCGCTCGGCAAGGAAGAGCTCTTGGCCGAGATGGACAAGGCCGGCGTCGACGGCGCCGTCATCGTGCCGCCGTCGTGGGAGGGCGATCGCAACGACGTGGCGCTCGACGCCGCAGTGAGCCATCCCGACCGCTTCTGCATCATGGGCCGCCTCGATCCCGACGCGCCCGGCGCGCGGGACCAGATCGCAGGCTGGAGGAGGCAGAAGGGCATGATGGGCATGCGCTTCACCTTCCACACCGAGATACTGCGCCAGCCCCTGCTCGACGGCCGCTTCGACTGGGTGTGGGGCGAGATGGAGAAGGCGGGCATTCCCGCCATGGTCCTGTTCCACCATGAATACATGCATCTCGCCGACAAGATCGCCGAACGTTACCCGGGCCTGCGCCTGGTGCTCGACCATCTCGGGCTGAAGAGCGCGAAGGACGTGAGCGAAGCCACGAACTTCGCAACCCTCGACAACGTTCTGGCGCTCGCCAAGCGGCCCAACGTGGCCGCCAAGGTCTCGGCCATGCCGTGCTACGCCGCCGACAAGAGCTATCCCTTCCGATCGGTGCATCCCTACATCCGCCGCGTCTTCGACGCCTACGGACCCAGGCGCACCTTCTGGGGCACGGACTGGTCGCGCCTGCCCTGCAGCTACCGCCAGGGCGTCACCATGTTCACCGAAGAGATGCCGTGGCTGAGCGGCGAGGACCTCGACTGGGTGATGGGCCGCGGCGTGTGCGAATGGATTGGATGGGGCGCCTGATGTGTCGGCGTCGTGTCCTGCTCGGTGCGGCGGCCGCAAGCCTCGCTGCGCCGGCTTGGGCGCAGCAATTTCCGTCGAAGCCGGTGCGCCTGGTCGTGCCCTATTCGCCCGGCGGCGGCGCCGACACGACGGCGCGCCTGATCGCGCCCAGGCTGCAGGACGTCCTCGGCCAGACCGTGGTGGTCGACAACAAGCCGGGGGCGGGCGGCACGATCGGCGACGACTTCGTCGCCAAGTCGGCGCCCGATGGGCACACGCTGCTGATCGGCGCCTTCGCCCATGCCGTCAATCCCTCGCTGATGGCGAAGATGCCGTTCCGCACGCCCGACGATCTCGCGCCGATCTCGCTGCTGGTCACGGTGCCGGAGCTGCTGGTGGTGACGCCGTCCTTTCCCGCAAAGACGGTCGCGGAGCTGGTGGCGATGGCCAAGGCCGAGCCCGGCAAGCTCTCCTACGCCTCGTCGGGCAACGGCAGCGCCCAGCATCTCGCCGCCGAGCTCTTCAAGATGCGCACCGGCACCGACATCCAGCACGTGCCCTACAAAGGCGGCAGCCTCGCCGTCGCCGACGTCGCGGCGGGCCACGTGCCGTTCTACTTCGGCAACATGAGCTCGGCGCTGCCGCAGGCGCGCGCCGGACGGGTGAGGGCGCTCGCCGTCACCAGCGCGCAACGTTCGCCGGCCGCGCCCGAGGTTCCGACCATGGCCGAGGCCGGAGTCACCGGCTGCGAGATCTCCGAATGGAACGCCCTTTTGGCACCCGCCGGCACGCCGCCGTCGACGATCGAGCGACTGCATGACGACGTCGCGAAGATCCTGGCGGCGGCCGATATCAAGGCCAAGTTCGCTGATCTCGGCGCCGATGCAATCGGTTCCACGCCCGCCGAGCTTGCAGCCTTCCTGCGCGGAGAGATGGCGAAGTGGGCTGAAGTCGTGAAGGTCGCGAACATCAAGATCGAGTAGTCGCACGCAGGGAACCTTTCCGCTGCTTGTGCCTTGAATCGGATGACAGTCCGTCACCATGTTGACGAGACTCACCTTGCATTCGGATGGAGGATGGCAGTGCTTGGATCCAAGCGGACGATTCCATTCTGGCGGGCGAAGCGTCCGCGTCTTTCCCTCGAGCGCGCACTGGAACCGCTGCGCCAGCTTCGAGGCGGCGTGGCAGTGCCGGCGCCTGCTCTGGTCCAGGCGCGCGCCCGCAGCCGGCTGGCGGCGGGGGCAAAGAAGCTCGGCCGGTTCCCTGAAAGATAATCAGCGTATTCCTGAGGTGGTGAAGGCCGATACGAGCTGTCGCTGCGCCATCAGGTAGAGCAGCACCACCGGCGAACAGCTTTAGGCCGATCGACAGGGTCTTGTGCTTCCGCGAGTCGAGGATGAGGTGCGGCCAGAGGTAGACGTTCCACGCGCCGAGGAACGACAGCACCGCCATCGCCGCCACGGTCCCGCGCCGTCGATGCGGGCAGCCTCGAACTGTTCGCGCGACGGGGCCGGCACGATGACGCCCGTCAGGGTGTCGTACAGGCCGATGCTGGCCACGGCCACGAGATGAGCGTTCGGTTGCCGCGCTGTGCAACTCTCCTCCCACGAAGGGGGGGAGGTGCCGCCGTTTTACGAGGGCACCTCCCCAGCGAGGCAAGCGAGGCAGGGAGGAAAGCGATGAACGTGCGAAACCGTCAACGGTTGTAACCGCCGCGGTCCCGGCCATAGCCGCTGTCGTACGGGGCTCGTTGGTCGCGGGGGGCTTGCGCCTGCTGCCGCGCCTCGTCGTTGCGGCCGCGCTGGTAGCCCCGCTCGTAAGCCTGTCGGACAGCGTTGTCGCGATCCTGGTTGCCATTGAGCAGGCCGCCCAACGTCTGCTTCCAGTCCGGTGCCTGCTGGGCGGTGGCCGGGGCAACGGCAGCGGTCGTCAACGTCAGGCCGGCGAGTATGGCGATAAGGTGACGGTACATGGTTCAATTCTCCCTATGTGGAAGGCATCACAAAGGGAAATGCCCCGCCCCCTGGGCGGTTGCCTCCGCACGCAAAGCCGTCGGCCAACAGGTGCCGATGCGATGACGTGCCAGACGCCACGCCGTGCCGTAAGGCGTCGCGCGCTGCTGGGAGCCTGTCTCTGGGCCGGCGCGTCGCAGACCTTGCCAGGCTGCGGCTCGACGCCGTCGCCGACCTATCAGGAAGCGTCTGGTGACGGCGTCCCGATCCATGTGACCGCCGCTGGCTGGCACACGGAGATCGCTCTTGCAGTTCACGCCATACATGATCCCTTGCGGGCGGTTGCGCCCGATTTTCCAGGCGCCCAGTACCTCTCGTTCGGTTGGGGCGAGCGCAACTACTACATGGCGCCTGCACCCACCGTCGGCGACGCGATGAGTGCGCTGTTCCCGGGACCGGCGGTGCTTCTGGTGACTCCGCTGTACCGGGCGCCACGGGACTCGAGACCTACTGCGCAGGTGTTCGAGCTCCGCTTGTCGGCGGCGGGGCTCGACCGGCTGTCGAACTACCTGTGGGCGGCGTTCGAAAAGTCGGGCGACGGCACGACGCACCGTCTCGCCGCCGGCCCTGGGCCCGGGAGCGCTTTCTATGCCGCGACGGGGACGTACAGCTCGAGCTACACCTGCAACACCTGGACCGCGGAAGGCCTGCGGGTCGGCGGGGTACCGGTGACCTCGACGGGCGTCGTTTTCGCCGGCCAGTTGACCGATCAGCTCCGGTCGTTGAGCGTGCGTTGAGGCAGGTCATGGTGGTGGGCGCGTGGCGTTGACTGTGAGCCGCCCCACACCGGCAGGTAGGCCAAGCCGCATGGTTGACGCGGCTTGGCCTCAATAGCCTCCGAAAATCTCTCGGCCGAGAATCAGGCGAGGTCGAAGCGATCGGCGTTCATCACCTTGGTCCACGCCGCCACGAAGTCGGCCACGAACTTCGCGTGCGCGTCGTCGGCGCCGTAGACTTCGGCAAGCGCGCGCAGCTCGGAGTTCGAACCGAAGATGAGGTCGACACGGGTGGCGGTCCACGTTGGTTTGCCGCTCTTGCGGTCGCGTCCCTCGAACACATTTTCATCCGAGGTCGCTTTCCACTCGGTGTTCATGCCCAAGAGGTTCACGAAGAAGTCGTTGGTCAGCGTCCCCGGACGACTCGTGAAGACGCCGTGCTGCGAATTGCCGTGGTTCGCGCCCAGGACGCGCAGGCCGCCGACGAGAACCGTCATCTCCGGCGCGGTCAGCGTCAGGAGTTGAGCCTTGTCGATCAGCAGCTCCTCCGGCGGTATGGTGAACTCGGCCTTGAGGTAGTTGCGGAACCCGTCCGCGACCGGCTCGAGATAGCCAAAGGACTCCACGTCGGTTTGCTCCTGGGACGCATCCATGCGGCCGGGCGCGAAGGGAACGGTCACGTCGTGCCCGGCATTCTTCGCAGCGTGCTCGATGGCGGCTGAGCCACCGAGGACGATCAGGTCGGCAAGCGACACCTTCTTGCCGCCGCTGGCTGCGCCGTTGAAGGCCGTCTGGATGCCGACAAGGGTTTCGAGCACCTTTGCCAGTTGGGTAGGCTGGTTGACTTCCCAATCCTTCTGCGGCGCGAGACGGATGCGCGCCCCATTCGCCCCGCCGCGCTTGTCGGAGCCGCGGAAGGTCGAAGCCGAAGCCCAAGCGGTCCCGATCAACTCCGGAATGGAAAGGCGCGAGGCGAGGATCTTGGCCTTGAGATCCGCGATGTCCTTGGTGTCGATCAGCTTGTGATCGACCGCCGGAACGGGGTCCTGCCAGATCAGCTCCTCTGCCGGCACCTCCGGGCCGAGATAGCGTACGCGCGGGCCCATGTCGCGATGGGTCAGTTTGAACCACGCGCGGGCAAACGCGTCCGCGAACTGATCCGGATGCTCCAGGAAGCGCCGGGAGATCTTCTCGTAGGCGGGATCCATGCGCAGCGAGAGGTCCGTGACCAGCATGCGCGGCGTATGACGCTTCGACGGGTCGAAGGCATCCGGAATCGTGGCGGGAGCGTCCTTCGCCTTGAATTGATTGGCCCCAGCCGGGCTCTTCTCGAGCTCCCATTCATATTGGAACAGGTTCTCGAAAAAGCTGTTGCTCCACTTTGTCGGCGTCGTGCTCCAGGTGACTTCCGGGCCGCCGGTGATCGTGTCTTTTCCTATCCCTGTGCCATGGCGGCTCTTCCAGCCGAAGCCTTGCTCCTCGATGGGCGCCCCTTCCGGCTCGGGACCGACAAGCGCGGCATCGCCGGCGCCGTGGGTCTTGCCGAAGCTGTGTCCGCCGGCGATGAGTGCAACCGTCTCCTCGTCGTTCATCGCCATGCGCTTGAAGGTCTCGCGGGATCGGGGAACCAGGCTTTCTCCTTGCCCCAGTAGACGATCTCGTCGGGCTCCCACACATCGGGGCGCCCGCCGCCGAAGCCGAATGTCTTGAAGCCCATGGTTTCGAGCGCGACATTGCCGGCGAGGACGATGAGGTCGGCCCACGAGATTTTCGAGCCGTATTTCTGCTTGATCGGCCACAAAAGCCGGCGCGCCTTATCGAGGTTCGCATTGTCCGGCCAGGAACCGAGAGGGGCGAAGCGCTGCTGGCCGGCGCCGGCGCCGCCGCGACCGTCGCCGATGCGGTACGTACCCGCGGCGTGCCACGCCATGCGAATCATGAACCCGCCGTAGTGGCCGAAATCCGCCGGCCACCAGTCCTGGCTGTCCGTCATCAGCGCGGCGAGGTCCTTCTTCAGGGCGGCGTAATCGAGCTTCTTGAACTCCGCGGCGTAGTTGAAAGCCTTGCCCATGGGATCGGACTGGGGCGAGTTCGCGCGAAGAATCACGAGATTCAGTTGAGTCGGCCACCAGTCTTTGTTCGACCTCATGCCGACATTCGTGGTGCCATGCACGACCGGGCACTTGCCCGCTGTCTGTTCCATCCTTGTGTCCATGTTTTCCTCCGATCGTGTTGCAGTCTTCTTCGAATTGCAGTCACAGCGCGTCGAGCACCTTTCGAAAGAGGCCGGCGTGCCACTTCCCGTTCGCGGCCTTGGCGAGCGTCTCGAACCAGTCGGCGATCTCTTCGAGGCCTTCCTGGCGGGCAACGCGGGTTATGCCCGGATACATGTCGGTGTATTCGCGGGGCTCGCTGGCGATCGCGGCCTTGAGGATGTCGCCGGTCGGATCGATCCGCTTGCCTGTCGCTGGGGCGCCCCGTTCCTCGAGATGGTCGAGATGGCCGTGCGCGTGCCCGGTCTTGCCCTTGGCAGCCGAGCGGAACAGGGCGGCGAGATCGTTGAGGCCCTCAACGTCGGCCTTCCGGGCGAAACAGAGATAGCGGCCGTTCGCCTCGCTCTCGGCGGCAAACGCGTCCTTCAGATTCTGCTCGGTCTTGGTTCCTTTGAGAGAAGGCATCTCACCTCCTCAACTCGGTCGGAAAAGCCGAAGACGGCCGGGACTCTGCGCCCGCTGGTGCAAGGAATCAATATAGTTTAGAAAATTTCTAGTCTGCGACTGTGATCGCTCGCGTCACCGTCTCCGAGCCGCCGCCCCACACCGGAAGGTAGGTCATCTTGTAGCCGGCGCCGCCGGTCAGGATGGGATGGATGGCGTCGGCCGAGCGCGCCACGCCCCCATTCACATTTTGGCCTTGCTCGAACATGTAGCGCTGCACGCGCAAAAGATCCCAACCGTCGTGGCGCACGATCTTCTCGGCGATCTCGAGCGGCAGCAGGAAGACCTGCTCGCCGCGCTCGTTCTTGCGGTGCACGCTCGACATCACGATGCCGGCACGCATGCCCTCGACGATGGGCGAGAGGATGGCTTCGGGCGTGGCGCCTTCGCCGTCGCCCGGCAGCACTTCGGCGGTGCCTGAGACGCCCATCACCGTGACGGCGCTCGCATCGGCGCCGAGGCCGCGACGAGCGGTCAGGGTGGGGAAGGGGCCGTCGTTGCGCTCGGCGAAGCAGAACGTGTACTTGCCGGGCTGGCCCATGGTCGCCATGTCGCCGATCTCGGCGCGGGCGCCGCCGATGTTGCGCAGGCAGAGCTGCAGGGCGCGGCCGATGCTGGCGTTGGCGCGATTGCCCGGCCCCAGGCAGTTGGTGCCGGCGTTAACGCCGAGCTTGCGCGCGATCGGCCCGTGCACGCAGAGCGCCACGGCCGCGGTGCCGGTCGTGGTGGCGATGCCCAAGAGGTTGAAATCGGGTTCGAGGATCGCTTCCGCTGCGGCCAGCACCACCGGCAGCTCGGCCGGCACGCAGCCCGCGATCACGCACTGGTAGGCGACGGCGTCAGGCGTGATGTCGCCGAACAGCGGCGGCATCATCCCGTGGGACTCGCCGCGGCCGGCGACACCGGCCACCATTGCCTCCAGGCGCCGCCGTGTCGGCGGCACCAGGGGCAGGCCGTCCGACAGTTCGGCGTCGGTCAGGATCTGCTGTGCGTTCTCCCAGCCGGTCGAGTCATCGACGACCGGCCAGCCGCACCACTCCGTCATCCGGCAATCCGGACGCAGGAGACCGTCGTGCCGCCGAACGACGGGATGAAGGCCGAATGCTTGCCCGGCCCGCCGGCCACGGTGATGTGGATGTCGGCGGCAGAGCGGCCGATGGTGAACCAGTCGCCGTCCGGCATGTGGCCGGTGCTGGTGTAGGTGTCCTGGTTCTCCTTGGAGATGCGCGAGACATGGATGCGCGAGCGCTTGAACAGCTCCTCGCGGATGCTGTCGATCGTGTAGCCGTCGCGCTTCAGGGTCTGGGCATGCTCGGGGCCGACGATCACCAGCATCGGCCCTTTGCCGTAGACGGTGTTGGCGCCCGGCGTCGACATCGAGCCGGCGAAGGTCGTCAGGAGGCCGTCACCCGTCGTGCTGCCGTGGTCGTTGAGATTGTGCGGGCCTTCGCCCGACATCACCGTCACCACGCTGTCGGTCGGCGCGAAGCCGCGCTGCACGTGGTAGGGCGTCCAGGGATTCTCCTCCTCGTTCTCGCCGAAGCAGAAGGTGAACTTGGCGGGATTGCCCTGGGTCGAGCGGTCCATCTCGCCGGGCTTGGCGCCGGCGATGTTGAGCAGCATCAGCCCGAGCGCCCGGCCGATGGTGGCGTTGGCCTGCCAGCCCTGGCCGAAGCAGTTCGAGCCGCAATTGATGTTGAGCTGCTTGCGGATCGGGCCGCTCACCATCACCACGGGCGCGCACGAATGCGTCGTCGCCAGCGAGCCGTGCAGGTTGTACTCGGGGTCGAGCACGGCGCGCAGCGCAGCCGTCACCACCGGGAAGTATTCCGGCTTGCAGCCCGCCATGACCGCGTTGGCGGCCATGCTCTGCAGTGTCGGCACGACCTGGCGCGGCGGCACCGGCGGGATCGGCCGGTTGTCGCCGCGCACGGTGTCGACGAACTTCGCCACCTTCTCCTCGGTGGGCACGTAGAGCGGCATGCCGTCGCTCCAGCCCTGTGCAGCAGCGAAGTCGTTGAAGGCCTCGACATCCATGTCGGCAATGTCGATCACTTCCTGCTCGGAGATGTCCTTCATTTTGCCGTTGCCTCGGTCAGTCCCTTGGTTGCCGCTTCGATGCGTTCGCGCAGTTCGTCGGCGTTCAGGCCGCCGATGGGATGCTTCACGACGATCAGCCGCGGTTCGACCTTGCGGGCCTTGGCCTGCGCCAGGACCAGCGGCTTGAACGTCTCAGTGGCGATCACGTAGGCCGTGATGCCGCGCTTCTCGAGTTCGATGCTGTCGTGGAAACTCCACGATGAACAGCTCCCTCAATCCGCTATGGCTAGAAGCGCTCCTCGGTAGTTGGCGGCGACCTTCTCGATCACGTCGGCCGGCGCCGGCTGGCTGGCGCTGTTCTTCGACAGGAAGTCGATATTGTCGATCTTGCGGTTGGCGCCCAGCTTCTCGCGGATGCCGGCCAGCAACTCACGCGCGTTGGGCTTGGAGTTCGACACGAGCGCGATGGCGTCGGTCGCCCAGTTGACGGGCTTCAGGGCCACTCAGCGCGCTCATGAATCACGAGCGCGCTGGAAGCGCGCGGTCCGGAAGACCTGATCAGATCTCCTTGAGGGCTCGCACGACAGCTTGCCCGGCGCGTTGTCCGTCGGCGATGGCGTCGGCGAGATGCTGCCGCGCGCCCGCCCGCACGTCACCCACGGCGAACACCGTGGCTGCCGAGGTGCCACACCCTTCGTCGACCACGATATGCCCGGTGGCGTCGCGTGCAAGCGTTTCCGGCAGGAATTCCGCAGCGGGAGACTGGCCGACATAGACGAACACAGCGCTGGCCGGAATGATCTTCCGCGCGCCGTCACTTTCGACGACGACGGCTTCGATGCCGTCGCCGCCTTCGAGGGCGACGATGCGGCCGTCGAGGTGATGCACGCCGTCGGGCAGCGACGAAGCAGGCTTGCCGATCACGGTGACGTCGCCCGCCACGACCTGCAGCTCGGCCGCCTCGCGCGGCGCCCAGCCTTCGGTGCCGGCGACGACGACGGGCCGCCCGGCATAGAGCGGACCGTCACAGGAGGCGCAGTGGGAGAGGCCAAGGCCCTCGAAGCGGCTTTCCTCCGGCAGGCCGAGCGTGCCCTTGGCGAGGCCGGTGGCGATGACGACGGCGCGGCCGGTGTGCCGCTCGCCGTCGGCGGTCTCGACCGTCCACGGTCCGGATCCCGAAAGCTTCACCACCTCGCCGAAACCCAGTTCGACGCCGGCCTCGGTCGCCTCGTCGGTCAGGCGCGAGGCGATCTGCGGCCCGTCCTCGTGACCCTCCACGTCGTGCAGTTCGGCGAGATTGATGAGCGCGCCGCCGGGCGCGAGCTTGTCGAGGCAAAGAGCTTTCAGTCCGGCACGCGCGGCGCCGGTTGCTGCAGTGAGACCGGCCGGACCGGCGCCGACCACGATGACGTCGAAGGAAGTACTCATGCGCTCACACTAACCGGGCGACGCGAGACGTGCCAATTTTCGATGCGCTACGCTTGGCGTGATTTAGAAGCTACAAGTCGGAGAACAACGGAGCGCGTCGATGAAGGTCGGGTTGGCAGGGTTTGGCAATGTCGGACGGGATCTTGCAAAGCGGCTGAATGCCGGTGTGATTCCAGAGATGCAGCTTGTCGCGGTCACCGCCCGCGATCTTGGCAAGGCGAGGGCCGCCGCCGCCGCGATGCAGCCGCAGCCGCAGGTCGTTTCGATGAGCGAATTGACGGACCGGTGCGACGTGATCGTCGAATGCGCGACGGCCGACAGCTTCGCCGAGATCGCCCGCGCGGTCATGGAGGCGGGGAAGATCCTGATCTGTGTCAGCGCCGGCGGCGTTCCGTCATGTCCCGACCTGGTCGAGCTGGCGCGTCGTCATGGCGGCCGAGTGCGCGTCGCCTCGGGCGCAATGCCCGGGCTCGATATCATCCGCTGCGCAGCCGAAGGGACGATCCGCCGGATCCATCTCAAGTCGCGCATCAAGCCGTCGTCGATGGCGCACGAACCCTATGTGCTGGAACGCGGCCATGATTTCGAGAAGCGGCCGCCCATCGAGCCGATCAAGATCTTTGGGGTCTTCAGGGAATCGAGTGGATGATCTGGGGCGATCATAACGCGGGAAAGAGTTGTGGATAGCGGGTTCGATGCGCTTGGCGCTCGGCCGGACTTTGGCACAGTGAGGAATGGGTCGAAGAGTGAAGCGACAGCG
>JACPOB010000027.1 GCA_016185145.1 Rhodospirillales bacterium | reverse complement strand
GCAGATCTACGTCGAGCGCGGCGGCAAGCTCGACCTGACCTCGGTGACCTTCGAGGACAACGCCCATCTGCTCAACATCTGCAACCGCATCGTCAGCCGCATCGGCCGGCGCGTCGACGAATCGAGCCCGATCTGCGACGCCCGCCTGCTCGACGGCAGCCGCGTCAACATCATCATCCCGCCGCTCGCCATCGACGGCGCCTCGGTGTCGATCCGCAAGTTCGGCAAGCGCCAGATCGGCTTCGACCAGATGGTCCACCAGGGCAACATCTCGGCGGCCATGGCGACGGTGCTGCGCATCGCGGCGCGCTGCCGGCTGAACCTCGTGGTGTCGGGCGGCACGGGCTCGGGCAAGACGACGCTCCTGAACGCGCTCTCCGGCATGATCGACAACGGCGAGCGCGTGGTCACCATCGAGGACGCGGCCGAGCTGCGCCTGCAGCAGCCGCATGTCGTGCGGCTCGAGACCCGGCCTGCCAACCTCGAGGGCAACGGCGAGGTCAACATGCGCGACCTCGTGAAGAACGCGCTGCGCATGCGGCCCGACCGCATCATCCTGGGCGAGGTGCGCGGACCGGAGGCGATCGACCTCCTGCAGGCCATGAACACCGGCCATGACGGCTCGATGGGCACGCTGCACGCCAACCGCCCGCGCGAGTGCCTGACCCGCCTCGAGAACATGGTGACCATGGGAGTCTCCAGCCTGCCGCCCAAGGCGATCCGCACCCAGATCGCGGGATCGCTGCAGCTGATCGTGCAGATCAGCCGCATGCGCGACGGCGTGCGGCGCATTACGCACATCACCGAGGTGATGGGCATGGAAGGCGAGGTCGTCATCACCCAGGACCTGTTCACCTACGAATTCAAGGGCGAGACCCAGGACGGCAAGCTCGCCGGCGCCTTCAAGAGCTCCGGGCTGCGCCCGCACTTCCTGTCGCGCGCCGCCTATTACGGTCTCGACAAGGTGCTGATGGAGGCGATGGGATGACGAGAGCGGGCCTCGACCTCGGCACGGTGACGATGCTCATCGCCGCCGGCGCCGGCTTGACGTTCCTCGCCCTCGGCATCGTGTTCGGCGGCTTCTTCGCCGAGCGGCGCCTGCGCGACAGGCTGGAGGACATCGAGACGCGCGCCCTGACCGGCTCGCGCTCCCTGCAGATGGCGACGCTGCGGCGCGTCGAGCGCCAGGGGCGGCTGCCGACGCTGGACCGGCTGCTGTGGCGCTGGTTCCCCAACGCCACCACCATCCGCCAGAAGCTCGCGGCGTCGGGCACCAACATGACGCTGGGCGACTATGCCTTCATTGCCATCTCGATCGCCGTCGGCATGGCGTTCGTGCTCTATCTGGTGCTCGACATGGCGCCGGGCGTGGCATTGGGCGGGTCGCTGCTGCTCGGCGTCGGCCTGCCCAACGTGTGGGTCGGCTGGCGCGCCAAGCGGCGCGGGCAGAAGTTCAATCTCCTGTTCCCCGAAGCGGTCGACCTGATCGTTCGCGCGTTGCGCGCCGGCCTGCCGGTGCAGGAGGCGATCGGCAACGTGGCGCGCGACATCAAGGAGCCGGTCGGCAGCATCTTCCAGCGCGTCCAGCAGGAGACCCAGCTCGGCACGCCGATCGAGGCCGCGCTGTGGCGCGCCGCCAAGACGGTGCAGACCGACGAGTTCAATTTCCTGATCGTCGCCATGTCGATCCAGCGCGATACCGGCGGCAACCTCGCCGAGACGCTGGCCAATCTGAGCGCGCTCCTGCGCGCCCGCCAGCAGCTGCGCCTGAAGATCCGCGCCTTCACCTCGGAGGCGCGCACCACCATGATCATCATGGCCGGCCTGCCGTTCCTGGTCGGCGGCGGCCTGTTCCTGCTGTCGCCGAGCTACATCAGCCCGCTGTTCACGACCGCGACGGGGCAGATCATCGCGGCCGCCGCCGGCTGCAGCATGGGCATCGGCATCTTCGTCATGAACAAGATCGCCACCATCAAGGTGTAGCCCGCCATGGACCTCGCCAGCACCGAGAAGAGCTTCGTCGTCGTCGTGGCGGCCGCCACCTTCGTGGTCTTCTGGGCGACCTGGCTCGCGGTCACCTGGGAACCGCCGATCGAGGCGCGCCTGCGGGCGCTGCGCACCCGGCGCATGAAGACGCGCAGCGAGCAGGGGGCCGCGGCCAAGCCGTCGCCCAAGGAGACGTCGCTCGGCCTCATGCGCCAGATCGCCGACCGGCTGAACCTGCTGCGCGGCTCGGCCGCCGACCAGACGACGCGCAAGCTGCGCCGCGGCGGCTTCCTGTCGCGCGATGCCTCGGTCGTCTATGTCTTCATCAAGCTCGCGCTGCCGCTGGCGCTGGGCTTCCTGATGATCCTGCTGACCTCGTCGGGCCTGCTCGGCGTGCCGGAGGACATGAACCTGGTCGTTTGCATCGGCGCGGTGCTGTCGGGCTTCATCATGCCCGAGGTGTACCTCAAGAACGTCACCTCGCGGCGCCGCGAGGTCCTGAACCATGTCCTGCCCGAAGGCCTCGACCTGCTGACCATCTGCGTCGAGGCCGGCCTGTCGATCGATGCCGCGTTCCGCCGCGTCGCCAAGGAGATGCAGAGCTCGATGCCCGAGCTCGCCTCCGAGTTCGAGCTGACGGCGATCGAGCTCACCTACCTGCCGGACCGCCAGCAGGCGCTGGAGAACATGGCCGAGCGCTCCGATTCGGCGGCCGTCGCCGCCCTGGTGAATGCTCTCCGTCAGACTGAAAAATACGGCACGCCGCTCGCCGCTTCGCTTCGCATCCTGTCCCAGGAATTCCGGCAGACCCGCGCGTCCAAGGCCGAGGAGAAGGGCGCGCGCATGCCCGCCCTGATGACCGTGCCGCTGATGGTCTTCATCCTGCCGACGCTCATCACGGTGCTGGTGGCGCCGGCCATCATGTCGGCCATTGCCTTGACATGATTTGTATCAATTACTAATACTTAGCGCATATTTCTCAGAGTTTAGTTCAATTTATTCTGTGCTCTCCGGGAGCACCCATTGATTGAGGAGAGACCCATGATGCGAGGGGCTTCGCGCGCTTTCCGCTCTGCATGTCTGACGTGGCAGCGTCTTCTCAAGGACGAGCGAGGTTCGGTCATGGCGATCTTTGTCGCCATTCCCGTCGTCGCCGGCACGGTCGCCGTCGGAGTCGAAACCGGCCAGCTCTACCGCACCAAGCGCCAGATGCAGGGCGCGGCCGATGCCGCGGCACTCGCCGGCACGATCGACAAGATGAACGGCGGAAACAGCGCCAGCATCGCTGCAGCGGCTCTCTACGAGGCGCAGCGCAACGGCTTCCAGAACGGCGTCAACGGCGTCACGGTGACAGTGCACTCGCCGCCGCTGGCGGGGGCGAACGTCTCGACCGAGAACGCCGTCGAGGTGAGCATCAAGAAGCCGAGCAGCTTCGTCCTGGCGAAGGTGCTGAGCAGCGCACTCGGCAACTCCTTCGACATGACCTCGCGCTCGGTGGCCGCGCAGAGCGCCGCGACGTCGATGCAGCAGACGACCACGACGACGACCACGAGCGTTTCGAGCCTCGATGGCTGTCTGGTCGCGCTCACCGACGGCGCGGAGACCGGGGTGAGCTTCACCTCGTTCAACAATTTCACGTCCGACTGCGTGATCTACTCGAACGGCACGGGAACCGGCACGTCGTCGACGGCGTCGTCGGTCTACATGGCGAACTTCAACAATGCGACGATGAAGTCGGTGTATACGCGCGGCACCTTCACGACCGCCTCGTACAATCACGTGTACCTGACCAACACTGCGCAGCAGAACCAGGCAACGGCAATCGTCGACCCCTATGCCGGCCTGCCGACGCCGTCGCCCGGCACCTGCAGCTACAGCAACTACAGCCAGTCGAGCATGAGCTCGCTCACGGTATCGCCGGGGACCTATTGCGGCGGCCTGCAGGTGGCGAGCATCAACAACGTCTACTTCACGCCCGGCATCTACTACATCGCCAACGGCGACCTCTACATCACCAGCGTGAACAACGTCACGTGCCCGACCTGCACCGCCGACAACGGCATCGCCTTCGTGCTGACGCAGACGACCGGCAACAACTCCGACATCGGCGGCGTGCGGATCTCGTCGGACAACAACATCTCGCTGAACGCCTCGTCGGCCAGCCAGACCTCGCCGCCGCTTTACGCCGGCGTGCTGTTCTACCAGGACCGACGGGTGCCCAATGGCACGATGTCCTCGACGTCGAAGATCTTCACCATCAGCTCGCTCAACACGGTGACGCTGACCGGGGCGATCTACTTTCCGAACAACCGCATCGACATTGCGAGCATCAACAACGCGAGCCTGGCCAACAACGGCTGCACCGTGTGGATCGGCCGCTACGTCAAGTTCTCGTCGTACAACAACAACTACGTCGCCGGCTGCAAGGCGATCGGCGTCACCCCGCCGGGCATCATCACGACCACGACGACGACCACGACCTCGAGCAACCCCGTCACCACCAACCGGGGCAGGGTCCTCGAATAGGCCGGCGATGCGCCTCAGCCCTCGATGTCGCAGTCGGCCGCGTCTGTTGGTCGACCGTTCGGGCAACGTGATGATCGAGTTCGCGCTGGCCCTGCCGATCCTGGCTTTGCTGTTCGTCGGCCTGCTCGATCTCGGCCGCTACAGCCTGCAGAAGTCGGCGATGCTGCAGGGCGCGCGGGCAGGGGCGCAGTACGGCATCCTCGACTACTCGAGCGACACCAAGGTCAACACGACGGCGCGCAATGCCTCGGGGCTGACCGGCGTCACGGCTTCGACCTCGTGGTTCTGCGAATGCACGTCGGGCGTGACGATCGACTGCACGACGGGGACGTGCGCCGGCAGCGTGACGAAAAAGCGCTACGTCAGGGTCAGCATGACCAAGCCGTTCGATTCGGCGCTGACGACCGCCACGCTCAACTTCAGCGGCTTCGGCAGCTGGACGCCGCCGACCTCGCTGTCGGCATCGGTGACCATGATGGTGGTGGTGCCCTGACATGATCGGGCTTGCGGCGCGGGCGGCCGGGGATCGGCGCGGCGGAGCGATCCTGGAATTCGCCCTGATCCTGCCGCTGCTCCTCGCCCTGCTGCTGGGCGGCGTCGATATCGGCCGGATGTTCTATGTGCGCCAGGGGCTCGAATACGCGACCGAGGAGGCGGCGCGCTATTACATGCTCAATCCGACCACCGCCTCGAGCAATGTGACGACGCAGCTGCGCAACAAGATGCCCGGCGGCATGGGGCCGAGCGTCAATGTCACCTATGTCGACACGACCAGCTGCAACGCCAACAGCAGCGTCACCTGCACGACGATCAATGCCACCTACGTGTTCAACTTTGCCGTGGGCTATCTCGATCTCGGGGCGCAGACGCTGCGGGCGACGGCTCAGGCTGTTCGCTATTGACCTTGGTCGAGGCCGAGGGAAATCAAAGCCTTAGCCGCAAGACTTAGAGCTTTTGTTGCAGTCGCCCCCTACAATTTGTTATCCTTGAGGCGACGAACCGATCCCGCGGAGGGCGGGAGGCATCTGGGGTTGGAATGAAACTGGCGCCGATCTTGTCCGCGGGCCTGGCGCTTCTCATCGCGGCCTGCGGCACCGATCCCGATTCCGCGGGCAGCGGGGACGACTACAGCGCATCGGTCAAGCAGGCCGACGAGGCGCGTCAGGCCGGCGATTTCGATTCGGCGATTCCCCTCTACGGCCGGGCGCTGCAGGCCAACCCCAACGGCGTCGAGGCCAAGCTCGGGCTCGGCCAGTCCTATCTGACGCTCGGCCTGCCGGACGAGGCGGCCGCCATGTTCCGCGATGTGCTCGACAAGCGGTCCGGCGAGCAGACGGCGCGGCGCGGGCTTGCCATGGCGATGATCTCGATGGGCCAGGCCCAGCTCGCCGAGCGCCAGCTCGAGGCGGCCATTCAGGCCAACCCGCGCGACTATCGCACGCTCAACGCTTACGGCGTCGTTCTCGACATGATGGGCCGCCACGCCGAGGCACAGGCGCGCTATCGCCAGGGCATCGACGTCGCTCCCGACTTCATCGCGCTGCGCTCCAATTACGGCCTGTCGCTGGCGATCTCCGGCCAGGCGCAGGAGGCGATCGCTCAGCTCGCGCCGCTGATCGGCAGCCGCGGCGCCGACGGGCGCGTGCGCCAGAACCTCGCCTTCGCTTATGCCATGAACGGCGACCTCGAGGCCTGCCTCCAAGTCTCGCGCAAGGACCTCGACGAAGCGAGCGCCCAGCGCCAGCTCCAGTACTTCATGCAGCTCAGGGCGCTGCCGGTCGAATTGAGGAGCGCCGAGCTCCGGCGCAATCCAAACTTCTTCCCGCAGTCGGCCGCGAGCGGCTAGAGTGGCGGGAAGGGGGAAGATCATGCGCGGACTTCGACTCGGCACTTTCGGTTTCGTGGGCGGCCTCGCCGCGTTGACGATGATGGCGGCGGCAGCGCCGGCGCAGACGCCGCGCAGCAGCATCGACATGCAGTCGAGCCAGCCCGTGCCGGAGTTCAAGGATCCCAAGACGGGCCAGATCTGGACGCCGCTCAATGTCGGCCAGCGGAGCGGCCCGCCGACGCCAGAGGATCTCGCCTTCGATCCGCTGGCCCAGGCGGTCTACGTCAAGGGCGTGGTGACCCAGAAGCCGAGCATCGTGCCGCTGTCGTCGGTGCCGATCACGGCGGGGCCGACCGTGCCGATCGTCAATATCGGCGACGCCACCTTGAGCGCCATCCCTGGCAAGCGCTGGCAGGTCGTGCTCTACCTGCAGAACAACAGCGCCAACACCGTGGTGCCGCTGCTGACCTGCCGCTTCACCAATTCCGGCAGGCTCGTCGAGGAGACGCACGTGCTGGTCCCGGCGGTCGGCGCCGGCCTGCGCGTCGGCATGATCATCTACGGCCCCAAGACGGACCTGTTCGTCGATCGCGCCAATTGCGGTGTGAAGTCGCCCTAGGTCCGCTCATATTCTTCCGGACCGCGAGCTTCCAGCTCGCTCATGAATCATGAGCGAGCTGGAAGCTCGCGGTCCGGAAGAGAAGATCATGAGCGGACCTCGAGGTCCGCGCTCCGGCGAGATCAGCCGAGCACCGAATACCCGCCGTCGACGGTGATGGCGGCGCCGGTCACGAAATCCGACGCGGCCGCCGCCAGGAACACCGCGATGCCGGCGAAGTCCGACGGCTCGCCCCAGCGGCCGGCCGGCGTGCGGCGCAGCACGTTGTCGTGCAGGCCCTGGATCTGCTCGCGCGCGCGGCGCGTCAGGGCGGTGTCGATCCAGCCGGGCAGGATGGCATTGACCTGAATGTTGTCCTTGGCCCACGCGGTCGCCATCGCCTTGGTCATCTGCACCATGCCGCCCTTGCTTGCGGCATAGGCCGTGGCGAACGGCGCGCCGAAGATCGACATCATCGAGCCGATGTTGATGATCTTGCCCATGCCGCCCTTCTTCATCTCGGGATAGGCGGCGTGGCTGCAAATGAAGGCGCTGGTGAGGTTGCTGTCCATCACCGTGTGCCACTCCGCGACCGTGTACTGCTCGGGCTGCTTGCGGATCGACATGCCGGCATTGTTGACCAGGATGTCGAGCCGGCCGTGCGCCTTCATCGTCTCGGCCATCAGGGCTCGGCAGGAGTCTTCCTTCAGCACGTCGACGGGGATGGCGCTCGCCTCGGCGCCGGCGTCCTGGATCTGCTTGACCGCCTCGGCATTCTTCTTGGCGTCGCGACCCGCCACCACGATCGTGGCGCCGGCGCGTGCTATGCCCAGCCCCATGCCGAGTCCGATGCCGCCATTGCCGCCGGTGATCACGGCGACGCGGCCGGAAAGATCGAAAAGCTCCATGTCCAGGTTCCTCCCTCAGGTCGGTCTGTATAGCGAACCGAAGCAACCCCGAACAACGGCGCTCGTTAACCGCTGGCATGGACATCGGGAGAGGGCGCGCATCGAGCGTCCATCCCTGCAGCCGAGTTCGCGGTGCGCCGGCCGGGCTGACCGACGCGTTGCGAATGAGGGTGGCGGCGGCCGAAAGGCCGCCGCCATTCATTTGGGTTTGGTAAGTAAATGTCTGCCGGTACGGAAAGACGACTGCTTGTGGAAGTCGCCGCGCTACGGCTTCTTGGGCTTTCCCGAGCCGTCCTTGCCGCCGTCCGCCTTCGCTGCGTCGTGATCGATCAGGTTGAGAAGGTCGTTGGGCAGGGGCTCGCCGGCGATCTCGTCATACATCGCGTGCAGCTGCTTCTGCAGCCACATGTCGAAGGGCCGTTCGGCCGATGCCTTGGCGCGCTGTCGAACGGAATCGATGGCCCTTCCGGCCTTGCCGTCTCCGGCTTTCAGCCCCGCCTTGGGCGCCGGGATCGACGGCCGCCGCTTGTCGTCATGGGCCATGACGTTCTCCTCGGGGAATGCTGCCCATTCCTCCGGGTCCCGCCTGAGCCATTGATCTCTCCCCCACGAACTATCCATGACTATATCACAACCTCGAGCGCCATTCGGAAGGGGATTACGGCCGCCGTTCGTGATGCGCCTCGTCGGCGTCCACGACCGCAGCAGTGTCGGGGCCGCTTGTCGGACGCGGCTTGACTTCGCCCTCCAGCAGCAAGCGTTCCAGTGTATCGCGCGCACGGCTGATACGGCTCTTCACCGTGCCCACCGACACGCCGGTATGCTGGGCGATCACCTCGTAGGGCAGGCCCTCGAGGACGGCCAGCAGCAACGCCTCTCGCTGCGTCGGCGCGAGCTTGGCGAAGGCCGACACGAACTCGCGCATCACCAGGCCGCTGTCCTGGTGCGCAGGATGCGACAACGACTCGGCGATCGCCGTGTCGACCGGAACGGTCGGCCGCTGCCGGCGCAGGCCGGAGATGAACTCGTTGCGTTGGATGCGGAACAGCCATGCCGCGAGGTTGGTTCCCGGCTGGAAGCTGTGGCGGCCCGTCAGCGCCTTGATGACGGTGTCGTGGACCAGGTCATCTGCCGCGTCACGATCGCGCGTCAGCGACAGTGCGTAGATCCGGAGCCGCGGAAGGATCGCCTTCAGCTGCTCGTGGAAGTCGCGAATGTCGTTGCTCGTCTCGGTGACCATGAACCCTCTCCAGAAATTCCGAACGACCAACTAATGCCGAGTTATTGAAAAGGTTACATGCATCGACCGGACGTAGCGCAAGCCTTTGAAATAAATAGGTTTTTTTATCCGAGCTTGCCCGATAGCTGTTTGCGCGCCCGCGAAACGCGTGCCTTCAGCGTGCCCACGGAACAACCGCACAGCGCCGCCGCCTCTTCGTATGAGAAGCCGCCGGCCCCGACCAGCACGAGTGCTTCGCGCGACTGCGGGCTGAGCTCGAACAAGGCGGCCGACAGCTCTTTCAACGCCAGCGTGGCTTCGGGATTGTCGACCGCAGTCAGCATCGGCGCCGTGTCGCTGTCGATCGAAGCGGGACGCCGGCGCTGCGAGCGCAGATCCGAATAGAAGCGATTGCGCATGATGGTGAACAGCCAGCCCTTGAGGTTGGTACCGGGCTCGAACTGGCCTTGCTTGTCGAGCGCCGACAGGATGGTGTTCTGCACGAGATCGTCGGCGGCTTCACGCTCGCGGCACAGGAAGCGCGAGAAGGCACGAAGGTCCGGAAGCAACGCCACGATGTCGTCCTTTATCATCGAGCGCAGATCTCCCGCGACGAAGTGGGTCTTCGATCGTCCGCTCCTTATGTGGGCAATCGTCCGCTGCCGCGCAAAGGAAATCTCGCCGGGCTTGTGCCGGCAACCGCCCTTCCACTGCCACGTTGAGCGTGCGTTGCAAAAAGCGACGAATCCACCCCTTGGAAGGAGCGACAGATGAATTGGGATCGCGTTGAAGGCAATTGGAAGCAGCTCACCGGCAAGGTCAAGGAGCAGTGGGGCAAGCTGACCGAGGACGACATGACGGTCATCAACGGCAAGCAGGACCAGCTCGTCGGCCGGATCCAGGAGCGCTACGGCATCGCCAAGGACGAGGCGCAGCGGCAGGTCGATAGCTGGATCCATCGCATGTAGCGATCTACAGCTAGGGGTCCGCAGGGAACCCTGTGCCTGATCCTGCGTTGTAACCGCGAAATTCAGGGAGGTTGACCATGGGACGCGCGGCGGTGCTGTGGCTCCTGGGAGTGCCGATCCCGGTGCTCCTGCTGATGTGGGTCCTGGGCTGGCTGCACTGAGGCGGCCACCCGGGCGCAAACACGACGGAGAGGAGACCATGGGATTCAACGCGTTGAAGCTCTCACGATTCTACACGTCGAAGCTGACAGAGGAGCACGGAGAGGAGACCATGGGATTCAACGCGTTGAAGCTGAGTGCAGCGATCATCGGCCTCGGCTCGCTGACTGCCTGCGGCGAGCGGCCAGTGGACCGTGCGCTGACGGGCGGCGCGATCGGTGCGGCTTCCGGCGCGGTGGTAGGCTCCACGGTCGGCTCTCCGGTGACTGGCGCCGTGGTCGGCGGCGCGGCGGGGGCGACAATCGGTGCGGTGACGGCGCCGGAGCGGTAGGGTCGAGGTGAGAGATACATCACCGCCCGTGCAGGCATGAAGGTTTGTCCCTGCGCGGCGGCCGGCATAATTGTATATTGCGGCGGCCGGCCCGGTTGCGACCTGGCCGGCCGTCGCTCGTGATTGGTAAACGAGGGAGAGAATCGTGGCAGAGGGACCAGCCACCAACAAGATGTCTGAAGCGATCAGCAGGGCGTTGCCCTTCCTGAGGCGTTACGCCCGGGCCGTCACCGGTTCCCAGAAGCGTGGCGACGAGTGGGTGCGGCTGTGTGCCGAGGTTGCCGTACAGCAGCCCGACCTGGTCGCCCAGTCAGACGACACCAAGCTCGGCGTCTTCACGCTGTTCCACCGCCTGCAGCAGCCGTTCGGCGGGCTCGAAGACGCGGGCAGCGAGAACAGCGTGAGCGGCCGGCTGAAGGAATCGCTCACCGACATGGCGCCCTTGCAGCGCCAGGTGCTGCTGCTCACCGTGCTCGAAGGCTTCACCGTCGCCGATGCCGCCAGGATCCTCGGCATCGAGCCCGAGGCGGCCGAGCGCAGCCTCGATGAGGCGCGCCGCGAGCTGCAGCGGGTCGCGGCGGTGCGCGTGCTGGTCATCGAGGACGAGGCGGTGATCGCGCTCGACGTCGCCGACATCGTGCGCAACGCCGGTCACCAGGTGGTCGGCATCGCTGCCACCGAGAAGACCGCCGTCGAGCTCGCCAAGCAGCATTCGCCGCATCTCGTGCTGGCCGACATCCAGCTGCGCGGGGGCGACAGCGGCATCGCCGCGGTCAACCAGATCATGCATTCGATGAACGTGCCGGTGATCTTCGTCACCGGCTATCCCGAGCGGCTGCTGACCGGCAAGCAGGTCGAGCCGGCCTTCGTCATCTCCAAGCCGTTCGATCCCGATCTTCTTCGCGCGGCGATCGCCCAGGCGCTCGATACCGTCGCAATCTAAGACCGGAGCGGCGCGATGCTGGCCGGTTGGTCGCTGCGCACGAGGCTGGTCGGGATCGTCGCCATCGCGCTCTTGCCCGTGCTCGCATTGGCGGCTTGGTATGCCGTGCGCGATCAGCGCGCGAGCGAGCTGCGCCGTACCGAAACAGTGACTGCTGCGGCCGAGCTGGTGGTCACCCGCCAGCGCGAGCTGCTCGAAGCCACGCGCCGCCTGCTGGCGGCGATGTGCGAGGCGGACACCGTCCGGCTGAGCGTCAACCCCGACGCGACGCCGGCCGACATCAACCGATGCGAGGCCTATCTCGGGCGGGTGCTGCAGAAGTTCCCCAACGAGTACTCGGCCGCCACCGTCACCGACGTCGAGGGCATGGGCCGCTGCTCCAGCGCACCGACTGCCATCGGCATGGGTTTCGCCGACCGCGAGGTCTTCCGGATGGTGCGGGAGACCCGCAAGTTCACCGTGGGGGCGCAGCTCGCCAGCCGTCTCACGCCCACCGCCGTGATCCCGGCAGCCCTGCCGATCATGGCAGGCGATGATTTTCGCGGCATGTGCGTGGTCGGCATCTCGCTGCGCTCCTTCGCCGATCTCGTGACCCCGGCAGCAGCGCACGAGGGGATCACCGTGTCGCTGGTCGACCGGCGCGGCGTGTCGCTTGCGGGCAGCCCGGAGGCGGCGCGAGTCCTGCCGGTCGCCGTGCGGCTTGCCGCGGCGATCGTCGGCGGTCAGACGGCGTTCCTCGATTACGGCCAGGAGGGCCAACTCTACGAGTTCCGCCTGCTGCCGCTCGCCGAGACCTCGATCTCCGTGATCGCAGCGGCGCCGGTCGCCGAGGGATTTCCCACGCTGCTGGCCGACTGGGGCGGCTTCGCGCTGGTCGTGCTGGCGCTCGCTGCGGCGCTGCTGGCGGTCTGGCTCGGCGCCGACCGTTGGTGCGTGCAGCCGCTGCGCTACATCCGCGACTTCGCCGATCGCGTGGCGCGCGGCGACGACATGAAGCTCGAACCCAAGCAACCCTGGGGACCGGAGCTGTCGTCGGTCGGCGAGGGCGTGCGGGCGATGGCTGCGGCGATCGCCAGCCGCGAGGCCGAGCTCAGGGCCGGCCTGGAGCAGCGCGACCACATGCTGCGCGAGATCCATCACCGGGTGAAGAACAACCTGCAGATGATATCGAGCCTGCTGAACCTGCAGGCTGGCGAGATCCGCTCGCCGCGCATCCGTCGCTTCTTCGGCGACGCCCAGAACCGCGTGCTCACGCTCTCCATCCTGCACCGCCATCTCTACGAGCGCTCGAGCTGGGCGTTGGTCGACTTCCAACAGTTCATCAGCGACCTGGTGCGGCAGATCTCGGTCGGGCGCCGCAATCCCGTGCGGCCGCAGCCGCGCTACCAGATCCGCGCGCCGATCATGGCGGTCGGCCCCGACATCGCCATTCCCATCGGCCTGATCGTCACCGAGGCGGTGAGCAGCGCGCTCAACCGAAGCTTCGAGAATGTCACAGCGCCGGAAATCCGCATCGAGGCGGCCGACAAGGCGGGCACGGTCGAGCTTACCATCGAGGACAACGGCGCCGGACACGGCGGCTCGCTCGGTCCGGACGCACGCGGCGGCTTCGGCCTCACCCTGATCCGGGGCCTTGCCATGCAGCTCGGCGGCGAGGCACAGATATCGGCGCGAGAGGGCGGAGGAATGCGAGTGGCGGTCACCTTCCCCATGCCGCAGGACCAGGAAGCACATGCGTAGCGTAGCCGGCACGGCGCGCTCGACGGGCGTGATCGTCGGCCTGACGATCGCCGTCCTGATCGGCACGGCTGCGCTGCTCGCCATCACCCACTCGAACTCCGCGTCGCGCCAGCAGCGCCTGGTGGTCGGCAGCTACGAGATCCTGTCGCTGATGCGCCAGACGGTGATCGCCCTGCAGGACAGCGAGATCGGCCAGCGCGCCTATCTGCTGAGCGGCCAGGCGAGCGACCTCGAGCCGTACGAGCGGGCGCGCCTGCGGATCGAGAGCGGCCTGCGGCAGCTCGAGGCAGCAGCGGCCGGCGATCCCGACACGACGCGGCAGGTGCGTGAATTCCGCGCGGCGGCCAACGAGAAGCTCGACCAGATCAACAGCACCATCAGCGCCTACCAGCTCTTCGGTCGCGACTATGCCCTCGCCCAGGAGCGCACCGGGTCGGGCAAGGTCACCAGCGACCAGATTCGTCAGATCTCCGAAGCCTTCATCGAAGGCCAGCGACTCCTGCTGGCCCGCCGACTGGCGCTGCTGCGCTCCGAACAGGAGCAGTCCGACATCGCCGGGCTCTTGCTGCTGGCCGGCGCCTTCCTGTGTCTCTTCATCGGCATGTATATCGTCATCCGCGGCGCCCGAAGCCTGGAGCGCGCTCAGTTCGCGCTGGCCGACCGATCGCACCTCCTGCAGTCGACGCTCGAGAGCCTGCAGGACCCGATCTTCGTGATCGACGCCGACGGCAAGGTCGTGGCGTGGAACGAGGCCTTTCTGCGCCTGTCGGGATGGGATCCCGCCAAGCACGCGACGTTGACGCGCGAGCAGCTCCTGTCCGACCGCTCGCCGGCCATGCGTGCGCTGCTCCGGCCTCTGAAGCTCGATGGCGAAGCGGCCGACCGCCTTGTGACGGCGCGCGCGAGCCACGACGGCCGCGACTACGAAGTCTCGCGCGGCGAGATGTCGGGCGGCGGCTCGGTGGTGCGCTGCGTCGACATCACCGAGAAGCTGCGCGACGAGACGGCCCTGCGCCAGGGCCAGAAGATGGAGGCGACAGGCCAGCTCACCGGCGGCATGGCGCACGACTTCAACAACATCCTCCAGGTCATCCAGGTCAACCTCGATCTCGTGAAGAGCGCGGTGCCGAACGACCAGGCTGCGCTCGCCCGTCTCGGCGCCGCGGGCGCGGCGGCGGACAGGGGAGCGAGGCTCACCCAGCAGCTTCTCGCCTTCGCCCGGCGCCAGCCGCTGGCGCCGCAACCGACCGACGTCGCCCGCCTGGTGCGCGACCTTGCCGACCTGCTGCGCCATTCGCTCGGCGAGCGCATCACCATTGCGCTCGAGATCGCCGCCGAACCGTGGAACGCCAAGATCGACCCTGGTCAGCTCGAGAACGCCATCCTCAACCTGGCGATCAATGCACGCGACGCCATGCCGGAGGGCGGCACGGTGACCGTCGAAGTGTCGAACGCCACGCTCGATCGGCGTTACGCGGCGCTGCACCCCGACGTCACGCCGGGCCCCTATGTGCTGGTCGCGGTGAACGACACCGGCACCGGCATGCCGCCCGAGGTGGCGGCTCAGGCGTTCGATCCGTTCTTCACGACCAAGCGCGACGGCAAGGGGACGGGGCTCGGCCTCAGCATGGTCTATGGCTTCGTGCGCCAGTCGAACGGACACATCCGTATCGACAGCGCCATCGGCCAGGGCACCAGCGTCAAGCTCTACCTGCCGCGCACCATGGACCCGGTGATCGACATGCCGAGCGACACCGGCAGTGCGCAGAGCGGCAGCGAACGCGTCCTAGTGGTCGAGGACAACGACGAGGTCAGGCGCGCGGTGGTCGCCCTGCTGTCCGGCTGGGGCTATCGCGTGGTTGCCGCCGAGAACCCGGATGTCGCCGCGGCGATCCTCGAGAAGGACCCAGCCTTCGATCTGCTGTTCACCGACGTCGTCATGCCCGGTTCGATCTCGGCCATCGAGCTCGCGGCGATGGCGCAGCGTCTGCGGCCCGGCATCGCCGTGCTGCTGACCTCCGGCTACGCCCGCGACCTGATCCCGGCCATGGACCGGCCGGACTATCCGATCATCGCCAAGCCCTATCGCGGCGAGGAGCTGATGGCGCGGCTGCGCAGCGTCCTGGCGGCGCGCCGGCCGCCGCCTCCGCCGGTGCAGGCGCCGGCACGGCCGCTCGATGAGGCGCCGCAGGCGGAGGCGACAGCCCGGCCGCGGCGCGTGCTGCTGGTCGAGGACGAGGTCGTCCTGCGCATGTCGACCACCGACATGCTCGAGCAACTCGGCTGCTTCGTGTCCGGCGTCGGCAGCGGCGAGCAGGCGCTCGAGCTTTTGACGCGCGGCGGCGGCTTCGACCTGCTTTTGACCGATCTCGGCCTGCCCGGGATGAGCGGCGAGGAGCTCGCAAGCGAGGTCCGGCGGCGTTTCCCGCACCTGCCGGTGGTCATCGCCAGCGGTTACGGGCGATCCGGCGCCCAGGCGGCCGGCATGCAGGCGGAAGGCCTGCAGTTCATCGCCAAGCCCTATTCCTCAGTCGATCTGCAGCAGGCGCTCGAACACGCGGCGCGGATGGCGGTGCCGTCATGAATCGCACCAAAGTCCCGTCATCCCGACCGGAGCCGAGCGAAGCGAGGCGGAGCGGAGGGACCTGTTCTTGTGGATGCGTCGACAAGACAAGGTCCCTCGACTACGCCGCCCTTCGGACGGCTCCGCTCGGGATGACGGAAAGCCGGCTCCCCTGAACAAGCTTCGTGCGCCATGCAACCAGCTCGGTTTGGTGGCGTTCATATGGCGACTCTGCAGCGCAAGGTGAGGGTGACGCCATGCGAATCGTGGATTTGACCAAGTCGGCGCGGACGACGCCCGAGCCATCGGAGAGGGGCCTTTTCGAGGGTGAGTTGATGGATCTCTATGTGGCCATCCTCATCGTCGTTCCGTTGGCTCTGTTCCTCAAATCGTTGTGGCCGTGACGCGCCCTTAGAACGGTCGCAAATCGGTCACTGCCGGGAACCTCGCCGGCCAGCCTCCGTTGATGGGCACGCGCGCCGATCACCAAGAGACGCGCGTCAATCAAAAGAGGAGTTCCGATGCGTCCGATCGCCATTCTCGCCGCTTGCGCGGCGCTCACCGTCGGCGCCTTGCCGACCATCGTCCATGCCCAGACCACCACTCCGTCGACCGGCCAAACCAGCGGGACCGACGCCAAGACGATCTGGGAGAAGTTCAAGGGAAGCTGGAACCAGACCAAGGGCGCCGTGAAGGAACAGTGGGGCAAGCTCACTGACGACGACCTGCTGGAGATCGAGGGCCGGCGCGACCAGCTGGTCGGCAAGATCCAGACTCGCTACGGCATCACGCGCGAACAAGCCGAATCCCAGGTCGGAACATGGGAGCAGAAGCACTATCGCGACATGTGATCGGGGAGACTGGGTTATGAGGGCATTTCGCAACATCGCCGCAACGCTGGCGTGCGGCGTCGCGGCGATCGCGGTGACCGCGTCGGCGCTCGCGCAGGCGCAGTTCCGCGACGAGAAGACGGGCACGATCTGGACGCCGGACAACGTCAGCAAGGACAACCAGCTGCGTCCGTCGAACGAGCCCAGCACGCCGGCCGACAGGGCATTCGATCCGGACGCCCAGATCGCGACGGCAACAGGGGTCGTCGTGCAGCGGCCGAACGCCACGGTGATGGGCATCGTCCCCATTACGGCCGGTCCGACGGTGCCCCTCGTCTCGCTCGAGAGTCCGACCCTGCAGGCGCTTCCTGCCGATCGCTGGGTCGCGCCGCTCTATCTCAGCAACAACAGCGGCAGCGACGTCAACGCGCAGATCGGTTGCACCTTCACCAACGGCGGCAGGCCGGTGCAGGAGACCCGCATCGTTGTTCCGACGGCGCGGCCGGGGCAGCGGCTGGCGTTCGCGGCGTACGGCCCGCGGACGGATGTCTTCGTCGATCGCGTGCTCTGCCGCGTGCTCACGCCTTGAGCGCAGCCACCATCTCGAACAGCGGAAACGGGCCGTCCATCGGCCCGTTTCTCTTTGGCCGAATCGCGCTACGCTGCCGTCGCTGAACCGGGGAGCAGATACCCGATCATGCTCTTCCGGACCGCGAGCTTCCAGCTCGCTCAAGCTCATGAGCGAGCTGGAAGCTCGCGGTCCGGAAGAGCATGAGGTGTGTCCGCCTTAGCTTCACTGAGCAGGGGATGTGGAATGAGCGTAAGCGGATTCGGGCGTCGGACGGCCATGGTCGGCGGTGCGGCGCTGGCGACGGCGTCGTTGATCAGGCCGCGCGAAGCCCGGGCGGCGAAGTCGATGACGGTGGTGCTGGAATCGGAGGTGACGATCCTCGATCCGCATGTGATCACGGCCACCATCACCCGTACCTTCGGCCTGCATGTCTTCGACATGCTGTTCGCCATGAACGAGAAGGGCGAGATCAAGCCGCAGATGGTCGAGGGCTACGACAGCAGTCCCGACAAGCTCACCTGGACCTTCACGTTGCGCGAGGGCCTCAAGTGGCACGACGGCAACCCGGTCACGGCCGAGGATTGCGTCGCCTCGCTCAAGCGATGGTCGGTGCGTGACCCGCTGGGCAAGATGCTGATGGCCGATGCCGACCAGCTCGCCGCGATTGATGCCAGGACCTTCAAGCTGGTGCTGAAGCAGCCGTTTCCGTTGCTGCTCGAGGTGCTGGGCAAGCCCAATGCGCCGCTGCCGGTGATGATGCCGGCCCGGCTCGCCGCGACGCCGGCCGACCAGCGCATCGGCGATCCGGTCGGGTCGGGACCGTTCCGCTTCCTCAAGGACCAATGGCGTCCGGGCAACGCCATGGTGCTGGAGCGCAATCCCGCCTACGTGCCGCGCAAGGAAGCGCCGGACTTCCTGGCCGGGGGCAAGAACGTGAAGATCGACCAGCTCACGCTGCGCGTGATGCCCGACCAGTCGACCGGCGCCAACGCCCTGATGCAGGGCGAGATCGACTACATGCAATACCTGCCGTTCGACATGTTGCCGATCCTCGAGAAGGACAAGGCCGTAAAGCTGATGGGCCTGGGCGGCATCCATCAGTTCCAGGGCAACTTCCGCCTGAACCATGCCTTTCCGCCGTTCGACAATCCGAAGGTGCGCCAGGTGATGTGGAAGCTGGTCGACCAGGATGCGACGCTGACGGCGATTGGCGTGCCCGACCGCTTCCGTGCCAAGTCGTGCCCGTCGTTCTGGATGTGCGGCACGCCGCTTTCCACCGACGCCGGCTCGAGCGCCGCCAAGGTCGATCTCGCAGCCGCCAAGGCCGAGCTGAAGGCCTCGGGCTACAAGGGCGAGCCGGTGATCATCCTCGAGGTGGCCGGTTCGATCAGCCAGACCGCCTCGCGCGTGCTGGTGCAGAACATGAAGGATGTCGGCTTCACCGTGGAGCAGCAGCCGCGCGACTGGCCGACCGTGCTGGCGCGCCGCGCCAAGAAGGACGGCTGGTCGATGTTTCCGGTCTACTCCAACGGCACCGACATGTACTCGCCGCTGACGCACTTCTACGTCGCGGCGACCTGCAACGATTTCCCCGGCTGGTCGTGCGACAACCGCGTCCCTGAGCTGCTGAAGGCGTTCACCCGCGCCGCCACGCCGGAGGAGCGCAAGAAGATCGCGGCCGACATCCAGACGATCGCCTACGAGATGGTGCCGTCCGTGATGTGGGGGCAGTTCACCATTCCGGCGGGCTATCGGACCGATCTCAAGGGGCTGATCCAGTCGTCCTATCCCATGTTCTGGGAAGTCGACCGTTGACCGGGGCTGGAAGTCGAGTGCGCCACAATGCGGCGGCGCACCGCTATGAGATGGACACCGACAGCGGCCTTGCCATCGCGGTCTATCGCGAGCAGGGCGATCGGATGATCTTCACCCATACCGAGGTGCCGCCGCAGGACGAAGGCAAGGGCTTCGCGTCGCGCCTGGTCGGCGAGGCGCTCGCCGATGCGCACAAGCGCGGCTTCAAGATCGTGCCGGCCTGCAGCTTCGTCGTCGCGTACGTGCGCCGCCATCCCGAATACGACGATAGGTAAGGGAGCGGGGTCTTCCTCTTCCGGACCGCGCGCCTCCCGGCGCGCTCATGCTCTTCCTTCATGCTCCTCTCTCCCGAAGAAGGGGGAGAGGCTGGGTGAGGGGGTGATGCAGGAGAGAACCTTCGTGTTGAACCCCCTCACCTAACCTCTCCCCAAGGGGGAGAGGAACTTGATTCATGAGGCGGACCTACCTCGGGAAGAGGAACAGCCAGGCGAACGCCAGTGCAGCGATGGCGCCCACCGACGAGAGCACAAGAATGGTCAAAATGCGGCCGCTGACGACGCCGCTGCGTGCCTCGACGGGCGTGAGTTCGCGTTCCATGGAAGCTCCATTGGCGTTGATCAGGAAAAGGGAACGCCTCGCCGGAGACCGGGTTGCCGCCGTCGGACAGGAACTCCCGTCGTCGCCGGGGCGTTTAGTCTTCCGAGATCAAACGATCGCAAGGAGACTTGACGATGTTGTACTGGGCGCTGATGTTCCTCGTGATCGCGCTGCTGGCCGGTCTGTTCGGCTTCGGCGGGATCGCTTCGACCGCGACCGGCATAGCGCAGATCCTGTTCGTCATCGCGCTGGTGCTGTTCGTGATCAGCCTGTTCGCCGGCTTCCTGCGGCGCAACTCCTAGAGCGGAGTTCTCGTCGCTTCGAAGTGGGCACGCAACCGGTCGCGCGCGGCATATCCAGCCGCGCGATCCCAGCAATTCACGATGGCGACGCGAAAGCCGCCCGGCGGCATGGCGTGCCGGCCGGGCGGCAGCTCTTCATGAAAGGTGATCTGCACGCTCGACACGCCCTGCATCGTGGCGATGGCGCGTTGCAGGCCGGCCGGCGGATGGCGGTATCGAAAGCCGTGCGGCGCGAAGAGAACGACGCTGTATCCGGTGCGTCGCGACGAATCGTCGAACCGCCATTCGCGTGACGCGTAGAGAGCGATGATGGCTTTCACCCAGCCGGGACCGTAGAGATCAGGCCATTGATCGGCGAAGCGCAGATGCACCTCGATGATGCGACCGCCGATGGTCTCGAGGTTGAGCAGTCCCGTGTAGCCCGTGAGATGCCGGCGACACCAGGCGCCGCACCAGTCTTCGACCGGCGGTGACGGCATTGCATGCACTTCCCAATAGTCGAAAGTGCCGGCACCGCTGGCAACGCCGGTCGCATGGCGCCACCACTGCGGCTCGCCGTCGACCAGGGCGACATCGCTGCTGACATGATCGCCTTCGAGCAGTGTCGTCCAGAAATGACCCGGCTGGTAGGCGCTGGCGTAGTCGTCCGGCGAGAAAAGGGCGCGGCTGCCTACGCCCATGCCCTTCAAGTTGTAGATGGGCTTGGAAAAAACCGGGTAATTCTGCGGAGCAACGCCGTGCGGCGCTGCTGACAATCCCTGACTGAGCGCTACGGCAAGCTTGTCGTAGACCCAACGATGCGCCGGATTCCACTGCCAGCCGTCGCTGTCCTCAGTAGGAATGAAAACGTCCGGCGGGCACGGCACACCCTCGAAATATTGAGTACGCCATGGATCGATCTCGCAAATTGGCACTGGAATTCCTATGTCCCGACCGTCCACAGTGAGTGCACGACCACGGCATTGCAACCGGCTATCGTCGCCGGCGTTTGCCGACAGGGCGGAGGTGCCGTGTCCAACATGATAACGCGTGGCGTGCGGACCCACGGTGCCTCCCGTGGCAAGCGGTTCCTGGATGTCCGCACCTGCACCGAACAACTCGCTGAGCCGCTGTCGGCCGAGGACCAGACGGTCCAGTCGATGGCCGATGCCAGCCCGACCAAATGGCACCTGGCGCACACGACCTGGTTCTTCGAGACCTTCGTGCTGCGTCCCCATGCGCCCGGTTACCGCGTCTTCGATACCGCCTACGAGTATCTCTTCAACTCCTACTACGAGGCTGTCGGCCCGCGCCATCCGCGGCCCCAGCGCGGCATGCTCACTCGTCCCGGCATTGCCGAAGTCATGGCCTATCGGCGGCACGTGTCGGACGCGATGTCGGCGCTGCTCGACGGCACCAGCCGCGACATCGATAACCTCGTCGAGCTCGGCCTGCATCACGAGCAGCAGCATCAGGAGCTGATCCTGATGGATGCCAAGCATCTGCTGTCGCTCAATCCGTTGAGGCCTGCCTATCGCGCATCGACGCCGTCGCATGGCGTGGCAGCGCCGATGGCATGGCGCGACTTCGAAGGCGGGCTGGTCGAGATCGGCCATGACGGTGAGGGCTTCGCCTTCGACAATGAAGGGCCGCGCCATCGCGTATGGCTGGAGCCGTTTGCGCTCGCCTCGCGGCCCACCAATTGCGGTGAGTATCTCGCCTTCATCGAGGACGGCGGCTATCGGCGGCCGGAGTTCTGGCTGTCGGCAGGCTGGGATTGCGTCAACCAGCGCGGTTGGACGGCGCCGCTTTATTGGGAGGAGGGTGGCGAGAACTGGCGCGTCTTCACCCTGTCGGGCCCGCGGCCGCTCGATCCCGCGGCGCCGGTTTGCCACGTCAGCGGCTTCGAGGCGGCCGCCTTCGCCAAATGGGCGGGCAAGCGCCTGCCGCGCGAGGCGGAGTGGGAGGCGGCGGCCTCTGCAATCCAGGATACGGGCATCGTCTGGGAATGGACCGCCAGCCCCTACGTGGCCTATCCCGGCTATCGCGAGCCGGCCGGCGCGGTCGGCGAATACAACGGCAAGTTCATGGCCAACCAGATGGTGCTGCGCGGCGGCTGTTCGGCGACGCCGGCCGGCCATGTGCGCCCGACCTATCGCAACTTCTTCCCACCTGACGCCCGCTGGATGTTCGGCGGCATTCGCCTCGCGGAGGATCTCCGATGAACGGTTCGCCCTTGCTTCTCGACCGCGCCGAGGTCGATGACCGCAGCGAGTTCAGGGATGCCGTGCTGGCGGGCCTGGAGCAGCGGCCGCGCGCGATTCCGGCCAAGTTCCTTTACGACTCGCGCGGCTCGGCCTTGTTCGACGCGATCTGCGAGTTGCCCGAGTACTACCTGACCCGCACCGAGACCGAGATCCTGCGCCGGGCAGCGAGCGAGATTGCGGCGAAGGCGGGGCCCGGCTGCGCGCTGGTCGAGTACGGCAGCGGCTCGAGCGTGAAGTCGCGGTTGTTGATCGAGGCCATGCGCGATCTCGTGGCCTACGTGCCGGTCGACATCTCGCGCCAGCATCTCGACGCCACGGCGAACCGGCTGCGCCGCGACTATCCGGCGCTCAGGGTCGAGCCGGTCTGTGCCGACTACATGACCTTCGATCGGCTGCCGGTCGACTTGAGCGCGGCGCGCCGACGTGTCGGCTTCTTTCCCGGCTCCACCATCGGCAACCTCACGCCCGCCGAGGGCACGGCATTCCTGCGCCGTGCCCGCGGCTTGCTGGGCGGAAGCGGCGCCATGGTGCTCGGCGTCGATCTCAAGAAGGACCCGCGACGCCTGCACGACGCCTATAACGATGCGGCCGGGGTCACGGCGCAGTTCACGCTGAACCTGCTGCGGCGCATGAACCGCGAGCTCGACGCGAACTTCGACCTGTCGGCGTTCGCCCATGAGGCCTTCTACAATCCGGTCGAGGGCCGCATCGAAATCTACTTCCGCAGCCTCAAGCCGCAGACCGTCACCGTCGCCGGACGGAGCTTCGCCTTCGCCGAAGGCGAGCGCGTGCATACCGAGTACTCCTACAAGTACGACGATGCCGGCATCGCCCTGTTGGCGCGCAACGCCGACTTCGCCATCGCCGAGACCTGGACCGATCCGGCGCGGCAGTTCGCGGTGGTTTATTTGGTGGCCAGCCCCTGAATTAGGCCCCTGAAGCAGGCAGCCCGCCCCCAAGTTTCCTCAGGGACGGGCTATGTGGCCGGGCGGGGAGAGTGGCATCGCTGAGCGGGGGCAGGGCGATACCGGTACCCGACCAATGCCTTTTCAACGAAAGCTCAACCAGAAAAGTTGCGAAGCCTGTCCGAAAAACTTATCCCGGCGCTAAGTCTTTGATTCGATGGCTTCTTGTGCCCTTAGCCTGGCGGTGAGCTCGCGATGCAGAGCATCGTCGCGGATCTTGGGCAGCATCCGCCGCAGCATTTCCGCGTGCGGCTGGCCGGTGCGTTCGGCATCGGCCAGTTCCTTCAGGAAGGCCGTGATCTCTGCCCGGCTGGCGAAACCCATGTAGGCATCGTCGGCTTCATTGGCGCTGCAGGCAGGTGAGGCGAATTCCTTCGGATTGCTCATTGCGGACTCGTTCAGGCTGGATGCCACCAGCGGCCCGCCAGCACAACGCCGGCGGAAAGCAGCCGCTTCGTTCCCATCATGCGCTCGCCGATCGAATCGGCGTAGTCGAAGCTGCCGCTCGCTTCCTCGATCACCGTCGCCTCGCCGACGCCGCCCACCTTCAACGTTCCCAGGTCGGGACGGTTGATGGCGGCCGCGGCGTTTCCAGTCGACAGCTTGATCACGGTCGGCAGATCGACACCCAGGCAGAGGAACTTGGACATCGTCGTCAGCAGATCGAACGCCGGACCTTCGATCGAGATGACATGGACATCCGATGAAATCACGTCGGGCAGGAAGCCGGCCGCCAGCATGGCGCGTGTCGTGCCGAAACCGAACGAGCCGCCGCCATGGCCGATGTCGAAGATCACGCCGCGCGCGCGGGCCGCCAGGATCTCCTCGCGCACCCTGCCGTCGGCGCGCACCGGCGCGTTGGGGAAGGGGCGGAAGCAATGGGTGAGGATGTCGCCCGGCCGCAGCCGGTCGACGACCTCGCGGCGCGCCGGCGGCGGGTTGTCGAGATGGGCCATGACCGGAAGGCCGAGCTCCTCGGCGGCGTCGAGGGCGATGTCGAGCGGCTTGACGCCGGAATCGCCACTGGCCGAGCGGCCGACGCGCACCTTGATGCCCAGCACCAGGTCCTTGTGCTCGCGCGCCACGCGCACCGCCTCGCGCGCATCGATCAGGCGCATGTCGGAATTCTCGCCGACCATCACGGTCTTGGAGAAGGCGAAGATTCCGGGGAAGGAGATGTTGAGATAGGGCAGGATGCGGACCGGCGAGGGCTCGATCACGTGCTTGCGAAAGCCGTGGAAGTTGCCGGGCCCGGCGCTGCCCGCATCGACGAACGTCGTGACGCCGCCGGTGCGCGCCACCAGTTCGGCCTCCACGCCGAGCGACGTGCCGCCCCAGTAGACGTGGGTATGCAGGTCGATCAGGCCGGGCGAGACGATCTTGCCCGCGACGTTGCGGGTGTCCTTGCCCGCGAGGTTGTCGCCGATCGCCGCTACCTTGCCGTTTGCGAAGGCGATGTCGGTCACCTTGTCGAGGCCCTGCGAGGGATCGACCACGCGGCCGCCTTTCAACACCAGATCGTTCATGTCTCTTCCTGCCATTCCACTACACGCCTCATCCTCTTCCGGACCGCGCGCTTCCAGCGCGCTCGGACGCGCATGTGAATGCGCTCCCATGAGCGCGCTGGAAGCGCGCGGTCCGGAAGACCATGACGGTCACATTCTTACTTATCGCATCCGGCCCATGGCCTTCGCCAGTGCGCCGGCGCGGGGCAGGGATACGCTTTCGAGGGCGAGCCAGTCGGCCATGAGTCGCAACTCTTCGCGCAGCGGTCCCGCGACGGGGCCTGCGTCCTCGCCCTCCTCGAGATGGGCGGCATGGACCAGCAGCTTCGAGCTGGCCCGGTCGGCCTTGAGGTCGACGCGTGCCACCAGCCGCTCGCCCAGCAGGAAGGGCAGCACGTAGTAGCCGTGCGTGCGCTTGGCGACCGGCGTGTAGATGCCGATGCGGTAGAAGAAATTCCAGATGCGGTGAGTGCGGTCGCGCTCCCAGATCAAGGGATCGAACGGCGCCAGCAGGGCGCGCGCCTCGACCTTGCGCGGTTGGCGCGCCGCGGGATGCAGCCATGCCGGCCGATTCCAGCCCTCGACCTCAACCGGCAGCAGATCGCCCGCCTCGACCAGCTCGGCAAGCCGGGCCTTGGTGTCGGCGACGCCGAGGCGGAAGTAGTCGCGCAGGTCGAACTCGGTGGCGACGCCCAGCGCCTCGGCCGAGCGGCGCAGCAGCTCGCGCTGCGCCTCCTCGGCCGACGGCGTCGGCAGGGCGAGCACCGCGGACGGCAGCACGCGCTCGGTGAGATCGTAGACCCGCTCGAAGGCGCCGCGCCGCGTCGCCGTGGTGACGAGGCCCGCGAAGAACAGCCATTCGACGGCGCGCTTGCCGTCGTTCCAGCCCCACCAGGCGCCGCGCCGTTCGCCGCCGTTGGAGAGCTCCGATGCCGCGAGCGGGCCGCGATCGGCGATCTCGCGCAGCACCTCGTCGATGTACTTCGCCTTCTCCTTGCGGAAGAGATGCAGCTTGTCCTTGCCGTCGCCGGCGTTCTCTCGGGCGCGCTGCATGCGCCAGCGAAACAGCGGATGCGCCGACAGCGGCAGCAGCGAGGCCTCGTGCGCCCAGAACTCGAACAGCCCGCGCTGGCTCTTGCGGCCCCAGGCGATGCGGTCGAGATCGTCGCTGGCGTAGTTCCCGAGCCGCGAGAACAGCGGCAGGTAATGCGCCCTGGTGAGCACGTTCACCGAATCGATCTGCAGCAGTCCGAGCCGGTCGACGGCGCGCCTGATGTGGCCGGCATTGAGCGGTCCGCCGGGGCGCGCGGCGCCGAAGCCTTGGGCAGCCAAGGCGATGCGCCGCGCGCGCGCCGCGGAAAGAGAGAGAGGCTTGCTCATCGGAGCGTTTCACACGGGTGTTGTTTCACGTAGCCGAGCAGGTAGGGATATAACTGCCGGCCGCCGATGCCCCAGGCCATGTCCTTGGGGTCGACGCGCAGGCGGTCGGCGAACTTCAGGCCATCCTTCTCGTTGTTGAGGCGGATGAAGACACCGACGATGCGCGCCGGGGCGCCGACCTCGACGCCGAGCAGCTTGCCGGCGTTGAAGCTGGGCAGGCAGCGGAAGATCGGGCTGCCCGACGTTCCGTAGACGCCGTTGGCCATGTGCAGGAAGAATTCGTCGCTCGTCGCCGTGGCAGGAAACTGGCGGCGCATCGATCCCCACACATAGACGTCGGGATCGAGCGTGCCGCGGCCGCCTTTGCCTTCCTCGTTATGACTGAAGCCGAAGCTGCAGTGCGCGATGAAGCCGGCGCTTGCCGCCACGGTGTCGGCCTCGTCGAAGCCGAACCGCCCGTATTTTTCGCCGGGCGGCGGCTGGCCGCCGGGCGCGACGATCTGACCGAAGGCGACGTCGAGGTCCGGTTCCCGTGGCCCGGCCTCGCCTTTGGCATCGCCATGGTCGGCGCGCACGTTGCGGACCTGGAAACGCTGGCCGTCGCTCGCCTCGAACTGGGTGCGGCTGCCGCCGTCGCCGTAGGTCCACTTGCCGACGGCGGTGTAGGGATAGGCCGGGCTGACTTCGACGCGTCGCGCTCCGCCGAATTGCTGAGCGCCGAGCGCAGCAGGCAACGTCAGGACAAGGGGCACGGCGAAGCAGAGAACGTTACGGAGCACGCGCAGACACTAGTGCAAACGCCGGGGCGCCTGCCATTGGGATAAGCTGATGGACTGATCCCGCGTCGGCATGGCCATCACGATGAAGTGTCGTGTTGAAAGCACTGCATGCACTCGGGCTCGGCGACACAAGGAATGGCATGGTCGCCGGTTCGACCCGCCAGACTTGGCCCTCTACGGAGCCCCAAAAGTCGCGAAAACGAAACTGGCGATCCCGACCGCAGTTGTTGACGATATTGAACTATAGTTATATAATGGGTCCGTTGCGCGGCTCGGCCGCGTTCCCGCTCTTTGCATCGTTGATCCGAGACCAAAAAGGCTACGGCAGAGACCGTACGCGCCCGTCCGATCGCTTGCCTCTAGACGGGCCGGGGTCCGCCACGCCCACGAGGGCGATGCCGATGGCGCAACCAGCGTAACTGTCTCCGAAGGCGGCACCACCGATAGTGGGTGAAGTCCGTGCACTCCACTACGCAGGGACTACCGGAAAGGGCGGAAAGGGCGCAAACCCCGAGCACCGCCGACTGCAGTGCAGTCTAGCGTGCTTCGATGCGCGCGATCGCCTTCTTCACCGCTTCGGCCTGGCGGTTCGAAATGTGGCCGTTGGCCTTGAACTCGGCGGTGACCTTGCGCAGGAACGGGCTCTTGTCGGCCAGCGCCTCGGCGCGCTTCATCAGCGCTTCGTGGATATGGGCGGGGCCGCGCTCGCGTGCGGCCGCGCGAGCGCGGTAGATGCGGATGCCGACGGCCACCACCATTGCCGCGCCGGCCGCGATCAGGATCTCCGTCCACTGGATCATCGACTATGCCCGCGTGACGCGAACCGACGCGTCCTTGCGCCGGTCGAGGTCGGGCAGGAGGTCGAGACCGAGGCCCGGCTTCATGTTCACCGTGACCTCGCCCTTGGTGATCGGCGGCAGCTCGGTGACGAGTTCGGTGTACCAGCCGGTGTAGAAGGCGCGCACGCTTTCCTGGATCAGCGCGTTGCGCGCGTGCAGCGAGAAGTGGCAGGAGGCGGCATAGACCACCGGACCGGTGCAGTCGTGCGGCGCCACGGGGACATGCCAGGCCTCGGCCAGTGCCGCGATCTTGCGCGCCTCCGACAGGCCGCCGCACCACGACAGGTCGAGCATGGCCACGCCGGCGACGCCGGTCTCGAGGTACTCGCGAAAGGAATGAGTGTAGGCCAGCGTCTCCGACGCGCACACCCAGGCCTTCGAATGCTGGGCATAGGCCTTCAGGTCGGCGAGGTTGTCGAGGCGCAGAGGGTCCTCGTGCCAGTAGGTGCCGAACGGTTCGAGGGCGCGGGCGAGCCGCTGCGCCATGGGCAGGCTCCACAGCGAATGGAACTCGACCATGACGTCCATGCGGTTGCCGACGGCCTTGCGGATCCTGGCGAACGGTTCGAGTGCGGCGTCGAGCTCAGCCGGCGAGATGTCCCAGCCCGCGGTGCGCTCGGCGGCGATGTCGAATGGCCAGATCTTCATGCCGGTGATGCCCTGCTCGAGCAGCGAGAGGGCAAGCTCGTCGGCGCGATGGAGGAAGGCTTCCAGGTCTTCATAGGGGCCTTGCTTGTTGCCGACGCCCCAGTTGGCGACGGCCTGGCTGCGCTCGTCGCGGATGTACTTGTAGCCCGCGCAGGTGTTGTAGACGCGGATGCGATCGCGGCTTCGGCCGCCCAGCGCCTCGCAGACCGGTCGCCCGATCGCCTTGCCGAACAGGTCCCACAGTGCGATGTCGATCGCCGAGTTGCCGCGCGTCTCCACGCCGGTGCCGCGCCAGCCGAGATAGTTGATGAGGCTCCTGTTGATCGCCTCGATCTGGATCGGATCGCGGCCGATCAGCTTGGATGCGGCGCTCTCGTGGATATAGGCCTCGACTGCCGCTGCGCCCATGAAGGTCTCGCCGAGGCCGGTCAGCCCCTCGTCGGTCCTGAGCCGGATCCAGACCAGATTGGGAAACTCGCCCAGGCGGACGGTCTCGACGGCTGTGATCTTCATGCCAGCGCCGTCTCGGCGCGTTGCGCCACGGCAAGCAGCGGCCGGTCGTGCAGGCGGGGCGCCACGATCTGCAGGCCGACCGGCAGGCCGTCGCGGCCGCTGCCGCAGGGCACCGAGATGCCGGGCACCAGGGCGAGGTTGAACAGCGGCGTGAACGCGGCGTGGCCGCGCGGACCGACCTCGCGGTTCTCGATCACCTTGGGATGGACCTGCTCGACCGGCCAGGAGACGCAAGCCGTGGTCGGCGTCAGGAGATAGTCGTATTCGGTGAAGAACTGGGCGACGGCGCGGGCGCAGGCGTCGGCGAAGCGGAACGCCGCCACGACGTCGGTGCCGTGGACGCCACGACCGCGTTCGATCAGGCCCGTGACATTGTCGCCGAACAGATCCTTGTCCTTGGCCTCGTGCTCGCCGTAGAGCAGCGCCGATGCCGCGGCATTGACGGCGGAGAAGGCCGTTTCGCTCGTCCCATCCGGCCACGTGATGTCCGCTTCCTCGATGCGCCAGCCAGCGGCGCGCAGACGAGCCACTGCCGAATCGAAGGCCGCCATCACGTCGGGGTCGACCGCGACATCGAGGCCGAGCCGGGGACTGAGCGCGATGCGCGGATTGGACGGTGGCGGCACATCGAGCAATGCCACCGAATGCGGATCGCGCGGATCCGGACCCGCCATCACTTCGAACGCGACCTTGGCGTCGGCGACGGAGCGGCCCATCGGCGCCGTCACGCCGTAGAGCGGACCGTAGGCGCCGCCGAAACCGAACGGCGAGGGGATGGCGCCGGCCGAGGTCTTCAATCCGACGACGCCGCAGTGCGATGCCGGCCGGCGGCCCGAACCGCCGCCGTCGGTGCCGAGGGCGATGGGGGTGAAGCCCGCGGCGAGCGCCGCCGCCGCGCCGCCCGACGAGCCACCGGGCGTCAGCGCCGGATTCATCGGATGGCGCGAGGGGCCGTAGACCTTGTTTTCAGTGTGGCCCTTGGCCGCCATCTCCGGCGTGTTGGTCATGCCGAGGAAGATGCCGCCCGCAGCTTTCAGCCGCTCGACCGCGACCGCATCGCGCGGCGGCCTGAAATCTTTCCAGAGCAGGGAGCCGTTGGTGACGCGCCGGCCCTGCACCCAGGTCGTGTCCTTCACGGTATAAGGTACGCCCAGGATCGGCCCATCGAAGCCCTGCTTGCGACGGGCGTCGACGCCATCGGCGGCGGCGCGCGCCTCGGCGGGGTCGAAGTCGACGATGGCGGTGATCGCCGGGTTTTTCGCCTCGACGCGGGCAATGGCCGCTTCGGCCACGTCACGGGCGCTCGTTTTTCCGGCGCGGATGGCGGATGCGATGGCCGCCGCGCCCTGATCCAGCAAATCGGTCATAGCTTTGTCATACCTACTACGACCGTGCCGTTCCAGACTGCTGGAAGAGCCCGCTGCGGACGGCAGTTCCGACGGTCGGACTCTAACGGAAGGGAGCGAAGCGATCATGCTGGCGCCGCGGCTGCTGGAAGGCCTCAGGGTCCTGGTCGTCGAGGACAATCTCCTGCTGGCCGAAGTCACCAGGCTCTTGCTGGAGGATAGCGGCTGCAAGGTGGTCGGCCCGGCCAGCCGGCTGCGGCGCGGCCTCAAGCTGGCGCGGGAGGAGGCGATTGACGGAGCGATACTCGACATCAACCTGCATGGCGAGATGAGCTTCCCCATCGCCGAAGTGCTGAGCGGACGAGGCGTGCCGTTCGTCTTCGTTACCGGATATGAGGATCGCAGCATCGTGCCGATGGCCTTCCGCTCGGCGCCGCGTCTCGACAAGCCGGTGACCGACGAGCAGCTGCTCGAGGCGATGCTCGAGACCTTCACCGAGAAGCACGCGGACAGTGACCCACAGGCGGACGTGATATCGTCGGCAGGGCATGCCGCTGGAGAGCGATCTCTATGCGCCGGTGAAGGCGCTGCTCGAGGGACAAGGATACGTCGTTAAGGGCGAGGTGCGCGGCTGCGACGTGGTCGGCGTGCGCGGCGAGGAGCCGCCGGTCATCGTCGAGCTGAAGCGCGTGTTCGGCCTGGGGCTGGTGCTGCAGGGCGTCGACCGCCTGGCGCTCAGCGACCGCGTCTATCTCGCGGTCGGCCAATGGCCCAAGCAGATGAAGAACGTGAAAAAGCTCTGCCGCCGGCTCGGACTCGGGCTGTTGGTGGTGGCGGGCGAACGGGCCGACGTCGTGCTCGATCCGCAGCCCTACAAGCCACGCCCCAACAAGCGCAAGGCCGGCCGGCTGCTCGGCGAGCATCGGCGCCGCGTCGGCGATCCCAATCTCGGCGGCAGCGCCATGCGCGCGCCGCTCATGACCGCCTATCGCCAGGAGGCCTTGCGCTGCGCGGCGCTGCTGGCCAGCAACGGACCGATGGCACCCAGGGCCATGCGTGCGGCGGCCGATGTTCCCAACGTTGCCAAGATCCTGCAGCATGACCACTATGGCTGGTTCGAGCGCGTCGAGCGCGGCGTCTATGCCCTGACGCCGCGGGGTCGCAGCGGGCTCGAGGAGTTTGCGGTCAGGACGCCATCGACGTGAACGCGCGCGGGTTGAAGACGTTGGCCAAGCGCGGATGGCATCGCGCATTCGGGCTCCTGCAGCGTGCTGGCGTCAATGTGGTGCCCGCGCACTTCTATTCCTGCATTCCCGACCTCGGCGATCTCGGCGGGCGCCGCGACTGGCGGCGGCCGCGCACGATGTACGGCATCAACCAGCGCGGCGTCGAAGGGCAACTGGCGCTGCTCGGCGAATGGATCAGGCCGCAAAGCGATCACCTCGAATCCCGTTCCATCCATCACGATGCCATCGTCGGTGGCGGCGATGACGGGGGCTACGGCGAGATCGAGGCCGATGTGCTGTTCGGTTTCGTCGCCACCCGAAGGCCGCGGCGCATCACCCAGATCGGCTGCGGCGTCAGCACGGCCGTGATGCTGATGGCGGCGGAGCGGGCAGGCTACTCGCCCGAGATCGTCTGCATCGAGCCCTATCCCAGTGCCTGGCTGCGCGACGCTTCGGCCAAAGGGTCGATCCGGCTCATCGCCGAGCCCGCCCAGGTCGTGGATTTCGACGTCATCGCCGATCTCGGCGACGGCGACCTTCTGTTCATCGATTCGACGCATGCCGTGAAGCCGGGCAGCGAGGTGAACTACCTGATCCACGAGGTGCTGCCCAGGCTGGGCGCCGGCGCGTGGGTACACTTCCATGACATCTATTTTCCGTATGACTACACGCGCGACGTGCTGGACGGCGACCTGTTCTTTCCTCAGGAGAGCGCGCTGCTCTACGCTTTTCTCACGGGCAATGCCCGCTATCGCTTGGAAGCGAGTCTCAGCATGATTCACTACAGCGCAGCGCAAGGACTGCAGAGCCTCATTCCAAAATATCGACCGGAGGCGCAGACCGACGGGCTGCGCGGGCAGGGCGGCGGCCATTTCCCCAGTTCGGCCTGGCTCCGCGTCGCCGCTTCGTGAAGCGGGTCTGTGCAACTTCGAGGAGCGTGGGGCATTATGACGGCCCATGCGCACGCTCGAGATCGTTCATCACACGCGGTATGAGTACTCGGCGCCGGTGACATTGGGCGAGCACCGCCTGATGTTTCGCCCGCGCGACAGCCACGACCTTCGCCTGCTGCATACCGGTTTGGCCATCGAGCCGACGGCCGCTGTCCGCTGGATCCATGATCCGTTCGGCAACTCGATCGCCATTGCGTCCTTCGAGGGAACGACCGAGTTGCTGGAACTCACCAGTACGATCCGGCTGGAGCACTTCGCGCTGCCGCTCGAGCTGCCGCCGATCGAGGAGTACGCGCGCACGCTGCCGTTCAGCTATCTCGCCGAGGAGGCGCCCGACCTGGCGCGTTATGTGGAGCGACACTACCCGGATCCGAACGCCATGGTCAGCAACTGGACCAGGCAGTTCCTCGAGGGTGAGGGCGGCGCCGAAACGTTCGCTACGCTGACGCGCATGTGCAAGGGCATCCAGGAAGGCTTGACCTATGCCATGCGTTTCGAGCCCGGCACGCAACCACCGGCCGTCACGCTGGAGAGCGGCGGTGGGACGTGCCGCGACTACGCGCTGCTGATGATGGAAGGGGCACGCGGCCTCGGTCTCGCGGCGCGGTTCGTCACCGGCTACCTGTACGATCCCGCGCTCGATGTCGCGGGCGACGAGGCCAGTGCTGCCTATCCGCATGCATGGATGGAAGTCTATCTGCCCGGCGCCGGCTGGGTGGAGTTCGATCCGACCAACGGCATGGTCGGCACCGACCGGCTGATCCGAGTGGCTGTCGGTCGCGACCCGGGCCAGGCCATGCCGATCAAGGGTACCTTCACCGGTGCTCCCGATGTCGGCGTGACGGCGACGGTCGACGTCCAGGTACACGCGCTCGATGGCGCTCAGCCCGCATCAGTCTTGCCAGCGCCGCCGCAGGACCTTCAGCCGCCCGCGACTCCAGCGCCGAGCGACGGTGGCTGACGGCACGTCCAGCTTGGTGCGTTTGTCCGATGATTTCATGTAGGATGCGATAAATTTGGGTGTATTCGGACGCCGGGCGAGGGCCCATGAAGGAAGACCAACCGTCTTGAAGGCAATGACCTGGATGCTGCGCGGGCTTCTCGGCGTCGGCGGGGCGGTTCTCGTCTTCGTCGCCTGGCCGGTGGCGAACGGCGCCTGGCAGGCCCAGAAGGCGGATGCGGCATTTTTCGAGTTTCGGACCGGTGAACGGGTGCAGCTCGGCAAGGCCGAGGCGGCATTGACCGCTCTGGACCGGGCAGTCGCGGCCGACCCGGTCGCCGGCCGCCGATTGGGTCGGGCCGAGATGCTGCTGGCCGCGACGCTGACGCCAGGTCTCGGGGCGAGCGAGGAGCAGCGCTCGAAATGGCTCAAGCAGGCGCAGGCCGATCTCGAATTCGGGCTGGCCAATGCGCCGGCGCGCGGTGTTGGGTGGGCCCAGCTCGCTGCCGCCCGACAGGCAATCGACGGGCCGTCGGCCAAGGCGGTCGCGGCGCTGATGATGTCGATCGACACGGCGCCGATGATGGAGGTGCTTTGGCCGAGCCGCCTGCGGCTCATCCTCGACAACTGGCAGTACTTCACGCCGCAGGAGCGCGAACGCATCGGCGGCTATGTCGTGACGACCTGGCGGGCCAGCAGCGACAGGCGATGGGTTGCCGAAGTCATTCGTTCGCCGCTGGACGAGCTCTTCGTCCGCTACTTTCTGCGCGATGAGCCGGACGCCCAACAGGACCTGACACAATGGCTCGCGCGCCTCAAGAAGTAGTCTTCGGCGACGACGCCGTGCCGCCCCGACATCGTCCTCTTGCGGTGGCCCGCAGATTGGCCGACTGGCTGTTGACGGTTGCGTTCTTTGCCGTCGTGGCGCTGGCCGCGCTGCCCATGGGCGCCAACCGCGATTGGGCATGGGCCCCCATCGCCGTGATCATCGGCCTGTTGGCGGTGGCCGCCGCGGCGGGCGTCGGGACGCGCGGCGGCTTCGAGGTGATCGAGCGCGAACGCCTGCCGCTGCTTGCGCTGACCGCCTGCTTCCTGATGTTCATCCTGTTCGGCCTGTTCCAGATGGCGACATGGGCGCCGTTGTCGGGCAGCGCCTGGTTCTACGAGACGGCGGCGCGACTGCTCGGCGGCGCCCATGCGCCGGTACCGGACATCGCCATCGACGCCTCGCGGAACGCACTGCTGAAATGCCTGACCTGCGGCGCCATTTTCCTGATGGCGCGCGCTCTTTGCCGTGATCGCGAGCGCGCCCGGCTGCTGCTGCTGATGTTCATCGCCGGCGCGCTGGTGGTGGTTGGCTACGGCTTTCTCATGCAGCTCCAGACCAATTCCTGCTATGTCGGCAGCTATCTCAAGAAGGTCGGCGCCTACCAGATGTGGAGCGACCGGTGCTTGATGTCGGGAACGTTCGTCAGCAGCAATTCGTTCGGCTCCTATTGCGGCATGGCCCTGGTCGCCGCAATGGCGCTGGTCTTCGCCGGTCGGAGACGCCGGGGAGACACGCCTTACGGGTACGACGAGGACGACGAGGAAAGCTTCGTCGCCTCCCTGACCGGCTTTCGCGTCACGATGCTGGCGGCATGTCTGCTGCTTTTGGGCGGGCTCCTCTTCTCCGCCTCGCGCGCCGGCCTTGCCGCGACTTTGGCGAGCGGCAGCGTGCTTGCGATGCTGATGCTGCGCGGCCGCTGGCATTCGCGGCCGGGCCTCGTGCGTCTGTTCGTAGGGGCCGCCATCGCCATCGGCCTGGTCGTCCTGGTGATCGCCGGGAACACCATGGTCGACAAAATGGTGCGGGCCTCCGATGGTGGCGACCGCATCCGCATCTGGCTCGCCGCCCTCCAGGCGATCAGGATGTCGCCCTGGTTGGGCTGGGGGCTCGGCGGCTTCGCCGACATCTACGCCGTGCTGCAGCCCGCGGCCCTGCCGGTGGCCAACGATCTTGCACACTCCACGCCGCTGGAGACCATGGTCGAGGTCGGGGTGCCAATGGCCCTGGTCGGCTACGCCATCGTCCTGATCCCATGCGGCGTGGCATTCTACGGCGCCCTGACCCGGCGGCGGGCCCATCGTTACCTGCCCGGCGGCGCCTTCGCCGTTGCAGTGGTTCCGATCGTGCATTCCATGGTCGATTTCAGCCTGCAAATGCCTGCAATTGCTTTCGTCGTCAGCGCGCTCCTCGGCATGGGCTGGACCCAGGCGTTCGGTCGCAGGGAGCGGGCACCACGCGACTTTACGCCTTGGGAGTAGATCAACTATACTCATCCGGGGTGCAAGCAGTATGCCGTGGGGCTTCGATATTGCTTGTTTAATGCGCTGTGAGCGGCCAATCCGGCTTGCCGCACGACGCCATATGGGATGCGGGAGGGCGTAGGCTTGCGCAGTGCGACTCCGATGGGGCCAAATGCCTCGTCGGTCGGGGCTCCTCCGGGCAATGGCTCGCGGGCGATGCGGTCGGCGCCGCAGCGCTTCCTCGAGACGTGGACCGATGCTGCCGTCGGCTTCCTGTTCTGCGTGGTGCTGCCGATTCCGATCTATGCCACCGGGGAGCCGTTCGCCGGTGCGTGGGGCGGCACGGAGTTCACCATCATTTCGACAGCTGTCGGCTATTCGGTGGTGTGGTATTGCGGCCGGCGGCTCGACACTTTTCCGCGCGCGACCCTGCAGGGCAATCTCGGCTACGTCGCGCCGGTCGCCGTCCTGACCTACGCCGCGATCGCCGCCATTATGCTGTTGTTGCGCACAGACTACTCACGCGTGCAGTTCTTCGGCTCCGGGATTCTGACCGTGCTTTGGATGGCGAGCGTGGCTCAGCTTCGGTCGCGCTACCTGGTCCGTAACTATGCCGTGATGCCGCGCTCGTCCATTGCCGACATGCCCGTGCTCTCGACCTGCCGATGGCTCGACTTCGACGACGTGCAAAGTCGGAACATCAGGGTCGACGCCATCGTCGCCGATCTCGGCTCCGGTCTGGGCGAGGCACGGCTGGCCGCGCTGGCCGACGCGGCGATCGCCGGCGTGCCGGTGCTCGACCGGCGCTACATCGTCGAGACATTGACCGGCCGCACGCCGCTCGGCGGGCTTACGCCCAACGAATTCGGCGCGCTGCTGCCGTCCCGTCAGTATCTCGTCGTGCGCCGTCTCGTCGAGCTCGGCCTCACCGTGCTGCTGCTGCCGATCCTGCTGCCGGTCCTGCTGGGCGTGGCGCTGGCCGTCCGTCTGGACAGCCCCGGTCCGATCTTCTTCGTGCAGACGCGCATCGGCCGGCGTGGACAGCCGTTCCGCATGATCAAGTTCCGTACCATGTTCCACGGCGCCGGTGGTCCAAGCTTCACCGCCGCCGGCGACAAGCGGGTCACGCGCATCGGTGGCTTCCTGCGCAAGTGCCGGCTCGACGAGCTGCCGCAGCTCTTCAACGTCCTGCGCGGCGACATGAGCTGGGTCGGGCCGCGGCCGGAGGCGGAGTCGCTCGAGAAGGGCTATGTGCGCGACATCGAGCACTTCGCGCTGCGCGGCATCGTGCGGCCAGGCGTCACCGGCTGGGCGCAGATCAACCAGGGCTATGCGCACGAGTCCGACGAGATGCGATCCAAGCTCGAGTACGACCTTTACTACCTCAAGCACTGCTCACTGTGGCTTGATCTTGTGATCGTGCTGCGTACCTTTGCCGTGATATTCCACGGCACCGGTGCACGCTGACCGTCGCCGCCTTCTTGCGATCCGAACCATGTGCGGAATAGCCGGCATCCATGCCTATCTTGCCGTAGCGCCCGCGGTCGATCGCACCGAGCTGGCGCGCATCAACGACCACATGGCGGCGCGTGGCCCGGATGGCCGAGGGCTATGGCTTTCAGCCGACGGCCGGACCGGTTTCGGGCACCAGCGCCTGGCCATCATCGACCTCAGCGAGGCCGGCGCGCAGCCCATGCACAGCGTTTGCGGCCGGTACACCATCACGTTCAATGGCGAGATCTACAATTATCGCGAACTGCGCGATGAGCTGGCGGCACGCGGCCATACTTTCCGCAGCGGATCCGACACCGAGGTGTTGCTGCAGCTCTACGCCGATTGCGGCGCCGACATGGTGCGCAAGCTGCGTGGCATGTTTGCCTTCGGCCTTTGGGATGCGAAGGAGCGCACGTTGCTGCTGGCGCGCGATGCGCTGGGCATCAAGCCGCTCTATTGGAGCGACGACGGCTGGACCGTGCGGTTCGCCTCCCAGGCCAAGGCTCTGCTGGCCGGCGGCGCGATCGCGCGCGATCCCGACTCGGCTGGCATCGTGGGTTTCCACCTGTTCGGCAGCGTGCCCGAACCGTTCACGGTGTGGCGCGACATCCGTTGCCTGCCGGCCGGCACGACCCTGACCGTCGATGCGACCGGTCCGGGTACATCGCAACGCTACTACGACGTCGCCGACGCTCTTGCCGAGCGCGCGCTGAACGCAAGCCGCGATGTGGCCGATGCGCCGCGTCGCCTCGCTGATGCGGTACGCGATTCGGTGCGCCATCATCTCGTCGCCGACGTGCCGGTAGCCGTGTTCCTGTCGGCCGGTCTCGATTCCGGTGCGCTGCTTGGTACCATGGCGGGACTGGGTGCGCGTTCGGTCTCGGCGGTTACTCTCGCCTTTGCCGAGTTCAAAGGCCTGGCGGTCGACGAGGCACCGCTCGCAGCCGAGGTCGCCAGGCGTTATGGCGCACGCCACATCGTGCGCACCGTCGATCGTGCCGAGTTCGAGGCCGATCTGCCGGCGATCCTCCATGCCATGGACCTGCCTACCATCGACGGCATCAACACGTGGTTCGTCGCCAAGGCCGCCCACGAGGCGGGCATCAAGGTGGCGTTGAGCGGGCTTGGCGCGGACGAATGCTTCGGCGGCTATCCATCGTTCGTCGACGTGCCGCGCAGCGTGCGCTGGCTCGGGCCGCTGTCGTGGTTGCCCGGCGTCGGTGCGCTGGTCCGGCGGGGTTTGTCGGCAGCGATCGGTGCGGGACTTGGCCTGCATCCCAAGGCGGCGGGACTGCTGCAGCACGGCGGGAGTTGGGCCGGCGCCTATCTGCTGCGCCGTGGTGTCTATATGCCATGGGAACTCGACGAGCTGCTCGATCCCGCGCTCGTGGAGGACGGCCTGCGCCGATTGGCGCCGCTCAGCTATATCGCGTCGTCAGTGCAGGCGGCGCGCCCGCTCGGCGATTTCGACCGGGTCGCGGCCATGGAGACCGCGCTCTACATGCGCAATCAGCTGCTGCGCGACGCCGATTGGGCGGGTATGGCCCACGGCGTCGAAATCCGCGTGCCCTACGTCGATCCATTCTTCCTGGCCGTCTTGCCCCCGGGCGACGTGCTGGCCCGCATCGATGCCAAGGACGCGGTGGCCGGGGTGCCCCAGCCGCCGTTGCCGGATGCCATACGCTCAAGGCACAAGACAGGCTTCGTAACGCCGGTCGGCCGATGGCTGCGGGAAGCGGCAGGCGCGCCGGCCCTCGAGACGGTCGACTTTTCAGCGGCCTCGCGCGGATGGGCGCGGCGCGTCTGGCGCAGCGGTTGGACGAGCCCCGAAGCGGCATGACGCGACGATGGCAGTCCGGATCCTAGCCCTGGTCGGCGACGCCTACGGCGCGCGCGGCGGTATCGCCCGCTACAACCGCGACCTTTTCGACGCGCTGGCAGCGACGGGCGTCGAGATCCTCGTGTTGCCGCGGCTCGCTGCGACAGACGGCGCGGCGCCACCTGCGGGCGTGCGGCAGCAGCCCGCCAAGTTGGGGCGGCTGGGCTTTTCCCTTGCCGCGCTGTGGGCCGCTTGGCGCTTTCGGCCCGTCGATATCGTGTTCTGCGGGCATGCCTACATGGCGCCCCTGGCAGCGTTGCTGGCACGTTTGCTTGGTGCCCGCTACTGGCTGCAGGCGCACGGCGCCGAGGTCTGGCGCGACCGCCGCACCGTCGTGCGCCGGGCCATCGAGGCGGCGGACCAGGTGACCGCCGTCAGTCGTGGCACGCGCAAGCATCTGCTCGACTGGGTCGATCTCTCGCCCGAACGCGTGCGGGTGTTGCCCAACACCGTCGACGAGCGTTTTGCGCCCGGCCCGGCCTCGCCGGCACTGCGCGAGCGCCTGAAGCTCGGGCCTGGTCCGATCTTGCTCGCCGTAGGCCGTCTGTCGGCTGGTGAGCGCTACAAGGGCCATGAGCTCGTCTTCGCGGCCTTGCCTGGGCTGCGCGCACGCTTCCCCGGCCTGGTCTACGCCATTGCCGGCGAGGGCGACGATCGCGCCCGGCTGGAGGCACGCGCCAGCGAGCAGGCGGGCGATGCGTCGGCCGTGCGTTTCATGGGTTACGTGCCCGACGATGACCTGCCCGATCTCTATCGCCTGGCCGATTTGTTCGTGATGCCGAGCTCCGAGGAGGGCTTCGGCATCGTCTATCTCGAGGCCGCGGCCTGCGGGCTGCGCGTGATCGGCGGTGCAGGAGGCGGCAGCGCGGATGCCATTCCCATCGGTAGCGTGGGCATGATCATCGATCCTACCGACCAGGCTGGCCTGATCGAGGCTGTAGCCCGGATGCTCGGGCAGGGACGGGTCGATCCGGCGGCGATCGAGCCTTATCGGCGATCGCACTTTGCCGAGACCGTCCGGCTACTCCTCGCTCGCCTTCTGGCCCAACCGCGTCGTATGAGGGAGAGGGCATGACGACGCTCAGTCCCACGCGCGGTGCCATCTGCATCGTGAGTCCGGGCAACCTCGCGTCCAATCCGCGCGTGCTGAAGGAAGCCGACGCCCTGCACGAGGCCGGTTACGCCGTCACCGCAGTCGCCTGTGACTACACGGAAGCGTTGCGCGGCTTCGACGACGAGATCGCCGCCTCGGTGGACTGGAAGGTCGTGCGCGTGCCGCGGTCGGCCAGCGAGCGACCGATCGGCCTGTTGGCGGGCGGGGTTGCGAAGCTGGCCGGAACGCACATGCCTGTTGCATTGGCCGCCCGGGCCTACGGCGGACCGGCCGCTGCGTTGGCGCGAGCTGCGAGCGGCGTGCCGGCCGATCTCTATATCGGGCATTACATTGCCGGCCTGGCTGCGGCGGGGCAGGCGGCCCGGCGTCGCGGTGCGATGCTGGGCTTCGATGCCGAAGATCTGCACACGGGCGAGGGCACGGCGCTGCAGATGAACCTGGTGCAGACCATTGAAGGCGTCCTGCTGCCGGGCTGTCGCCATGTGACGGTGGCGGCGCCGCTGATCGGCAAGGCCTATCGTACCCGCTACGGCGTCGAGCCGGCCACGGTGCTCAACGTCTTTCCTCTCGCCATGGCGCCGGCAGCACCGGTCCGCACGGACCAAGGGACGTTCAGGGCCTACTGGTTCTCGCAGACGGTCGGCCTGGATCGCGGTCTGCAGGCCTTCATCCAGGCGATGGCGCGGACGACGATGGGCGTCACCCTCGACATCCGCGGCAGCGACCGGTGGGGGCATGGCGACAGGCTGATGGAGCTGGCGCGCAAGCTCGGGATCGCCGATCGCGTCCGCCTGCTGCCCATGGCGGCGCCGCAGGAGATGGTGCGGCTGGCGGCGGACTACGATATCGGCCTGTCGCTGGAGACCGATGTCAGCGAGAATCGCCGTGTCTGCCTCACCAACAAGATCTTCACTTACCTGTTGGCGGGCGTGCCGGTGCTGTTGAGCGATACGCCTGCGCAAGACGCGTTGCTGCCTGAACTGGGCGCGGCGGCGCGCATCGTGTCTCTGGCCGATCCCGTCGGCATTGCGGCGGTGCTCGATCGCCTCGCCGGCTCACCCGAAGCGCGGTCGGAGGCACGGGACAGGGCGTGGCGGTTGGGGCGCGAACGCTACAACTGGGATGTCGAGAAGGCGGCGCTGCTCGGCTCCGTCGAACGTGCCTTTGCGGGCAGGCAGGTAGCGGCATGACGACCCTGAAACAGCGACTGGGCGCCTGGCTGATCCCGCGCTTGCCGGTGAACCCCTGGGTGTTCCGCACCTTCCGCGTCGAGTTGAACGCGATGATGGTGCGGCTGGCGAACGCTGCTCATCCCGGCCACGTGATGCGGCTGCGCGCGCTGCGCCGCCGGAAGGGCATCCTGGTCAATGTCGGCTGTGGTCCGTTCGGCCATGACGGTTGGATCAATCTCGATCTCTTCCCCGCACCCGGCGTCACCATGCGCGTCGATTGCCGGCGCGGCCTGCCGTTCGGCGACGGTGCGGTGCGTGGCATTCATGTCGAGCACTATTTCGAGCATCTCGAGCCGACCACGGAGCGCCCGCGTTTCCTCGCCGAATGTCGACGCTGCCTGGAGCCGGGCGGCATTCTGCGCATCATCGTCCCCGACATGCGGAAGTACGCCGAAGCCTATCTCGCGAACGACTGGACGATGCTTAACCGGATTGGCTGCGGTGGCGAGCTGCCTCAGGCGACCTTCGCCACCAAGATGGAAGCGCTGAACCACGTCTTCGTGCAGGACGGCGAGCACTATGGCGGATTCGATGCCGAGTACCTCCGCCGCACGCTCGAGCAGGCTGGCTTCGCCGACGTGGCACAAGTGGATTGGCGCGAGGGCCGCTTTCCCGGCGGGCCGATCGACCGCGAGCAGCATCGGCTCTATTCGCTTTACATGGAGGCCTGGCGCTGATGCGCATCCTGATCACCGCCGATCCGGAGATCGAAGTGCCGCCCCGTCTCTATGGCGGTATCGAGCGCATCGTCGACGGCCTGGTGCGCCGTCTACGCGCCGGCGGGCACAAGGTCTGCCTGGTCGCCAAGCCCGGCTCGCAATGCCCGGCCGATGCCTTCCATCCCTGGCCGGGAGCGAGCTCGCTGTCGCGCACCGACACGGTGCGCAACGGCCTGACCCTGTGGAGGGCCGTACGCGCCTTCAAGCCGGACGTCATTCACAGCTTCTCGCGGATTGCCTACCTGGCCCCGCTGCTGCGCGGTCCGATCCCGATCGTCATGTCGTTCCAGCGTGATCCGACCATGCGCACGGTCGGCGCGGCGGTGAAGCTCGCCGCGCCCGAGGTGCTGCGCTTCACCGGTTGCAGCGACTACATTGCCAGCGTTGGGCGGCGCGCCGGCGGCGACTGGCGCGGCATTCCCAACTTCTTCGAGATCGATTCGCTCGACTTCAGCCCGACCGTCGCAGCGGACGCGCCGCTGTGCTTCCTGAGCCGCGTCGAGAGCATCAAGGGCGCCGATTGGGCGATCGAGATCGCGCGCCGCACCGGGCATCGGCTGGTGATCGCCGGCAACCACGCCGATTCCGGCACCGAGGGCGACTATTGGCGGACCAAGATCGAGCCATGGATAGGGCGCGACGGCATCGAGTATGTCGGGCCGGTCGACGACGTGCAGAAGAACAAGGTGCTGGGCGAGGCGCGCGCCATGGTCGTGCCCATCCAATGGAACGAGCCGTTCGGCATCGTGTTCGCCGAGGCGCTGGGCTGCGGCACGCCGGTCATCTCCTGTCCGCGCGGCTCGCTGCCCGAGATCGTGCGCCAGGGTGTCGACGGTTTCCTGATCAAGTCGATCGAGGAGGGCTGCGAGGCCGTGGCCAAGCTGGGCACCATCGATCGTGCGGGCTGCCGGCGCCGCGCCGAGCAGGAATATTCGCCCGGCGTCGTGGTCGCGCGCTACGTCGAGCTATACGAGAATGCGCGTGCAGCGCTGAAGTCGCGACGATGAAGCGACTCGCCCTGGTGAGCGGTCACTTCGCGCCCAGCAACCTGGTCGGCGCGCAACGGGCGCGACTGTGGTCGCGCCATCTGCCGGAATTCGGTTGGGAACCGATCGTCGTCACGGGCGACCCGGCGCTCTACGAAGAGCGGCCGGATCCCGATCTCGAGCACCTGGTGGCGCCCGGCCTCAGGGTGATCCATGCGCCGACGATGGCGACGCGGCCTGTCCGGTTGGTGGGCGACATCGGCGTGCGCGCCTTCCGGGGATGCTATCGCGTGCTGTCACAGCTGGCGGCGCGGCGCGAGATCGACTTCGTGCTGATCACCATCCCGTCGAACTTCCTGGCGCCGGTCGGCCGGCTGATCCATCGCCGCTACGGGCTGCCGTTCGGCATCGACTATCAGGATCCGTGGATCAACCGCTGGCCGGGCATCGACGTGCCGTTCAGCCGTGCCTGGGGGTCCTATCGGCTGGCCTCGATCCTCGAACCATGGGCGGTGCAGGGGGCGAGCCTGATCACCGGCATGGCGCCGGGTTACGTCGCGGGCATGCTCGAGCGCAATCCCAAGGTCGCCCAGAATGCCGTCGTCGCCTACATGCCGATGGGCATCGCGCCGGAGGATTACGGTCTGGTGCGCAGGCTCGACCGGCCACCGTTCCTGTTCCAGCTGGGCGACGGCCATTTCCACATGATCTATGCCGGCGCCCTGCTGCCGGCGGGCATTGCGGTGCTCGACTCCTTCCTGGCCGGTCTGAGCGCGCTCAAGGCGCGAGCGCCCGACATTGCCGCCCGCCTGAAGGTGCACTTCGTCGGGACCGGCAGTTCACCCGACGATCCGGCCGGCCATCAGGTCCGCCCACGCGCCGAACGGGCGGGCGTCGCCGACATCGTCGACGAGCACCCGCAGCGCATCGGTTACGTCGACGCGCTCAATCACCTCAGCCGCAGCGACGCGGTGCTGGTGCTGGGTTCGACCGAGCCGCATTACACACCGTCGAAGGTGTTCCAGGCCATGCTGTCGCGCCGCCCGGTCTTCGCCATGCTTCACCGGGACAGCACGGCCGTGGACATGGTGCAGTCGATGCATGCCGGCAGCGTGCTGACGCTCGCCGAAGGGTCGTTGCCGGCAGCCGGCGACGTGGCGGACGCCCTGCGGTCGTTCATGGACGACAAGACCTATGATGCCGATGCCGTCGACCGCGCAACTTTCGACGCCTATTCAGCACGTGCCTCGACACGAGCGTTGGCGGCGGCACTCGACTTGGCCTGCGAGCGGGCTGCGGCAGGACGGGCGTAGAGATGGCGCGCATCGGTTTCCTGGTCAGCCACCCGATCCAGTACTACGCGCCGATCTTCCGTGCGCTGGCGAAAGAGTGCGATCTCACCGTGTTCTTCGCCCATCGGCAGACCGCCGAGCAACAGGCTCGCGCCGGTTTCGGCGTGGCCTTCGATTGGGACGTCGACCTGCTGTCGGGCTACGACAGCCGCTTCCTTGCCAATGTCGCGCGCAGGCCATCGACCGATCGCTTTACCGGCTGTGACACGCCAGGCGTCGCTGACGAGATCGCCCGCGGCAGGTTCGACGCCTTCATCGTGCCGGGCTGGGCGTTGCGCTGCTACTGGCAAGCCGTCCACGCCTGTCGCCGCCACGGCGTGCCGGTGCTGGTGCGCGGCGATTCGCAGCTCCGCACCCAGCGCAATCATATCGTCCGCGCCGCCAAGGCGCTGGCCTTCTCGCGCCTGCTGCGTCGGTTCGACGGATTCCTCTATGTCGGCCGGAGAAACCGCGACTATCTCCTGCATTACGGCGCTCCGGCGGATCGCTTGTTCTTCTCGCCGCACTGCGTCGACAACGATGCCTTCGCCGCCGCCAGTACCGCCGCTGCCGTGTCGCGCGATCCCGGTCGCCGCCGCATCCTGTTCGTCGGCAAGCTGATTGCCCGCAAGCATCCCGCCGACCTGCTGCATGCCGTAGCACGGCTTGGCGGACAACCGGCGGAAGTTGCTTTCGCGGGCTCCGGCGAGCTCGAGCCCGAGCTCCGACAAATTGCGGCAGGCGCGTCCGTGCGCGCCGAGTTCCTGGGCTTCGTGAACCAGAGCGAATTGCCGGCGGTGTATGCGGCCGCCGACTTGCTGGTCTTGCCATCCAACGCCCAGGAGACGTGGGGGCTCGTGGTCAACGAGGCCATGGCGTGCGGCGTTCCTGCCGTCGTGTCGGATGCGGTGGGCTGCGCACCCGATCTCGTCGATGCAGGCGCTACGGGAGCAATTTTCCCGTTCGGTGATGTCACCGCCCTGGCGGCCGCCATCGAAGAGGTGCTGTCGCTCGATCGGTTCGATGTTTGGAGCAGGCTTGCGGACAAGATGGCCGTGTATTCACCTCAGCGTGCCGCGGCAGCCATCGTCGAGGCGGCGACGACGCTGTCGGATCGTGTGGCCTAGCCCAACTTGCGCAGTTGGAGGGTCAGTTTGATTTTTTTCGACTGATCGGAGTGAAGGAGATCAAGGGGTTGAGGGATGGCTTGGCGCGAATCTGGGGTGTAGTGCCGACCATCCCCATTTTCTTTTGAGGTCTGTT
>JACPOB010000026.1 GCA_016185145.1 Rhodospirillales bacterium | reverse complement strand
ATCGATCAACCGTCGCAGCAAAGCCTGCCCCCAGACCCATGCAGCCTCGCTGTCCCTCCCATCACGCACTGCTCCATCGCAGCGCGATGAAAAAGCTCGTCCCACGCCTTGAACTATCGGACATAAGAGGATGAGGCGATTGAGTTTCGACGGAGGCTGCTCTACCGCAGGAACTTCCTGAAGCGGCGCAGCGAGAAATAGAACAGGACCGCCCCGATCAGCAGCAAGGCGGCGAACTGCGGCCAGACGACGTCGAGCCCGGCGCCGCGGAACAGGATGGCTTGCGCCAGGATCACGAAGTGCGTGTTGGGCGCCGCCAGCATGATGTCCTGGATGATCTGCGGCATGCTCTCGCGCGGGGTCGTGGCGCCCGACAGGATCTGCAGCGGCAGCAGCACCAGCATCAGCAGCATGCCGAATTGAGGCATCGAGCCCGCGACCGTCGCCAGGAAGATGCCCATGCAGGTCGTCGCCACGAGCTGCAGGGCGGTTCCCGCGATGAACAGCGGTATCGATCCTTCGATCGGTACGGCGAGCAGCCCCTGCACGACGACGACGATGGAAAACGACGACGCGACCAGGACGATGAGACCCATCGACCAGATCTTGCTCAGCATGATCTCGGTGGGCGTCACCGGCATGACCAGCAGATGCTCGACCGTGCCGTGCTCGCGTTCGCGAATCAGGGCGGTGCCGGTCAGGATGATCGACAGCATGGTGATCATCGAAATGACGTTGTTCACCGAGCCGAACCAGCTCTTGTTGAGCTGCTGGTTGAAGCGGGCGCGCAGGGTGAGGTCCACGGGCACCGCCGCCGCGCCGCGATAGCGCTGCAGGAACGCCGTCACCTCGCCGGAAACGATCGACTGGATGTAGCCCGCGCCGGTGAAAGCCTGCGAGATGCGGGTCGCGTCGACGTTGAGCTGTATTTCAGGCGATCGTCCGGCCAGCAGGTCGCGCTGGAAGTTCGGCGGAATGTTCAGGGCGAAAGTGTCGATGCCGGCGTCCATGCGACCGTCCATCTCGGCGTGGGAGATGAGCTGCGGCGGCAGGAAATAGGGCGGGTAGAAGGCGCTGATGATGCGCGATGCCACCGGCGAACGGTCCTCGTCGACGATCGAGACGGCCGCGCGGCTCAACGTCTCGGGCAGGGCGCGCGAAGCCGTATAGATCGAGATCGTGAAGGCGTAGACGATCAACAGGAGCAGCATGGGATCGCGCGCCACGCCGCGCAGTTCCTTGATGCCGAGCTGCAGGATATTGGCGATCCGCACGATCAGGCCTCTTGCTTCCTGAGCAGGGCGACGCCGAGACCCAGCAGGACGGGAATGGCGATGATCAGCGGCAGGAAAGCGCCTTGCAGGTCCTGGAAATCGAGGGCCTTGGAGAAGGTGCCGCGCGCGATGGTCATGAAGTAGGTGGCGGGATAGATCTGCCCGATGAAGGCGCCGGCACCCTGAAGCGAGGAGACCGGATCGATCATTCCGGAATACTGCACCGCCGGTATGAGCGTGAGCAGCGCCGTGCCGAAGATCGCCGCGATCTGGCTCTTCATGAAGGTCGAGACGACCAGGCCCATGCCCGTCGTGATGACGACATAGAGCAGCGCCGCCGCCGCGAAGGTGATGAAGCTTCCGGTGAAGGGCACCTGGAAGACGAAGACCGCGAAGCCCGTCAACAGAACGAAGTTCAGCATGGCGAGCAGGACGTAGGGCAACTGCTTGCCCAGCAGGAACTCGCTGCGCGTGACCGGCGTCACGTAGAAGTTGATGATCGAGCCGAGCTCCTTTTCGCGCACGATGCTGAGCGCGGTGAGCATCGACGGGATCATCATCAGCAGCAGCGGGATCACCGCGGGCACCATGGCCACGAGGCTCTCGACGGTGGGGTTGTAGCGGTATCGGACCACCAGCTGGAAATCGCCGGCCGCCGCGGCATTGCCGTAGAGCTGGCGGGCCTTTTCCGACAGCCATTGCGCGTGCATCCCCTGCACGTAGCCGCGCACAGTCTCCGCCCGGCTGGGCATGGCCCCGTCGATCCAGGCGCCGACTTCGACGCGCCGGCCTCGGGCGATGTCGCGCGCGAAACCGGGCGGTATCTCTATGGCGAGGCTGAGCTCGCCGCTGCGCATGCGCCGGTCGAGCTCGTCGTAGCTGACGATCGGCGGCTTTTCCGTGAAGTAGCGCGATCCGGAAATCTGCAGGGCGTAGTCGCGACTGGTCGCGGTGTTGTCGCGATCGAGGACGGCGAAGGAGAGGTTCTCGACATCGAGATTGACGCCATAGCCGATGACGAACATCAGAATGACGGTGCCGACCAGGGCGAGCGTCAAACGGATCGGGTCCCGCCGCAGCTCGAGCGATTCGAGGCGGGCATAGGCCAGCATCCTCCTCAAATTGAAGAAGCTCGACTGCGTCGGCCGTTCTACAGCCGCTTCGGGCGCCGGCATCTCGGCGGCGGTCGCCGGCGCGGGCTCCGTCGCCCCCGACGCTTCCTCGAGATAGGCCACGAAGGCGTCGTCGAGGCTGGCCGCGGCCCGTTTCCTGACGATGGCGGCGGGCGTGTCGCTGATCAGCACCTTGCCGGCATGCATCAGCGAAATGCGGTCGCAGCGTTCGGCCTCGTTCATGAAGTGGGTGGAGACGAAGATCGTCACGCCGTCCTTGCGCGAGAGGTCCGACAGGATCTGCCAGAAGCCGTCGCGCGCCACCGGATCGACGCCCGACGTCGGCTCGTCGAGGATCAGGATCTCGGGCGAATGGATCATGGCGACGGCCAGCGACAGGCGCTGGCGCATGCCGAGCGGCAGGGCATCGGGCAGCGCGTCCATGACGGCCACGAGGTCGAAGCGCCGCGCCATCTCCTCGATGCGGCCGGGAATGGTGTCGGGGGCCAAGCTGAACAGGCGCGCGTGAAGGTCGAAGTTCTGCCGCACCGTCAGCTCGCCGTAGAGCGAGAAAGCCTGCGACATGTAGCCGACCCGCCGCCGCACCTCCATGTCGTTGGCGTCGACTTCCCTGCCGAACAGCCGGGCGACGCCTTCGCTCGCCGGCAGCAGCCCGGTCAGCATCTTCATGGTGGTGGTCTTGCCGCAGCCGTTCGATCCGAGGAAACCGAAGATCTCGCCACGGCTGATGCGGAAGCTGACGTCGTCCACGGCCGTGAAGTCGCCGAAGCGCATGGTGAGGTGCTCGGCCTCGATGGCGATCTCGTCGGCGGCGCCGGGCGGGCGCGGCGGAATCACGACCGCCCGATGTCCGCTGCGCTTCGCTTCGGGCAGCAGCGCCACAAAAGCATCGTCCAGGGTCGAGGCGCCGGTCCGCTGCAGCAGCTCGGCCGGTGTGCCGGTGGCGAGGACGTGGCCTGCGTCCATCGCCATCAGCCATTCGAAACGGGCGGCCTCCTCCATGTAGGCGGTGGCGACCATCACGCTCATGCCGGCGCGCTCGCGCCGGATCTGGTCGATGAGCTCCCAGAACTGGCGGCGCGACAGGGGATCGACGCCCGTGGTCGGCTCGTCCAGGATCAGCAGATCCGGATCATGGATCAGGGCGCAGCACAGGCTGAGCTTCTGCTTCATGCCGCCGGACAGTTTTCCCGCCGGCCGATCGGCAAAGCGACTGAGGTCGGTGCTGGCCAGCAGTCCGGCAATTCGCCGCTCGCGCTCGCGTCGCTCGTGGCCGAACAGCCGGCCGAAGAAGTCGACGTTCTCGAATACCGACAAGGTCGGATAGAGGTTCTTGCCGAGGCCTTGCGGCATGTAGGCGATGCGCGGGCAGACCCGCCTGCGGTGCTGGGCGCCGGCCATGTCGCCGCCCAGCACCTCGACCCGGCCCTCCTGGATCACGCGAGCGCCGGCGATCAGCGACAGCAGGCTCGACTTGCCGACGCCGTCGGGTCCGATGAGACCGACCATGCGGCCGGCGTCGATATCCAGCGTGATCGCGTCGAGGGCTCGTGTGCCGCCGTAGGAGAGGCCCACCTTGTCGAGGCGCACCACCGGGGGCGCCGTCATGGGCCGATGACCTGGCTCAGCCGCGGCGGCCATTCGGCGTTGGGGTCGAGCCGGACATAGGCCACGCCGGGAAGGCCCGTCTTGACCTGCTCGATGTACTTGCGCAGCAGCGCCTCCGGAATGTGCGCCTTGACGCGGAACATGAGCTTCTGGCGTTCCTCCGCCGTCTCGACCGCCTTGGGCGTGAACTGGGCGACGTTGGCCACGAACGTGGCCTTGGCCGGGATCACGGCTTGCGGCCAGGCGTCGAGCACAATCCGTACGTCGCTGCCGATCGCGACCCGTCCGGCCTGGGCGGTCGGCAGGAAGAACGTCATGTAGACGTCGCTGAGATCGACCATGTTGAGCACGCGTCCGCCGGCGGCGAGGACCTCGCCGGGCTGGGCGACGCGGAACTGCACGCGTCCCTCGCGCGGCGAGGTGAGCGTGCTGTCGTTGATGTCCGCCGCAATGGTCTCGATCGCCGCCCGCGCCGCATCGACCGCCGCCTCGGAGTCGATGACCTGGGCCTTCGCCGCATTGATGGCGGCATCGGCGGCGGCGAGCTGCGCCTTGGCCGCGTTCACCGCCGCCGCGGCGCCCTGGGCGTGGGCCCGATCGTCGTCGAGCACCTGTTGCGACACGGTATTGGTCTTGACCAGCTGCTGCGAGCGCTCCAATCGCCGGTTCGCCGCATCGAGCTCGGCTTCCCGTTGGGCGACGACGGCGACAGCCGCCTTTCGTTCGGCCTCGCGCTGGACCACCTGACTCTTCGCGGTATCGACCCCGATGATGGCGCGCTGCAATTCGGCCTGGGCCTGGCGGCGCTTTGCCTCCAGCTGGTCGGTGTTCATGCGCGCGAGGACTTGTCCGGCCGTGACGAAGTCGCCTTCGCGGACGAGGATCTCGCCGACTCGCCCGGGGATCTTGGCGGCAATGTCGATCTCGGTCGCCTCGATCCGCCCGTTGCCGCTGGCGAAGCCTTCGGGCAGCCCGGGGTCCCTGAAGGTCTGCCACGCGTAGTAGCCGAGGCCGGCGATGACCACGAGCGCGACGACGATCAACCAGGGCCTGGTGGACTTTGCCATGTCGAGCACTCCTTCGGCCTGGATCCAGGCGACAGGACATGCCGCGCTGGAGCTCAAACGTGATCAGACAAGTCCGTGCACCGGCTACCATAGCCGGATTGGCGGCAGCTTTGCTGCATATCAAGGTCCCGGTTCATGCTCTTGCTGGGGGCGCGCCACTCCGGTGGCGCGATCATCTCTTGCCTCAACGAAGACGCGCCACTGGAGGGGCGCGCCCCCAGCATTAAGGCTTGAGGAAGCCCACCGTCCGGTAGACCTCGGCCAGGATCGGCCCGGCCAACGCGCGGGCACGCTCTGCGCCGTCGCGCAGGACCGCGTCGACATGGCCCGGATCCTTCATCAGCCGCTGCATCTCCGCGCCGACCGGGCCGAGCTTGGCGACGGCGACCTCGGTCAATGCAGCCTTGAACTCGGAGAACTGCTTGCCGGCGAATTCACCGATCACCTCCGCCTTCTCGCGGTCGGCGAGCGCGGCGAAGATGCCCAGGAGGTTGTCGGCATCGGGCCGCTTCTCGGCGTCGGCCACGCTCTCCGGCATCGGCAGCGGGTCGGTCTTGGCGCGGCGGATCTTCAGCGTGATGGCGTCGGCATCGTCGGTCAGGTTGATGCGCGACTGGTCCGACGGATCGGACTTGCTCATCTTCTTGGTGCCGTCGCGCAGGCTCATGACGCGCGTCGCCGCGCCGAAGATCAGGGGCTCGGTGATCGGGAAGAAGTCGGGCGCGTTGAAGTCGTTGTTGAACTTGATGGCGATGTCGCGCGTCAGCTCGAGGTGCTGCTTCTGGTCCTCGCCCACCGGCACGTGCGTCGCCTTGTAGATCAGGATGTCGGCCGCCATCAGCGCCGGATAGGCGAACAGGCCGAGCGAGACGTTCTCGCGGTCCTTGCCTGCCTTCTCCTTGAACTGCGTCATGCGGCTCATCCAGCCCATGCGCGCCACGCAGTTGAAGACCCAGGCAAGCTGGGCGTGCTCCGGCACCATCGACTGGTTGAAGATGATCTGCTTCCTGCCGTCGACGCCCGCCGCCAGGAAGGCCGAGGCGATCTCGCGCGTCTGGGCGGCCAGGAGCTTGGGATCCTGCGGCACGGTGATGGCGTGCTGGTCGACCACGCAGTAGAGGCACTCGTAGTCGTTCTGCAGGCGCGCGAAGTTGCGGATTGCGCCGAGATAGTTGCCGAGGTGGAGGTTGCCGGTCGGCTGCACGCCGGAAAGGATGCGGCCCTTCAGGCCTCGGGCGGCATAGGGCGCCAGGTGCGTATTGGGCGCCGAAACAGGGGCGTCGGGCATGGGATGTGGACTCCGCTCAAGGTGGAAGAGCGCGGGGTTTGGACCTCCGCACACCTTCATCCCGACCGCAGCCGAGCGTAGCGAGGCGTAGTGGAGGGACCTTGTCTTTTGCCGGATCGAAAAGAGGAGGTCCCTCGACTGCGCCGGCCTTGGGCCGGCTCCGCTCGGGATGAAGGCGGAGCGGTATGACTGAGGCCGGGTCCCAAATCAAGGCACCGTTGACGGCGCCGGCCGGGCCTGTTCCCATCCGTTTGCACGCATCTTGCAGGATAGCAGGGGCGTTTGGGTTCGGGAGGATCCGTGATGAACGAAGGTCGTTTGCGCCATCTGATTGGCCAAGTGAAGTCAGGCAAGGTGTCCCGTCGGGCATTCCTGCGCCGAATGGCGGCGGCTGGCCTGACGGCGCCGATGGCGACCCAGCTCCTCGCTCTGGGCGGCGTGGCGATGGCGCAGTCCAAGGCTCCCCTCTACAAGCCGACCAGGCGCGGCGGCGGCGGCGTGCTCAAGGTGCTGTGGTGGCAGGCGCCGACGCTGCTCAATCCGCACTTCGCGACCGGCACCAAGGACCAGGACGGCTCGCGCCTGTTCTACGAGCCGCTGGCCGGCTGGGACCAGGACGGCAATCTCCGGCCGCTGCTCGCCGAATCGATCCCGGGCCGCGAGGACGGCACCTTGGCGGCCGGCGGCAAGTCGGTGACCTGGAAGCTGAAGAAGAACGTCAAGTGGCATGACGGCCAGCCCTTCACCGCCGACGACGTCGTCTTCAACTGGGAGTATGCGCGCAACCCCGACACGGCGGCGGTCACCAACGGCGTCTACGCCGACATCGCGGTCGAGAAGGTCGACCCTCACACCGTCAAGGTGAACTTCAAGGAGCCGACGCCGTTCTGGGCCGAGGCCTTCGTCGGTTCGGTCGGCATGGTGATACCCAAGCACCTGTTCGCCGACTATGTCGGCGCCAAGTCGCGCGAGGCGCCGACCAACCTCAAGCCCGTCGGCACCGGCCCCTACAAGTTCAGGGACTTCAAGCCGGGCGACATGGTCGCCGGTGTCATCAACACGGACTATCACCAGGACAACAAGCCCCACTTCGACGCCATCGAGATGAAGGGCGGCGGCGACGCCGTATCGGCGGCGCGCGCGGTGCTGCAGACCGGCGAGTTCGACTTCGGCTGGAACATGCAGGTCGAGGACGAGATCCTGACCCGCCTGGAGAAGGGCGGGAAAGGCCGCGTCGTCATCAACGATGCGGGCTTCATCGAGCACATCCAGCTCAATCAGACCGACCCTTGGACCGAGGTCGACGGCGAACGGTCGAGCCTCAAGACCAAGCATCCGTCACTCAGCGATCCGGCGGTGCGCCAGGCCCTGGCGCTGCTGATCGACAAGGATTCCGTGGAGAAGCACATCTACGGCCGTACCGGCCGCGCGACGCCGAACTTCATCTACAATCCCGAACGCTTCCGCTCCAAGAACACCAGGTACGAGTTCAACGTCGACAAGGCGAACGACCTTCTGGAGAAGGCGGGCTGGAAGAAGGGTGCCGACGGCATCCGCGAGAAGGACGGCAAGAAGCTGAAGTACCTCTACCAGACCTCGATCAACCAGCCGCGCCAGAAGACCCAGGCGATCGTCAAGCAGGCCTGCCAGAAGGCCGGCATCGATCTCGAGCTGAAGTCGGTGACGGCGTCGGTGTTCTTTTCCTCCGACGTGTCCAATCCCGATACCTACCCGCACTTCTATGCGGACCTGCAGATGTACAACAACGGACCGCAGCAGCCCGATCCGGCGGTGTTCCTCAAGCAGTTCCTGTCGTGGGAGGCGTCGACCAAGGCCAACAAGTGGCAGGGCCGCAACATCACGCGCTGGCAGAGCCCGGAGTACGACGAGATCTACAAGGCATCGCAGGGCGAGCTCGATCCGCTCAAGCGCGCGGCCATGCTGATCAAGCTGAACGACCTCGCGGTGAACAACCACATCGTCATCCCCGTGGTGGCTCGGCCGGTCGTCACCGCCGTCAGCAACAAGCTCACCGCCGAGCTGAGCGGCTGGGACAACAACACCTGGGACCTCGCGAGCTGGTTCCGCGAGGCCTGAGGGACACGCTGCAACCGCACCACCACCTCACCCTGAGGAGCGCCCGAAGGGTGAGGTTGTACCCGCTTCGGCATTCCGCTCGGCATGGGAGGCATCCGATGGACGAACGCGACTTGCGTGGTCTTCTGGACCAGGTGAAGGCGGGCCGGATGTCCCGGCGCGTCTTTGTGCGGCGACTGGCGATGGTGGGGCTGGCAGCGCCTTTCGCCAATCAGCTTCTCGCTCTGTCGGGCGTGGCCATGGCGCAGCCCAAGTCTGCCTACAAGCCGACCAGACGCGGCGGCGGCGGGCTGCTGAAGGTGCTGTGGTGGCAGGGGCCGACCCTGCTGAACCCGCACTTCGCCGTCGGCACCAAGGATCAGGACGGCTCGCGCCTGTTCTATGAGCCTCTGGCGCGCTGGGATCGCGACGGCAATCTCCAGCCCGTGCTGGCGGAGACGATCCCCGGCCGCGAGGACGGCACGCTCGCCGCCGACGGCAAGTCGGTGATCTGGAAGCTGAAGAAGGGTGTCAGGTGGCACGACGGCCAACCCCTGACCGCCGACGACGCCGTCTTCACCTGGCAATACGCCCGCGATCCGGCGACGGCCACGCTCACCAGCGGCTCCTACAAGGACGTCACGGTCGAGAAGATCGATCAATACACCGTCATCGTGAAGTTCCAGGAGGCGACGCCGTTCTGGGCCGACGCCTTCGTCGCCGCGGCCGGCTGCATCATGCCGAGGCACCTGCTCGCCGATTACACCGGCGCCAGGTCGCGCGAGGCGCCGACCAACCTCAGGCCCGTCGGTACCGGGCCCTACAAGTTCAAGGACTTCAAGCCGGGCGACCTGGTGTCCGGCGTCATCAATGCCGACTATCACATGGAGAATCGGCCCCATTTCGACGCCATCGAGATGAAGGGCGGCGGCGACGCGGTGTCGGCGGCCCGCGCGGTTCTGCAGACCGGCGAGTTCGACTTCGGCTGGAACATGCAGGTCGAGGACGAGATCCTCCAGCGGCTGGAGAAGGGCGGCAAGGGCCGCATCATCGTCAGCCGAGGCGGCGGCATCGAGCACATGCAGCTCAACTTCACCGATCCGTGGACCGAGGTCGACGGCGAGCGGTCGAGCCTCAAGACCACGCACCCGACCCTGTCGGATCCGGCGGTGCGGCAGGCGCTGTCACTGCTGATCGACAAGGACTCGATCGAAAAGCACATCTACGGCCGTACCGGGGCGGCGACGGCGAACTTCGTCTACAACCCCGAGCGCTTCGCTTCCAAGACGACCCGGTACGAATTCAACGTCGACAAGGCGAACGCCCTCCTCGACAAGGCCGGCTGGGCCAGGGGCGCCGACGGCATTCGGGCCAAGGACGGCAACAAGCTCAAGTTCGTCTTCCAGACCTCGATCAACCAGCCGCGTCAGAAGACCCAGGCGATCGTCAAGCAGGCCTGCCAGAAGGCCGGTATCGACATCGAGCTGAAGTCGGTGACGGCGTCGGTGTTCTTTTCATCCGACGTCGCCAATCCGGACACCTACGCGAAGTTCTACTGCGACCTGCAGATGTACAATACCGGCATGGCCCAGCCGGATCCGGAAGTGTTCCTGCGCCGGTTCCTGTCATGGGAGGCGTCGACCAAGGACAACAAGTGGCAGGGCCGCAACACCACGCGCTGGCGGAGCAAGGAATTCGACGAGATTCATGCGGCGGGACAGGCCGAGCTCGATCCGATCAAGCGCGCTGCCATGATGATCAAGCTGAACGAGCTCATCGTGAACAATGTCGTCGTCATCCCCCTGGTGGCCCGCCTGGGGGTTGCCGCCGTGGCCAACAGGCTCGCCGTCGAGCTCAGCGGCTGGGACAACAACACGGGCGATCTCGCGAACTGGTACCGCGAGAGCTGAGGGATCGGTTGCCACAGCGCCACCTCACCCTGCGGAGGCGCGAAGCGCCGTCTCGAAGGGTGGGCCAGACCGATGCTGTTGCCCACCCTTCGAGACGCGCACTTCGTGCGCTCCTCAGGGTGAGGTGAGGCCGTTGACGACGGCGGGCCAGCCTGTTCCCATGCTTTGCACGCATCTTGCAGGATAGCAGGAGCGTCAGGGACGAAACGGCTTCGATACCAGGATGGGAGGCGTCCATGGACGAACGGGTCTTGCGTGGTCTTCTCGGCCAGGTGAAGGCGGGCGCACTGTCGCGTCGCGCCTTCGTACGGCGTATGGCGGCGGTGGGGCTCGCAGCACCTTTCGCCAATCAGCTTCTTGCCCTGTCGGGCGTGGCCATGGCCCAGACGCGGCCGGTCTACAAGCCGACCAAACGGGGCGGTGGCGGCCTGCTCAAGGTGCTGTGGTGGCAGGGGCCGACCCTGCTGAATCCACACTTCGCCGTCGGCACCAAGGACCAGGACGGCTCGCGGCTGTTCTATGAGCCGCTGGCTGGCTGGGACGGCGAGGGCAACCTCAGGCCGATCCTGGCCGAGTCGATTCCAGGCCGCGAGGACGGCACGCTCGCCGCCGACGGCAAATCGCTGACCTGGAAGCTGAAGAAGGGCGTCAGCTGGCACGACGGCCAGCCCTTCACCGCCGACGACGTGGTCTTCACCTGGCAGTATTCCCGCGATCCCGCGACCGGCGCGGTGAGCAGCGGATCCTACAAGGACATCACGGTCGAGAAGATCGACCAGCACACCGTCACCGTGAAGTTCGAGCAGCCGACGCCGTTCTGGGCCGATGCCTTCGTCGGCTGGTTCGGCATGATCATCCCCAAGCACCTGTTCGCCGACTACATCGGCGCCAAGTCGCGAGAGGCGCCGACCAACCTCAAGCCGGTCGGCACCGGTCCCTACAAGTTCAAGGAGTTCAAGCCAGGTGACCTGGTGTCGGGCGTGATCAACCCGAACTACCACGTCGAGAACCGCCCGCACTTCGACGCCATCGAGATGAAGGGCGGCGGCGATGCGGTGTCGGCGGCGCGCGCCGTGCTGCAGTCGGGCGAGTTCGACTTCGCCTGGAACCTCCAAGTCGAGGACGAGATCCTCGCCAAGCTGGAGAAGGGCGGCAAGGGTCGCCTCATCTACTCCAAGGGCGGCGGCATCGAGCACATCCAGCTCAACAACACCGATCCGTGGACCGAGGTCGATGGCGAGCGGTCGAGCCTCAAGACCAAGCATCCGATCCTGAGCGACGTCGAGGTTCGCCGGGCGCTGGCGCTGCTGGTCGACAAGGACTCGGTCGAGAAGCACATCTACGGTCGCGGCGGCGTGGCGACGCCGAACTACATCAACAACCCGGAACGCTTCCGCTCGAAGACGACGAAGTACGAGTTCAACGTCGACAAGGCGATCGACATCCTGGAGAAGGCCGGCTGGAAGAAGGGCGCCGACGGCATCCGAGAGAAGGACGGCAAGCGCCTGAAGCTCGCCTACCAGACCTCGATCAACCAGCCGCGGCAGAAGAACCAGGCGATCGTCAAGCAGGCCTGCCAGAAGGCCGGCATCGAGATCGAGCTGAAGGCGGTGACGGCGTCGGTGTTCTTCTCGTCCGACGTGGCCAATCCGGACACCTACAGCAAGTTCTACTGCGACCTGCAGATGTACAACAACGGCGCCCAGCCCGACCCGGAGATCTTCCTGCGCCAGTTCTGCTCGTGGGAGGCCGCGACCAAGGACAACAAGTGGCAGGGCCGCAACATCACGCGCTGGCAGAACAAGGAGTACGACGACGTCCACAAGGCGGCCCAGGTCGAGCTCGATCCCGTCAAGCGCGCCGCAATGCTGATCAAGTGCAACGAGCTCGTGATCAACAACGTCGTCGTGATCCCGGTCGTGGCCCGCCTCGGCGTCGCCGCCGCCAACAGCAGGCTCGTCGTCGAGCTCAGCGGCTGGGACAACAACACCTGGGACCTGCCGAACTGGTATCGGGAGGCCTGAGTCTCGCGCCGGCCCGGAATCGCGCTATAAGCGCGGTTCCGGAGGTCGAGTGTCATGTCCGATAATCCGCCGATCGAATACGCCTTCCCAGACATCAGGCCGTGGGAGAAGGGCGAGGCGCCCTACATCCATGTCCGCGAAAGCGGCCAGCCCGGGCCGACGGTCATGGTGGCGGCGCTGACCCACGGCAACGAGGTGTCGGGTGCGATCGTGGTCGACGAGCTGCTTTCGCGCGGACTGAAGCCGCGCAAGGGCACGCTGATCTTCTCGTTCAACAATTTCGAGGCCTATCAGCGGTTCGATCCCGACAATCCGTTCAAGTCGCGCATGATCGACGAGGACTTCAATCGCACCTGGGGCCGGCTCGACCAGCCGGCGACGACGCGCGAGACCAGACGCGCCCAGGTCGTGCGGCCCTACGTCGAGCGCGCCGATTTCCTGCTCGACCTCCACTCCATGCACGACGATTGCGTGCCGTTGATGCTGTGCGGGCCGCTCGACCGCGGCGCCGAGCTCGCCAAGCGGCTGGGCTCGCCGGCCGACATCGTGCGCGACCGCGGCCATGCCGCCGGCATGCGCATGCGCGACTACGGCGCCTTCGGCGATCCCGAGAGCGACAAGACCGCCTTGCTGATCGAGACCGGCCAGCACTGGCGCAAGTCGTCGGTCGTGGTGGCCAAGGACGTTGCCCATCGCTTCCTCACCGAGACCGGGGTGGTCGAGGCCTCCGACCTGCCGGCCGACTGGAAGCAGCCGGCGCCGCCCGCGCAGAAGGTCGTCCAGGTCACGCACGCCATCGCCACCAAGCGCGGCAACTTCACGGCGGCGCGCCGCTTCGAAGGCCAGGAGGTGATCGCCAAGGCCGGCACCGTGCTGGGCCACGATGACGGCGAGGCGGTGACGACGCCCTACGACAACTGCGTGCTGGTGATGCCGGCCGTAAACCGGCCGTTGCGCGCCGGCGTCACGGTTGTTCGTCTGGGTCGGCTGATCTGAGGCCGGGCTGGCGGCGCATCACGAAGCGCAGCTCGGCGAGACGCACGACGCCGAGCAGCGCACCGAGCGCGGCGTAGACCACCATCCCCAGCGCGCAGACGCCGAACAGGGCCACCACGCCCTTGATGTTGGCATGGGCCAGGACCGGATCCAGCACCACGAGCGCTCCCCAGAGGGCGACGCCCATACCGACGGTTGCCGCCAGCATGCGCCACGACCGTGAGATCAGCCGCCGGTCGGCGATCAGGTGACCGCGCCGGTGGAGGACGATGGCCAGCATCGCTGCGTTCAGCCAGCCTGACAGCGACGTGGCGAGCGCAATGCCGACCTGGGCGAGGCTGGTGCCGTAGAGGAAGAAGACATTGAGGATCACGTTCACGACGATGGCGACGATCGCGATGTAGAGCGGCGTGCGCGTGTCCTCGCGGGCGAAGAAGCCCGGGGTCAGCGCCTTGACCAGCACGAAGGCCGGCAGGCCGACGACGTAGGCCGCGAGCGCGCTCGCTGTGCGCAAAGTGTCGTCGGGCCCGAAGCGGCCGCGCTCGAACAGCACGCGGATGATGGGGTCGCTCAGCAGCCACAGCGCCACCGCCGCGGGCAGGCTCAGCAGCAGGCCGAACTCGATGGCGCGGTTCTGGTTGGCCATCGCCGATTCGGTCTGGCCGGCGCGGAGCTGGCGCGCCAGGAGCGGCAGCAGGGCGGTGCCGATGGCGATGCCGACCACGCCGAGCGGCAATTGGGCGATGCGGTCGGCATAGAAGAGGGCCGAGATCGTGCCGACCGGCAGTAGCGAGGCCCACACCACGTCGAGCATGGTGCTGATCTGCTGCGCGCCGCCGCCGATCGCGACTGGTGTCGCGAGCTTCACCAATCGGGCAACGCGCGCCGTCCAGCGCGGGCGCACCAGCGTCATGCTGACATCGTCGCGGGCACAGGCGATCAGCAGCCACAGCCATTGCAGCAAGCCCCCGATCGCCACGCCGATAGAGGCGGCATAGCCGCTGTTGGGCAGGACCGGCGTCAAGCCAAGCACAGCGCCGATCAGTGCCAAGTTGAGCAGGATGGGCGTCGCCGCGACGTGGGCGAAGCGGTCGATGCTGTTCAGCACGCCGCCATAGAGTGAGGCGAGCGAGATGAACAGCAGGTAGGGGAAGGCGATGCGGCCGAACTCGACAGCCATGGCGAAGGTGTCGTCGCGCATGCCGGGCGCCAGCACCGCCAGCACCCATGGCATGGCAACCATCAGCACGATCGAGAATGGCACCAGCACCAGCAGCAGGGCGGCATGGGCCTGGCGGGCAAAGGCCAGCGCCTCGGCGCGGCCGTGGTCCTGCAGCTCGCGCGCGAACAGCGGCACGAAGGCCGCCGAGAAGGCGCCCTCGGCGAACAGGCGGCGGAACAAGTTCGGCAGCTTGAAGGCGACGAAGAAGGCGTCGGCCATCGCGCCCGATCCCAGCACCGCCGACAGCACGACGTCGCGGGCGAAGCCCACCAGCCGGCTCAGCAGCGTGAAGCCGCCGACAGTGGCGACGGCGCGGCCGAGGCTCATTCTGGCAGACCCAACGACAACCTCATCCTGAGGAGCACGCCGCAGGCGTGCGTCTCGAAGGATGGGATGCAGTGAGACTGGTGCCCACCCTTCGAGACGCCGCGCTTCGCGCGGCTCCCCAGGGTGAGGTCTTTGTTTGTTTTTCCGACCGCCATAATCCTGTCATCGTCAGATGCCATGTTCTCTCTCGGTGGCGGCCGGTGATGTGATGACCGGTATAAACCGCTACCACGGCCGGTCCTTAACAGGGCCGGTTTTTTATTGAGCTGCCAGCTTCAACAGCGTCTCGCGATCCTGGGTCGCGAGCTTCTTGTAGTCGCCGACGATCCTTTCCAGCTCATCCGCCGGCAGCACGCTTTCCAGATCGGTGAAGCCCTGCGGGGCACGCTGTTCGACGATGTCGAGCATGACGTCGATGCCCTTGCGGCGATTGCTCTCGACGATGGCCGCCGTCGGCGGCAGGCGGCGGCGTTCGTAGCGCTTCAGCGCCGCTTCGGGATCGCCGCCCGCGACAAGCTCCTGGGTGATCGCCTCGCCGTCGAGGATCGCCTGGGAGGCGCCGTTGGAGCCGATGGGATACATCGGATGCGCGGCGTCGCCCAGCAGGGTGATGCGGCCGTGGCTCCAGCCCGGCAAGGGATCGCGATCGACCATGGGGAACTCGAAGATGGCGTGAGCCGAGCGGATGACGCCCGGCACGTCGAGCCAGCCGAAGTTCCAGCCCTCGAAGCGTGGCAGGAAGTCTGAAAGCTTGCCCGGCCGGTTCCAGTCCTCGCGCGGCAGCATGGCGCCGTCGCCCATGTGCAGATCGCAGATCCAGTTGATCAGCGCCTCGTCGCGTTCGGCGTGGGCGCGGCTGATGGGATAGCAGACGAATTTCTGATTGTGATGACCCGCCTGCACCATGGTGGCGCCGCCGAGGTAAGGCTTGCCCACGGTGACGCCGCGCCACATCAGGATGCCCTGCCACTTGGGCGGACCTTCGTCGGGATGGAAATGGGCGCGCACCGCGGAGTGGATGCCGTCGGCGCCGATCAGGATATCGGATTGGCTCGTCTCGACGATGGCGCCGTCACGGTCGGCGAAGCGCGCGGCGACCGTGCTGCCCCTCTGCTCGAAGCCCGCGATGCGCCGGCCGAACTTGATGCGACCGGCGCCCAGCATCTGCTCGGCGGCGCGGTACAGGATGATCTGCAGCTCGCCGCGATGGATGGAGAATTGCGGCCATGGCAGGCCGGCATGACGGCCGCGCGGATCGGCCCAGATGGTCTGGCCGTGACGGTTGGCGTAGCGCAGCTCGCGCGTCTCGATGGCGGTCGCGGCCAGCGCCGGCAGCAGGCCGAGGCTCGAAAGGACGCGCACGGCGCCGGCCTGGATGTTGATGCCGACGCCGAGCGGCCTGAGCTCGCTCACGGCCTCGAACACCTCGACGTCGAAGCCTGCGCGATGGAGACACATCGCGGCGGTCAAGCCGCCGATGCCGGCGCCGGCGATGGCGATCTTCATGCTTACGGATCGCGGCTCAGGCCGCGATAGAGCAGGGCGGCCTGGTAGGCGGCCCATTTCTCGGCGTAGCTGTCGCCCAGCTCGCGCAGATAGGACCAGCTGAAGATGCCGCTGTCGTGACGGTCGTCGAACACGATGCGGATAGCGTAATGGCCGACCGGCTCGACAGCGGTGATCTTCACGTGACGGCGGCCGGACACGATCTTCTTCTGGCTGGGTCCGTGGCCCTGGACCTCGGCCGACGGGCTCTCGACGCGCAGGTACTCGGCCGGCAGCGAATGGGTGATCCCGTCGGAGAACTCGATCTCGAGCCGCGCCTCTTCCTTGAACAGGCGCAGTTCGGTCGGCCACGGCGCCGTGGTTTCATAACTGCCTTCGTCGGGCGCCGACTTGGGGAACTGTCCCTCTTGCGCTTTGTTCCCAGCGTTCACGGCACGTCCCTGATCACGCGCGCCTCGCTCACCAGCATGATGGGTATGCCGTCGCGGATGGGATAGGCGAGCCCGGCCTTGCGGCTGATCAGCTCGCCGGCCGCGGCGTCGTACTCGAGCGGCCCATGCGAGGCCGGGCACACCAGGATCTCCAGCAGCTTGGGATCGACGCCCGAGCGGCGCGATGCGGGTTCGTCCGATGGAGGGGTCATGGTGACGTCCTTATATCATGGTCTTCCGGACCGCGCGCTTCCAGCGCGCTCCTGAGGCGCGCCGGAAGCGCGCGGTCCGGAAGAATCAATTCGCCCGCTTGGGCGGCGTCTCGCCGGACTGGCCGAAGGCGTTCATTTCCAGGAAGGCGACCAGAAGTTTGGCGCGGGCCGAGGAGTCGGCGGCTTCCAGCAGGGCCTGCTTCTCGGCCGGGCCGAAGGGCAGGACCATCGACAGCGAGGTTACGAGATTGGCATCGGCCGCCTGCTTCACGGCGTCCCAGTCGGTCGACAGGTTGCGGGTGCGGAAGAAGGCGGCCAGCGCGGCCATCAGGCGGTCGCGGTCGAGCTCGACCTGCTCGTCGGCATGATCGAGGTCGGCGCGATAGGGCGAGAACACCGAGGAGACGCGACGATAGCCGCCATGGGCGAGGTCGAGCTCGCGCACGATCTCGAAGCGGCAGACGCCGGAGAGTGCCAGCAGGAGCCGGCCGTCCTCGGTCTCGTTGAAGCTCACGATGCGGCCGGCGCAGCCCACCTTGTGCACCTTGGGCCGGCCGTCCTCGGTCGGCAGGCCGTCGCCGGCGTAGCCGCCCGGCTGTATCGGCTGCACCATGCCGATCATGCGATGACCGGCCAGCGAGTCGAAGATCATCGCGAGATAACGCGGCTCGAAGATGTTGAGCGGCAGCCTGCCGCCCGGCAGCAGCAGCACGCCCGACAGCGGGAAGATCGGCAGCGTCTCGGGGAGCTGCTCGAAGCTCGGCTCGAACGGACTGCGCCCGGGCACCCGCTCGGTCATGCCGGCGCGTCGATCAGGAGAACAGGATGGTCGACAGCCGCTTGCGGCCGTCGACGGCGAGCGGATCGGTGAAGCCGAGCGCCTCGAAGAACTTCAGGAGCTGCTGGCGGGCGGCTTCCTCGTTCCACTTGCGGTCGGCCTTGATCATGGCGAGCAGCTCGTCGATCGCCTCCTGGCGCTGGTTGTCCGCCCAGTAGGCCATGGCGAGGTCGAGCCTCGACTGCATGTCCTTCGGGTCGGCGGCGGCCTTGGCCTTGAGATCGTCGACCGGGCCGGCTTCCTTGGCCTTCTCGGCAAGGTCGATCGAGGCCTGGACGGCCACGACATCGGCGTTGGTCTTGTCCTTGGTCTCGACCTGGGCCAGCAGCTCCTTGGCCTGCTCGACGTCGCCAGCCTGCAGGTTGTAGCGCGCCAGGCCGGCCAGCGCGGTGACGTTCTTCGGATCGGCGCCCAGGATTTCGCTGTAGATGCGCGCGGCCAGGTCCTGGTCGTTTTGCGCGACCGCGGCCTTGGCGTGCTCCAGCAGCTCGGCGAGCTCGTCGCCGCCGCCGTCCACCGCGCCGCCGGTCGCCTGCACCAGGCGGTCGACGAACGCCTTGACCTGGCTCTCGGGCACCGCGCCCATGAAGCCGTCGACCGGCCGGCCGCCGAAGAAGGCGTAGACCGCCGGGATCGACTGGATCCTGAGCTGCTGGGCCAGCATCTGGTTCTGGTCGATGTTGATCTTGACCAGCTTGACCGCGCCGTTGGCTGCCTTGACGACCTTTTCAATCGCCGGCTGCAACTGCTTGCACGGCCCGCACCACGGCGCCCAGAAGTCGACGATCACCGGTACGGTGCGCGAGGCTTCCAGCACGTCCTTGGCGAATTTGGTCTGGTCGCTGTCCTTGATGAGATCGGCGGGGGCAGCCTGCGGCGCGGCGCCCTTCAGCATCGGTTCCATGGATCCTCGAACGGGGGGAATTTGCGTTGCCCGCAATGTGGCCTCCGCTCCCCGAGGGCGCAAGGGGGCGGGAATCCGTCCGAATTCGCTGGATTCATGCTCCTCTTCCCCTTGGGGAGAGGAATATGAAGGGGAACCGGGCGGTGCACGGCCCCGTGGTCAGCCGCGGATCTGGTACTTCATCAATTCGTTACCGAGCTGGCCGGTCAGCCACAGGCCGCACATGCGGTAGTCGCTGATCAGCGACCACAAGGGTGCCTTGAAGGTCGCCGGCTTGTTCTTCTCGACGAAGAAGTGGGCGAACCAGGCGAAGGCATAGCCCGCCACCGGCACGGCCAGCAGCCACCACCAGCTCTGGGTGGCGACGGCCCAGATCAGCATCACGACCGAGGCGATCGAGCCGACATAGTGCAGCGCCCGCGTCTGCGGCTTGCTGTGCTCCCGCAGGTAGAACGGCCAGAACTCGGCATAAGTGCGCTGGATGGCCATGCTGCCATCATATCCCGAGAAGGTCCCATTTGTTACCTGCGATATCGAGGAAGACCGCGACCTGGCCGTATGGCTCGGCGCGGCGGCTTCACGAAGGTGACTCCCGCCGCGACCATGCGGTCATAGCTGGTGCTGAAGTCGTCGACCTGCAGGAAAAAGCCGACGCGGCCGGCGAACTGGTTGCCGACGATGCGCTCCTGTTCCTCGCCATCGGCCCTGGCGATCAGGATCCCGGTCGCCGCACCCGGCGGGCGCACGACCACCCATCGCTTTGGCCGTCCGTCGTTGGTGAGCGAGGGGGAATCCTCGACAAGCTCGAAGCCGAGGATGCGCACGAAGAAGTCGATGGCCGGATCGTACTCCTTCACGACGAGAGCGACGAGGCCGAGATGCGCCATGTCTCAGCCCAACGCTCCGGATTTCCTGAGCGCATCGATCTCGTTGGCGGCGAACCCCGCCTCGCGCAGGACCTCTTCGCTGTGCTGGCCGACGGTGGGCGGCGGCCCCGCTTTGCGCGGCTGGGCGAAACCCAGGCGGATCGGGTTGTTCACCGTGCGCGGCACCTCGGGGTTGGTGGTGTCGGCGAAGATGCCGGCATGACCTGCCTGCTCGTCCTTGACCACGTCGGCCAGCCGGCCGATCACGCCGAAGGGGATGCCGGTACCGGCGAAGATCGCTTCCCACTCGGCGTAGGTCCTGGCCGCGAACACCGGGATCAGCTCCTTCACCAGCTCGAGGGATCGCGTGCGGCGGTCGGCGCGTTCGGTGAAACGCGGGTCGGCCAGAAGGTCGGGGCGCTCGATTGCCTTGCACAGGACCGGCCACAGGCGGTCGTCGCGCACCAGCAGGAGCTGCAGCCAGCGATCATCCCTGGTGCGGTAGAGGTTGGTCAGCGCGTTGCGCGGCTTGTCGGGCGCCTGGCGCGGCGGCAGGTGGGCGCCGACCAGAGCGCCCGCGGCCGAGGTGCCGTTGGACCACACGCCATTGGCGTAGAGCGAGGTGCCGACCCAGCAGCCCTTGCCGGTGCGGTCGCGCTGGCGCAGGCCGAGCAGGATGGCGGCGACCAGGGTCATGGCGGTGGCGCGATCGCCCTGTGCCGGCAGCGACAGGCCGGGCGGGCCGTCTTCGTAGCGCGCCGAGTCGAGGATGCCCGAGCGGCCGAAATAAGCCGTGACGTCGAACCCCGGCCGGTCGCGGTCGGGCCCTGTCTCGCCGTAGCCGGTGAGCGAGCAGTAGACCAGACGCGGGTTGATCGGCTCGATGTCTTCCCAGCGCAGCTTCAGCCGCTCACGCGCCGGCGGCGGGAAGTTCACGATCATGATGTCGGCGCGCTGGATCAGCCGCTCGAGCACGGGCCGTGCGCTGTCGTTCTTGAGATCGAGCGACAGCGAACGCTTCAGCCGGCCGTCGAGCTGCCAGGGGAAGTTCTTGTCGCTCTGAGGATAGCTGGCATTGCGATAGCTGTTGCGATGCGGATCGCCGTCGCCCGGCGGCTCGATCTTGATGACGTCGGCGCCGAAGTCGGCCAGCGCGACCGCCGCGGCCGGCGCCGCGATGAACGAACTGACGTCGAGAACGATAAGCCCGCTCAATGGCCCAGGGAGCGGGGAGTCGCTCATGGCACGGCCCCGCTCTTGTGCAGGGCCGCGATCTCGTCGGGCGAGAGGCCGGCTTCCGCCAGGATCTCGTCACTGTGCTGACCGAGCGCCGGCGCGGCGTTCGCGACCTGCTGCTCGGCGAAGCTGAGGCGAATGGGGTTGCTGAGCGTCTTGGGCATCTCGGCGATGGCGGTATCGACGACGGCGCCGCAGGCCACCGCCTGCTGATCGTCGGGCACGTCCTGCGGCCGGCTGATGACGCCGAAGGTGATGCCGTGCTCCGACATGGTCTTGCGCCAGTGCTCGTACTCGCGGCTGGCGAAGGCCTCGCGCAGGATGGTGGCGAGCTCGCCCGAGCGCTTGCGGCGTTCTTCCACCGACGCGAAGCGTGGGTCGTTCACGAGCTCGGGCCTGCCGATGGTCTCGCACACGCCCGGCCACATCTTGTCCTCGCGCACGATGGTGAGCTGAAGCCAGCGATCGTCGGAGGTGCGGTAGATGTTGCCCAGCGCCGAGCGCGGCTTGTCGGGCGGCGGGCGGTGCGGCAGGTAGGCGCCGACCAGAGCGGCCTGGGCGACGACGCCGCACGACCACAGGCCGTTGCCGAGCAGCGACGTGCCGACCCACGAGCCCTCGCCGGTCTTCATGCGCTGCATCAGGCCCATCAGGATCGCCGAGACGAGCGTCATCGCCGTGGCGCGATCGCCCTGCGCCGGCACCGGCACGCCGGGCGGGCCGCCTTCGTAGCGTTGGGCGTCCAGGAGGCCCGAGCGCGCGAAGTAGGCGGTGACGTCGAAGCCCGGGCGATCGCGGTCAGGGCCGGTCTCGCCGTAGCCCGTCAGCGAGGCGTAGATCAGCTTGGGATTGACCCGCTTCACGTCGTCGTAGCCGAGCTTCAGCTTGTCGCGCACCGGTGGCGGGAAGTTGCAGATCAGCACGTCGGATACCGCGATCAGGCGGTCGAGGGCGGCGCGGGCGTCGGCCTTCTTGAGGTCGAGCACGATCGAGCGCTTGTTGCGCGAATCCATGTGCCAGGGATAGTTGACCGCGCCCTTCGGGTAGTTCGACGAATCGTGCATGATGCGGCGGTTGGGATCGCCGTCGGGTCCCTCGACCTGGATCACGTCGGCGCCCCAGTCGCCCAGAACCACCGCCGCGGCGGGGGCGGCGATGAACGAACTGATATCCAGCACGCGCAATCCTGCCAGCGGCAGGCCAGGCTCGGTCATGGGCTTTCCCTAGTGGTCTTCGGCCGATATGGGCGCGAGCCTCTGGCTTCCGTCAAGGCCGGTGGCTACGGTGTTTCGGTACGCGGGGCGCTTTGGGGGAAATCATCGTGGCAAGCAGGAAGAAGCCGAATTTCATCGTCGTCCTGATCGACGATCTCAGGTTCGACGAGTTGGGGATCTGCGGCCATCCCTTCATGAAGACGCCGCATATCGACCGCATCGGCCATGAAGGCGCGATGTTCACGTCGGCCTTCCACACCACGCCGCTCTGCTCGCCCAACCGCGCCTCGATCATCACCGGCCAGTACGCCAGCCGCCACGGCATCATCGACAACGTGGCGCGCGACGCCCACAGCCATCGCCTGCCCAACTACCACGGCATCCTGCAGCGGCTGGGCTACGAGACCGCCCATGTCGGCAAGTGGCACATGGGCAATTCCGGCGGGCCGCGGCCGGGCTATGACCGCTGGGTGAGCTTTCCGGGACACGGCTCGATCGTCGATCCGGTGCTGAACATCGACGGCGACGAGCGGCAGCACGAAGGCTACATCACCGACCTTCTGAACGATCACGCCGTCGCGTTCCTGCGCAAGCCGCGGACGAAGCCCTTCGCCCTGTTCTTCGCCCACAAGGCGGTGCATCCCGACGCCTTCCAGGCGCCCGACGGGACGATCGACCTCAGCAAGGGCGGCTATCGCGTGCCCGAGCGCCATGCCGATCTCTACAAGGGCGCGCACTTCCCGCGTCGGCCCAATGCGTTGCCGCTCGCCGAGGTGGCGAAGGACAAGCCGGCCTGGACCGAGGCCTTCCAGCTCAAGGGCAACGAGGCCTCGCGCAAGGTGCTGGACGGCATCAAGGCCGGCACCGACGAGGAGATCCGTCTGCGCGCCGCCATGATGGCGTCGGTCGACGAGGGCATGGGGGAGGTCTTCAGGGCGCTGGAGGAGACCGGCCAGCTCGACGACACCTTCATCCTGTTCCTGAGCGACAACGGCTACTTCTTCGGCGAGCACGGCCTCGGACCGGAGCGGCGCTTCGCCTACGAGGAAGGCATCAAGTCGCCGTTCCTGATCCGCTATCCGGCATGGTTCAAGCCGGGCACGGTGAAGGACGAGCTGGTGCTGGCGCTCGATATCGCGCCGACCATCGTCGATCTCGCCGGTGGCAAGGCGGCGGACTTCGAGCACATGCAGGGACTGTCGCTGCGGCCGATCGCCCAGGGAAACAACAAGCGCGGCAAGGCGATCCGCTCGTCCTTCATGTGCGAGTATTTCAGCGAGAACGCCATGCCGTGGCTGATCGGCATGAGCTACAAGGCGATCCGCACCAAGCGTCACAAGTACATCCACTGGACGCAGAAATCGCTCGATGGCGTGGCGTGCGACGAGCTCTACGACCTCAAGGCCGACCCCTATGAAATGCACAACCTGATCAACAAGCGCGGCGAACGCGCGACGGTCGCACGACTGCGCCGGCAGCTTGCCCAACTCGTGGCGAAGTCGGTCGGGCTTTGAGCGTCTTCCGGACCGCGCGCATCTCGCGCGCGGTCCGGAAGAATATGAGGAGACATGCGATGACCTTGACGAAGAGGGCGTTTCTCGCAGCGTCGCTGATCGCGGCTTCGGGTGCCGTGCGCGCGCAAGCCTATCCCGCCAAGTCGATCCGTCTGATCGTGCCGCTGGCGCCGGGGGCCACGGCCGACATCGTCGCGCGCATCTTCGCCGAGGAGCTTGCTAAGTCGCTGGGCCAGACCGTCGTGGTCGACAACAAGACCGGCGCCGGCGGCACCATCGCCACTGCCGAGGCAGCGCGTGCGCCGGCCGACGGTTACACCGTGGCGCTGGTGAGCCAGGGCACGCTGGTCTTCAACATGGGGCTCTACAAGTCGCCGGGCTATGATTCGCTGAAGGATCTGCAGGCGGTGGCGGTGAGCGGCGGCGTGTCCAACGTGCTGATCGTGCATCCCGACAATCAGGCCAAGACGGTCGACGACGTGCTGGCCCAGGCGCGCGCCAAGCCCGGCCAGCTCACCTTCTCGTCGGGCGGCGTCGGCACGAGCCATCACATGTCGGGCGTGCTTCTCGAGATGCGGACCGGCGTGAAGCTGCAGCACGTGCCTTACCGCGCCACGCCCGCCGGCATCCAGGCGGTGGCCAACGGCGAGGTGATCATGGGCCTGTTCAACACGCCGACGGTCATCGGCCTGATCAAGGGCGGCAAGCTCAAGGCCGTCGCCGTGACCAGCGAGAAGCGCTCGGACCTCCTGCCCGGGGTCCCGACCATGATCGAATCGGGCGTGAAGGATTATGTCGTGAACACCTGGATGGGCTACGCCGTCCCGGCCGGCACGCCCGAGCCGGTGGTCGGCAAGCTCAATGCCGAGCTGAACCGCATCGGCCAGTTGCCCGCCGTGCGCGAAAAGATGCTGGCCCAGGGCATCGAGATGCTGCCGCCCGGCCCGCCGGCCGCGGCGCAGAAGCTGGTGCGCGACGACCTGACGCTGTGGCTGCCGATCATCAAGGCGTCCGGGGCATCGGCGGATCAATAATAGCTTTCCTCCCCAAGCGCGGCTTGGGGAGGTGGCCGCGAAGCGGCCGGAGGGGTCATGAGCATCAGTACCGTTGCCCATGACCCCTCCGGCCCTTCGGGCCACCTCCCCACGCAGAGCGTGGGGAGGCAGGGTCTGTTGCAAAACGGCCCTTCGGCGCGTATCTCCCTGCCTCCTTCATACGGGTGAGCCATGGGCTACAGAGTCGCCGTCGTCGGCGCGACCGGCAATGTCGGACGCGAAATGTTGCAGATCCTGGCTGAGCGGAACTTCCCGGCCGATGACGTCGTGGCGCTGGCCTCGGCGCGTTCGGCGGGCAAGCAGACCTCGTTCGGCGAGAACGGGGTGCTGAAGGTCCACGACCTCGCCAAGTTCGACTTCAAGGGCATCGACATCGTGCTGAGTTCGCCCGGCGCCAAGGTCTCGGCCGAGCACAGCCCGCGTGCCGCCAAGGCCGGCGCCGTGGTGATCGACAACACCTCCTACTGGCGCATGGACCCCGACGTGCCGCTGGTCGTGCCCGAGGTCAATGCGCATGCGATCGCGGGCTACAAGGCGCGCGGCATCATCGCCAATCCCAACTGCTCGACCATCCAGATGGTGGTGGCGCTGAAGCCGATCCACGAAGCCGCCGGCATCAAGCGCGTCGTCGTCTCGACCTATCAGTCGACCTCGGGCGCCGGCAAGGAAGGCATGGACGAGCTTTTAAACCAGACCAAGAGCTTCTTCGTGAACCAGACGCTCGATGCCAGGAAGTTCACCAAGGGCATCGCCTTCAACGTCATTCCCCACATCGACGTCTTCATGGATGACGGCTCGACCAAGGAAGAGTGGAAGATGGTGGTCGAGACCAAGAAGATCCTCGATCCCAAGATCAAGGTGCACGCGACCTGCGTGCGCGTGCCGGT
>JACPOB010000120.1 GCA_016185145.1 Rhodospirillales bacterium | reverse complement strand
TTCAAGCCGTTCCGCCGCGAGGTCGCCTGGCACGAGGCCGAGTCGATGCCGCTCGCCATCCTTCAGGCGCAGCTTGCCTTCACCCAGGAGAAGAACTGGGGCTACCGGCTGCGCCAGGGCGTGATCGAGATCAGCGACGCCGACATGACCCTGATCGCCGAGGCGATGTTCACAGCCGCGGCAGAACCTCATCGGCTAGCAGCCTGAAGGTGTCGCGGCTGAGCGGCGCGCACATCAGGTAGTTGAGCCCGATCTCCTCGCGCAGGCGGGCGATCTGCTCGACGACCGATTCGGGCGTGCCGTGCAGGATGACGCTGTCGACATAGTGCTGCGTCGGCTCCTTGCCGTCGTAGGTCCGCTCCACGGATCGGCGATGGCCATGCTGCGGCCCGGCGTAGGAATCGACCAGCCATTGCGCGCCGCGGCGCGCGATGGCCTGGGCGGCAACGGCCGCTGCAGGGGCTTGGGCAGCACCTCGACATCGTCGAAGGAGAAGTGCGTGCCCTGGAAGCTGAAGCGCTCCTCGCTCCAGGCTTTCAGCACGATCTCGACGGCCTCGCGGAAGCGCTCGGCGCTTTCCTCGGCCGGCACACCGAAGTGCTTGAACTCGAAGTGGGCGAAGCCGCGGCCCGCGCCCCAGTTGACGCGGCCGCCCGACAGCATGTCGAGCAACGCCACTTCCTCGGCCAGCCGCAGCGGATGATAGAGCGCGGCCAATGACACCGCCGTGCCGATGCGCAGCCGCTTGGTGCGCGCCGCCGCCAGCATGCCCAGCATGTGCACCGAGGGGCAGACGCTGAAGGTCGTGAAGTGATGCTCGGCCAGCCACACGGCGTCGAAGCCGGTGCGATCCATGATTTCTATGCGCTCCAGCGCACGGGCGTAGACCTCTTCGAGAGGCCCGCGCCGGCCGGGCCAGCTGAAGAATTGGAGAACGCCCAGCTTCATTCGGCTTTGATCCCTGCAGCTTTGACGATGGGCCACCACTTCTCGATCTCGGCCTTCTGCCAGGCGCCCAGCGCCTGCGGCGTGAGTTGGTCGACGGGCGGAATGTCCTGGCCCAGTGCTGCGAGCTTCTCCTTGGTGGCGGGCTCGGCCAGCGACTTCACGACGGCCGCGTTCAGCTTCGCGATGATATCGGGCGCCGTGCCCTTGGGTGCCCACAGGCCGTGCCACACCGATACATGCAGGCCGGGCAGACCCGCCTCGTCGACGGTCGGCACCTCGGGCGCCGAGGCCAGCCGCTCCTTGGCTGTTACGGCGAAGGCCTTGATGGTGCCGGCGCGCAGCTGCGGCAGCACGTTCGAGGCCTGGTCGAGCATGATGTCGATCTGGCCGGCCAGAAGATCGCGCATCGCGGGGGCGGTGCCGCGATAGGGCACGAACTGGAAGCGCGTGTCGGTCAGCTTCTGGAAGAAGATGCCGGAGATGTGCCCCGGGGCCCCGACGCCGCCAGTGCCGGCCGTCGCCTTGTCGGGATTGGCCTTCAGCCAGGCGACAAGGCCCTTCATGTCGTTGGCCGGCAGGTCCTTGCGGCTCACGATCAGCATCGGGCCGGTGACGATCAGGCCGACCGGCGCGAAATCGGCCAAAAGGTCGTACTGCAAGGCGTAGGTGGCGCCGTTCAGCACGTAGTGGCTCCACTGGCCGATGCCCAGCGTATAGCCGTCGGGCGCAGAGCGCGCGACCTTGCCGACGCCGATCGAGCCGCCGGCGCCGGCCACGTTGTCGACCAGCACGGTGCCGCCGAGATGGGCGGTCATGCGTTCGGACATCACGCGGGCGATCGCGTCGGTCGGTCCGCCGGCCGAAGCAGGCACGATCATGGTGACGGGACGCGAGGGATACGGTTGTGCGGTAGCCGGAAATGCCGCGAACAATGCGGCGACGCTCGCGGCCACGAAAAGCCATCGACGCGACGGGTTCATTGTTTCCTCCGGCGCGGAGTAGAGCACGCCGCTACGACGGTTGAAACACCGCCACGCTGGATTCAGAGAGAGTGCCGCGTCTCATTCGGGCTTGATGTTGCCCTCGCGGATCACCTTGCCCCAGCGTTCACGGTCGGCGCTGACGAGCGTGGCGACGTCCTGCGGCGGCCCGGCGAGCGGCTCGGCGCCCAAGGCGGCGAGGCGCTCGGCCGTGGCCGGTGCAGCCAGCACCTTGTTGATCGCCGCATTCAGGCGCTGCACGACGGCATCGGGCACGCCGGCCGGACCGAGGACGATGAACCATCCCTCGATCTCCGCGGCCGCGAGGTTGAGTTCGCGCAGGGTCGGCAGGTCGGGCACCAGCGCGCTGCGCTTGGGGCTGGTGACGGCAAGGCCGCGCATCTCCCCGCGCTGCACGTAGGGGAGCATGACCGCGACATTGTCGAACATCATCTGGACGCGGCCGGCCAGCAGGTCGGCTCGCACCGCACCGCTGCCCTTGTAGGGAACGTGAAGGATGTCCGTGTCGGACGTGCGGCGCAGCACTTCGCCGGCGAGATGCTGCGCGGTGCCCATGCCGGTCGAGGCATAGGCGACGGAGCCCGGCTTCGCGCGCGCCATGGCCAGCAGGTCGGCAACGGTCTTCACCTCGAGGCCGGGATGAACCACCAGGATGTAGGGCGTGCGCGCCACCGTCGCGATCGCCGTGAAGTCGCGAAGGGGGTCGAACGACAGCGTGGGATAGAGCTCCTTCAGGGTGGCATGCGAGCTCGGGGCGAACAGGAGCGTGTAGCCATCGGGCGGCGACTTGGCGACCATCTCCGATCCGATCATGCCGCTCGCACCGCCCTTGTTCTCAACCAGCACGTTCTGGCCGAGCTCGGTGGTCAGTCCCTGGGCCAGCACGCGCGCAATGACATCGGTCGCGCCACCCGGAGGAAACGCCACGACCAGGCGGATGGAGCGGTCGGGGAATGCCGGAGTCTGGGCAACGCTCGACGCCGCAAGCATGACGACACTGCAGGCAAGTGCCCACGCGAATTTCAGCGCTTTCATGGTGTCTCTTCCCTCGACGATTCTTGTTGTCCGTTCACGAGACCGCGGCGACGGCCTGGAGCATGGATTGCCGGTCGCTGCCGCCGACATCCTGGGTCAGGCGCCCGGACTCGACCTCGCCCTCCAACGAGCAGCGGAACATGACGCGCGGCTTGGTCTGGTCGAAGTCGCCCAGCGCCACGTGGCAGCTGCAGCGATTGTCCCACATGACGACGTCGCCGATGCTCCAGCGATGGCGGTAGACGAACTCTGGCGAGGTGGCGTGCGCATTGAGCATCGCGAGCAGGCTTTGGCTCTCCTCGTCCGACATGCCGAGGAAGCGGCGGATGCGCTGATTGACGAGCAGCGACTTGCGGCCGGTTTCGGGATGCATGCGCACGACGGGATGGACGACCGGCGGATTGCGCTTCTTCATTTCGGCGACGACGGTGGGATCGCGCTGCTCGATGCCGCGAACGAGTGTGACGTCGTGCAGGGCCTCCAGGTCGTCGATCAGCCGACGGATATTCGGCGAGAGGGTTTCCAGGGCGAGATAGAGGTTCGCCCACATCGTGTCGCCGCCGACCGGCGGCTTCTCCTTGCAATGAAGAATGGCGCCCTTGGCCGGCCTCGACGTGTAGCTGAGGTCGGTATGCCAGTTGCGGCCCGAGTTATAGGTGCCGGACTTCTTTCCGCCGACCACCTTGTTGGACAGGACGAGGATTTCCCGGTGCTCGGGATGGAGTGTCGACGGCGCCTGGGATCCGTGCTGGTCCAGCACGCCGAAGCGGCGGGAGAAGGCGATCTGCTGCTGCGGGCTGAGATCCTGACCGGGAAAGACGAGCACGATGTGCTCCAGCCACGCGTCGTAGATCTGTCGATGCTGCGCCTCGCTCAGCGGCGCCCTGAGGTCGATTCCCGAGATCTGGGCGCCGGCGGCGAACCCCAGCGGCGTAACGGTGACTGCATTCATCTCCTGGTTTCCCACACGAGCTTGTTTGCCAAACCAACTGTTGATCAGTATATTGCTTTTTGTCAGACAAGAAAGTGATTGCCGCTTATGGATGGTGCTTCGTCGCCGGAAATTCCTCTAGGCAGGCTTGTGAAACCGCTGTCCGCGCGCTTAGCGGAACGGATTCTGGAAGACGTGATGGCTGGGCGTCTGGCGCCGGGGGAGCGGCTGAAGGAAGAGCTGCTCGCCCAGACCCATGCCGTCAGTCGCGCCACCGTGCGTGAGGCCCTGATTGCGCTGGCGCGCCAAGGCTATGTCGTCCGCATTCCCCGCTTCGGGGCACGGATCGCCGAGTTGTCCCGTCACGACCTCGACGATCTGTTCGAGCTGCGTGCGGCCTTGCTCGGGCTTGCCGCCGGCCGCTTCGCGCGGCGCGCCGAGACCGCAGACGGCCAGGCGCTGGAAGCCATGGTCGCCGAGCTGGAGTCCTCCGCCAACGACGAGACGGTGTCTCCTCAAGCATTCGCCAACCAATCGATCCGGCTGCAGACGATGCTCACCGATCGATGCGGCAACGGCCATCTTCCCGACATCTACAAGCGCCTGGCGGGCATGGGCACGTGGCAGCTCATCCGAGGCCAGGCGAGCAGCTTCCTCACCGTCCCCGGCCGGCTGGAGTCGGCGGCCGATTGGCGGCGCGTAGCCGATTGCATTGCGGCGCGCGATATCGACGGGGCCGAACGAGCAGGCCGCGTCCTGCTCGAGCATTCCGCCGCGCGTGTGCGACAGCACTACAAAGACGCTGCTCGCGAATCGACTTGAATTCATCAAGCCCTAGCGCCTCGCGCGACGCTCCCTGAGCCGCGTGAGCTGTTGGTCGGCGATGACGCCGATCAGGATCACCCCGCCCATCACCGCGAAGTTGAGCGAGCTCGGGATGCCGAGCAGGTTCACCAGGTTCTGCAGGATCTGCAGCAGGATGGCGCCCAGCACGATGCCGAGGATCGAGCCCTCGCCGCCGCGCAGCGAGCAGCCGCCCAGGACGGCGGCGGCGATGCCGTAGAGCTCGTAGAAATTGCCGTGGCTGGCCGGCGAGATCGAGCGCGTGTACATCGCCAGGTAGATCGCCGACAGGCCGGCCAGGCCGCCGCTGATGATGTAGGCCGCCGCCACCACGCGCTCGGTGCGGATGCCCGAATAGCGCGCCGCCTCCTCGTTCTTGCCGACGGCGAACAGGTAGCGGCCGAACACCGAGCGGTGCAGCACCAGCGCCATCACCGCGGCCACGACCAGGAACATGATGAAGGAATGCGGCACGCCCAAGGTCCGTCCAGCGGTCAGCCATTCGAGCGTCGGGAAGGACTGGCCGTACTCGAAGCCCGCGGTGCCGTCGTTGGTGTAGTAGCGGGCGACGCCGCGGTAGATCAGCAGCCCGCACAGGGTGACGATGAAAGGCTGCAGATGCAGGCGGGTGATGAAGAAGCCGTGAATCGCCCCGAGCAGGACACCGCCCAGCACGACCACGATCGTGGCCAGCCACCAGCTCACCTGCCAGCCCACCAGCAGGTCGATATAGACGACGCCCAGCAGGGCGAACACCGAGCCGACCGAGAGATCGATGCCGCCGGTGATGATGACGATGCCGGCGCCGATCGAGAACAGTCCGAACAGCCCGATGAGGTTCGCCGTGTTGCCGAGATTGATCGGCGACAGGAAGCGCGGGTTCAGGATGGAGACGACCAGGCCGACCACGAGGATCAGCACCAGCAGCCCGAGGTCCTTCTTCAGCATCACACGGCCTTCGCTTCCTGCAGGTCGCGCCGTCCCACGGCCAGCCGCATGACGTTCTCCTCGCTGAACTCGGCGCGCTCCAGGAAGCCCGCAATCCGGCCTTCGCGCATGACCAGGATGCGGTCGCTGACGCCCACCACCTCCTCCATGTCGCTCGAGATCATGAGCACGGCGACGCCGGCATCGGCCAGGCCGCGCATCAGTCGGTAGATCTCCGACTTCGAGCCGACATCGATGCCGCGCGTCGGCTCGTCGAAGATCACGACCCGCGGCGTCATCGACAGCCATTTGGCCAGAACGACCTTCTGCTGGTTGCCGCCCGACAGCGTGCCGACCAGGGTGTCGATCGAGGCCGTCCTGATGTCGAGCGCGGCGCGGCGCTCGTCGGCGTTGCGGCGCTCCGTCCCGCGGCCGACGATCAGGCCGGCGGCGAAGGCCCTGAGGTTGGCCAGTGAGACGTTCTCCTTCACCGAGAAATCGAGCACCAGGCCGAACCGCTTGCGGTCCTCGGGCACCAGGAAGATGCCGAGATCGATGGCATCGCGCGGTGTCCGAACGGCGATCCAGCGGCCATCGAGGGCGAGCGCGCCGCCGGCCGGCCGGTCGATGCCGAACAGGACGCGGGCAAGCTCGGTCCGGCCGGCGCCCACCAGCCCCGCCATGCCGAGAATCTCGCCGGCGCGCAGGGCGAGGTCGATGGCGTGCTCGGGATGCGCCGGCGTCCTGAGGCCCGCGATCTCGAGCACCGCCGCGCCCGGCGCGCGCTCGGCCGGGACGCGCAGCGATTTGAGGTCGCGGCCGATCATCATGCGGATCATGGCGTCGTGGTCGATCTCGCCCTTCGTCAGCTCCCCGACGACCGCGCCGTCGCGCAGCACCACGACGCGGTCGGCGCATTGCCCGACCTCGACCAGGCGGTGCGAGATGAAGATCACGGCGACGCCGCCCGCTTTCAGCTCGGCGATCACCTTGAGGAGCCGCGCCGTCTCGGAGGCCGTCAGGCTGGAGGTCGGCTCGTCCATGATCACGACGCGCGCCTCGAGCGACAGCGCCTTGGCGATCTCGACGAGCTGGCGTTGGGCGAGCGACAGGGTGGCGACCGGCGTGGCGGCGTCGAAATCGACGCCGAGCCGCCGCAGCAGCGGCGTCACCCGCGCCTCGAGAGCCGCCCGATCGATCAGCCTGAGCGGTCCGGCGAAGGCCGGTTCGCGACCGATCATGACGTTGGCCGCCACGTCGAGATTGTCGAACAGGTTGAGCTCCTGGTGCACGAAGGCGATGCCGGCCGCCATGGACCCGGCGACGGTGAGCGCGCGATGCTCGACGCCGTCGATGCGGATCGCGCCGTCGCTCGGCTCGACGACGCCTCCCAGGATCTTCATCAGGGTCGACTTGCCGGCGCCGTTCTCGCCGATCAGCGCCACGACCTCGCCGCGCGCGACACGGAGGCTCACGCGGTCGAGCGCCTTCACGCCGGGATAGGCCTTGCTGACCGAGGCGAGTTCGAGGAGAGGGCGTCACGGAACTCAGTCTAGTCTCGCCGGACCGCCGGCCTCCAGGCCCGCTCATGGTCTTTTGGACCGCGAGCTTCCAGCTCGCTCATGATTCATGAGCGCGCAGGATGCGCGCGGTCCGGAAGAGCATGAAAGCCCCTCTACTTCTTCCCCTGCCTGGCCTTCAGCTCCGTCCAGAAGGCATCGACGTTGCTCTTGTCGATGATCTTGGTCGGCACGATGATCAGCTTGTTGGCGGGAATGAACGACTTGTCGCCCTCGAGATACTTCGCGAGGTCCTTCATGCCCTGGTAGCCCCATTCATAGGGCTGCTGCACGACGGTGCCGACGATGGTGCCGTCCTTCACGCCGCCCAGAGTGATCGGGTCCTCGTCGAAGCCGATGATCGTCACCTTGCCGATCTTGCCGGCGTCCTTCAGCGCCTCGTAGATGCGCGGCGTGTTGTAGGAATAAAAGCCGACCATGCAGTTGATCTCCGGCCGGGCGGTGATCGTGTCCTCGACGTTGCGCTTGGCGCGGGTCTGGTCGATGTCGTCGGCGCGCACGTCGACAAGCTCGATCTTGGAACCCTTGATCGCCTCCTTCACGCCCTCGATGCGCTCGCGCGCATTGTCGGCGCCGGGCAGGCCGACGAAGCCCATGCATTTGCCGCCGTTGGGCAGGGCCTTCAGCATCAGCTGGCCGGCCTGCTTGCCGGCGTCGGTGTTGGAGGAGCCGATATAGGCCACGCGCTTGCTGTTGGGCGCGTCGCTGTCGGTGGTGAACAGGGCGACCTGGCCGCCGATGCGGTTCAGCGCGTCGCCCATGGTCTTGGGATCGACCGCGCTCACCATGATGCCGGCGACGCCGGCGGCCACGAGGTCGTCCATGATGCGGGTCTGGATGGCCGCCGAGGCCTGCTCGGGATACTTGAACACCAAGGTGTAGTTCGGCAGCTCGGTCTGCGCCTTCTTCACGCCGGCTTCGGCCGCCTTCCAGAAATCGGAAGCGCCGTTGACCACGAAGGCCAGGGTCTTCTTGTTCTGCGATTGAGTGGTGCCGGCAAGGCCCAGCAGAGCGGCGGTGACGGCAGCGGTAGCCAACAGCTTGTTCACGATCGTCCTCCCTCTCTGTGTCTCGGTGAGCGCGACGCGGTCGTTCGAGCGATGTGAGATCGAATGAACGATCAAACCGTCATGGACGAGCTTTTCGGACGCCGGCGCGGCCGTCAATCCGCCGGCGCGGGAGGGAAGATATGCAGACGACGACTTCAGCAATGCTGAAGGGCATAGGAATTGGCGGACACAGGCCCCAGTGTCATCCCGAGCGCAGCGAGGGACCTTTACTGCTGCCTTAGGCCCCTCGCTGCGCTCGGGGTGACAGCAGGCGTACTAGAGCTGATAGTACAACCCGCCACCGATGCCGATCGCCATCAGGCCAAGCCCGAAGAACTTGAAGAAGCGGGCTGATTGGAGCGCGAGCGACTGTTCATGGCGGACGGCTTGGCGTTGCTCCGGCGTGAGGTCCTGCTGCGCGCGCAGCTGGGCGCCGAGGAAGCTGGTCGCGAGGCTGCTACCGACCGGTCGATCGCCATCCAGCTCGAACTGGGCGCTGACATAGCAGATGACGAGGCCGATGAAGGCCACGCCGAAGAAGCTCAGGTAGGCGACGATTAAAAAGGCCACGACCGACGCCAGTAGCCAGGCTGAAAGCGCGATGGCCATGAGGATCGATCGGGCGGACACGTGCTCCCTCCGGAAACAGTGGTAACGCCTCGATCGTATCAGGGATGGTTTGCCAGCACTGCGGGCACCGATGCTCGAGTCCTCACAGCTTTTGCGCTCTTCAGGCCCCTATGGCACGCAAAAACTAGCACTGAGGTTGACTCGAAGGAACACTTGGGTTATATACACTGGGCGTCGCCTCCCGGCGGCTCCGCTCTATGCATCGTTCATCCGATACAACCTCACCCGGCCGCCACCGGACGAATACGGCCGGCGGGCGCTTAGTAAAGACGGGTCGGAAAGCGCGTCTATGTTATCATCGCCGCAAAAGATTGGTGATTTCGGCAACAGGATTACAAGCTGAACTTCGTAAGAAGTGTCCAGCTGATGACAAATGCGTATTGGCTCGCTCTGATGACAGAATACAATATCTTGAGCTCTAGGTTATATATCCCAATATATATGCGAAATAGGCGAACGGCGTTCGCCATGGCATTTCGTGAACAATCTAGCCTTTGCAAGCAATTGCAAAAAAACAGACATGAAATAGCGTTGCGAACGTTAAACGCGCTACTTAGATATGCTCCGTCGGCGTCAGTATTAACTCTGACTTCAACGAAATCTGTGCGAATGTCCAAGTACGGAACGTGGTGACCTAAATCCGTGGTAAGGGTGAAGAAATTCACAGCGTCGCCTGTTCACGAAGAAGGGCCGGGGTGGAACCCGGCCCTTCGCTTTTCTGTGTTTAGCGGCGAACGGCGTTCGCGCTAGGCAACTCTCATCTTCACCACCTGCCCGCCTTCCTCGACGGGCGCGGCTTCATTTCCCTGGTTGAATTCCTTGAGGCGATACATGGTACCGTCGTAAGCAATGGTGCCTTCCTGCTTAAAGCGGCTCAGCAGCGACGACACGGACGCTCTGTCTACCTTGTGGCCCCGCTGGGCGGCCATCTCGACGGCTTTTTGCGCGTTCAGGCCATCCGCGCCGACCTCCTTCAGAAGATCAAGGATGTAGCTTTTCACGCCAGAGCGTCGTGAAACCGGTTTCAGCCCAGCCTCGCCACCGTCAATTAGCGAGATGGCCAGGTTCAGGCCCTCTATCTTGTGCTTCATGGCCTCCATTTCGGCCAAGAGCTTATCGCGCTGGTCGATCAGGATTTTCATGTTTTCCCTTGCCGTAGACATAGATCCCTCCGGAATTGTGGTGCCCCGGACGGGATTTGAACCCGCACTACCGTGGTAAGGTAAGTGGATTGGAAGTCCACCGCGTCTGCCGTTTCGCCACCGGGGCAACAACCATAATACATGATTTCGTCAAAAATGCAAACTCTCGTTGCGTAAACGCGTTGTTGATGCAACGCGCACGCCGCGGGCAGATATACAAGATGCGTTTCCTACCTGAGGAGCGGAGATTTCCGAAGATACGTTGCGGACGCGATCGTGCTTGTCGTGCGGCCACTCAGGGCCTGCGGTAACACAGTGGTCAGGCCAAAGCGTCGTCCAGCGCGCTGCCCAGGCGATCGACGATCTCGCCGATCTGGTCTTCAGTCACGATGAAGGGCGGCGCCAGCAGGACATGATCACCGCGTGTGCCGTCGATCGTGCCGCCCATGGGATAGACCATCAGGCCGCGCGCCATGGCGGCCTTCTTGACCTTGGCATGGAGCTTTCTCGCCGGATCGAATGGCGTCTTGGTCGAGCGCTCCTCGACCAATTCGATCGCCTGAAACAGGCCGCGGCCGCGGATATCGCCGACATGCGGATGGTTGCCGAAGCGCTCGCCCAGCCTTCGGCGCAGCAGCGCGCCCTGGGCGCGTACGTTGGCCAGAAGGTTGTCGCGCCGGATCGTCTCCTGCACGGCGAGGCCCGCGGCGCAGGCCATGGGATGGCCCATGTAGGTGTGGCCGTGCTGGAAGAAGCCGCTGCCCTGCGCGAAGGATTCGTAGATATGGCCGCCGAGCAGGACGGCGCCGATCGGTTCGTAGCCGCCGCCCAGTCCCTTGGCGATGGTCATGAGGTCGGGCGCGATGCCTTCCTGCTCGCAGGCATGCAGGGCGCCGGTACGGCCCATGCCGCACATCACCTCGTCGAGGATGAGGAGCACGCCGTGGCGGTTGCAGATCTCGCGGATGCGCTTGAAGTAGCCCGGAGCCGGCGGCACGGCGCCAGCGGTGGCGCCGACCACGGTCTCGGCGACGAAGGCCATCACCGTGCCCTCGCCCAGCTCCAGGATCTTGGCTTCGAGCGCATCGGCGGCGCGGCGGCCGTAATCCTCATCGCTCTCGCCCGGCTCCTGGAAGCGGTAGGCGAAGCAGGGCGCGATGTGATGGGTCTCGATCAGCAGCGGCGAGAAGGGCGCGCGGCGCCATTCGTTGCCGCCGGCGGCCAGCGCGCCGAGCGTATTGCCGTGATAGCTCTGGCGGCGGGCGATGACGTGACGGCGCTTGGTCTCGCCGCGCTCGACGAAGTACTGCCGCGCCATCTTCAGCGCGGCCTCGATCGCCTCCGAGCCGCCGCTCACCAGGTAGGCGTGGCTGATGCCTTGGGGGGCGTCGGCGATCAGCCGGTCGCCGAGCTTTTCGGCGACCTCGGTGGTGAAGAAGCCGGTATGGGCGTAGGCGAGGCGGTCGAGCTGCTCATGCAGCGCCGCCGTCACCGCGGGATGGCCGTGCCCGAGGCAGGACACGGCGGCGCCGCCCGACGCATCGATGTAGCGCTTGCCCGTCGTGTCGACGATCTCGATGCCGCTGCCGGTGGCGGCGACGGGGAGAGTGCCGGCGATCTGGCGGTGGAGGATGTGGGTCATGCGAAGAACCTAATGGTGTTCCGGACCGCGCGCCTCCTGGGCGCTCATGATCTTGAGCGCGCTGTAGGCGCGCGGTCCGGAAGAGGAAGAATGACAACATGATCAGCCTCCAGCGCGCTCATGATCATGAGCGCGCTGGAGGCGCGCGGTCCGGAAGAGGAAGAATGACAACATGATCAGCGCCCATTCCGTCTCGGCAGGTGAACGCCGAAGGCCGCGAGCTGCGCCTCCGTGTGCTCCAGCGCGGCCAGCGCCTTGGCGCCGCCGCGGCCGGCGACCAGGGCCGCGAGGATCTCGGCGACGGCGAGCAGCGGCGTCATCGTATGGAAGAAGGATGGGCTGTTGGTCGCCACCAGGATGGTGTTGGCCGCGATCTGGGCGAGCGGCGAGACCTCCGAATCGGTCAGCGCCACGACCGGCACGTCGCGGCCGGCGGCGTAGCGCGCCGCCTCGATGGTGGCGCGCGCGTAAGGCTCGACGCTGGCGACCAGCAGGGCATCCGTCTTGCCGGCGTCACGGATGGCGTCGAGGCCCGTACCGCCGGCATCGTCGAGCATCACCGTCTTGTCGCCGAGAAGCGACAGCATGTAGTGGAAGTGCCACGCCGCGGCATGGCACGAGCGCAAGCCGAGGCAATAGACACGCCGCGCTTCGTGCAGGCAGCTCGCCGCAGCGGCGAGTCGATCGAGCGCAGCGGGCTCGGCAAGCACTGCGATCTGGCGCGACAGAAGGATAGCCATCTCGGCCGCGAGCGCGCGTTCGCCGCGCAGGGCCTGCGCCTCGACCTGGACGCCCGCCTTGCCGGCGAAACCCAGGGTGCCGGCGCGCACCGCGCCGGCATAGAGCTCGCGGACGCTGTCGTAGCCGTCGAGGCCGAGACGCTTGGCGAGCCGCGTCATGGTGGCGGGCGGCACGCCGGCGCGGCGCGCCTGCTCGCGCATCGAGAGCAGGGCCACGTCGTCGGGACGGTCGAGCATGTAGCGCGCGGCCGTCTGCAGTTGCGGCGGCAGGAGATCGAACGCCTCGACGATCGAGGCGTTGAGCGGGCCGCGGCTTTCCATGTCCAACTTCTCCGATCGGGCGCCTCAGCGCAGCGGGATGGGATACATCAGGCCGCCCTTGGTCCAGAGCCCGTTCAGGCCGCGCGCCAGCTTGAGCGGGCTGCCCATGCCGACATTGCGCTCGTAGCTCTCGCCGTAGTTCCCGACCAGCTTGATGATGTTGTAGGCCCACTTCTCGTCGATCTGCAGGGCCTTGCCGTTGCCGGGCTTCACGCCGAGGAAGCGCTGGACCAGCGCGTCGGTCGACTTCAATTGCTCGTCGACGTTGGCGGTGGTGATGCCGCGCTCCTCGGCTTCCAGCATGGCGAACAGCGTCCAGCGCACGACCGCGTTCCAGACGTCGTCGCCGCGGCGCACGAACGGCCCCAGCGGCTCCTTGGAGATCAGCTCGGGCAGGATCATGTAGTCGTTCTGGCGACCGCGGGTGGCGAGCGCCGACGCGAGCGCCGAGGAGTCCTGGGTGATGGCATCGCAGCGGCCGGCGAAGAAGGCCTCGTACATCACGTCCTGGCTCTCGAACACGACCGGCTTGAAGGTCATGTTGCGGCCGCGGAACCAGCTCGCGACGTTGAATTCATGCGTCGTGCCCTGGGCGACGCAGATGGTGGCGTTGTTGAGCTCGGCCAACCCCTTCACGCCGAGCTTCTTGGACACCATGAAGCCCTGGCCGTCATAGAAGTTGACGCCGGAATATTGCAGGCCGAGGCCGGCGTCACGTTCCAGCGTGATGGTCGAGTTGCGCACCAGCATGTCGATCTCGCCCGACTGCAGGGCGAGGAAGCGCTGCTGGGCCGACAGCGGCACGTACTTGGCCTTGGTCGCATCGCCGAACACGGCGGCGGCGACGGCGTTGCACATGTCGATGTCGAGACCGGACCACTTGCCCTGGCTGTCGGGCAGCGAGAAGCCGCCCAGGCCGACATTGACGCCGCAGATCACGTGACCGCGCTTTTTCACGGTCTCGAGGGTCGAGGGTGTCTGGGCCGAAGCGGTGGCGAACGCGAAGACGCCGAGCGTGACGCTGGCGACGAAGAGACGTTTGAGAATGGTCATGGGCTTTCCCCCTGGAAGAGCTGGGGCATTGCTACCGCTGGACCGGCCGGTTTGCAACATATGAATCCAATCGGATGAATATGATCCATTTGGATCATATGACCACGATGTTTCCTATGGTTACTCCTGACGGAATTGAAACCGGCCGCTGCTACAACCACATGTGCCGCGCCGCAAAACATTTCGCGGGGGAGTGCCCGTTTGTCCCTACATCGCCGTCTGCTGGCTGCCGCCGGTCTCGCTTTTCTTGTCGCTTCATCGGCGGCCTTCGCCCAGGGCGGCCCGCCGGCCATGCCCGTCACGATCTCTGCGCCGGTGGCCAAGCGGGTCACCCAATGGGACGAGTTTTCCGGCCGCTTCGAGGCCGTGGCGCAGGTCGAGGTTCGGGCCCGCGTGTCGGGCTTCATCGACAAGCTGCATTTCCGCGACGGCCAGGTCGTCAATGTCGGCGACCTGCTGTTCACCATCGACAAGCGGCCGTTCGAGATCGCGGTCCAAAGCGCCGAGGCCGAGGTCGCGCGCAACAAGGCGCAGGTAGAAATCGCCGAGCTGCAGGTCGAGCGCGGCGCGGCGCTGGTCAAGTCCAAGAACATTCCCGACGCCGAGTACGACCAGCGCAAGGCCAACCTCGCCGTGGCGCGTGCCCAGCTCAAGACGGCCGAGGCCGCGGTGCGCAATGCCGAGCTCAACCTCGACTGGACCGACGTTCGCGCCCCGCTGGCCGGCCGCATCTCCGATCGCAAGGTCGATGCCGGCAACCTGATCCAGGGCGGCCAGCAGGGCGCGACCTTGCTCGCCACCATCGTCACGCTCGATCCCATCCGCTTCGTCTTCGACATCTCCGAATCGGACTACCTGCGCTACACGCGCCTCTATATTTCAGGCGCGCTGGCCTCGTCGCGCGATTCGCTGAACCCAGTGCGTATCCGGCTGGCCGACGAGACCGAATGGACGCGCACCGGCAAGGTCGACTTCGTCGACAACGCGCTGAGCCCGCGGTCGGGAACCATGCGCACCCGCGCCGTGGTCGAGAACAAGAATCAGCTTCTGACGCCCGGCGTATTCGGCCGCGTCCAGCTGTTCGGCGGCGAGTACGACGCGCTGCTGATCCCCGATTCGGCGATCGTGGCCGACCAGGCGCGCAAGATCGTGTTCACGGTGGGCGACAACAACGTGGTGCAGGCCAAGGTCGTCAAGCTGGGGCCTCTCGTCGACGGCCTGCGCGTGGTCCGCGAAGGCCTGGCGCCGACCGACAACGTGGTGCTGGACGGGCTCGCCAACCCGATGGTGCGGCCGGGCGCCAAGGTCGTGCCGCAGAAGGGCGAGATCAAAACCGCCGACGCAAACCCCCCGCCGCCAAAGGCAAAAAAGCCACACGGTCACCCCGAGCGACGCGCGGCACCTTTCCTGATCCCGAAAGGTCCCTCGCTTCGCTCGGGATGACAGCCGCCGCTAGCCACAGCCCCCACTCCAGGCTCACTCCATGCGTTTTTCCCATTTCTTCATCGACCGGCCGATCTTCGCCTCGGTCCTGTCGATCATCATCCTGATCGTGGGCGGCATCGCCCAGCGTGGCCTGCCCGTCGCGGAATATCCCGAGATCGCGCCGCCCACGGTCAACGTCACGGCGACCTATCCCGGCGCCTCGGCCGAGGTCATCGCCGAAACCGTCGCCACGCCGCTCGAGCTCGAAATCAACGGCGTCGACGACATGCTCTACATCAACTCGCAGTCGACCGGCGATGGGCGACTGTCGATCAACGTCGTGTTCAAGCCCGGCGTCGACATCGACCAGGCGCAGGTCAACGTGCAGAACCGTGTCGCCGTCGCCCAGCCGCGCCTGCCCGAGGACGTGCAGCGGCTTGGCATCGTCGTCCGCAAGGCCTCGCCAGACTTGATGATGGTCGTGCACATGACGTCGCCCGACGGCAGCCGCGACCAGCAGTACATCTCCAACTACGCCACCCTCTACGTGAAGGACGTGCTGGGCCGCATCGACGGCGTCGGCAACGTGCTGGTGTTCGGCGCGCGCGACTATTCGATGCGCGTGTGGCTCGATCCGGCCCGCGTCGCCGCCCACAACATGACCGCCGGCGAGGTGATGCTGGCGATGCGCGCGGCCAACCTGCAGGTCGCCGCCGGCGCCATCAACCAGGCCCCCGCCGTGTCGCCGGGCGCCTTCACCCTGTCGGTCCAGACGCTGGGGCGCCTCACGAGCCCCGAGGAGTTCGGCAACATCGTGCTGCGCGCCGAGCCGGACGGCCAGGTGACGCGCCTGCGCGACGTGGCGCGCGTCGAGCTGGGCGCGCAGGACTACACGCTGAACGCCTATCTCGACAACAAGAACGCCACCGCGCTCGGCATCTTCCAGCGACCCGGCTCCAACGCCATCTCGACCTCGACCCACATCAAGGAGACGATGGAGCGGCTGAAGAAGGACTTCCCGACCGGCCTCGACTACTCGGTGGTCTATAACCCGGTGGAGTTCATCCAGGCCTCGGTCGACGCGGTGATCGAGACGCTGTTCGAGGCGCTGATCCTGGTCGTGATCGTGGTGATCGTGTTCCTGCAGACCTGGCGGGCCGCGATCATCCCCCTGCTCGCCATCCCGGTGTCGTTGATCGGCTCGTTCGCGGTGATGGCCGCGGTCGGCGTCTCGTTCAACACGCTGTCGCTGTTCGGCCTGGTGCTGGCGATCGGCATCGTGGTCGACGACGCCATCGTCGTGGTCGAGAACGTCGAGCGCTACCTGACCCAGGGCATGTCGCCCAAGGAAGCGGCGCACAAGACCATGGACGAGGTCGGCGGCGCCCTGATCGCGATCTCCCTGGTGCTGATCGCGGTGTTCCTGCCGACCGCCTTCATCACGGGCCTTCAGGGGACCTTCTACAAGCAGTTCGCCATCACCATCGCCGCCTCGACCGCGATCTCGGCCTTCGTGTCCCTGACGCTGTCGCCCGCCATGGCGGCGCTGCTGCTGAAGACGCACGCTCTGTCTCCGATAGAGCATGCCAAGCCTACTCTGCTCGAGCGGCTGATGTGGCCGATCAACGCCTTCTTCCGGGTGTTCAACCGTGGCTTCGAATGGCTGTCCAACTTCTACGGCCGGGCCACGGCGCGCATCATCCGCCTCTCGGCCATCGTGCTGGCGATCTATGCCGGCCTGCTCGTGCTGACCGGATGGACGCTGGTGAAGACGCCGACCGGCCTGGTGCCGCAGCTCGACCGGTCGTACCTGATCGCCGTCATGCAGCTGCCCGCGGGCGCCACGCTGGACCGCACCGACAGGCTGGTGCGGCAGGCGTCAGAGATGATCATGGCGTCGCCGGGGGTCGAGCATGCCGTGGCCTTCGTCGGCCTCGACGGCGCCACCTTCACCAACGCGCCCAACGCCGGCGTGGTGTTCGTGACGCTGAAGCCGTTCGCCGAGCGCCGCAACCTGCCGATGGACAAGATCGTGGCCGACCTGCGCGGCAAGATGTTCTCCCTGCGCGAGGCCTTCGTGTTCGTGATCGAGCCGCCTTCGGTGCCGGGCATCGGCACCGGCGGCGGCCTGAAGGGCTATGTGCAGGATCGCGCCGCGCGCGGCCTGCCGGCGCTCGAGGGCGCCACCTGGGCGCTGGCCGGGGCCGCCGGCCAGACGCCCGGTCTCACCCAGGCGTTCACGCTGTTCAGCACGCGCACGCCGCAGATCTGGGCCGATATCGACCGCACCAAGGCCGAGCAGCTCGGCGTGCCGATCGCGCGCGTGTTCGAGACGCTGTCGATCTACATGGGCTCGGGCTACGTCAACGACTTCAACATCCTCGGCCGCACCTACCGCGTGACGGCGCAGGCCGACGATCCCTATCGGCTGACCGTGCGCGACGTCGGCAATCTCAAGACCCGCTCGGCCTCGGGCGAGATGGTGCCGATCGGCTCGGTCGCCACCTTCTCCGACACGACCGGTCCCTACCGCGTGGCGCGCTACAATCTCTACCCCGCGGCCGAGGTGCAGGTGGCGCTGGTGCGCGGCTTCTCCTCGGGCCAGGGCATCACGGCCATCGAGGGCCTGGCCGAGAAGGTGCTGCCCTCGGGCTTCGGCTTCGAATGGACCGAGATCGCCCTGCAGGAGAAGCTCGCCGGCGACACCGCCATCCTGGCCTTCGGGCTCGCGGTAGTGTTCGTGTTCCTGCTGCTGGCGGCGCTCTACGAGAGCTGGCTGCTGCCGCTCGCCGTCATCCTGATCGTGCCGATGTGCGTACTGGCCGCGATGGGAGGCGTCATCCTGCGCGGCCTCGACCGCAATATCCTGGTCGAGATCGGCCTCGTGGTGCTGGTGGGGCTCGCGGCCAAGAACGCCATCCTGATCGTGGAGTTCGCCAAGCAGGCGCACGAAGCGGGCATGAACCGCTTCGACGCCGCCGTCAGCGCCGCCAGGACGCGCTTGCGGCCCATCCTCATGACCTCGCTCGCCTTCATCCTGGGCGTGGTGCCGCTGGTCGTGAGCTTCGGCGCCGGTGCGGAGATGCGCCAGTCGCTGGGCACGGCGGTGTTCTTCGGCATGCTGGGCGTCACCTTCTTCGGCCTGGTGTTCACGCCGGTGTTCTACACGGTGTGCACCGGGCTGTCGGAGCTGCGCTTCAAGTGGCGCAAGCCGGAAGTACCGCCGGAGGCGACCTTCAAGCCCGACCAGGCCTGACGACGGCCCGGTCGCCTGGGATCGGCTCACGAGCGATCACGTTATAGTTTGTCGACTATATCGCGAGAATCGTCTGTCCTCCGACCCCGCAAAGGAGCCGTGCGATGCCCGACCATCCCGCCCTCACGGCCGGCCGTGCCGCCGTCGTCACCGGAGCCGCCAGCGGAATCGGGCTTGCCGCCGCCCGCCGCTTCGCCTCGCTGGGACTGAACGTCTGCCTGGCCGACCTGTCGGCGGAGTCGCTGGAACGGGCCGTCGGGGAAGTGGCCGCCGCAGCGCCGTCCGGACGCGGCGCCGTGATCGCCGTGCCAACCGACGTCAGCAAGCTGGAGAGCGTGCAGGCGCTGAAGGACAAGGCCTACGCCGCGTTCGGCGACGTCGGCGTGCTGATGAACAACGCCGGCACCGCCCCGGGCGGCGGGCCATGGGATCACTATGAGCGCTGGCAGCGCGTGCTCAACGTCAATCTGTGGGGCGTGATCAACGGCGTGCAGACTTTCACGCCCGCGATGCTGGCCCAGAAGACGCCGTGCGCCATCGTGAATACCGGCTCCAAGCAGGGCATCACCTGTCCGCCGGGCGACACCGCGTACAATGTCAGCAAGGCCGCTGTGAAGGTGCTGACCGAGGCGCTGGCCCACAGCCTGCGCAACGAAGAGGGCAACCGCATCTCGGCGCATCTGCTGGTCCCGGGCTCGACCTTCACCGCCATGACGGCGCGCGGCCGCACCGAGAAGCCGCCGGGCGCATGGACGCCCGACCAGGTCGTCGACATGCTGGTCGACAGCATGGGCCGCGGCGACTTCTACATCATCTGCCCCGACAACGAGGTGACGCGCGAGGTCGACAACCGGCGTATCCTGTGGGCGGCCGAGGACATCACCGAAAACCGGCCGCCGCTGTCGCGCTGGCACGCCGATTACAAGGACGCGTTCAACGCCTTCCTCACCGCGGAGAAGTGACCATGATTCGATGGCTTTCCCTTGCCCTGATCGGCGGCGCGCTCGCCGTTGCAGCGAGCGGGCTTGGCATCCTTCCCTCCTCGGCCGAAAGCGCCAAGGTCGTGCCGCCGCCTGCCGTCGACATGCCGGGCGATCGGGGGGCGGGGCAGGCCGCTGAAGTCGCGGTCCTTGCGGGCGGCTGCTTCTGGGGCGTGCAGGGCGTGTTCCAGCATGTCGACGGCGTCACCAGCGCGGTGTCGGGCTATGCCGGCGGCGCCAAGAACACCGCGGCTTACGATCAGGTCACATCCGGCCGTACCGGCCACGCCGAGTCGGTGCGCATCACTTACGATCCGCGCAAGATCAGCTACGGCCGCATCCTGCAGATCTATTTCTCGGTGGCGCACGATCCGACGCAGCTCAATCGACAGGGGCCCGACGTCGGCGCGCAGTACCGCTCGACGATCTTCCCGGCCAACGACGAGCAGGCTCGGGTGGCCAAGGCCTATATCGACCAGCTCGACCAGGCGAAAACCTTCAGCAGCAAGGTCGTGACCACGATCGAGCCCGGCAAGCCGTTCTATGCGGCCGAGGGGTATCACCAGGACTACATGACGTTGAACCCCAACCAGCCCTACATCGTGTTCCACGACAAGCCGAAGCTCGAGAACCTGAAGCGGCTGTTCCCGCAGGCCTGGCGCGCCGAGCCGATGCTGGTGTCCAAGACCGGCCTCAACAACTGAACGGTCAGACCGGCTACCTCAAGCGGGAACGGGCCGGACCGGCCGCAGCATGGCGAAGCTCACCTGGGCCAGGCCGGCCAGCAGGCCGACCGCCACGCCCACGCGCCAGGCGAGGTCATAGGAACCCAGCAGATCGAAGATCAGGCCGCCGCCGAAGGCGCCGACGAAGCTGCCGATCTGATGGCTCATGAAGGCCACACCCTGGATCATCGCCTGCCAGCGCAGGCCGAACATCTCTGCCACCGAGCCCGCGACCAGCGGACCGACGCCGAGCCACAGGAAGCCCATGAGGGCGGCGAAGGCCAGGGTCGTGGACGGGGTCGGCGGCAGCAGGAAATACCAGGCCAGCACGATCGAGCGGCCGAGGTAGATGCCGCCCAGCAGGGCGAGCTTGGACCAGCGTCCGCCGGCCCAGCCGAAGAACAGTCCGCCGAACACGTTGAACAGGCCGATCACCGCCAGCGCCTGGGCGCTGAGCGCGGGATCCATGCCGCAGATCGCGAGATACGACGGCAGGTGGGTGGCGATGAACAGGAGCTGCATGCCGCACACGAAGTAGGCCGCGGTCATGACCATGAAGGAGGGCGTCCTGAGAGCGCGTAGCAGCGCCGCCTTGGCCGAATCGCGCTTGCCTGTCGGACCGGCGGGCAACGGCAGGCGATCGACCCGGCCGGCGATCCAGCTGGCCGGCAGCATGCCGAGGGCCAGCACCAGGAAGCCCAGCACGCCGGCGCGCCAGCCGAAGTCGACAGCCAGCATCTGGCCGAGCGGTGCGGACAGCAATGCGCCCAGCGAGCCCGAGGCGGTGATGGCTCCCAACACCAGGCTCCGCAGGTGGCTGGTCACGGCGCGCGAACCGACGGCAAGGGCGATGGCGGTGGCGGTGCAGGCGAGCGCCAGGCCGATCAGCACGCCCGCGCCCAGCATCACGCCCAGCATGCCGTCGGCCAGGGCGAAAGTGAGCATGCCGGCGATGTATAAAAGACTGCCGACCAGCATCACCGGCCGGAAGCCGACGCGCACGGCAAGCGCGCCCGCGACCGGCTGGAGGAAGCCCCAGGCAAGGTTCTGCACCGACATGGCGAGGGCGAAGTCCGACACGCTGACAGCGATGTCGCGGGTGAGCGGCGGCATGATCAGCCCGAAGCTCTGCCGAATGCCGCCGCTCAGGCTCAGCATGACCGCCGCCGCGACCAGGATCGGCAGGGTCGGTCGCAGCTCCTTCATGAGGCCCATGGGCTCACCCTTGATTACACAGGTCTGTGTACCTTAGGGTCGAGGCGCAACCGGTCAATCGAAAGTACACAGGTCTGTGTAGTTTATGCCACCATCCGAAACGCGTTCCGAAGCACGGTCGAACGAGATGCGCGAGCGCATCCTCGAGACGGCCGACCGATTGTTCTACGGCCAGGGCATCCGCGCGGTCGGCGTCGACACCGTCGCGGCCGAGATCGGCATCAGCAAGCGCACGCTCTACAACTACTTCCCCTCCAAGGATGAGCTGATCGTCGCCTACCTGCGGCGGCGGCTCAGGCCCACGCCCGTATCGGACCTGCCGCCGGCCGAGCAGATCCTGGGCAATTTCGAGCGGCTGGAGCGCACTTTTTCAGCCGGCGTGTTCCGCGGCTGTCCGTTCGTCAATGCGGTGGCCGAGATCAAGGAGGCCTCGCACGCCGCCAACCGGGTCGCCTTCGCCTTCAAGGAGCAGCGGCGCCTGTGGTTTCGCGGCCTGCTGGCGAAACTCGAGGTGAAGGATCCCGACACGCTGGCACTGCAGCTGCAGATCCTGGCCGATGGCGCGATCGCCGCGGCGCTGGTGCGCGGCGATCCCAAGGTCGCCGTCACTGCGGGCGAGGCCGCGCGGACCCTGCTGCAGGCGGCCGGCGTGAAGCTGCCGCGCCGGAAGGGGGCTCGGCTTTAACGGCCCCTCACCGAGGTTTTGGCGATTGACCGACCTCGATCTGATGCGGTGACAGCATTGCCTGCATGTCGGTCGAGCGACGCAAGCCATAGTACGATGGCGGTGACGGCGCCCAGATATGGCCCCTCCTGGAGCGCCAAAAGTCGCAATAAATGAATCCGATCGCTGGTGAGGGTACGGCGATCATCGACGGGGGTCGAGCTGATGCCTGGCCGTGACGGCCCTCGCGTTTCCGGGTCCTCAACGGTGCGAAAAAACTCAGGGCAAAATTCCCAAGCGCACCGCAGTTATTGACATCGATAAAGACCCGAGTTATCTTCGGTCTCGCCACCGCCCCAGGGCGGTGTCCGTTCTATGCATCGCTCATCCGACACATTGGTGCGCGCGCGACCGGCGACGCAGTCCGCCTCCCGGCGCGCCACGTCGTCCTCGCCGCCAGTGGGCGTACCGAGGCAAAACCGCCGCGAAACTATCCTTCGCGAAGAGCCACTAACGGGCGGCGGCGGAAACCAGGCGGGCGATCTCGCGTACCAGGCTCGCGACCGCAGCCCCGCGCAGACGATGGGCGCGCTGGGTATAGACTTGGCGTTCGGCGTGGGTGGGATAGGCGATCGAGAACATGGAACCCTCCAAGAATTGGAAGTTTCATAATTAATTCCCGATCCGAGATTAATATACGTGATTTGACTATCACTCATGAATGGTATTCACCATTGGCGCAATGATCGATCATGCCAGCGAAATGGCCGCCTTCGTGCGGGTCGTTGATTCCAATGGCTTTTCCGCCGCCGCGCCGGCGCTGGGGCTGAGTCCTTCCGCGGTCAGCAAGCTGGTCACGCGCCTGGAGACGCGGCTCGGCGTACGGCTGCTGCAGCGCACGACCCGCGCCCTGAACCTGACCCAGGAAGGCGAGATCTTCTATGCGGCGGCCAAGCGCATCGTCGGCGAGATCGAATCGCTCGAGAACCAGATCGTGGGCGAGAGCGGCACGCCGAGCGGCGCCCTGCGGGTGACGACATCGCTCGCCTTCGCCACGCACCAGCTCGCGCCGGTGCTATCGGAGTTCCTGGCCCGCTATCCGCTGGTGCAGTTCGAGCTGCTGCCGACGGACCGCGTGATCGACATGGTCGACGAGGGCATCGACGTCGCCATCCGCATCGGCCGGCTGGCCGATACCAGCTTCATGGCGCGCAAGATCGGCGAGGACAGACGCCTGATCTGCGCCGCACCGTCCTACCTCGCGCGCCACGGCACGCCGCAACGGCCCGAGGACCTGGCGCGGCACAATTGCATCGTGTCGCGCGATCACCCCTATCTCAACCGCTGGTCCTTCGAGGTCGACGGCCGGAACATCGAGATCGACGTTCGCGGCAGGGTGGCCGTCACCGAGGGCGAGGCGCAGATGCAGCTCGCCCTGCAGGGCATCGGCATCGTGCGGCTGACAAGCCTCACCCTGACACGGGCGATCCGGGAGGGTTCGCTGGTGCCGTTGCTCGGCGCCTTCTCGGCCGAGGAGGCGGTCGGCATCCATGCCGTCTATCCCCACCGCCGGCATCTCGCGCCGAAGGTGCCGGCCTTCGTCAACTTCCTGATCGAGAAGTTCACGCCGCCGCCGTGGGAGATATGATCGACGCATGATGCTAGGATCGGCGGCGCCAAACACATGAAAGTCGAGGAGGGGAAATGGATCGCGACACGGACCTTTTTGTGCAGGCCTTCTGGGTCAAGTGCCGCGACGTCATCCGGCCCGAGCTCGACCGCATCATCGACGAGCTGAAGAGCGACGGCCACGACGCCAACGTCTCGACCCAGGAGTATTCGCCGGTCGCCGACCACCTGCCCGACATCGGCCCCGTGCTCACGCTGACCGTGCATCCCAAGGGCGCGCCGCAGGGCCGCCCGCTGCAGTTCCATGGCGACGTCGCCAAGGGTGACCTCGAGATCATCCGCAACGGCGGCAGGGCGCAGCGCTACGAGCTCGCCAGCCTCGATGAGGCGGTGGTGAAGCGCGAGGTCGCCGACTGGCTGGCTGTTGCACTCAAATAGATCCGAGGACGACCCATGCCCGACGCCATCGACGACCTGTTCCGCCGCTTCGGCAAGGCTTTCAACAAGGCCGACGTCGAGGAGATCGCGGCCTGCGTGACCGACGACTTCGAATGGCGGTTGAACGCCGGGGCGGCGGCCGGTGCGCCGGGCGGCCGCGTGCTCAGGGGCAAGGACGATCTGCGCGCGCATTTTGCCGACAAGAGCCGGGCCCATCGCGAGGCGCGCTTTTCCGAGGCGCGCATCCATCGCGCGGGCGACAAGCTGTTCGGCACCTTCCGCGTCACCGGCATCGACCATGCCGGCAAGCCGTTCGACCGCTACGGCATCGACCTCTACGAGGTGCGCGACGGCAAGATCGCGCTGAAGGACAGCTACCTCAAGGCCGACTGAGGAAGCGTCGCACCGCTTCGCAGTACATGACATAGACCGGGACGATCGAGGCGATGTCCGCCCATTCGTTGGCGGCGTGGATGTTGCCGAAGCTGACACCCGGCGCGCAGATGGTCGGAATGCCGCGCGCGGCCAGAAGATTGCCGATGTTGGAGGGACCGCACACATCGGTCGGAACCCGCCGACCGAACGCCACCTCCGAGGCCATGGTGAAGCTCTGAACCAATCGCTCGCCGGGCCCAACCAGATAGGCCGGCCAGTGGTCGACCGTTTCGATCCGAGCACGCGGATCGACAGCGTACACGGTGTCTGCGAGCCAGCGCGTCGCGTTTGTCTCGTCGAAAGCGCGAGTGAGGCGGATATCGATATGGCAGGTCGCACGGTCGGGCACGACGCTGAAACCCTCGCCACCTTCGATGCGCGTTACGGTTGCCGCGGGACCGAAGGGAAAGGCGGCGTCGGGCGGCGCCGGCAATTGCGCTTGGGCGACCTTCAGGGCGAAGGCAGCGGCCTTGGTCAGGGCATTGATGCCGCTGCGCTCAATTTCTCCTGAGTGTGCAGCCGTGCCCGCGAAGTGCAGCTTGGCGCGTAAAAAGCCGCGGCTGCCGACAACGATGCAGTCGTTTCCTGGATAGCCCAGGGATACCGCGTCGGGCGGCTGCGGCACGGCCTCGAGGTAGGCGCGCACACCGCCGAAACGGCCGGTGTGCTCGTCAGCGTCGAACAAGACATGGAGCGTACCGACGCCAATGCCGTTGCTGGCCTGGCGGGCGACGTGAGCAAGAATGGCGACCCCCGTCTTGGAATCGGCCGCGCCGCGACCGAGCAAGTGGCCTCCGCGAACGGCACCGCCAAAGGGCGGGTCAGCCCATTGATCGGGGTCTCCTGCCGGCGCCGTGTCGATACAGGCGTCGAGGCAGAGCACTGGACCCGACACCCCGGACACGACCTCGACCAGCACAGCTACGGGCTTGCCCGATGCGTCGGCCAGCAGGCGCGGCCGAAGGCCATTGTCGGCAAGCCAGTCATGCGCAAGACGCAGCACCGGCTCCGGCGAATCGTGGCTGCTGCAGGACGGTACTGCCACCAAGCGCGACGCCAACCGAACGATACTGTCGAGGACAGCCTGATCCACGCTGTGCCTGTTAGCCAACATAGCGACGCCTTGTCCCAAACGCGGCTGCGATCAGCAACAGGATCAGCGATACGCCAGAGATCGCCCGATGCCGCCGCGCCACGCTCAGCTCATGTCGTGCAAATCGAAGTGGGCCGGGTCATACGAGGACCGTTGTGCGCGATCGCGTGCGTGCACTGAATGCTGCGGCGATCAGCAACAACACCAAGGACAAGCCCGAGATGGCCCAGCCGGCTTTTTCTGCACCCACGGCCGTGCGCTCCAAATGCCAGACACCACGGCCAGCTGGCACCGTGAAGGACACCAGCCGCAGCGGATCGGTCGCCACGATCGGCAGGTCCGGAGTGAGTTGCCAGAAGGGATAGTAGAACCGCCGCAGAACGACGGTGGTCGGCGCATCGGCATCGATTTCGACGACCAAGCTGCCGTAAGGTCCGCTGTTGGCACGGCAGATCCGTGGCACAGGAGAGCAGGCAATCGTCGGAATCCCTTCGATCGGCTCGAGGTTCAAATCGGAATATCCGCCACGCGGCTGCGGATAGCCCGCGGGCTGGAATTGCTTCAGGTCGGCTGGCTCTTCCTTGGTGGTCCAAGATTCCTGGACGCGATGGCGAATGCCGCTGCCCATCTCCCCAACACCGGGGACGAACGCGAGGATTGCCAAGGCAAAGATGTAGGTCTGGACACGCATCCGCAGAGGCCAGGCCACCATGCAGAGCGCCGATATGCAGGCGAACTCCACGACGATCATCATGCGCCAGGGAAACTGGACCTTGGCCACAAACGGCAAATCCCAGAACCACGGTATCGCTCCGGCGATCAGCATGAGGCAAACGATGCAGACGATCGACCAGAATGCAGCCTCGGACTTCCAACCGTCGCTGACGGCGCCTCCCCCGACGACAATCAGGACGCCGACCGCCGCGATCATGTAGCCCCCGGCCAATGAGGCGATGACACGCATCATGTCGATGGGCCTCGGCCAGCGATCCGGTGTCAGAAGGAACCAATTCTCAATGCGATAGTAATTCGTCCAGAACGTATCGGAGGGAATCCAGTCCTGCAGCGTGAGCGCTGGGATGAGATAGATCGCAGCCAACCCCAGTCCGAGCGCGCCGCCAAGCACACAGAGTCCAAAGAAGCGAAGTGTCTTCCAGCGGGTCCCCAACCGCCAGCCACAATAGAGCACGTACATCGGTAACGCCGTCACCGAGATCAGTAGAGATGTCGGAAGATGCGCCATTGGCAAGGCGGCATAGGCGACGGCAAGGAATACCAGCCCGAAGCGGCGCCGTTCGGCGGTATGGCGAACAGCCAGCATGACCAATGGAAGAACAGCATAAGCCGCGAACTCGGCGTAGGCCCCCCGCCAGTAGTGATCGAGCAGATGATAGGGCGCAGCCATGTATCCCAACGCACCGTAGAGGATCACGCGTGGTGACGTTCCCTCGGCCTTGAGCCAGGCATGCATGGCCAAGCCTGACGCCCACAGCAGCAGCAACGAGGCGAGAGAGAGGCGGTACGACACCGAGAGGACGTTGAACGTCAAAACGCTCAACAGCGCATCGACCCAGAAGCCGAGCGGCGGATAGTAGTAGAATCCCGGTCCGCCCAGGCCAACGAACGAATCGGGCAAGGTACGAGGATAAAGAATGCCCTCGCGAAACTGATCGGCAAACTGCCCGGCCCAGGTGAGATTCTGGGGCGAGCTGTGAGAGATCATGGTGCCGATGATCAGTGACGGCAGCAAAAGCACCGCCGCTGCGAACAGCAGCAACAGTGCGACGCGGCTGGCCTTCACGTCTACTCTGCCGCCTGCTTCTGCGCCGCCCGGTCCGGCGATAGAGTGTATGTCGTGAAACGACGATTGAGCGACGGCATCGGGCAGGCTTCGAGATGGCCTTCGCCCGGCCGCATCAGGATCATGGCCGTGGTCGCCGTCTTCACGCCGCGCGTGTTGAGCCGCGGCGGCCGGCATACCGACCAGGGCGCGTTCCAGTCGTCGAAGAAGGCCTCGCGGAAATCATCGAGCGTGAGCTTGCCGCGTTTCGGCGAAAGCCGGTCGCGCACGCGCTTGTCGCGGTAGATCGAGCAGGGCGTTTCGGCGAGACCCGTGTCCTTCACCCTGGCGCGCGCCGAATCGGCGATCCAGTGGTTGGCGTGGACATAGAGGCCGCGGTCGGGCGCCAGCCAGAACGTATCGTCGGGCGCGCATTCGAAGCCGAAGGCCTCGCCGCCGCCCCCAGAGACCGTTGCGTGGCTGACCGCCATGTGGTTGGAGCCGAGCTTGGGCGTCGACACGATGGTCTGCACGGCATTGGCGAGCCAGGCACTCTCCAGCACCTTGCGGCGCACGAACGGCAGCGGCACGCCCGGGCCGCACCTGTAGTCGCGGTCGCATTGCAGGGCGTTGGCTGTAAGCCCGATGCCGGCCGAGTTCAGGCCCGAGCGCGCAAGGCCGCCCGCTTCGGTGAAGGTCAGGATGTCGGGGCCATCGTCGCGACGGATGCGCAGCACCACGCCGGTCTCCGCGCACTCGGCTCGCCAGTCCCAGTTCTGGCCATGCAGCAGCACGCCGTCGGCACTGGCCTCGGGAAGGGCCAGGGCAGCGGTGCAGCCGTCCGGCACCTGACGGGCGGCTTGCTGGGCCTCCTGCTCCTGGCGCGCGGCCGCCACCATCTCGGTGCGGGCGTTCATCAGCACCACGGCGGCGAACGGCTCGTTGGCGCCCTCGGCGATGCCGCGCATCTCCTCGACGTAGGTCGGATCGAACTTCTCGATCGACGGCACCAGCGCCTCGGCGCGGCGCTCGAGCTCGGCCCAGTCGACGCCGCTCCTGAGCAGCGATTCGGCGTACATCTTGGCGCCGCGCCGCAGCCGGTCGGCAGCGGCCTTGCCATGGGTCCGGCCGCGCTCGCGCGGGCTGCCGGACAGATCGATCAGGGGAAACGGTGCATACTCGGCCATGGCGTGCCTCGCTTTCAGAAGGGTTTTAGCACCGCCAGGAACACGATGGCGATCATGAGCACCGTCGGAACCTCGTTCCACCAGCGATAATACGTTGCCGGCCTCGTGTTCCTGTCCGCCGCGAAATCCTTGCGCCAGCGGGCGTAGAGGTGGTGGATCAGGGTAAGGCCCACGACCAGCGAGAACTTCACCTGCCACCAGCCGGCGTGCCACCAGTCGCCGCGCCAGGCCAATGCCAGGCCGAAGATCCAGACCAGGATCAATGCCGGGTTCATGATGCCGCGCAGCAGGCGGCGCTCCATGATCTTGAAGGTCTCGCTCTGCGTAGAACCCTTCTCGGCGTCGGCGTGATAGACGAACAGGCGCGGCAGGTAGAGCAGGCCCGCCATCCAGGCGATGACGGCGACGATATGCAGGGCCTTCAGGACCTCATAGAGCATCGCGCACCAGCCTCGCGAGACCCTCGATGAAGAGGGGATGGGTGCCGACCGTCGGAACGCGGACATAGGCCGGCACCCCGACCTTGTCGGCGAGATGGCGATACTCGATGTCGAGCTCGACCAGGGTCTCGGAATGTTCCGACACGAAGGACAACGGGTAGAGCACGACCGAAACCTTGTCGGCGCCGGCGCGTACGATCTCGGCATCGGTCGATGGCCCGATCCATTTCAGCGGACCGACGCGACTTTGATAGCAGACCGACCAGTCGAGGCCCCCCTTTTCGTTGGCGACCGCATCGGCGATGGCCTTGGCCGTCTGCTCTACCTGGCGCTGATAGGGATCGCCCGCCTTGATCACGCGCTCCGGCAGGCCGTGCGCCGAGAACAGCACGCGATGGGGCACGTTGCCGACCTGGACCAGGCCTTCCTTCAGCAACGCGACCGACGCTGCGATAAAGCCCGGCTCGGTCGGATAGTCCTTCACGACCTTGATCGGCACCTTGAACCTGGCCATGTCGTTCCAGGCCTTGAACGAGGATTCCGTGGTCGCGGTCGAGAACTGCGGATAGAGCGGCAGCAGCACGATGCGGTCGGGCTTGAATCGCTCGACCGAGCGCACGACCGCCTCGGTCATGGGATGCCAGTAGCGCATGCAGACATAGCCGCGCCATTCATGCTCACCACCCAGCGCTTCTTCCAGTGCACGAGCCTGTGCTTCGGTCTGGCCGAGGATGGGCGAGGAGCCGCCGATCTTGTCGTAGATCGCCTGCGCCGTCAGCGCCCGCCGGCGCGCCAGGAAGCTCGCCAACGGACCGCGAATGAACCCCGGCACGCGCAGGATCGCGGGATCGCCGAACAGGTTGCGCAGGAAGGGCTGCACGGCTTCCAGCGAATCGGGCCCGCCGAGATTGAACAGGATGATCGCGATCTTCACGAGGCGCCCTTCATGAGGTGGAGGGCTTCCAGTTGCGCACGATCTCGACCAGTTGCGCGACATGCTCGGGCGGCGTCTGTGGCACGACGCCGTGGCCCAGATTGAATACGAACGGGCCGTGGCCGAGCTTGTCGAGGATGCGCGTGGCCTCGCGCTCGAGCGCCGCGCCGCCCGCCACCAGCATCAGCGGATCGAGATTGCCCTGCAGGCAGATATGCGGCTGCAGCTCGCGCGCCGCCCAATGGGCGCCGATGCCGGTATCGATCGACAGGGCGGCAAAGGCATCGTTGCGGCGATACATCAGGGCCGCCGGCCCGATGGCGCGCGGGAAGGCGATGATCGGCGTCTTCGGGTGCCGCGCATGCACGGCATGGGCGATGCGCACCATCGGTTCCAACGACCAGCCGAAGAGCTGCTCCTCGGGCAGCACGCCTGCCCAGGAATCGAAGAGCTGCACGGCATCGGCGCCGGCGTCGATCTGATTGACCAGATGATCGACCACGGCGTCGACCAGAAGGTCGATCAGCAGGCCGAAGGAATCGGGATGGCGATAGGCCCAGCCCTTCACCTTGGCGAAGTCGCGGCTGCCGCCGCCTTCGATCATGTAGCAGGCGAGCGTGAAGGGCGCGCCGGCAAAGCCCAGCAGCGCCGTCTCGCGCGGCAGTGCGGCCCGGGTTCGTCGGATCGCCTCGTAGACCGGCGCCAGCTTCTCAGGCAATCGGGCCCGGGTGAGCTTGCCGAAGTCGGCGGGATCGGTCAGCGCCTCGAGCTTGGGCCCTTCGCCTTCCTCGAACCACACCTTCTGCCCGAGCGCATCGGGCACCACCAGGATGTCGGAAAAGATGATGGCGGCGTCGAGCCCGAAGCGGCGCACCGGCTGCAGGGTGACCTCCACCGCCTTGTCCGGCGTGTAGCAGAAATCGAGGAACGACTTCGTCGTCGCCCGGACGGCACGATACTCCGGCAGATAGCGTCCGGCCTGGCGCATCAGCCAGATCGGCGGCGTCGGAAAGCGCGTACCGGCCAGGGTCTGGAGGAACTTCCCTGCGCTCAAGCTCTCATCCTCATGCCTTCCCTCTTACTCTTTCATAATAGGTAGTAGGAGTAGTTGAGGGTGTGGCACATGGGGATGCGCCTTATTGGCCAGCTTTCCCCAGCCCGCTGTGGACCGGCCAGCGTCGATTCGACGGGCTTTTACCGGCGGATTCACGATTCGCAGACCATTCTTCCCGGACTGTCCGCAGGGGATGGAGGACTGTACCGGCTGGGCGAGTCGTGTCCCGAATCGGCGGTGTCCAGGAGAGTCCGCCAGCTGTCCCCGCGTTTCCTCGAACAATCCTGCATTTCTCCCCGGCTTCCTGTGGGGTAAAAAAGGCCGTGGCCAATCGAAACTTCCATGTCCATCTCGTGTCCGACTCGACCGGCGAGACAGTATCAAGCGTGGCGCGCGCCTGCCTGGTGCAATACGAGGGCGTGTTCGTGCAGGAGCATGTCTGGTCGCTGGTGCGAACCAAGGGCCAGATGGACAAGGTCATGCAGGCGGTCGAACGCGACCGCGGGCCTGTGCTCTATACGCTGGTCGATCCCGAATTGCGCGACCTGGTGCGCGATCACTGCCGGCGCCTGCAATTGCCGTGCGTCGGCGTGCTCGACCAGGCGATGAGCGTGCTGGCCGTCCACTTCCATTCCAAGAGCGAGCAATGGCCGGGCCGCCAGCACCAGCTCGACGAAGGCTATTTCGACCGCATCGACGCCATGCACTACACCCTGGCGCACGATGACGGCCAGTCGACCCACGATCTGGAGGATGCCGACGTCATCCTGGTCGGCCCGTCGCGCACCTCCAAGACGCCGACCTGCGTCTATCTCGCCAATCGCGGCGTGCGCGCGGCCAACGTGCCGCTGGTGCCGCTGGTCGATCCGCCGTCGGCGCTCGAAAACGCCAAACGGCCTCTGATCGTCGGGCTGATCACCGATCCCGAGCGGCTGGTGCAGATCGACCGATTACACCGACATGGACAACGTCCAGCGCGAGATCCAGGAAGCGCGCCGCCTTTATGCCCGCCGCAAGTGGGCGACCATCGACGTCACGCGCCGCTCGATCGAGGAGACGGCGGCGGCGATCCTGCAGATGCTGGCGGTGCGCCGCGAGCAGCGTTTGCAGGCAACAGAATAAGAAGCCACGCGCACAGGGAGGCGATCATGCGTTTTCGTCATCCTCGGTTCGGTGTTCTAGTTGGTCTGGTTTTTGCAGCTTCAAGCGTACGCGCCGCGAATGGCATCGATGTCACGCGTGGCCAGGACGCCATGGTGTTCGGCAATTGCGTGCCGAGCCTCGTGGTCGAGAACAACTCGATGGAGATCATCGACTACCTGCAGGTCGACGTCGCCGTCGCCCTGGCCAATGGCCAGGAGCGCGTCATCGAGCTGAAGTCGGCATACCGGGAAGGTGTGCTGCATCCAATCGGGGTCGGAGGGAGAGCGGTCTTGCAACAACATCTCGATACATCGAAAGCGCTGGGCGTCGGCTGCGGCGACCTGAAGGCGCGCCGCGTCGTGCGCACCATTTGCGAGGCCGAAGGCGGCGCGTCGTGCGCCTCGTCGGTGTCGGTGCAGCCATGATCCGGAGGAGGACACTCGTCGGCGCGGCCGGCGCTTCGCTGCTGGCCGCTCCCGCTCTCGGACAGGGCGCCTTTCCCAACAAGCCGCTGAAGGTGGTCGTTCCCTATCCGCCGGGCGGCGGCACCGACGGCCTCGGCCGCATCACCTGCCAGTTCCTGTCCGAGAAGCTCGGCCAGCCGATCGTGGTCCAGAACATCGGCGGTGCCTCGGGCACGGTGGGGTCGGACACGATCAGACGGGCCGATCCCGACGGCTACTCGCTGCTGTTCAATGCCAGCCTGTTCGTGCTGGGCAAGGCGGTCGCACCGACCTGTCCCTACGATCCGGTGACGGACTTCCGGCCAATCGCCCAGGCGGGCGAGGCGCCGCTGGTGCTGCTGTGCGCCAACAGCGTGCCGGGCACCGACTATGCCAGCACCATGGAGGCCATCAGGAAGGAGCCGAAGAAGTACTTCTTCGCCTTGTCGTCCGGCGGCTCGGCCGGCCACATCGCCACGCTGGCGTTCCTGAAGAAGACCGGCCTGCCGCTCGACACCATCCTCTACAAGGGCACGGCGCCGGCCAACGCCGACATCGTGGCGGGCAACGTCCAGCTCTTCATGGATCCCTGGACGGCGCTGCTGCCGCTCGCCACGTCGGGCCGCGCGCGCGGCCTGTTCGTGACCTCCAAGGAGCGCACCAAGCTCGCGCCCAGCATCCCGACCTCCGACGAGGTCGGTCTGAAGGACTTCAACATCAGCTCGTGGTACGGCCTGTGGGCGCCCAAGGACACGCCCAATGCCCTCGTCGACAAGCTCGCGAGCGCGATGGCGGAGGTTTCCAAGGACCCGGGCTTCCTCGAAAGGACCACGTCGCTCGGCATCGTGCCGACGGCGCGCGGGCCGAAGGACTTTGCCGCCTTCATCAAGACCGAGGTCGAGGTGAACACGGCGCTCCTGAAGGAGTCGGGGTTCAAACCGGAGTAGCTTCCTCTGTCGTCTCGACCGAAGGCCGAAGGCCTGAGCGGAGAGACCTTGCCTGACTCGGGAAAGGTCTTTCCAAGAGTGGCGTCATGACTAGACGACCCGTCGTTTACATCTTGGCGAGCCCAAACGGGCGTGCATTGTACGTCGGAGTGACGACTGATCTTGGGCGACGACTCGAAGAACACCGTCGCGGCATGTCGATTCACACAGCTCAGTACAACATTACCAAGCTGGTCTACATCGAAGCTCACGAAACCGCGCCCGATGCGATCGAGCGCGAGAAGCAAATCAAGAGATGGGCGCCGACAGAAGAAGATCGCGCTGATCGACGCTGCCAATCCGGAGTGGCTCGATCTCTCGAGCGAGGTTTTATAATTCGTCGTCCCGACCGGAGCGAAGCGGAGTGGAGGGACCTCGTTTCAGCGATTTGCAGCAAATGGTGGAGAGAAGGTCCCTCCGCTACGCGCTACGCGCTCCGGTCGGGACGACGACTTTACTTGGAAAATTACTCAGCCGCCTTCGGGACTGGGTCGAACCTCGCGTCGAAGTCGCGGATGGATTTTTCGACGGTGTCGGCGACCTGCTTCAGCTTCTCCTGGTTGACCACCTTCAACCCGAACAGGTCCTTCACGTAGAAGACGTCGACGGCGCGCTCGCCGTAGGTGGTGATGTGGGCCGAGGCGATCTGCAGGTTCATGCGCGTCAGCGCGCGCGTCACGACATGCAGAAAGCCCGGGCGGTCGCGGCCGTTGACCTCGATCACGGTGAACGTGTCGGAGGCGTTGTTGTCGATCAGCACGCGCGGCTCGACGGTGAAGACGCGGTCGCGCTTGGGCCACGACGAGCGCTGGCTGTCGAGCTCGCGCTGGATGTCGAGACGATTGGAGAGCGCGATCTCGACGCGGGCGGCCAGCCGCGCCAGTCGCTGCGGGCCGTCGAACGGCTTGCCCTCGAGGTCCTGGATCCAGAACGTGTCGAGCGCCATGCCGTTGGCCAGGGTGAAGATCTTGGCGTCGACGATGTTGGCGCCGCTGATCGCCATGGCGCCGGCCAGGCGGGCGAACAGGCCGTGCGTGTCGAGCGTGTAGATCGTCACCTCGGTGACCGAGCGCTCGCTGTCGATGCGATGCTCGATGGCGAGCGGCTGGTGCTCGCGCTCGGCGCGACGGACAAGCTCGGCCTGGCGCGCCAGGGTGTCGGGATCGAACGACAGCCAGTAAGGCGCGTAGCCGCGCGCAAAATGCTCTTCGCGTTCGGCATCGGTCCAGCTCGCCAGGCGCTTGGCCACCTCGGCCTGGATCTGCTTGATGCGCTCGCCGCGGCCGCCCGACAGCGTGCCGCCCGACAGGACCTGCTCGGTGGCGTAGTAAAGCTGGCGCAGCAGGGCCGCCTTCCAGCCGTTCCACACGGTGGGTCCGACGGCGCGGATGTCGCACACCGTCAGCACCAGCAGGAGCCGCAGGCGTTGCGGCGATTGCACCAGGGCGGCGAAGGTGTCGATGGTCTTGGGATCCATCAGGTCGCGCTGGAAGGCGGTGCCCGACATGGCGAGGTGGTAGCGCACCAGCCACGATACGGTCTCGGTCTCGGCGGCGCTGAGCCCCAGCCGCGGCCCGAGCTGCAGCGCCACGTCGGCGCCCAGCACCGAATGATCGCCGCCGCGTCCCTTGGCGATGTCGTGCAGCAGCACCGCGAGATAGAGCACCGGCCGCGACAGGATCTTGTGCACCACCTCGGCCGACACCGGATGGTCCTCTTTCAGGGTGCCGTTCTCGATGCGCGATAGGATGCCGATCGCCCGGATGGTGTGCTCGTCGACCGTATAGGTGTGATACATGTCGTGCTGCGTCTGGGCGACGACGCGGCCGAAATCGGGGATGAAGCGGCCGAACACGCCGGCCTCGTTGAGTCGGCGCAGCGTCGTCTCGGGGTCGTGCCTGGACGTCATCATCTGCATGAACAGACGATTGGCTTCGGCATCGGTGCGCAGCCGATCGACGAGGCGGATGTTCTGGGTGATCAGCCGCAGCGTGGCGGGGTGGATGTCGAGGTCGTTCTCCTGCGCCACGTGGAACAGCCGCAGGATCGCCACCGGGTCCCTGGCGAAGGCGTCGGAAGAGGCGACCGCCAGCCGTTCGCCGTCGAGGCGGAAGCCTTCGAGCTCGCGCGGCCGCAGGGTCTGCCACAGGGCCGCGAGCTTGGGCTTGCGGCGGCGGCTGTCCTCCAGCGCGGCGACGAAGATGCGCGTGAGGTCGCCCACCGTCTTGGCGTGCAGGTAGTAGTGCTTGGTGAAGCGTTCTACGCCGCGGCTGCCCGGGCGGTCCTGGTAGCCTAGCCGCGCGGCGATCTCGCGTTGAAGCTCGAACGACAGGCGATCGTCGGCGCGGCCGGTGAGATAGTGGATGTGGCATCGCACCGTCGAGAAGAAGCGTTCGGCGCGCTCGAAGTGGCGCGCCTCCTCCCTGGCCAGCACGCCCTTGGCCACCAGCTCGCTGGGCTCGTGGACGCGATAGAGATATTCGGCGATCCAGAAAAGCAGATGCAGGTCGCGCAGCCCGCCCTTGCCTTCCTTGACGTTGGGCTCGACGACGTAGCGTGAATCGCCCATGCGCTGATGGCGCTGGTCGCGCTCGGCGAGCTTGGCCTCGACGAAGTCGCGGCCGTCGCCGGTCAGGAACTTCTGGGTGAAGCCCTTGGTCATCTCGTCGAACAGCTCGCGGTCGCCCCACACGTAGCGCGCTTCCAGCAGCGCGGTGCGGATGGTCTGGTCGCGCTCGGCGTAGCGCAGGCTTTCTTCGACGGTGCGCGTGGCGTGGCCGACCTTCAGGCCGAGGTCCCACAGCAGGTAGAGCATGAACTCCACGATCTGCTCGCCGCGCGGCGTCTGCTTGTAGGGCCGCAGGAACAACAGATCGATGTCCGATAGCGGCGCGAGCTCGCCGCGGCCGTAGCCGCCGGTCGCCACCACGCCCAGGCGCTCGGCCGCGCTGGGGTTGGCGGCGGGATAGATGCGCTGGTCGGCGAAATCGAAGATCACCCGGATCAGCTGGTCCATCAGGAACGAGGTGGCGGCCAGCACCTGGTCGCCGTCGTTGCGCAAGGGCCCTGGCTCCTCGAAGCGGCGGCGGATCTCGGCCCGGCCGGTGGCCAGCGCGTCGCGTACCAGGGCGAGCACGGCCGGACGGGGCGGCTCGGCGCCGGTCGGCAGGTCCTCGACCAGCTGGGCCAAGGCGTCCTCCAGCACGCGCCGGCGCACGATGGCGCGGCGGTCGGGAATCTGATCGTAGGGCTTGGCCATTTGCGGTGCGATACTACAGGCTAAGGGTTGCCTAAAATAGGGACCATGGCCCGCCCCTTCACCCTCGCCGTCTTCACCAAGAATCGCGTCAATCCCGCCTATGCCGCGGCCCGTCTGGCCGCCGACCGGGTCGCCGCCGACGCCGGCGCGCGCACCCTGCATTTTGTGCCGACGACCCCCGACGACGTCGGCCAGCAGAAGGCCCTGGTCGGCGAGGCGCTGGCCGCCGCGCCCGACGCCGTGGTGTTCGTGCCGGTCGACGACCAGAAGATGGTGCCCGACCTGGCGCGCTTTGCAGATGCTGGCGTGCCGGTCGTGACCTGCATCAATCGCATGGAGGGCAAGGTCATAAGCTTCGTTGGCTCCGATGACGTCGCCGTTGGCCTTACCGCAGCCAAGGCGCTGTTCGCTGCCCTGGGCGGGGCGGGCCGCATCGTTGCCATCGAGGGGACGCCGGCCGCGCCGACCAGCCGCGACCGCACTGTCGGGCTGCACAAGGCCCTGACCGAGGCTCCGGGCGTGCAATTCGTGGGCTCAGGAGTCGGATACTTCCAGCAGGCGCCGGCGCGAGAAGAGATGGCGCGGCTGCTGGCTGAGCATGCGGAGGTCGACGGCGTCTGGACGTCGAACGACGTCATGGCTTTCGGCGTCCTGCAGGCGCTGGCAGCGGCCGGCCGTACCGCCAAGGTGGTGGGCGTCAACGGCCTGCCCGAGGCGATCGACCACATCGAGCGCGGCACCATGGAGGCCAGCGTCGATTTCAGCGCCTTCAATATCGCCGGCATCGCCGCTCATGCTGCCTTGCGTCACCTGCGCGGCGAGCCGGTTCCGCCATCGATCATGGTGCCGGCAGCCCTGATCGACCGCACGAACTACCAGCGCTGGAAGGTGCCGTTTGCCTTGCGGCCGACGCCCGCGTGGGAAGAGATCGCGACCTAGTTGGCACATTTTGTTTTTGCCATGAGGCGTAGTACGTTTCTGCCGTGATCCGATCCTGGGCTAACAGCGCAAGCCGTAAGGTATGGGAAGGTTAGAAACCAAACCGGTTCCGAGGATTGGATTTCGAAGTCGCTGTCGATTTGCTCCTCGCTCTCAACGTGGCAAGGGACGCCGGCGGACCTAGGAGCGCTCAGCAGCCTCGGTCTTCATCGGCTGAAAGGTGACCATAGGGGGCAATGGGCTATGACAGTAAACGCGCGCGGTGGCGCATCTGCTTCGAATTTCATCGTGGCGACGCACACAACGTCGAAATCGCCGACTATCACAGAGGATAAAACTCATGGCTCCGATTGCGCACCCTGGCCGGCTTCTGAAGCGTGAACTTGCCGTTCGCGGTTTGAGTGCCAACCGGCTCGCCCTCGCGATCGGCGTGCCATCGGGCCGTATCACTGACATCCTGAACGGCCGCCGGGCGATCAGCGCCGACACGGCAGTCCGGCTCGGACGATACTTTGGCAACCGTCCTCAGTTCTGGATGGATTTGCAGGCACAGTACGACATCGCTGTCGTCGAACGCGACCGCGGCCGTGAAATAGCTCGTCGGATACAGCCGGCACCAGCGGCATGAGGCGGCGCGCACTTGTAACGGGCGTCGCAATGCTGATTGGCGTCGGTGCCGCAGCGGCTCAGACAAGACCAACGCAGCCGCCTGCCGCGGCCGCAGCCAGCCTCATCGACCTCAATAGCGCCAGCCGCGATGATCTCATGTCGCTGGAAGGCATCGGCGAGGTGCGGGCCGACGCTATCATCCGGGCGCGGCCGTTCAAGGCCAAGACCGAACTGGTCGAGCGCCGGCTGATCCCCGAGGCGCTGTACGACAAGATCGCCGACAAGGTCATAGCCCGGCCGCCGCCCGGCGCGACGCCGACGCCGACCACCCGCCCGCCGGCCGGCCAGCCGCGACGCACCTGATGGACGTCGACACGATCTATGCGCTGGGCACGCCCGTGCCGTCGCGGGCGCATCCCGGGGCGATCTCGGTCATCCGCCTGAGCGGGCCGCGGGCGGCCGAGGCGCTGATCTTCCTCACCGAGCGGCGGGCCTTCGAGCGCGGTCATTCGGCGCGCGATCCGGCGCTGCCCGAGCCGCGTCGCATGAGCCTGCGCAGCCTGGTCGACCCGCTGACCGGCGAGACCATCGATCGCGGCCTGGTCGTGTGGTTCCAGGCGCCCAACAGCGAGACCGGCGAGACCATGGCCGAGCTGCACCTGCACGGCGGCCGCGCCGTGGTCGGCGGCGCACTGGAGGCGATCGCCAAGCTCGGCTTCTGTCGCATGGCCGAGCCCGGCGAGTTCACGCGGCGCGCCTTCGAGCACGGCAAGCTCGACCTCACCGAGGCCGAGGCCATCGCCGACCTTGTCGCCGCCGAGACCGACCAGCAGCGTCGCCAGGCGATGCAGCAGATGGATGGCGCGCTGCATCGCCTCTACGAGGACTGGCGCACCTTGGGACTGCGCACCCTCGCCCATCTCGAGGCCGCCATCGACTTTCCCGACGAGGATCTGCCGGCCGGCATCGCCGACGAGGTCCATGCCGGCATCACGCGCCTGCAGGCCGAGATCGCCGCGCACCTCGACGATCGCCGCGGCGAGCGGCTACGCGAAGGCCTGCACATCGCCATCATCGGTCCGCCCAACGCCGGCAAGTCCTCGCTGCTCAACCTGCTGGCGCGGCGCGACGCGGCCATCGTGTCGGAGACCGCGGGCACGACGCGCGATGTCATAGAGGTCCATCTCGATCTCGGCGGCTGGCCGGTGGTACTGGCCGACACTGCCGGCCTGCGCGAATCGGGGGATGCCATCGAGCAGGAAGGCGTGCGCCGCGCCCGCGCGCGCGCCGCCAGCGCCGACCTGCGGCTGCTGGTGCTCGATGCGACGGGCGACTGGCGGTCCGAGCGCGACAAGCTTGTCGCTGGCACAGAGCGTTGGGACGGCGCGCGCGATATCGTCGTCGTGAACAAGATCGATCGTGCGCCGATCGACGATGCCGACGTCGTGCCGCTGTCGGCGTTGTCGGGTGACGGCCTACCGGACCTGCTGGCGCGCATCGAACGAGCCGCCGAGGCGCTGATGCAGGAAGGCGGCGCGCCGCCGCTCACGCGGGCGCGCCATCGCGAGGCGCTGCTCGAATGTCAGACCGCACTCGGTCGCGCTCTGTTGGCTCCCGAGATTGCACTGGCGGCGGAGGATGTGCGGCTGGCGATGCGCGCGCTCGGCCGCATCACCGGCACAGTGCGTATCGACGAGCTTTTAGACATCATCTTCCGCGACTTCTGCATCGGGAAGTGATTCTCGTCAGGCCGGTGACCCCACAGTACCGCCTCACCCTGAGGAGCATCGCGAAGCGATGCGTCTCGAAGGGTGGGAACCAGTCGGGGTGTTGCCCACCCTTCGAGACGGGCGCTGCGCGCCCTCCTCAGGGTGAGGTGTACGGGTTTCGCGTTGGTCCTCCCGCTAACCCTGTCGCCGCGTCAGGGCGGGCAGCACCTTGTCGACGGTGATCGGATAGTCGCGCGCCCGCGCGCCGCAGGCATTGTAGACGGCGTTGGCGATGGCGGCGCCGGCGCCGCAGATGCCGAGCTCGCCCAGGCCCTTGGAGCCGAGCACATTGGCGTGCGGGTCGAACTCGTCGAGCATCACCGCCTCGATCTCCGGCACGTCGGCATGGACCGGTACGTGATAATGCACCAGGTCTTGGGTGACGAAAGCGCCGATGCGCGGGTCGAGCACGGCTTCCTCCTCCAGTGCCGAGCCGACGCCCCAAATCAGGCCGCCGATCAACTGCGAGCGCGCGGTCTTGGCGTTGAGGATGCGGCCGGCGGCGAACACGCCCAGCATGCGGCGCAACCGCACCTCGCCCGTCGTCTGTTCGACCCCGACCTCAGCGAAGTGCGCGCCGTAGGCGAACTGCGAGTATTTCCTGTGCTCCTCGCCGGGCTTCACGCTGCCGGTCGCCGACAGGCCCTGCGCGCCCTCGCCCTTGTCCAGCCTGGCCTTGAGCCTGGTGCAGGCGTCGTGGAGCGCGGCGCCGCAGCTCGAGGCGCCGAACGAGCCGCCCGAGCCCGGCGTGTCGGGGTAAGAACTGTGGCCGAGCTTCACCTTGATGTTCTCGACCGGAAGATCGAGCACCTCGGCAGCGATCTGGGCGAACACGGTATAGGAGCCGGTGCCGATATCGGTCATGTCCATCTCGACGACGGCGTGACGTTCGCTTTCCATGGTCACCTTGGCTTCGGCTTCACGCAGGTAGTTGCCGCGGATCGCCGCCGCCACGCCCATGCCTAGAAGCCAGTTGCCGTCGCGCACCTGGCCGGGCCGAGATTGGCGCTTGTCCCAACCGAAGCGGCGCGCGCCTTCCTGCAGGCAGGGCACCAGGGCGCGCGTCGAGAACGGCACCTTCTTCTCCGGATCCTCCTTGGGCTCGTTCTTCACCCGAAGCTCGACGGGGTCCATGTCGAGCCTGACCGCGAGCTCGTCCATCGCCTGCTCGATCGACAGCAGCCCGATCGCCTCGCCGGGCGCGCGCATGGCATCGGCAACCGGCAGGTCGAGGGACGCGATCTTCTGGCCGGTCAGGCGGTTGGGCGCGGCATAGAGCGACCGCGTCGCCATGACGATGGGCTCGGAGAACTCGTCGGCCCGTGCGCTCTGCGCCAGCGACTGATGGGCGATCGCCGTCAGCGTGCCGTCACGCTCCGCGCCCAGCCGCACGCGTTGGATCGAGGCCGGGCGATGCGTCGTGACGTGAAACATCTGCTGGCGCGTCAGCGCCACGCGTACGGGCCGGCGGAGCTCGCGCGCCGCGAGGGCGGCCAGGATGGCGTCGCCATGGACCGGCAGCTTGCCGCCGAAGCCGCCGCCGACGTATTCGGAGATCACCTCGACCTTGTCGGGTGGCAGCTTCAGCGTGTCGGCGATCGACTTGTGGGCGCTCTCGACGAGCTGCAGCGCGCTGATCACGGTGAGCTTGCCGTCTTGCCAGGAGGCGACGCTGGCGTGCGGCTCCATCATGGCGTGCGACTGGTAGGGCGTCTTGTAGATCGCGTCGACCTTCACCGGTGCGGCCGCGAACGCGGCATCAAAATCTCCGACCTCGTTCGTAGGCGGTGCCCCTGTCGGACTCTTGCCGCTATCCTTGGCCTCGGCACTCGCCGATTCGAGAACGAAAGTGCCGTCGACCTTCTCATAGGTGACGACGACAGCCGACGCCGCGGCGCGCGCCGTCTCCGCCGTCTCGGCCACGACCAACGCCACCGGTTGTCCGAAATACTGGACCTTGTCGCTGGCGAGCTGGGGCTTCGGCCGGGCATGGCGATCGGCGGCCGTGGCCTGGAACGGCGCCTGCTCCGGTGCGTTCTCATGGCTCATCACCAGCAGCACGCCCGGCATGCGTCGCGCGGCGTTGGCGTTGATGGCGACGATTCGGCCGCGACCGATGGTGGCCGTCACGAGGGAGCCGAACGCCATGCGATCGGCGCGGTTGTCGGCGGCGTAAGGCGCGGCGCCGATCACCTTGGCGCGGCCGTCGATGCGGTCGATGGGCTGGCCGATCACCTGCGCCATGTCAGCCTCCTCCCACCAGCTCGCCCAACGTGTGCGCCACCAGGCGCTCGGTGAGCGGGACCTTGAACTCGTTGTGCGTATAAGGCTGGGCCTCGCGCGTGGCGGCGCGAGCGGCGGCTTCGTAGCTGCCCTCTTCGGCCGGCGCGCCGACCAGCTCGCTCTCGGCGTCCTTGGGTACCCACGGCTTGTGGGCGACGCCGCCCAGCGCCAGTCGCGCATCGCGGATCCGGCCGTTGCCCGCATCGACGATCGCCGCCACCGAGACCAGGGCGAAGGCATAGGAGGCGCGGTCGCGTACCTTGCGATAAGTCTGCCGGCCGGCCGGCGGCGGCGGGAGGAGAACCGCGGTGATCAGTTCGCCGCGGGCCAGGCTGGTGTCGCGCTCGGGGTTCTGACCGGGCAGCCGGTGCAGCTCGGCGATCGGCACCTTGCGGCTGGGACCGGCCGGCGTCTGGACCTCGATCTCGGCATGCAAGGCCGCCATGGCGACCGCCATGTCCGACGGATGCACGGCGATGCAGGCCTGGCTGGCGCCGAGGATAGCATGCATGCGGTTGAACCCGGCCAGGGCCGAGCACCCGGTACCCGGCTGGCGTTTGTTGCAGGGCATGGCGACGTCATAGAAGTACGGGCAGCGCGTACGCTGCAGCAGGTTGCCAGCCGTCGTCGCCTGGTTGCGCAACTGGCCTGAAGCGCCGTTCAGCAGCGCCATGGCCAGCACCGGATAGCGCCGGCGCACGCGCTGGTCGGCGGCGAGGTCGGTGTTGCTGACCAGCGCGCCGATCCTGAGGCCGCCGTCGGGCGTCTCGGCGACCTCGCGCATCGGCAAACGGGAGATGTCGACCAGATGGGTCGGCTGCTCGACGTCGATCTTCATCAGGTCGAGCAAGTTGGTGCCGCCGGCGATGAACGCGGCGCCGGGCTGGCTGACCGCCTGCATGGCCGAGGCGACGCTGTCGGGCCGTTCGTAGGTGAACGCTCTCATCCTGTGCTCCGCTGTGTTCATGTTCCTCTCCCCCCGCTGGGGGGAGAGGCTAGGTGAGGGGGCGTCGAAAGCTCGTGCCGTAACCCCCTCACCCAGCCTCTCCCCTAGCGGGGGAGAGGAGCCTGAACAGAGGCTTCTTGGATGGCCGCGACGATGTTGGGATAGGCCGCGCAGCGGCAGATGTTGCCGCTCATGCGCTCGCGTATCTCCGCGCCATCGGCTTGCGGTGCGGCCGCGAGATCGCCGACTGCCGAGGGCACGCCGCGCTGGATCTCATCCAGCATGCCGACCGCCGAACAGATCTGGCCGGGCGTGCAGTAGCCGCACTGGTAGCCGTCATGCTTGACGAAGGCTTCCTGCAGGGGATGCAGCTTGCCGTCGGCGGCGAGGCCTTCGATGGTGACGATGCTGTCGCCTTCACGCGCGACGGCAAGCGACAGGCAGGCATTCAGCCGCACGCCGTTCACCAGCACCGTGCAGGCCCCGCACTGGCCGTGGTCGCAACCCTTCTTGGTGCCGGCGAGACCGAGATGGTCGCGCAATGCATCGAGCAGCGAGGTGCGTGGATCGAGCGTCAGGTCGTGCGCCTGTCCGTTCACCGTCAGGCGGACACCGGTTTTCGCCGCGCCGTTGGATCGAGAGGTAGGAGGCATGGTTTGCGCCTGCAGTTCGCGGCCGAACACCGCCGTCACAACGGAAGCGATGCCGAGCACGCGTCGAGTGATGGTGTGGGGAGTGTGAGGGGAACTGGTCATACCTGGACCAACGACCAGCTTGTCGAGTCCGTTGCCCGATCCTAGGGCTAAAACCCATAAAGTCTGCCCCGCCGTGTCTCGCCTGATTTCGGTCGCAAACGAAGCATAGCGGAAGTCGATGGGCAGCCATCCATCGCGAAGGGCGACGCTAATGACCCTAAGCGGACGTTGAACGCTCAGCGGACAGCTAACACATCAGCACGACGTCGAGTACCAAGCAGCGATTTTAGTTGGGGATGGTGTCTGGTCCGGTGCGCGTGAATGGCTGGCTGGCATTCAGTTCGAGGGGTGGCTAAATTCCTTCCGTGGCGGTGAGTCCGTCCGCCTGGAAGGTCGGCGATGAAGTGTCCGATGTGTCAGCACTTCAATGACGTCGCGACGAAGGTCTGCGCGGAGTGCGCATCGCCCTTGGCAGGGACATGCGTGAATTGCGGCCATCTGCTCCCGCCGACCGCAAAGTTTTGTCCCGAGTGCGCGCAGCCAACCGGTGTGCCCATGAGTACGCAGGCGCCATTTGGATCGCCGCACGATTTTACGCCCCGGCATCTGGCCAGAAGGATCCTGAACTCCAGGGCGGCGCTCGAAGGCGAGCGCAAACAGGTGACGGTGCTCTTCGCCGACCTCAAAGGCTCGATGGAACTGTTGGCCGAGCGCGACCCAGAGGAGGCGCGCAAACTCCTCGATCCCGTCCTCGAAAACATGATGGAGGCCGTCCATCACTACGAGGGCACCGTGAACCAGGCGGCCGGCGACGGGATCATGGCGCTGTTCGGCGCGCCTCTCGCTCACGAGGATCATGCGGTCCGGGCGTGCTACGCAGCGCTGCGCATGCAACAGCGGATCAAACGCCATGCGGAGGGCGCCTTCAATGCTCATGGCGTAAATCTGCAAATCCGCGTCGGGCTGAATTCCGGCGAGGTGGTGGTGGGCACCATCGGCAGCGACCTGCGCATGGACTACACGGCGATTGGCCGGACAACGCACCTGGCTGCGCGCATGGAGCAGCTCGCGAGCCCAGGCAGCATCATCGTAACGCCTTCGACGCTTGAACTTGCAGAAGGTTTCGTCGCGGTGAAGTCCCTCGGCAGGGTGCCGGTCAAAGGACTGGCCGAACCGCTGGAGGTCCACGAAGTGACAGGAGTTGGCCCAGCGCGGACCCGGTTCCAGGCCGTCGCCCGTGGCGGGCTGACTCGGTTCGTCGGCCGCGACATCGAGTTGGAAGAGCTTCGGCGGGCACGGCAGATCGCATGTGACGGCCATGGTCAGGTCGTGGCGCTCGTTGCTGATGCTGGGATGGGCAAGTCGCGCCTAGTCCACGAACTCACCCACGCGCAGAGCCTGGATGGGTGGTTGGTGCTTGAATGCGCCGCGGTCTCATACGGCAGGGCCATGAGCTACCTGCCAGTGATCAATCTTCTCAAGAGCTATTTCGAGATTCGCGATCAGGACAGCCTTGAGGCCATAAGCGACAAAGTTGCGGGCAAGCTGCTCGCGCTTGACCGTGGGCTCGAGCCGACGCTGCCGGCTTTGCTGGCCCTGCTCGACGTCCCGGTTACTGATGCCTCATGGCAGATGTTTGACGCGGCTGAGCGTCGGCGACGCATGCTGGATGCCGTCCGGCACCTGTTGCTGCGGGAAGCACACAAGCAGCCACTTCTTCTGATCTTCGAGGATTTGCACTGGATCGACGGCGAGACGCAGGCCCTGCTCGACGGGATTGTGGAGAGTCTGGGCTCGGCACGCATTCTGCTGCTCCTAAACTATCGGCCCGAGTACCAGCATAGTTGGGGCGGCAAGACGTACTACGGTCAGTTACGACTGGAAGCGCTCCCGGCCGAAAGTACTGGGAAACTGCTGGACGCGCTTCTTGGCGACGGTTCTGCGCTGGAGCCTCTCAAGCAGCTCCTCGCCAAGCTTGGCAACCCGTTCTTCCTCGAGGAGGCGGTGCGGATGCTGGTGGAGACGAAGGCACTGGAGGGCAGACCAGGCCGGTATCGCTTGACGCGGCCGGTCGAGGCCATCCACGTCCCGGCCACTGTACAGGTAGTTCTTGCGGCACGCATCGATCGCCTTGCCCAGGAGGACAAACGCCTGCTCCAGACGGCTTCAGTCGTGGGCAAGGACGTTCCACTCGCGTTGCTCAAGGCCATCGCCGAGCTGCCCGACTACGCGCTCCGTCGCGGGCTTGAGAACCTGCAGGCCGCTGAGTTCATCTACGAAACGGGGCTGTTTCCGGATCTTCAGTACACCTTCAAGCACGCGCTGACACACGACGTCGCGTACGGCGGGCTGCTGCAAAACCCTCGCCGCGAGCTTCACGCGCGGATAGTTGATGCGATCGAGATCCTCCACAGCGATCGCCTCGACGAGCAGATCGAGCGCCTCGCTCACCACGCTCTCCAGGGTGAATTGCGAGAGAAGGCGGTGGACTATCTGCGGCAGTCCGGACTCAAGGCCGTCGCGCGGTCGGCACTCCTACAAGCCCGCGCCCGGTTCGAGGAGGCATTAGGGGTCCTTGACGCACTGCCCGAAAGCCCGGCCGCACTTGAGGCGGGCTTCGACATCCGTCTCGGGTTGCGGCCGGTGCTGACTGTGCTCGGCGAACTTCCTAGGGTTGTGGAGCGCCTGCGTGAGGCCGAAGGCCTTGCCGAACGGTTGAACGACGACCGCCGTCGCGGCCAGGTCTGCGGCCTCTCGACCAACGCCCACACGCTTCTCGGCGAGCTGGACGAGGCGCTCGCGACCGGCACCCGCGCGCTGGAAATAGCCGGTCGTCTCGGGGACTTGCGTCTGCGCTTCGTTAGTACGCACTTTGTCGAGCAAGCGCATTACTACCGGGGTGAGTATGAGCGGGCCGCCGAGCTAGCTACGGTCAGTCTCAAGGCGATGCCCGTCGAGTGGGCCCACGAGCATTTCGGATTGCTCGCACCGGCATCGGTCTTCCATCTGGGCTGGCTGTTCATGAGTCTCGGCGAGCTTGGCCGATTCGCCGAGGCGGTTCCCTACGTTGACGAGTCGTTTCGGCTTGCCGAACCGACCCATCATGCGTGGGCACTGGGTAGGCTCCACTTCCAAGCAGGATACCTTCGGCTTCTGAAGGGTGACTGGGCGCAGGCACGCGCACGGCTCGAGCAGAGCATCGCCGTCTACCGGATGGGGAACATCCGTCTCGAGCTTCCCGATATCGTCGCCCACTCAGCCTGGGCACTAGCACAACGCGGTGAGTCAAGTGAGGCTCTGAGTCGGGCCCTCGAAGGCGAGAAGCTCGCCGAACCGCTCGTGGCGAGGGGGGTCGTCATACCTAGCACTTATCACGCCCTGGGTCGCGCCTGCCTGGCGCTCGGCCGGCTCGACGAGGCGCAGCGCCAAGGCGACCGTGCGAGCGAACTCTCTCTGGGCCACAACGGGGTTGCGGCCTATGTGGTGCACCTGTTCGGTGACATCGCGACTCATCCTGACCGGTTTGATGCAGACAGCGGCGAGGCTCACTACCGTCAGGCGCTCGCACTCGCCGAGCCGCTCGGCATACGGCCTCTCGTCGCCCACTGCCATCTCGGGCTCAGCAAGCTATATCAGCGCGTAGGCAAGCAAGAGCAAGCCGACGAGCACTTCACCACCGCAACGACGCTTTACCGAGAAATGGACATGGCCTTCTGGCTGGAGCAGGCCGGGGCGGAGAAAAAGTAGCTAGCATGGTCGCGACCTCGCGCACCACCACGTCCCGCCAATAGGTATTGAAGAAGCCCCATCGACGTCCGGTTCTGGCCCTTCTCTGACGAACCTCCAACCAGCCGGCGATGTCTGAAAGCGGGTCAGAAGCAGACGCCGCGGCGCTCGACTTTATGGATTTTGGCCCTAGTACCGAGATCACAGCGGAACGTCTCGCCGCAAGCGTCGTTTTCCATCGGAACGCCATAGGTTGCATCCTTTGCGCAAAGACGGCCTCGCCACCTATCGCGCCAAGCGCGATTTCAGCCAGACCGACGAGCCTTCGGGGAAGGAGGCTGTGGCCTCTTCCCAGGAGCTGCGCTTCGTCATCCAGCGGCACGATGCCACGCGCCTGCACTACGACTTCCGGCTCGAGCTCGACGGCGTCTTCCTGTCGTGGGCAGTCACCAAAGGACCGTCGCTCGATCCCGCGGTCAAGCGGCTGGCGGTGCAGACCGAGGACCATCCGCTCGACTATGGCGACTTCGAAGGCATCATTCCCGAGGGCCAGTATGGCGGCGGCACGGTGCAGCTCTGGGACCGCGGTTACTGGAGACCGATCGGCGATCCGCAGGAGGGCCTGAAGAAGGGCGACCTCAAATTCGTGCTCGAGGGCGAGCGCCTGCACGGCAGCTGGGTCCTGGTGCGCATGAAATGGGATCGCAAAGGCGGCAGTGGCAAGAAGTCCAATTGGCTGCTGATCAAGCATCGCGATGAAGCTGCCCATGAGGGCGATGACGATGCGATCCTGCACGACAACGAGACATCGGTCGCTTCAGGGCGCACCTTGGACGAGATCGCGATCGGCAAAGGGCGCGCGCCGACCCCGTTCATGACCTCAAAGCGGCGCTCGGCGGGCGCGGTCTGGCAAGGCAATAAGGAGGGCGGCGGCGACAAGGCGGCCCTCGAAGAAATCAAAACCAAGCCGCGCAAGATCTCGCGGATGCCGGGCTTCGTCGAACCGCAGCTCTGCAAGCTCGTGGAGCGCGCCCCGGCGCAATCCGGTTGGGCGCACGAGGTCAAGTTCGACGGCTATCGCCTGCAGCTGCGCGTCGAGGACGGCAAGGCACGCCTGCGCACGCGCAAGGGCCTGGATTGGACGGGGAAATTCGAGGCGATCGCCAGGCAGGCGGAGAAGCTGCCGGGCTGCATGATCGACGGCGAGGCGGTGGCGCTCGACGCCCACGGCGCGCCCGACTTCTCCGCCTTGCAGGCCGCCCTCTCCGAAGGAGAATCAGGAAAACTGGTCTTCTTTGCCTTCGACCTGTTGTTCGCCGAGGGCGAGGATCTGCGCGCCCTGCCCCTGCGCGATCGCAAGGCGCGCCTGCAGGAGGTGCTCGATGGACTGAAGGGCAAGCATGCCGGCCTGCAATATGTCGAGCACTTCGAGACGGCGGGCGACGCGGTGCTGGAATCGGCCTGTCGCATGCATTTGGAAGGCATCGTCTCCAAGGAGCTCGATGCGCCCTACCGCTCCGGCCGCGTCGGCAGCTGGGTCAAGACCAAGTGCCGCGCCGGTCACGAGGTGGTGATCGGCGGCTGGACCAGCGAAGGCAAACGGATGCGCTCGCTGCTGGTCGGCGTGCATCGCGGGCACGGTAAGGACCAGAAGCTGGTTTCCGTCGGTCGCGTCGGCACCGGCTTCGGCGAGGCCATCATGCGCAAGCTGATGCCGCGCCTGCGCGAGGTCGAGAGCAAGACCAGTCCGTTCGCACCCGGCGCCAGCCCGCGCAAGGAAACCGGCATCCACTGGGCGCGGCCCGAGCTGGTCGCCGAGATCGAATTCGCCGGCTGGACCGCGGACGGCAATGTGCGTCAGGCTGCCTTCAAGGGGCTTCGCGCCGACAAGCCGGCCGAGGAGGTCGAAGCCGAGGAGGCGGTGAAACCAGAGAAGGCGAAGATGGCCAAGCCGGTCCCGAAAGCCAAACGTGCGAAGTCTCGCGGCGTCACAACGGGTGGCGGGCCGGCGATGGTGATGGGCGTCTCGATCTCCAACCCCAACAAGCCGTTGTGGCCCGACGAGATGCCGCCGGTCACCAAGCTCGAGCTGGCGCGGTACTACGAGACGGTCGGCGACTGGATGATCGAGCACCTCGAGGGTCGTCCCTGCTCTCTCGTACGCACGCCCGACGGCATCAACGGTGACCAGAATTTCTTCCAGCGCCACGCAGCACCTGGCACGTCCCATTTGCTCGAACAGGTCAAGGTGCGTGGCGATCGCAAGCCCTACCTGCAGATTGATCGCGTCGAGGGGCTGGCGGCGGTGGCCCAGCTTGGCGCCACTGAGCTCCACCCCTGGAATTGCCAGCCCGGTGAGCCGGAGTTGCCGGGCCGCCTGGTCTTCGATCTCGATCCGGCGCCTGACGTGAAGTTCAACGAGGTGGTCAAGGGCGCTCTCGACGTCCGCAAGCGGCTCGAGGCGCTGGGGCTGAAGGCCTTCTGCAAGACCACCGGCGGCAAGGGCCTGCATGTCGTCACCCCGCTTACCGCCGATCCGAAAAGTCCGGATTGGGATGCGGCCAAGACTTTCGCGCGGGAGATTTGCCGGCAGCTTGCCGAGGACGAACCCGACCGCTTCGTGCTGAACATGGCCAAGAAAGAACGCAGCGGCCGCATCTTCCTCGACTATTTGCGCAACGACCGGACATCGACGGCGGTGGCGCCGATGTCGACGCGCGCCCGACCGGGAGCCACTGTGTCGATGCCACTCAACTGGTCGCAAGTGAAGGCGGGCCTCGCTCCCGGGAAGTTCACCATCCGCACCGCGCCGGCGCTCTTGAAGAAGAGCAAGCCGTGGGCGACCTATGCCAAATCGGCAACCTCGCTGCGCTCCGCCATCGAACGGCTGATCAAATCCAAGTCGTGAGGACATCATGGCCAAGGCCCGACGCAAGACCCACAACGGCAGCGCGCAGAAACGGGCGATGCGGCCGACCTGGGAAGGACATCTCCGGCTCTCTCTGGTGACCTGCCCGGTGGCGGTCTACACCGCCACGGAGCGTGCCGCCGACGTCCACTTCAACCTGATCAACCCCAAGACCAACAACCGCATCCGCATGCAGACGGTCGACGCCGGCACCGGCAAGGTCGTCGACCGTTCCGAACTGGTGAAAGGCTTTGCGGTCTCGAAGAACAAGTACGTGCTGTTCGAGCCGGAGGAGCTGGACGCGGTGAAGCTGGAATCGACACGTGTCATCGACATCGAGGAATTCGTCGATGCGTCGTCGATCGACCGAATCTATTGGGACGAGCCATACTATCTGGCGCCTGCGGGCAAGACGGGCATCGAGGCTTACGCCGTGATCCGCGCCGCCATGGAGAAGCAGGACAAGGTAGCGCTGGGTCGCCTGGTGATGCACCAGCGCGAGCGCATCTGTGCCCTGGAGCCGCGGGAAGGTGGCATCCTGCTGACGACGCTGCGCACGCACGACGAGATCCGCTCGACGGCCGAGGTGTTCGACCGCCATCTGCCCAAGCCGGACGCGCGCATGCTCGAGATTGCCGAAAAGATCATCGCGCAGCAGGAGGCCGAATTCGACCCCAGCGAGTTCAAGGACCGCTATGAGGACGCGCTGCGCGACCTGATCAAGCGCAAGGCCAAGGGCGAGGAAGTGGTGCGGAGCGAGGAGCCCGAGGAAGAGGAGAAGGTGGTCGACCTGATGGATGCCCTGCGCCGAAGCCTGAAGGGCGGCGGCGGGCCGTCGCGCGACAAGGCCGATCGCTTTTTGACCGCGCACGGGCGACGGAAGAAGCCGGGGTCGCGCAAGCGTGCGGCTTGATCATGCTCTTCCGGACCGCGAGCCTCCGGCTCGCTCGTGAGCAAGAGCGAGCCGGAGGCTCGCGGTCCGGAAGACCATGACCAAACTCGACCGGACGGCGATCCACATCGCCGTCGACATGCAACGCCTGTTTGCCGAACCGACGGAATGGTTCGTTCCGTGGCTGCCCAAGGTGTTGCCCAATGTACTGCAGATCGCCGAGCGTCATCCGGACCGCGCGATCTTCACCCGCTTCATTCCTCCGCAGGATCCCGAGCACGCGGCCGGGGCGTGGCACGACTACTATAAGCGCTGGCGATCGATGACCCGCGATCGTATCGATCCGCAGCTGCTCGAGCTGGTCGAGCCGTTGCGCAAGCTGGTGCCGCCGGCAAAGGTCTTGAACAAGACCGTCTATTCGGCTCTTGCCCATCCCCCGCTCGCCCATTCGCTGCGTCGCCACGGTATAGAGACGCTGATCGTGACCGGCGGCGAAACCGATGTCTGTGTGCTGGCCACGGTGATGGCGGCGATCGATCTCGGCTTTCGTGTGGTGCTGCCCGACGACGCGCTGTGCAGCGCCAACGACGCGACCCACGACGCCCTGATGAGACTCTATCGCGACCGCTACAACTCGCAGATCGAGGCGACGACGACGGAGCGGATCCTGCGGGATTGGGTCTGAACAGCTGGGGCGCGCGTCATCTCATAGTCTTCCGGACCGCGCGCTGGGTCGCGTCAGACGCGACCTCCCTGCGCGCTCATGAATCATGAGCGAGCTGGAAGCTCGCGGTCCGGAAGACCATGACGCGCCCCCAGCGTCAAAGATCCGGAACTGGGCCACCGGCTGTCACGTTGCCGACGCAAACGTCCAATCCCTTGGAGCGCGCCATGGCACTGGATCGCCTGCCGCTGGTCGACAAGGACAGCGGCGATCTGACCGTTGTCGTCGAAACGCCACGGGGCAGTCGCAACAAGTACAAGTACGACCCCGAGCGCGATGTCATTCGGCTCGGCGCGACCCTCGCCGAAGGCCTGGCCTTTCCCCACGACTTCGGGTTCTTCCCGTCGACCCGCGGCGAGGACGGGGATCCGCTCGACGTACTGGTGTTCCTCGACACCGCCGTGCCGGCGGGGTGTGTGGTGACGGCGCGACTGATCGGCGTGCTGGAAGTCGAGCAGAAAGAGAGGCGCAAGCCATGGAAGCGTAACGACCGGTTTTTCGCCGTGGCCACGCTGGCGCACGACCACCAGCAGGTGAAGCATCTCGACGACCTGCGGCCGCATCTGCTGCCGGAGATCGAATCCTTCTTCACCCACTATGCCGGCCTCGACGGCAAGGAGCTGCGCGTGTTGCGGCACGGCGACCCAAAGCGGGCGCGCAAGCTTTTGAAGGTCGGCGGCAAGGCATTCAAGGCAAGCAAATGAAGCAGGTCCACTACGAGACACTCGAAGAAGAGGCCACCCACGTCACCGACGAGGCACGCATGGTGCTGCCCGGCGTGCAGGCGGTGTTGGGTTTCCAACTCGTTGCCGTGTTCAACCAGCGCTTCCAGGAATTCACCGCCAGCGAGCAGGTCATCCATCTCGGAGCCTTCTTGCTGATAGCGCTGGCCATGGGCCTGGTGATGACGCCCGCGGCCTATCATCGCCAGGTCGAGCGCGGTTGTGTTTCGCGACGCTTCGTCGACCTGTCCTCGACGCTGCTCACGGTTGCCATGTTGCCGCTGATTGCAGGCGTCTGTCTCGACACCTATCTTATCGCCCGTCTCATCCTGAATGATCGCGATCAGGCGGCGATGGTTGCCGCCGGGACGGCGTTGCTGCTGGCCAGTCTGTGGTATGGCGTTCCCGCTCTTTGCCGCCGTCTGAAAAGCTGAGCGACGACTACGCGCCGGCTGGTACAGTCGGCGCATGACCAGGATCCTGCTGACCCGTCACGGCCATGTCGAAGGCATCAGGCCGGCGCGGTTTCGCGGCCGCGCCGAGTTGCCCCTGACCGAGCGCGGGCTGGGCCAGGCCGATGCACTGGCCAAACGCATCGCTGCCAACTGGGAACCCGTCGCCGTGTTCACCAGTCCGCTGCAGCGCTGCGTGGTGACAGGAGGCAGGATCGCAAAGGCCTGCGGCATCAAGGGCGAAGTGCGCGACGGGTTGGGCGACATCGACTACGGCGCCTGGCAGATGCGCACCCACGACGAGGTCAAGGCCGAGAGTCCCGACGCCTACCGTCAGTGGTACTCGGCGCCCCATCTCACGCGCTTTCCCAAGGGAGAAGCGCTGCAGGACGTCATGGCGCGGACGACCGATGTGCTGCGCGAGGTGCTGCAGCACTTTCCCGGGCAGACGGTGGTGCTGGTCGGCCATGACAGCGTGAACCGCGTGCTGTTGATGCAACTCCTGGACATGCCGCTGGCCGCCTATTGGCGCCTGGTCCAGGACCCCTGCACGCTGAACGAGATAGAGGTCTCCGCCGCGGGTGATGTGGTGGTGCAGCGGGTCAACGACACGAGTCATCTGGACCAAGGCTGAGGCGGCGCTTAAAAGGCCCGCCATGCGGGCATTTCCCTATGATGTGATCGTGGTGGGCGGTGGCCATGCCGGCTGCGAGGCGGCCGCGGCGGCGGCGCGGCTGGGCGCACGCACGCTGCTCCTTACTCATCGGGTGGAGACGATCGGCGAGATGTCCTGCAATCCCGCCATCGGCGGGCTGGGCAAGGGCCATCTGGTGCGCGAGATCGATGCCCTGGACGGCGTCATGGGCCGGGCCATCGACCGCGCCGGAATCCAGTTCCGGACACTCAATCTCTCAAAAGGACCCGCTGTGCGGGGGCCGCGTGCCCAGGCCGATCGCAAGCTCTATCGCCAAGCCATGCAGGCGCTATTGGCCGAGCAGGCCAATCTGGAAATTCGCGCCGATGCGGTTGCAGACATTATTCTAGATACGCGCAATGCGTGTTCTGGCGTGCTCACGGAATCGGGCGCGGAAATTGGCGCGGCCCGCGTCATCCTGACGACGGGCACCTTCCTGCGAGGCTTGATTCACTGCGGTGAAACGCGAATCTCCGCCGGTCGAGCGCGTGGTGATGGGGTTGAGGAACCTTCGACCTTGCTCGCGCAGACGTTGCATCGGCTCGGATTCGCTCTCGGCCGCCTCAAGACCGGGACGCCGGCCAGGCTCGACGGCCGCACCATCGACTATGCCGGCCTGGAGCGTCAGGACGGCGATCAGCCGCCGCAGCCTTTCTCCTACCTGACCGACAGGATCACGACGCCGCAGATCGCCTGCCACATCACGGCAACGACGCCGGCCACTCATGCCATCATCCGCGCCAACCTGCATCGCGCGCCGATGTATTCGGGCGTCATAGAAAGCGTGGGACCGCGCTACTGCCCGTCGATCGAGGACAAGGTCGTGCGCTTCGGCCAACGGGACCGGCACCAGATCTTCCTCGAGCCCGAGGGGCTCGATGACGATACTGTCTATCCCAATGGTATTTCTACGTCCCTGCCGCGGGAAATACAGCTGGAGATGCTACGGACCATTCCCGGCCTCGAGCACGCAGTCATGCGCCGGCCAGGATATGCCATCGAATACGACCATATCGATCCGCGCGAGCTCAAAGCCACGTTGGAAACACGCCGGATCCCCGGCCTATACATGGCTGGGCAGATCAATGGCACGACGGGCTATGAAGAGGCGGCCGCCCAGGGGCTTGTTGCGGGTCTGAATGCAGCGCTGTCCAAGCCGTTCATCGTCGACAGGGCCGAGGGCTATCTAGGCGTCCTGATCGATGATCTGGTCAGCCTGGGCGTCACCGAGCCCTATCGGATGTTCACATCGCGGGCAGAGTATCGTCTGTGGCTGCGCGCCGACAACGCCGACCGGCGGCTGACCCCGCGTGGCCTGGAGATCGGCTGTATCCAGGGCGAGCGTCAGCGAGTGTTTCACGTGAAACAATCGGCGCTGGCCGAAGCCCGCAATCTGGCGGCCGGCTTGAAGCTCAGCCCTTCAGCCCTGGCCAGGCGTGGCATCACCATCAATCAAGACGGTGTTCCGCGGTCGGCCTTGGATCTGCTGGCCTATCCCGAGTTCGGCTGGGACCGGCTGGTCGACCTTTGGCCGGAGCTCGGGTCGGTCTCCGCAGATATCGCGGAGCAGCTGACCATTGATAGCCGCTACGACGGCTACCTCGATCGGCAGCGGATGGATATCGCGGCCTATCGCCGGGACGAGGCGTTGGAGCTTCCGGCCGACCTCGACTATCGTGCGGTTGGCGGTCTGTCCAACGAGGTGCGGCAGAAGCTCGAGACTCACCGGCCGGCGACCCTCGGCCAAGCGGCGCGGATCTCGGGCATCACTCCGGCCGCTCTCGTCGGCCTCCTGAAGTACGTCCGCCGCCGGGCGGCCTGACCTTGGCGAGCGTCCACGTCCCGCCTCACCCTGGGGAGCATCGCGTAGCGATGCGTCTCGAAGGGTGGGCCGCAGTGACGGTGTTGGCCCACCCTTCGAGACGCGCGCTGCGCGCGCTCCTCAGGGTGAGATGGGCTGAGATGAGTGGTCCCGACCTGTTCATGAAAGGGATGCAAAGGCCGGGGATCGATGTTTCACGTGAAACATCAGACCATCTTGAACCCCTGGTCTATACCCCGGTCCGCTGGCGAAAGGCCGTCAATTTCGTCGGCCGGGCGACCATTGAAGACGTCTGGACCAAGCATGTTCTTGATCCGACTCATCTGCCCCTGATCCCAGCCGAGGCCAAAACCCGCACCGATCTGGTGAGCTGCGGCGGATTTCGCTCCCTACCTCACCCTGAGGAGCATCGCGCAGCGATGCGTCTCGAAGAGTGGGCCGCAGTGATGGTGTCGCCCACCCTTCGAGACGCGCGCTGCGCGCGCTCTTCAGGGTGAGGTGGTGCGATGAGTGATCTCGACTTGTTCCGGATGAGGATGCGGGAGCTCGGGGTCGATGTTTCACGTGAAACATCGGGTCAGCTCGAAGTCCTGGTCGGTACCCTGGTCCGCTGGCAAAAAGCCATCAATCTCGTCGGCCGAACGACCATCGAGGACGTTTGGACCCGGCATGTCCTCGATTCGGCGCAGCTCGCGCCCCTGGTCCCCCGCGACGCTAAAACCCTCGCCGACCTGGGCAGTGGCGGCGGATTCCCCGGCCTGGTCCTGGCCTCCCTGCGCCCGGACCTCGATATGACGCTGATCGAGGTCGACGCTCGCAAGGCCGCCTTCCTAGGCGAGGCTGCCAGGCGCATGGGGTTGAAGAAGCCGCCGCGGGTGGTCATCGGCCGTATCGAAGAGGCGCCGGCTGACAATGCCGACGTCGTGACGGCCCGCGCCCTGGCGCCGCTTGGTCAATTGCTGCGCTGGGCGGACCGGCACCGTACCGATACCGCTATTTGCCTTTTCCACAAGGGTAAGGGGTGGCAGGCGGAGTTGACCGAGGCCATGAAGGACTGGGACATTCCCTGCCAACCCCTCAGCAGCATAACAGACCGTGACGCCGTCATCCTCAGAATCGGCTCCTACACCGCGACAGCAGGTGTTCGCGATCGCCAACCAAAAGGGCGGCGTCGGCAAGACCACGACAGCGATTAATCTCGCCACTGCGCTCGCCGCCGTCGGCGAGACGGTGCTGCTGGTCGATCTCGATCCCCAGGGCAACGCCTCCACCGGGTTGGGCATCGCAAGAAATGAGCGCTCACCCGGTTCCTATGAATTCCTGCTCGGCCTGTCGCCCTTGGCCGATTGCGTCCGGCCGTCCCAGATCCCGGGATTGTCGGTGATGCCCGCTTCGGTCTCCCTGGCCGGCGCGGAGATCGAGCTCATAGACGTCGAACGGCGCGAGCACCGCCTGGACGACGCCCTCAACGCGCCCGGCACCGACGCGCGCGAGCGCTGGACCACCATCCTGATCGACTGCCCACCCTCGCTCGGGCTCGTCACCTTGAACGCCCTGGTCGCCGTCGATGCGATCCTGGTGCCGCTGCAGGCCGAGTTCCTGGCGCTGGAGGGCATCGGTGCGCTGTCCAACACCGTCGCGAGGATCAGTAAGGGTCTCAATCCCAAGCTGCATATCGCGGGCGTCGTGCTGACCATGGTCGATCGCCGGATGACGCTCAGCCAGCAGGTCGAGGCGGACGTGCGCGCGCATTTCGGTGAGCTGGTGTTCGGAACGACCATCCCGCGCAATGTGCGCATCGCCGAGGCGCCGTCGCACGGCCTGCCGGTGCTGATCTACGACAATGCCTGCGCCGGCGCGCAGGCCTACATCCTGCTGGCGAGCGAGTTCATCCGCCGTCGGCGCAATGCAACCGTCGAGGCCACTCATGAGCCTGCCTCCTAAGCCGCGCGGCCTGGGCCGCGGGCTCTCCGCGCTTCTGGGCGACGATGAAGTCGCCGTCACCGTAGCGCCCGCGCCACAAGCAGCAGCACCGCCACCACCATCATCATCGCCGCCGGCGGAAGCGCCTGCAGCGACGCGGCCTGCGCCCGCTCGCGCGCCGCTCACCTTGCCGATCGGCCAGCTCAAGGCCGGCCGGATGCAGCCGCGCACCACCTTCCAGGACATGGAGGTGCTGGTCGACTCGGTGAAGGAATTCGGCTTGCTGCAACCGATCCTTGTGCGGCCTGTCGCAGGACAACCCGATGCCTACGAGATCGTCGCCGGCGAGCGGCGCTGGCGCGCGGCGCAGAAGGCGCAGCTGCACGAAGTGCCTGTGGTGGTGCGCACCATGGGCGACCAGGACGCCCTGCAGCTCGGCCTGATCGAGAACCTGCAGCGCTCCGACCTCACGGCGATCGACGAGGCGCTGGGCTATCGCCGCCTGGCCGACGAATTCAAGCAGACCCAGGAAGAGATCTCCAAGACGATCGGCAAGAGCCGCCCGCACGTCGCCAACACGGTCCGGCTCCTCGATCTGCCGGGCGCGGTGCAGGACATGATCCGGCGCGGCGATCTCAGCGCCGGCCAGGCGCGCGCCCTGATCGGCGTCCCCGATCCGCTGGTCATGGCGCAGCGCGCGATCGACGAGAAGCTGACGGCGCGCGATCTCGAGCGTTTGGGCGGCGAGCTCAAGTCCAAGCCCAAAGGTGTGCGGCCCAAGGCGAGTGGTGGTGGCGGCAGCAGCAAGAGCGCCGATACCAAGGCGCTGGAGAAACGCATCGAGGAGGCGCTGGGCCTCAAGGCCGATCTGAAACTGCGCGGGCTGGGCGAGCAGAGCCTGCTCACCCTGGAGATCCGCGACTTCGATCAGCTCGACACGGTCGTGGAGCGGCTGACGCGGCGGTAACTGTCATCCCGAGCGCAGCGAGGGACCTTTAAGACCACACAAAAGGTCCCTCGCTGCGCTCGGGATGACAACGTGAGGGAATTACCGGCGAGGTAATCGACCAGCCGACGCGACGCTCTCACCTTGGCGTCATGGCCGTCCTGTCCAGTCGCACCCAACGCATTCTCGAAGCACCCGTCCTGCCGTTGCTGCTGTCGCTCGCGGCACCCAACATCGGCGAGGCTGCCGCTCGCATCACCTTCCTGACGGCCGACGCGATCTTCGTGTCGTGGCTGGGCGGCGATGCGCTGGCAGGTGTCGCCGTCGTGTTCCCGCTGTTCCTGATCCTGCAGACGGCGACCGCATCGGGCGTCGGCTCGGGCGTCTCCTCGGCGATCGGCCGTGCCCTGGGCGCCGGCGATCACGCGCGCGCGGCATCGCTCGCCGGCGTCGCCGTCGCGATTGCGCTGATCGGCGGGGCGCTTACGACGGCCTTGATGCTGGCCGCCGGTCCCACCCTCTACGGCGCCATGGGCCTCGCCGCTGGGCCGGTCGAGATGGCGGTGCTCTATGGCGCCGTGATGTTCGGCGGCGCGGTCCTCGTCTGGTTGATGAACCTTCTGGCCAACGTCTCGCGCGGCGCCGGCAACATGATGGTGCCGGCCTTCGCCATCGCCATCGGCGAGGCCTTCCATCTCGCCCTGTCGCCGGCGCTGATCCTGGGCTGGGGTCCCTTTCCGGCGTTGGGCATCGTCGGCGCGGCGCTGGCGGCGGTGGCCGCCTACGGCGTCGGCGCGACCGTGCTGCTCGTTCATCTGTTGTCGCGTCAGGCCCTGGTCCGGCTGCGCCTCGACGCCATCCGCCTGCGCCGTGACGAGGCGGCGGCCATTCTGGGCGTTGGCGTCGTGTCGGCTGCCGCCGCCACCCTCTTCCAGGTCTCGACCTTCTTCGTCGCCGGCATCATCTCCGCGTTGGGCAGCTCCGCCGTCGCCGCCTACGGCGCGGCCAACCGCCTGGAGCTGCTGCAGTATCCCATCACCTTTGCCTTCGGCTCGGCCGTCATCACCATGGTGGCGACGGCCGCGGGGGCGCGAGACTTCGCGCGCGCCGAGCGCGCGGCCTGGACGGGTGCCGCGGTGGCGGCGGCCATCGGCCTCGTCTTCACGGTCGTCGCCCTGTTCGGCCGACAGTGGATGGGACTCTTCACTTCCGACCCCGTGATCCGGGACATCGGCGCGCTCTACCTCCTCAGCCAGGCCGCCGTGTTCCCGCTGACCGGCGCGGGTCTCGCCTGCTACTTCGCCTGCCTCGGCATCGGCTTCGTCGGCAAGCCGTTTGCCCTGGCGGCGCTGCGCCTCGTGCTGATCGTCGGCGGCGCCTGGCTCGCCTTGGCGCTCGCCGGCAGCGCCATCCTCGCCTTCGCTGCGGTCGCTGTCGGTATCGGCGCGTTCGGTGCCGGCCTGCTCGTCGCCATGCGGGCAAGGTTTCGATGGCTAAAGGGCTGTTGAAGAACTACCGGCTGCAGCATATATGTGGAACTGTGAAGAATATCACAGTCACACTGGACGATGAGACCTATCGGCGAGCCCGCATACGTGCCGCCGAACTGGAAACATCCGTCTCGGCCTTGGTGAAGCGCTACCTGGTCGATCTCGCGGGAAGCGAATCCGAGTTCGAGCGTCTGGAGAAGCTCGAGCGCTCGCTGCGTGATCGAGTTGTTGCATTCAGCGCCAGTGATCGGTTGCCTCGCGACGAAATTCACGACCGTCGGCGCTGAACAGCGATGCCCGCGCGTCGCTTCATCGATACCAACATCCTGCTCTATTCGATCAGCCGCGATCCCGCCGAGGCAGCCAAGCGCGACCGCGCCGTTGCACTGTTGGCGGCGGACGATCTTGGCCTTTCAGCGCAGGTGCTCCAGGAATTCTATGTCCAGGCGACGCGCTCGACCCGCCGCGATGCCCTGCCGCACGATATCGCGTCGGGATTGGTCCGCGCCTGGTCGCGATTTCCCGTACAGGAGATCTCGCTCGCCATCGTGACGTCGGCATTGGAGATCGATCGGGCGCACGGCTTCTCCTATTGGGACAGCGCCATCATTGCAGCGGCCCAGGCGCTTGGCTGTCGGCTGCTTCTGTCGGAAGACATGAGCCATGGACGACGCATCGGCGATCTGACCATCCTCGATCCGTTTCGCTAACGGCCGCCTCTTGGCGTCGATCGCACCGTGCACGGCGACCATGCGTGCGTTCCGCTCGACGACCGGACTAATGCTCCAGGCAGGTCTGCAACCAGCGAACAGAAGGCAACGTTTACCGATCCAGCCGGGCGGACTAGTGTTCGCGCGAACGTCGGAGGTTTTTCCATGTCTAGCGAATCGCTGCACGAGGACGCCGGCAAGCTCGGACCGCAGGTCATCGATCAGCACCGCGCCATCGTCTCGCTGATGGAGGAGCTGGAGGCCGTCGACTGGTACAATCAGCGCGCCAAGGCGACCGACAATGCCGAGCTGCGCGCCATTCTCGAGCACAATCGCGACGAGGAGAAGGAGCACGCGGCGATGGCCCTGGAATGGTTGCGCCGCAGCGATCCGACGTTGTCGCGGCATCTCGAGACTTTCCTGTTCACTGACGGGCCGATCACCGGTATCGAGGCGATCATGGAGGACAAGGGCGGCGGCGACATCGCCGGCGCCGGCGCGAATGATGACGACGGCAGCCTGGGCATCGGCAGTCTGCGATCGGACAAGGGGGAGAGTGCGAAATGAAGAACCATCTTTTCCGTGATCGCGCGCCGATCACCGAAGCCGGCTGGGAAGAGATCGAGAAGGAAGCCAAACGCACCCTGCGCGGCATGCTGGCCGGGCGTCGCGTCGTCGACTTCCGCGGCCCGCTGGGCTGGGACGAATCCGAGGTCGAGCTCGGCCGTGCCGATCCCATCGCATCGCCGGCGAATGGGCCCGATGTGCAGGCGCGGCTGCGCCGCATCCAGCCGCTGGTCGAGCTGCGCATTCCCTTCGAGGTGGCGCGCGCGGAGCTCGATGCCATCGATCGCGGCGCGCGCGATCCGGACCTCGATCCGGTGATCGCCGCGGCGCGCCAGATCGCCATCGCCGAGGACCGCGCGATCTTCCACGGCTACAAGGCCGCCCACATCACCGGCATTTGCGAAGCTTCGGCGTCCAGCGCGGTGCCGCTCGGCACCAGCCACGCCGACTATCCGGGCGCGGTGTCGGCCGCACTGACCAAGCTGCGCGATGACGGCATCGAAGGCCCCTTCGCCGTTGTACTGAACGAGCAGCTCTACAAGGACCTCGCCGCACGGACCGACAGCGGCTATCCGATCCTGAATCACGTCCAGCGGCTGGTCGACGGCGAGATCGTCTGGGCGGCCGGGCTCGACGGCGGCCTCGTGCTGTCCAAGCGTGGCGGCGACTTCGAGCTCTCGGTCGGCCAGGACTTCTCGATCGGCTATCTCGACCACGACCTGGAGCGCGTGCGGCTCTACATCGAGGAGAGCTTCACCTTCCTGGTCCTGACCGACCAGGCCGCCATTCCTCTCACCGGCGGCGGCAAGAAGGGCTGACCTACTTCAGCTTGAACAGCGTACGCACGAAGTCGCCGACCGCTGCCTGCGCGGCGGCGGTGGCGGCGGCATTGCGGCCGACATGCGGGTCGAGCTGCACGCAGGCATCGGTGTAGGCGAAGGGTGCACCGGTCGCCGTGTTGACCAGCACGCCGGCCGGCCCTTCCTTGATGGTGCAGGCGCGCACCGTCTGCGAGCCCTTGGCGACCACCACCGGCGGTCCCAAAGGTGTGTCGAAGCCGTGCTGGCCGTCGGCATATTCGGTGAGTTCGATGTCCCGCCCCGCACTCTTCAGGCGCGCCATGTAGGCCTTGCAAGAGGCGACCGGATTGTAGTCGTCGGCGATGCCGTGGAATATCCGGATGGGCGTCGTGCCGACATCGGTGTCGTCGATGTAGCTCGTCGAGCAGTCGGGGTAGAACGGGATGTAGGCCGCAAATGCAGCGCCCGACTTGTTCCACATCTTGTGGAAGCGCGCGAGGCTCGCGAACAGCGCTGCCTGGCCGCCGCGCGAGAATCCCATCAGCACAATGCGCTGCGGGTCGACCCGGGGATGCCTGGCCAGGATGTCGAGCGAACGATAGATGTCGAGGATGAAGTTCAGCCGGCCGAGCTGGGCCTGGTTACTGGACGTCGAGACCAGGCCGCGGCCGGTGAAGCCGTCGATGGCGAAGGTCGACGCGCCCATGGCGTTGAACAGCCGGCTCCAGGCATCGATGTTCGGTCCCATGCCGCCCGAGCCGTGCATCAGCACGACGACAGGCAGACGCCCCGTCCCTTGGGCGACGCGGAGCTGGCCGGTCACCGTCACCGCGGTGCCGTCCTTGCCGGTGAGGAAGTCGCCGTCGCTCAAGGTCATGCTCGGGATGGCATGAAGCTCGGTGCGTTGGGCGATGTCGGCCGTCGATGTCTGGGCGATTGCCGCCGCCGGCAACAGCGCGGCTGCCAGAAGAGCGACGAGTCCAAGCTTCATGGTTTCCTCCGCGTCAGCGGCGCTGGCGGGCCGACCGGGCCGACGACGCCAGCGCCAGGCACAGCCTGCGCGCAATCACCTCGTCGGGATAGCCCGTCGACTTGCACTCCTGCTCGGCCTTCAGGATCACCTGCAGGGCAGAGCCGAGGCGGCCGAGAGGCCAGGCGCGCAGATGGCGTTCGAAGCGCTGGCGCACCGGCCCGCCGCGCGGCAGGCCGCGCGCCTTGAACATCGCGCCTTCGAGGTTGCCGCCGTTGGCGGCGTGGCCCGCCACCAGATGGAGCTGGTCGGTGTGGCGCTGCAGGGCGCGCACGAGCTGCACGGGATTGCCGCCTTCGGCGAAGACGCGGTCGAGTGCGCGGTCGAGGGCCGCGAGCTCGCCGTCGAAGGTGGCGGCGACGACGTCGTCGACGCCGATGGCGGCGGTGTCGCCCAGCACGGCGAGCGCATCGTCGAGCGAGACCGTCTTGGCTCCGTCGCCTTCCTTGTAGAGCAACAGTTTGTCGATCTCGCTGCGGCTCTGGCCGCGATCGCCGCCCAGCCGCTCGACGATCCATTCCAAGGCATCGGGCTCGACGGAGAGGCCCTGTGCCCGGGCGGCGCTCTCGACCAGGCCTTCGAGGGCGGCCTCGTTGTCCATGTAGCAGGGCAGCGCCGCCAGGCAGGCCTCGGTCTCGGCGAGCGTGCGCAGGCCCGAGCGCGGCGTGAGGTTGCCGCCCTCGATCACGACCAGTGCGTCGCCTGCCGCCGCCTCGACCAGGTTCTCCAGCGCCGCCGTCGTCTCCTCGCCCGCCGGCCGCACCCGGACGACGCGCCGACCGCCCATCAGCGACATGGCGCCGAACTCGTCGGCAAGCCGCGCCGGATCGTTCTTCAAGACGTCGCCCGCGATATCGACGACGCGGAAGGGATCCTTCAGGTCCTCGCACACGGTCTTGGCCAGCGTGAGCGCGCGCTCGGCGATGAGCCCGTCGTCATTGCCGTAGACGACCACGCCGCGGATCTTGGGATCCGGCTTCTTGAGGAAGGCTTCGACCTGGCGCGTCTCGATCTTCAATACGGACCTCGTCCTGAGGAGCGTCGCGTAGCGACGCGTCTCGAAGGACGTGATACCACGCGGTTTGCCACCCTTCGAGACGCCGCGCGATGCGCGGCTCCTCAGGGTGAGGTGTGCCTCTAGACCACGACGTTGACGATCCGGTTCGGCACCACGATCACCCGCTTGGGCGTCTTGCCGTCCAAGCCGCGCGCCAGCTCGGGCAGGGCCAAAGCCGCTTTCTCGGCCTCCGCCTTGTCCGCGTCCTTGGGCAATTGCAGCGTGCCGCGCAGCTTGCCGTTGAGCTGCACCGCCACGGTCACCGTGTCGTCGACCAGCAATGCGTCCTCGGCCAGCGGCCAGGGCGAATCGGCCAGCAGCGACTTGTGCCCCAGCGCCTGCCACAGCTCCTCGGCGAGGTGCGGCGTCATCGGCCCGGTCAGCCGCACGAAGATCTCCAGCGCCTCGCGCTTGGCCCATTTTTCGGCCGCGGCCTTGGGCTTCAGCCCGTCGATGGTGCTGGCGAGTTCGTAGAGCCGCGCCACCGCCTTGTTGAAGTGGAAGGCCTCGATGTCGGCCGAGACGCCGGCGATGGTCTTGTGCGCGGCCCGGCGCAACGTCATCGCTGCGTCGGAGAAGGACGCGGGCTTGGGCGTGCCGGTGGCGGGCAGCTCGGCCATCGCCTCGCTGGCGATGCGGAACAGTCTCTGCTGGAAGCGCCAGGCGCCGGTCACGCCGGCTTCGGTCCACTCGAGGTCGCGCTCGGGCGGACTGTCGGACAGCATGAACCAGCGCGCGGTGTCGGCGCCGTAGTCGTGGATGATCTGGTCCGGGTCGACGACGTTCTTCTTCGACTTGGACATCTTCTCCGAGCGGCCGACCTCGACCGGGCTCTTGTCGGAGGCGCGCACCACCTTGCCGCCGTCCAGCCGCTCGACCTCTTCCGGCAACAGCCAGGAGCCGTCGGCGGCGCGATAGGTCTCGTGGCAGACCATGCCCTGGGTGAACAGTCCCTCGAACGGCTCGTCGCGGCTGGTCATCTGCACCTCGCGCATGGCGCGGGTCCAGAAGCGCGAATAGAGCAGGTGCAGGATCGCGTGCTCGACGCCGCCGATATACTGGTCGACGGGCATCCAGTAGTTGTTCTCCTCGCGATCGAACGGCGCCGTCTCGAGCCACGGCGAGGTGAAGCGGTCGAAGTACCAGCTCGAATCGATGAAGGTGTCGAAGGTGTCGGTCTCGCGCCGCGCCGCGCCGCCACAGGTCGGGCAGGCGACGTGCTTCCAGGTCGGATGGCGATCGAGCGGATTGCCCGGGCGGTCGAAGGTGACGTCCTCCGGCAGTTCGACCGGCAGGTCCTTCTCGGGCACCGGCACCACGCCGCATTTCTCGCAATGGATGGCCGGGATCGGGCAGCCCCAGTAGCGCTGGCGTGACACCAGCCAGTCGCGCAGGCGGTACTGCGTCGTGCCCTTGCCGACGCCCATTTCCTCCAGCCGCTCGATGACCTTGACCTTGGCGTCCTCGACCGTGAGGCCGTCCAGGAAATCCGAGTTGATGATCACGCCGTCCTCGACGAACGGCTCGGCGGCGACGCTGAAGCTCTTGGCGTCGGCGCCTTCGGGCATCACCACCGGGATGATCGGCAGGCCGTACTTCGTCGCGAACTCATGGTCGCGCTCGTCGTGGCCGGGGCAGCCGAAGATCGCGCCGGTGCCGTACTCCATCAGCACGAAGTTGGCGGCATAGACCGGCAGCGTCTTGCCCGGCATCAACGGATGCCTGGCGACCAGCGGCAGCTTGTAGCCGATCTTCTCGGCGGTCTCGAGCTCGGCCGCCGCCGTGCCGGTCTTGCGGCATTCAGCGATGAAGTGTTGCAGGCCGGGATCCTTCTCCGCCAGATCGATGACGATCGGATGCTCGGCCGACAGCGCGGCGAACGAAGCGCCGTACAGCGTGTCGGGCCGCGTGGTGAAGATTTCCAGCTTGCCGCGATCTTCGCCCGAGGCGTCGGCCAGCTGCCAGAACACGCGGGCGCCGCGGCTCTTGCCGATCCAGTTGGCCTGCATCAGGCGCACCTTCTCCGGCCAGCGATTGAGCGTATCGAGACGCTCCAGCAGCTCGTCGGCGAAGTGCGTGATCTTGAGGTTCCATTGCGTGAGCTTGCGCCGCTCGACCGGCGCGCCGGTGCGCCAGCCCTTGCCCTCGATCACCTGCTCGTTGGCCAGCACGGTATTGTCGACGGGATCCCAGTTGACCCACGCCTCCTTGCGGTAGGCCAGCCCCGCCTTCCAGAAGTCCAGGAACATCTTCTGCTGATGGCGGTAGTAGCTCGGATCGCAGCTTGCCAGCTCGCGGCTCCAGTCGAGCGACAGGCCCATCGACTTCAGCTGCGCCTTCATGGTGGCGATGTTCTCGTAGGTCCACTTCTTGGGATGGACCTTCTTCTCCATGGCGGCATTCTCGGCCGGCAGGCCGAAGGCGTCCCAACCCATCGGGTGCAGCACGTTGAAGCCGCGGGCCCGCTTGTAGCGGGCGATCACGTCGCCCTGCGTATAGTTGCGCACGTGGCCCATGTGGATGCGCCCCGACGGGTAGGGGAACATCTCGAGCACATAATATTTGGGCCGCGCCTTATCCATGCGGGCGCGGAAGGTCTGACGCTCCTCCCAGGCCTTTTGCCACTTGGCCTCGGTTTCGCGGAAGTTGTAGCGCACAGGCGCGGCGGATGTGGTGGGCGTCGAAGACACGATCTGATCCCGAAAAAAGCGAGTCTAGCCTGGAAAAGACTGGGGCCGCAGCGGATGCCCGCTGCGGCCCCGATCGTCAAGCGTTGTAGCGCGACGTCAGGAACCGCCAGCGATGCGAAGCTGGCGCGCCCGCGTAAGGATGGCGTTCTCGATGTCGATGTTGGTCCGCGGATCGACCTGGGCGTCGACCCAGTTGCCGCCCCGGGCCGAGGTCTGCTGCTTGAACACCGAGACGCGCACGCCGTCGGCCCGCAATTCGCGATCGAGGATGGTGACCTGGACCTTCATGCGCTCATTGGGCGTCTCGGCCGGGGTGTACCAGTCGGTGATGATGACCCCGCCGAACGGATCGGCCGAGACCAGCGGGATGAAATTGATGGTGTCGAGCGAGGCGCGCCACAGATAGGCGTTCACCGCCACGCCTGTGCCGGCATCTGCCTGTTCCTTGGGCTTGGAGCCGAACAGGCCGCCCGGGCCGAACAGGCTTCCATCCTCACGGCCCCGCCCGCCCAGACCCTGGTTGATCTGACGCTTCACGTCGCCGGACGTACCATGCCGGCGATCGTCTTCCCTCACCGCATCGGGATTCCCGCAGGCCGACAAGCCGAGAGCCAGCAAGCCAACGTAAATTACAGTTACAAGGGCGGAATTGGGCGAACCCGGCATTGCAGCCTTTCCATCAGTTCATTTGATGAAGATATCATAGCCGTGGGTTGCACCTAAAGCGCGAGGTCATCGGAAACACAAGGGGCGGGATGGCGCATCACTGATAGTTCTTTTAAGAGACTTAAGTAATCGGATATAGTATTTTATCAGGACTTAAAATGACCATTTGCGCACGATTCCTATAGCGGACGCGCTCCGTGAGCGTCGGAATCATTGCGTAAATTGTGACAAAGACGCCACAGGTGCGGGGAGAATCGTGCGCTGGCGCGTCCATTTCTTGACCCTCGTTTGGCCTAAGTGTTCTATTGGCGCGGCCGTATTGGCGGGGTCCGTGTGTCGCCGAGTTATCGGGCTTCCACTTCCGCCGGTCGGACAGGCCTTTTGGTACGTACCAGTCTCTGATCAATGAGAGAGGGAGAATGATGAAGAAGCTTCTACTCGGCTCGACCGCCTTGGTCGTCGGCGGAGTGATGGCCGCCCCGGCCATGGCAGCCGATCCAATCAAGATCGGCATTGGAGGTTATTATACCTTCTATGCTCTGGCCGGAAACGTGGATTCGACGTATGCGTTCAACGGGTCCCTCACCACTTACAGGGGGTTTGCCTTCACGCAAGAGGGCGAAATCCACTTTACCGGCCAGACCAAGCTCGACAACGGCACGTCGGTCGGCGTGCTCGTGGAACTCGAAGCGTGGAACCCGAGCACCGGGGCCGGCCTTGCCGGTGTCAACCCCGGCGCCAACCAGACGATCGACGAAGCCTTCATCTTCGCCTTCGGCGACTGGGGCCGTGTCGAGATGGGCGCCCGCGACGCGGCGTCCTATCGAATGTACTACGGCACGCCGTCTGCCCTGATCGGCTGGGGCGCCATCCAGCACAACCACAATTGGGCCAATGCGGCCATGATGTTCAACAACAAGGCCTACGGCCGTACGATGGCGACGACCATCGCGCCTATCTGGCAGGATACCAACCGCATCAACTACTTCACGCCGCGCTTCCAGGGCCTGCAGATCGGTGTCGGTTATTCTCCCAAATTGTCCACCACTCCAGCCGGCGCCCAGGCCGTCACCGGTATATTGGGTACCCAAAATGCCGGCTCGTGCGGCTTTCAAGGTCCTGCCAATATCGGCAACTGCCCTACCGCTGATAGCACTTGGCAGGATCTGTTCGATATCGGCGCCAACTACCTGAACAAGTTCGGTGACTTCACCGTCGCTCTGTACGGTGCGTTCGCCTACGCGAACTTCGTCCCAGCCTTCAACCCGGGGGTCGGCTCCAATATCGCGACGGGCGCCAACCTCGGCCCCTGGAAGCAGTGGGTGGTCGGCGCGCAGTTCGGTTATGCTGGCTTCACCGTCGGCGGTGCGGTCGGATGGGACAACAACGGCTACGGTGCCAACTACTACACCGGCGTCAACAACGACACCCGCTTCTACACTGCCGGTCTTATGTACGAGACCGGTCCGTGGCAGATGTCGTTCATGTGGGCCGGCTTCTACAACACCAACGGTAACGGCTCGGCCAGCATCACGGCGCTCAATAACCAAAGCGGCTTCTTCGCTCAGACCTTAAACACCGCCGGCTGCGGCGGTGTCCCGGGCGTGAACAGCACCTGCTTCAACGGCAACCCCGCGACCTCGTTGCTGTTCGGCTCTGAGACCGTCAACAAATGGGAAATCGGCGTCAATTACGCGCTTGGACCGGGCGTGAAGCTGACCGGCGGCGGGGTGATGTTCAACGCGTCGGGCCCGACCAATGCTGTCAGTGGCAACAGCTGGGCGCTTCTGCTCGGCATGGATCTGCGCTTCTAGGCGCGGATCGAGCAAATGGAGAGAGCGGACCTATCGGTCTGCTCTCTCCTCCGTTCGCACTATTCCCGCAGGGCACGTTCGCGGGCCGCCCGCATGCGGCGGTTCGAAATATCGGGGCCACCATCGATTTCCTGCCGCAGCCGCGCGATGCGCTCTGCGGCCTCCTCCAGCAGGCGCTCCAGCGTCGCCAACCTGCGGAAGCTCGAGGTACTGGTCGATGCACGGATGCGGATGCCGTCATCGTTCAGCGAAGCCAGGCTCACCAGGCCCTCCGACCACAGTGTCGCAACGCCCTGCGACAGCAGTCGGTCCACCACAACCGCTGCTTGCCAGCGGAAGTCCGACAGAAGCTGATAGTTCAGTGGCACACCGCCGCGCAGCCAGCGGAAGCCACGATGCGTTTCGGACAAACGCTCGAGCTGTCGCGCACTGCCAACCCCTTCGATGCAGGCGTACAGCCACAAGGCCAATACCACTCTCGGGTCCGGCGGCGGTTGGCCCGGGGTATGGGTCCCCGCCCGTATCCACTCGAGCAGACCCGACAGATCGACCTGCTGTACGTAGGACCACACAACTCGTGCCGGATGACCCGCTCCTATCAGCGCATCGAGTTCGAAACGCTCGAACACAACGGCGTTCCGCTGCGCTTCCACGTACTGCACCACGAGAGAATCCCGTATTGGCGTATTCTGCCGTGCCAGTCCCCCGAATGATTCCTTGGCGTCTTCGATCATGGCGATGCCTCCTCTCGACCCATCGACTCATCTGCCCATGACCAACACTCGAAAGAGATCATAAACTCTGAGATTGCGAGCGCCGACGCGAACGTCGGCGCAAGCGCGGCGTCCGCGACGAATCTCGATGCCGCGATTGTAAGTGACGATTTCTTCATCACTCTGCTCCTTTGCTAAGTTACCTGCAGATCGTTCTTCTGGGCTAACCAATGAACTTCATTCAACTGAAGCATGCACAAAGGGCGAAACTGTCTGAGCCAGATCGGAACTCGGCTCCCAGCGTCACCACAAGTCCTTTCGGATGTCGGCCACTTGTCACGGCTGGCGTTGAAGCTTGGGGCGAACAGCGCCGTCTCCTCAGCGGTCACCTCCAATTCATCGGGAATCGGAGAAGGTTGAGTTGGCGGAGACAATCGACCCATGACTCCCAAGCCATCGTAGCGCGCACCTTCGACATGGCGTGCGAGATCAGGTAGGCAGCCGCAATTACCCTCTCGGCACCGGAATCCCGGGCCAAATAAGCGTGTCGCGAGGACGCGCAACGCGCCATCACCGCGCCATTCTAGGCAAGACATCGATACCCTGATCTCGACATTCAGCGACCCGCATCGGACACGACACGGGAAGCACAAACAACGGTCAGGTCAGGCTTTGGGCGGAGGCCCAGTCATCTTGGGCTGGAAGGATACAAGAGGACCCGCCGCTAGCGGCGATGCTTGCTCATGGTGCGGATCTACTTGGACGTCGGAAGACGCGATCACCGCGCATACATGTACGTGACATCTTTCGATCAGCTGATCCGAGCAAGGCTCCTTGTGGTCAGAATCGGCATAAACTCCCAGCTCACTCCTGGTGTGCCACGCTGTCCCACTTGGCACGAAAATGTGGAATGCCGCAGCAAATGCGACAGACAGCAAGCACAGCGCCGCCACAGACTGCCGCAGGCGAAGTCTTGCGAGTAGGAACCTAGCGCGTAGCACATACCTAGGATGCTGCTGGCCAATGTTCTCCGTCAAGAGATGGTTCGAACAATATTTTCCGCCATGATTTACCGGTCTTCCGCAGGGTTCGTTAGCCAGGGGTTAGTCGAAACCGGCAAAACGTCAGTCGGTAACTTACCTTGGCACGCTTGCCCATCTTGGCAATGGTGCCCCCAGTCGGACGGAGCATCGCCACCAGAAAGCCCGTAACAGGGCACGTTCCAACGCTGCTACGAACGAATCGTAGCAGTCCGCCCTAGCGGGACAAGCGGGACTCTCGGCGTCGGATAGCCCACCTGCGGTGCGGAAGTTTGGCCAGACATACGGTCGGCATACGGCGCGCTGAGGCTGAGCCAAGCTGCCAGCGCTCCGCCGGCAACCGCCAGATGCCGTTGAGGTAGCGGGTCCCGGTCGCTCTTCACCGCCCAGGTGCAGCGCCACTGGGTCGAAGATCTGCCGAGTTGCCAGCCGCCCCACGGTAGCCGTTTGGTCACTACTCGGGGCAACCAGTCGAGCCTTCACAGGGCGTTCTGCTCCAGGCGGGGCTGCTCTATTCGCGCCCGACCGATGTCGGAAGAGGCGATTACTTCCGAGCTTCGTGTTGGCGCTGTACCGTCCGTCTTCGAGGCCTGCGGGCTTGGCAACAGGCGCTTTCAACGTAAGCGGTGTGCTGATCCCACCTTGTGATCTTCGTGTCTGATGGGCCATGACGCTCGAGAGTTTGGGATCGTGTGTCATATATGGTCGACATTAGTGACGACGGGCGGCGGGTTCGCGGGCAGCTGCAGTCGGGGATCGTGCGGCGGCGGCGCTGGACGACGGCGGAGAAGGGTCGCGTGGTTGCGGAGGCGGTTGCGCCCGGTGCGGTGATCGCCGAGGTGGCGCGCCGGCACGACCTGGCGCCGCAGCATCTGTCGAACTGGATCCGGGCGGCGAAGGACGGGCACTTCGCGCTGCCGTGCGAGGAGGGGCCGGGCTTCGTGCCGGCGGTTGTCTGCCCGACGCCGCAAGCCGGGAAGGCCTCGCGCGGCGGGCGGGCGGAGCCGATCGAGATCGTGCTGGGCAGCGTCGTGGTCCGCATTCCGGCGGGTGCCGAGCGTCGCCTGGTCGAGCTGGTGCTGCGCACGCTGCGGCGCGATCGGGCGATCGAGCAGAACGCCCGCCTTCACCGCCTGCTGCGCCAGGCCAACAATGCGCTGTACGGCTCCAAGAGCGAGCGGCTGTCCAAGCTTGACCCGGATCAGCTGGCCCTGGCGCTGGAGGACATCGAACAGGCTCTCGCCAAGAGCGAGGCGGTGGTCGCCAAGGCCGCCGGCACGCCCCCGCCAAGCGGCGATCGTCGTCGCAGGATCAATCGCGGCGCGCTGCCCGCGCACTTGCCGCGCCTCCACCGCACGATTGCACCCGACGACACCGACTGCCCGTGCTGCCGGGCGCCGATGCAGGCGATCGGCGAGGAGACGGCAGAGCGTCTCGACGTCATCCCGGCGCAGTATCGGGTGATCGTCACGCATCGCCCCAAGCTCGTCTGCCGGGCGTGCGAGAAGATCAGCCAGGCGCCGGCGCCCGATCATCTGATCCGCTCGGGCCTGCCGAGCGAGGCCATGGTCGCCTCGGTGCTGGTGGCCAAGTACGGCTGGCATCTGCCGCTCTACCGTCAGGCCCAGATGCTGGCCACCCAGGGCATCGACCTGGATCGCTCGACGCTGGCCTTCTGGGTCGGCTACGCGGCGGCCGAGCTGATGCCGCTGTACGGGCGGCTCAAACAGGCGCTGCTCGGCTCGGCCAAGCTGGCGGTCGACGAGACGCCGGTGCCGGTGCTCGATCCCGGGCGCGGCAAGACCAAGACGGGCTACTTCTGGACCTTGGCCCGCGACGACAGGCCGTGGGCCGGCGCCGATCCGCCGGCGGTCGTCTACACCTATGCGCCAGGTCGCGGCGGCGAACACCTGCAGGCGCTGCTCGCGACCTATCGCGGCATCGTGCAGTGCGACGGCTACGCGCCCTACAAGAAGCTGCCGGCGGATCGCATCGTGATCGCCTTCTGCTGGGCCCATCTGCGTCGCAAGTTCTTCGACATCGCCAAGGGCGGCAACGCGCCGATCGCAACCGAAGCCTTGGCGCGCATTGCCGCGCTCTATGAGATCGAGGCTGCCATCAGAGGCAGCAACGCCGAGCATCGGCGCGCCGAGCGCCAGGCCCGATCGGCGCCACTGGTGCACGCCTTCAGAGTGTTCATCGATCAACAGCTCGCCCGCGTCTCGGCCAAGGCCGAGATCGCCGAGGCGCTGCGCTACGGCCTCAATCATTGGCACGGCCTGATCCGCTTCCTCGACGACGGCCGCATCGAGCTCGACACCAACATCGTCGAGCGCTCCATGCGGCCCCAGGCGCTCACCCGCAAGAATGCGCTGTTCGCCGGCCACGACGACGGCGCCGACAACTGGGCGATCGTCGCCTCGCTGATCGAGACCGCCAAGCTCAACGGCGTCGATCCTCAACGCTGGCTCGCCGATGTGCTCGGCCGCCTCGTCAACCTGTGGCCCAACGACCGCCTCGACGAGCTGATGCCGTGGGCCTGCCGAACCGATCCTCAGCCGGCCGACCTCGCCGCGTAACCCGAAAGGGTGCCGGTAAAACGCTTACCTTTCAACAGCTTGGCACGCTGTATCAACATTACGTTGTAAGCAGGTTGTTGACTGGTCCGACATCGGTCGCTCTGTTCTGAAGATGGAGGGCACCACGTAGGGCGATCTTCCAGGCGCGGGGTGTTCGAAAGAAGCGTGACGACGTCCTCGCTCATGGGCTTCGATCGGATGGCGTCCCACGCACCGCCACCGGCCGCAGAATGCGAATGCATCGATCTGACGTTGGAGGCCGGCGTCAAGGGCGCTTTCGAGCGTATCCGAATCGCCTATCGCGCTGGATGCGCTCGTGGGTCCAGCCGGCTCGCTGCGGACCGATGTCGGACTACCACCGCAACAGGCGCGGGCCGAGCAACGCGCCTGCGAGCGTGCACAACAGGATGGTGCCGCCGTACCACAGCGCAACGAATGGCAGAGAATCGGCGGTACAATGCAAGGCGTAACCCGCGGCACTCAAGCCTCCGGCAAGCAGACCCACAAGCGCGCCCGCTAGCCGGAAATTCGTCGGCGCCGCCTGGCGCATCGCCCCGACCGCCAACACGAAGGGAACGACGGCGATGATCGGTATGGCTAGCAGGCACCGCCACCATTCATCGCCCATGAGCATCGGTTGCCAGCCTGCCGCCGACGCATCCGCCAGGCTGGTCGAGGCCACGACGATACCGACGAACGGCAGCGCGACGAGGATCACCCATCCACGCCGCTGCTCGCCCGGCCGCGCCACCTTGATCAGGAAGATGAAGGCAAGTACCGTGACCATCGCCGCGAAAATGAGCTTGCCAACAAGAGAGGCAAGGGCCGCATCGCTTCGAATGTCGGGCCGGCAACCAAGCACGATCAGCGCAGCGCCAAGCGTGACGGCGGCGCCAACGGCAACAGCTCGCGCCAAGGTGCGCGACATCTGCCACCGATCGACGGTTTCGACATTCGTGCTCAGCGTCGCGATCAGATCGTCTGTTTTCATGATTTGCCCTCCGGCTTGACTGCCGCCGACAGTGCTTTCATTCCACGGTGAATACTGATTTTGACAGCTGACTTGCTTATCTTCGACTGCTGCGCCGCTTCGGCTATGCTCAATCCGTCCAGCTTCACTTGCTGAATAGCGCGCCGCATCTTCAGCGGTAGCTGAGCCATCAGTCGCTTTAGATCGATCGAGCTTTCCACCTCTTCATGGTCAGCGAGCGCCATGAGTTCGCTGGCATGCTCGATTGGAACGTCCCCCAAACCCGGATTGCTGCGGCGCAAATAGTCGATAAGCTTGTAGCGCGCGATGGCGTGCATCCATGGTGTGAAGAGCTCGGTTCGGTCGTAGGTATGTCTTCGAGTGTGGATCGCAAACAACGCTTCCTGCAGTAGTGAAGTGGACCCGGTCGTTAGGACCACTCCGGGCGGTTTGTTAATTGGAAGTCAGGCCGTTCCTCTCCTCTGACCTTCTCAAGCTATCATCATCTGTGGTTGTTGCGGCTGTGGGCATGTGGGCAACGCGCCAGCGTTGT
>JACPOB010000116.1 GCA_016185145.1 Rhodospirillales bacterium | reverse complement strand
GTGTCCAGGCCAACCCAAAGCGTATCCTTCTTCATGACCGGTCCCCCATGCTTGAGGCTCGGCGCCGGACCACCCGGCGCAACCCTCGTTCTTGCATGCCGTGGGGCCGGTCACCCTGTGGGACATGTAGACTGAGGAGCACGCCGCAGGCGTGCGTCTCGAAGGGTGGCAACACAAGAGGACAATGACATGCGCGTAAGTGCCGGCCTGCCGACGGGAATGGAGGGGCTCACCTACCCCATCCCGTTCTCCGATCCCGAGAACGTCATCAAGATCGCCCAGGCGGCCGAAAAGTTCGGCTACGATTCGGTGTGGGGCAACGACCACATGACGACCCAGAACTACGTGCGCGCCGAGTTCCCGGTGCCGCCGCGTTTCTGGGAGCCGCTGATCACCTACGCCTTCGTGCTGTCGGAGACCAAGACCATCAAGGTTGGCACCGGGGTGCTGGTGCTGCCGATGCGCCACGACATCGTGGTGACCGCCAAGCAGATCGCGACCCTCGACCATTTCGGCAAGGGCCGCCTGGAGGTGGGCGTCGGCATCGGCGCCTATCGCGAGGAGTTCAAGGCGCTGCAGCCCGACGCGAAGATGGACCGCGGCGACATCGTCGACGAGGGCCTGCAGGCACTGAACCTCTTGTTCAAGGAGCGCGTCGCGAGCTTCGACGGCAGGTACTACAAGTTCCGCGATGTCGAGCTCTACCCGAAGCCCTTGCAGAAGCACATCCCGATCTATGTCGGCGGCAACAACCCCAACAACATCACCCGCACCGTGAAGTGGGCCGACGGCTGGCTGCCGGCCGGCATGCATGTCGACCGCCTGCGCGCCGGCGTGAAGACCCTGCACGAGGAGGCCGAGAGGGCCGGCCGCGACCCCAGGACCATCGAAGTCTGCCCACAGTTCATCGTGCATATCGGCAAGACCAAACAGGCCGCGATCGAGAGCTTCCGCAAGAGTCAGATGAACAAGCACCTGATCTCGCTCGCCAAGTCGACGCTCAAGGGCCAGGGTGCGGCGACGCATGAGGAGATCAATCTGATCGGCACGCCGGCCGAGATCGTCGACAAGGCCAATGCCTTCCGCGAGGCCGGCGTCACGCACCTGCTGGGCCTGTATTTCGCTGCAAATACCGTCCAGGAGCTGATCGACCAGATGCAGGCCTTCGGCGAAGAGGTCATGCCCAAGGTAAAATAGCCGCGTCCCGCGGCGACACTGAGCTGCGGGCATCCTTCATATGTACTTTGCCTTCCTGCAGCGCCGCGGTCGGGCGGACGCAAGCGCGCAATGCGCAAAACGGGCTGGTAGCGCTACCATCCTTCTGCCAGCCTCCGATTGCGACACGAGAATCGCGCGGATGGAGGAAACGATGAAGGCGCTGACGGCGGCCCAGGTCGAGAGCTACCGGCACAATGGCTATCTGTTCCCGTTTGCCGCCCTCAGCGAGGCGGAACGGGCCGCCTGCTTTGCCGGCCTCGAGCGCTACGAGCGCTGGCTGGGCTCGCCGGTGCCCGAGGCCGACATCAAATGGCGCACGCAACCGCAGGCGCTGCTGCCCTGGTATGCCGACCTGGTGCGCAATCCCCGCATTCTCGACGTGGTCGAGGACCTCATCGGCCCGAATATCCTGATCTGGACCGCGACCTTCTTCATCAAGGAGGCGCACTCGCCGACCTTCGCCGCCTGGCACCAGGACTCGACCTATTTTGGACTGGCCCCCTACGAGCAAGTCACGGCCTGGGTCGCGCTCACGGACGCCAGCGAGGAGGCCGGGTCCATGGAGGTGCTTTCCGCCGGCGGCAAGCCACGGCAGATGCACCATGCGGCGCTACGATTGAAGGACAGCATCAACCGTACCGGCCAGACCATCACCGAGCCGCTCGACGATAGCGGCGCCACGATGATGCAGCTCCCCGCCGGCTCCTTCTCGCTGCACCACACGCTTTGCGTCCATCGCTCGGCGCCGAACCGCGCCGCCCATCGGCGGGTCGGCATGGGCATCAATTACATTCCGGCGCATGTGCGGCCCACGGGATCGACGCGCATGTCGGCGATGCTGGTGCGTGGCGCCGACAGATGGGGTCACTTCGACCTCTACGACCCGCCCAGGGTCGAGTTCGACACCGAGACGCACGGCCCGGTCTACGAGCGCTATGCTGCCAACTACCGCGAACAGGTGAAGCGCCACGAGGAGCAGTTCGCGCCGCAATCGGCCTGACATGAATGAAAATCAGGGAGGAAAGGAAATGAAGCAGGTCACACGGCGCACCGCGCTGCTCTCGGCGGCGGCCGTATCCTTGGCGGCCGGGCGCGCGAGCGCGCAGCAGGATTACCCCAACAAGCCCATTCGCCTCATCGTCCCCTATGCGGCTGGTGGCGGCGCCGACGCCGTGGCGCGCATCCTGGGGCAGCATGTCGGCACCGCGCTGGGCCAGTCCGTCGTCGTCGAGAATCGCGGCGGCGCGGGCTCGATCATCGGCACCGACATGGTGGCCAAGGCGCCGCCCGATGGCTACCTGCTGCTGCTCGGCCAGTCCGGGCCGATCTCGATCAATCCGGCCGTCTACAAGAGCCTGCCCTACGATCCGGCCAAGGACCTGGCGCCGATCACCATGACCAACTCCTATCCCTACGTGCTGGTGGTCAACGGCAAGCTGCCGGTCGGCTCGCTCAAGGAATTCATCGAGCTCGGCAAGAGCAAGCCCGGCTCGATGAACTACGGCACGACCGGCGTCGGCGCCGCCAACCATCTCATGAGCGAGCTGTTCTGCGCCAAGACCGGCGTGAAGATGACGCACATCCCCTATCGCGGCACGGCGCTGGCCGTCGCCGACACGGTGGCGGGCAACGTCACCATGGTGTTCAGCGATCCGGTAAGCGCCCTGCCGCACGTCAACTCGGGCACGCTGAAGGCGCTGGCCGTGACCAGCCCGCAACGCTCGCCGGTGTTCCCGACCGTGCCGACCACGAAGGAAAGCGGCTATCCCGACCTCGAAGCCGTCGCCTGGCACGGCATCTTCGCCCCGGCCCGCACGCCGCAGCCGATCATCGATCGGCTGAACAGCGAGCTGGTCAAGGCGCTGCAGATCGCCGAGGTCAAGGATGTCCTCAGCAAACAAGCGATGTCGCCGGTCGGCGACACGCCGCAGCAATTCGCGGCCTTCCTCAAGAAGGATCTCGCGACCTGGAAGGAAGTGGCCGCACTCGCGAATGTGAGCGTGGAGTAGTTTCTTCCTCCCCAGCAAAGCTGGGGAGGTGTCGCCGTCATACGGCGACGGAGGGGTCATGAGCATCAATATTGTCGCTCATGACCCCTCCGCCCGCTTCGCGGGCACCTCCCCTTCGCAGAATCTGCGAAGGGGAGGAATTCAGAGCGCCACCTTCGCAAACCATTCCACCTGGTCCTCGAACTCGGTCATGCTGTCGGCCGGGATCATGAGGGCACAGGCGTGGTCGACGCCGATCTTCCGGAGGCCGTCGATCTTCTCGAGGATGAGGTCGGGCGAGCCGACCAGATTGGCCACCACCTGCTTGGTGAGGTCGCGGCCGGTATAGGCGAGCGACTTGCGATGGGCGACCAGGCCTGACTCCATGTAGCGGCGCTCGGCCTCTTCCGCCGTCTTGGCGATGGTCAGCGAGAATTGCGGCGCGATCTCGATCTCCGCCGGATCGCGGCCGAGCTCGGCGGCGCGCGCCTTGAGCTTCCTGATGCGCTCCTCGAGCTCGGGCCATGGGCGCCAGCCGGACAGCCAACCCGTGGCGATGCGCGCGGCCCGCTCGACGGTCTCCATGTTGTGGCCGCCGACCCACAAGGCGAACGGGTCGGCCTTGGGCTTGGGATACATCTCGACGTCGCGCACGGCGTAGTACTTGCCGTCGTGCGTGACCCGCCGCTCGGTGAACAGGCGGCGCATCAGCTCCAGTCCTTCGTCCATCATCTCGCCGCGCCGCGCCGTGGGCGCCAGCCGCGGCGCCCAGGCCGCGAACTCCTCGCGATAGGCGCCGACGCCCAGCGCCAGCACCAGGCGGCCGTTCGAAAGCTGGTCGATGGTCGCGGCCTGCTTGGCCAGCCAGAAGGGATCGCGCATCGGCAGCACCGCCAATGCCGTGCCGACACGGATGCGCGTGGTGGCCGCCGCGCAGAACGACAGCACCGACAGCACCTCGTAAAAGTTCGGCGCCTTGTCGGAAAACAGCTCGCGCACATAGTGCTGGCTGGTGATGTGGTCGTTGCCCCACACCGAATCGTAGCCCAGCTTCTCGCAGAGCTGGGCCATGCGCACGAAATCGCCGGGCTCGACGAAAGGGATGGGATACATGACCCCTTCGAAGCCGGTCGGCAGGCTGATGCTGAATTTCATTCTATCTCCGAACCGCCGCAAGAGCGGCTGCGATCGACGGAGCATCATCCATGCCACCGATCACGACCTCGTCGAGACCGATGGCGCGATACTCTTCCAGCTTGGCGCGCACCTGGTCGGGCGTGCCGCAGGCGGCGTGGCGGCGCGCCACGTCATCGCTCACCAGGCGGTCGACCTCGGCCCAGTTCTCCGCGGCATAAGCGGCGGCGAGCGCGGCCTGATCGAGCCTGGCGCCCGACAAGCGGATGTTCTCGGCATGATGGGCGCCGCGCAGCACGAAGCCGATCGGCCGGCGGATCGGATCGATGCCTTCCTTCTCGGTGGCGCCGAGCTTGGTATAGACGATGCCGACCTTGCGGAATCCCGGATTGCTGCTCGCCGCCTCGTCCAGGCAGGCCTTCACGAAGGGCGGCGACGTAGCAGCCGAGATCAGCACGCCGTCGCTCCCGCGCCCGGCAAGCTTCAGCATGCGTGAGCGCGACGCCGCGATAACGATCGGCACTTTATGCGCACTATTGGGGCGCCCGCCATTGGCCAGGCGCCGGCCCGCGACATGGAAGACCTGCCCCTGGAAGTCGGGCATCTCGCCGTCGAGCAGGGCGCGGCAGACCTTCACGGTCTCATCGATGGTGACCAGCGGCTTGGTCGCCTCCAGGCCCGCCGCCTTGAGATCGGCCGGCGCGCCGGCGCCCAGGCACAGGATGACGCGGCCCGGATACATCTCGTCGAGCGTCGCCGCCGCCATGGCGATGAACACCGGATGCACCGAATAGGGGCTCATCGCCATCAGGGCGATCTTGATCCGGCTGGTGGCGCCCAGCGCCAACGCCGCCATTGTGATGGGATCGCGCAGATAGAGATGACAGGCGATCCACAAAGTAGAGGCGCCGCCCTCCTCCGCCGCCTTGGCCTGCGCGGGGATGTCAGTGACCGGCGCGCGGCCGTCCATGGAGATGCCGAACTCAGTCATGCGCGAATCCGTAGGTGTTCTTGAGTGCAATCATCAGCTCGGGCAATCCACCGCTCACCAGCGGCGGCTCGGGCAGCGCCGCCTCGATCGGCCCGGGATCCTTCAGCCCGCTCGCCGTCAGCAGCGCCACGCAGCGTTCGTGCGGCGCGATCGTGCCGTCGGCGCGCAGCCGCTCGATGGCGGCGAAGGGAGCGACCGAGGATGCCTCCGGCCAGATGCCCTCCTTGGCCGCCAGCGTCACCACCCAGCGCCGCAAGTCGTCGTCGCCGATGGAAACGGCGGCGCCGCGCGACCGGCGCAGCACTTCGAGGCCCTGCACCGTGGCCTGCGCCGCGCCGATCGACGTCGCGATCGACGGTGCGTTGCGCGGCACCTCGGGCGGCATGGCGTCGCCGCTCGCCATGGCGGCCGCGAGCGAACCCGAGACTTCGGCGGCGACGAAGCGCGGCGTGCGATCGATCCAGCCCAGCGCCTTCAGGTCCTCGAAGCCCTTCCACATGCCGTACAGCGCATCGCCGTAGCACACCGGCAGCACGCACCAGTCGGGCGGATTCCAATCGAACGCCTCGGCGATCTCGTAGGCAATGGTCTTGTAGCCTTCCATGCCGTACGGGTTGCTGCCGACGACGGGACCGAAGAAGGGTGAGGTCGGATACCAGCCGAATTCGCGCACGCCGAGCGACTGCAGGCGCCAGCGGTCGGCCTTGTCGGTCACCTTCACCACCATGGCGCCGTAGGCGCGCATCTGCAGCACCAGCGGTCCGGCCGAGCCCACGAAGGTGAACACGACGCACGGCAGGCCTGCCTTGGCCGCGTAGGCGGCGGCCGCTGCCCCGGCATTGCCCGATGAGCTGGAGGCGATGACCTTGGCACCGAAGCGTCTGGCCATGGTGAGCGCGCCCGAGGCCAGACGGTCCTTGAACGACCACGTCGGATTGCGCGACTCGTCCTTGATCCAGACATCGCCGAGACCGAGGTTGGGTGCCTCGATGAGCGGCGTGTCGCCCTCGCCCAGACTCACCGCATCCTTGGCCGAGGCCGGCAGGAAGGCATCCCAGCGCCACATCGATCGCGGCCGGCGCTGCGTGTCGTTGCGGCCGAGCCCTGTTCCGGGCGGCGTGTCGTAGGCGACGGTGAGATTGGCCGGAGCGCGGGCTGTTCGGCAGGCCGGACAATCGTCGGTGAAACGATCGACCGCATATCGGGCGCTGCACCGAACACAGACCAGCGCACTGGGGGAAGGCATGTCACACCTTACCGAGTTTCCGGTGGTGCCTCCAATCCGGCAGTGCCAAGGTGCGGCAAAATTCAACAGGAGATTTGCGATGGCACTGGGTCGTCTCGGAGTCTGGTACTCGACCGACAAGCTGAATGGATCGCAGCTCGGCGATTTCGTGAAGGCCGTCGAAGGCAACGGCTATTCAGCATTGTGGTATCCCGAATCGCGCGGCTACGAATCGATGTCGCTGGCTGGCTATCTGTTGAGCAAATCAAGCAAGCTCACGATCGGCAGCTCGATCGCCAACATCTATGCGCGCGATTCCTACACGGCCAAGCGCGCCCTGATTTCGCTGAACGACTGGTACGGCGGTCGTTTCATCCTCGGGCTGGGCGTCAGCCACATTCCCATGGTCGAGGGCCTGCGCGGCCATCGTTACGACAAGCCCATCCCGGCGATGCGGGCCTATCTCGACGGCATCAACAACGATGTACCGGCCGGCGAGGAGCTGCCCGTCGTGGTCGCGGCGCTCGGCCCGAAGATGCTGGCGCTCAGCGCCGAGAAATCGCGCGGCGCCGTTCCGTATAACGTAACGCCGCGTCACACCAAGCAGGCAGCGGCGATCCTGGGGCCGAACAAGGTGCTCGCCGTCGAGCAGAAGGTGACGATCGAGACCGATTCCAACCGCGCGCGCACGCTCGGCCGCAAGGAACTGGCGCGCTACATGGTGCTGCCCAACTACCGAAACAACTGGCTGCGCGAGGGCTTCACCGAAGCCGACCTCGCCAACGGCGGCAGCGACCGCTTCATCGACGCCATGTGCCTGTGGGGCGACGCGGAGACCGTCAAGAAGGGCCTGCGCGCGCACTTCGAGGCGGGCGCCACGCATGTCTGCCTGCAGCCGGTGCACGCCGACGGCGACTTCGCCGCGCGTGATCGCATGCTGGCGGCGTTGGCGGACACCTGAGAGGAACACGACGATGGATTTCGGCATCGCGCTGCCCACGGCGGCAGACTCGTGGAAGGTCACCAAGGAAGCCGAGGAACTCGGCTTCACCCACGCCTGGTTCTACGACACCCAGATGCTGAGCGCCGACTGCTTCGTCGCCATGGGCGCCGCGGCGGTGAACACCAGGCGCATCAGGCTGGGCACCGGCGTGCTGGTGCCGTCGAACCGCATCGCACCAGTGGCGGCCAATGCGCTCGCGACGCTGAACCAGCTCGCCCCCGGCCGCATCGACTTCGGCGTCGGCACCGGCTTCACGGCGCGGCGCGCCATGGGCTTCGGCGCCATCAAGGTCAAGGACATGGAGACCTACATCCATCAGGTCTATGGCCTGCTCCGCCGTGAGACCATCGAGTTCGAGATGGAGGGGCAGAAGAAGAAGATCCGCTTCCTCAATCCTGAGCTGCCCTTGTTCAACACCAAGGACCCGATCGCTCTGCACCTGTCGGCCTTCGGGCCGCGCACCAGAGCGCTCACGGCCAAGCTCAAGGCGGGCTGGATCGACTTCGTCGGCAAGATCGAGAACGGCATCAAGGAAGTCGAGGCGATGCGCGAGGCCTGGACCAAGGCCGGCCACGCCGCCGGCGATCTGCAGGCCACCGCCTTCGCACTGGGCTGCGTGCTGAAGGACGGCGAGCCTGCCGATTCGCCGCGTGCCGTGGCGCAGGCCGGCCCGCGCGCCGCCGTGATGCTGCATCGCGCCGCCGACGAGGCGCTGGCCGGATTGGCGCCGGGCGTGGCCATGCTGTCGACGCCGGAGATCAAGGCCTACATCGAGATGGCGCGCGGTTTCGAACCCAAGGATGCGCCCTACCTCGAGAACCATCGCGGGCATCTGATGTTCGTGAAGGAAGAGGAGAAGAAGCTCGTCACTGCCGACCTGATCGCCAACACGTCGTTCACGGCAAGCGAGGCGGAGATCAAGAAGCGCATCGAGGCGCTGCGCGGTGCGGGCTACAGCCAGTTCACCATCCAGCTCGTACCCGGACAGGAATCGGCGCTGGCTGACTGGGCACGAATCCGCAAAGCCTTCGCTTAGCCGTCTTGCCGGACCGCTCATCGTCTTCCGGACCGCGAGCTTCCAGCTCGCTCATGATCATGAGCGCGCAGGATGCGCGCGGTCCAGAAGAGCATGAGCGGGCCTGGAGGCCCGCGCTCCGGCAAAACCTCAAAGACTCAAATTGAACGCAATCGAAATGCGTTCGGCGGTGCCGTGGTAGGGCCGCACCTGATGGATCATCCAGGACGGGAACATCACCAGCCGGCCGGCCTTGGGCCGGATGCGCTCCGTGGCGCCTCCCGTCAGGCCGCCCGGCATGGCGTAGCCGAGATGCGGCGCATTCATCGCCGGCAAGGGGCCGCGCGGGTCCATGAACTCGAGCTCGCCACCCAGGGACGGATCGGCATCGATGCCGCCGTCATCGACGTAGTAGACGCCCGACCAGAAGGCGCCCGGATGGGAATGGAATTCGTTGCCGTGGCCGCTGCGATTGACGTTCGCCCACATGTTGCCGTGCCAGGTCACGGCAAAAAATCCCGGATGCGGCCCGCTACCGGCGGCGCCCTTGCGGTCCGTCGTCACGCGGTTGGCGACGTTGCGGCCGATGGCCAGCAACTTGATCGCCGGCGCGCCGCCCCAGCGATCCATGTCCCAACTCGACTGCCAGCCTCCGACGTTGGAGTGCTGCGTGCTGGGATGGCTCTTCTCGCGCTCGCCGATGACGCGACGCAATTCGCTATTGAGCGTCGCCGCCTCAGGTACGTCGAAGGTAACGAGCGGGGTAGCAAACAGCGGGACGATTTCGGGCGCAGCACTACTCATCTGGCGGGCAACGTGTGCAGTTGCACATCTAACTGCACTTTATTTTTCGGCAGTGCACCTATGCGTGTTCGACGACTTCAACTTTTCGGGGTCTTCAGGGAATCGAGTGGGTGATCTGGGGCGATCATAACGCGGGAAGCATGCAGGTGAGAACCTTGAGGCGAAGGTATTCCTCGTCGCGCAGGCCGTAGGCGCGTCGCTGGAGGACACGGATCTTGTTGTTGAGTC
>JACPOB010000048.1 GCA_016185145.1 Rhodospirillales bacterium | reverse complement strand
TGACCGCCATCTCCGTCGCGTGGACGACGGAAACGCTCATGCTCACAGCGAACACCACCCCCAAAATCGAGGTCAGTGTCCGTCGCAGCCAAGAGCGAGCCATGCCTAACAGCATGGGGAATAATTCCGGGACTGCAAGCCATTTCCCATCACGGGGCTGTGATCTTACGACGCGTCCCAGGATGATGCTAAGACATGTTCATGTCGGGTGGAGATAGGGCAGAAATAGTGGCCGCCCAGAAGCCACAACCTCCTCGGCAACCGTTCGTGCTACGCCTTGCATACCTCGACGCCGGTGTCCGCGCGAACCGAGTCGAGTCGCGATCGAGATTGCAGCTGCTGGCCAGCCCCGGGCGCGGTTGCATCAGTTCTCGTACTCGATTGCGCCCGTGTGCCGATCGATCTTCAACCGTTGAACAAGCGAGTTGTCGACCGTGACAATGTCAGCGGTGATCGTCCCGTCGTCGCTCTTAACCTCTCCAATCTTCAGCCGCCTATTGTTGAGGCGCCTGAGTTGCAGGGCGAGATACCCACGCACGTCGTCGAGCGACAGGTTCATCGGTGGTGTAACGCGCGATCCGAACAGCGCACCCATCCCCGATCTCATGCCGCCCTGCATCATGCCAGAGCCCATCCCTGAGCCCATCATCATGCTGCGGCCCATATCTTGTTCCATCGTCCCCGAGCCCATGCCGCGATGCATCATGCACTGGCCCATGCCGCCCGACATCATCTGCTGACCTCCCTGCTCGGGGGAACGTTGCATTGCCCCAGGCACCATGTCGCTTTGCGCGGGCTGGGCAGTCGCCACTTCAGCTGCAGCGATGGCGCCCGCAATACCCAGAGCCACGACCGAAAGAATCTCTCTCATGTTCATATCCTCCTCTTGATCCGGACCGCTGAGGACCTCTCCGCTTGTTTGCAGAGGTGCGGTCGTCGTTCCCTCCGCAATCACGATGGATGGCGGTGCACTGCGTCGCCGGGTGACAGCCAACCTGCGCCAGGGAGAAAACCAGGTTGGACAGCCGGCATCGTGCACGCGCGTGCACCGCCGCCTGGTCAGCCGCGGGCGGCAACCAGGGTCGCTGACCGCCATCTCCGTCGCGTGGACGACGGAAACGCTCATGCTCACAGCGAACACCACCCCCAAAATCGAGGTCAGTGTCCGTCGCAGCCAAGAGCGAGCCATGCCTAACAGCATGGGGAATAATTCCGGGACTGCAAGCCTATCCCATCACGGCGGTGTGATCTTGCGACGCTCTTCGGAGGTGCACTAGGGCTCAGTATTCCGGCGATCCGACCTACCAGGCTTTGAGGGCGTTTCGGGCGTCGAGGCGAACGTCGTCTTCAGCGGTCCGCCGAGCCGCCCGGTACGGGCGGATGGATCAATCTTTCCCGCCTGAAACAGGACGTCGCGGGCGATGGGTGCCGCGGTGCGTGAGCTGCCTATTCCGCACGGATACCATCCAAGGAAACCTTAGCCGAATTACCAGAAGCCTTGATCGTAAGCTGTCTCACGCGTGTTCATGCGGCTTGTGGTGCAGCAGCCACAGCTCGTCAGCCGCAATCGCCGCGATCATGAGACCGACGACAAAGTGAACGTCCATCGCGATCATGTCCGCGTGAAACCCGATGATCCACGGACACACCGCTACCCACAAGCCGACAACGAGATTGATCCACTCTGCCTGTTGGAACCACTCAGAATCTGAAACGAATTCGAAGAGGTTCACAATTGAAAGGACTGCCACAATGGCGATCGTCGCACCTGCCATCAACGAAGTAGTTTTTTCTATTCCGGGCGGCAATTCAAACAACCACGCCGACACAAACAAGAACACGCCCAAGCCGAGATTGACAACATCAACGGCGGCTTCGGCCAGCCTGTTTCGCTGCAACATGGGACCTCCTTGGAGGCCAGACCATCATGTGCTCGGCTCCCTCTCGAGCCCGCGCGCAAGCCATGTACGCGCCTCGGCCCTCAAGGGACCCCCCACGTCTCGATCCGCGTTCCCGTGGTGTGCGAAGTATAGCACCACGCCAGTCCCGCGGAACAGGGCAAAGAAAGGTAGAACCGGCAGCGTCGTGCCAAGAACTCGGCACAGGTCGACGGTTCTCACGCCCCGACCGGCAGCGCTGCTAGCAAGTATTGCAATAGGGGCCAAGAACCTCAGAGGGGCTTTCGACCTGCCATCCGACTGTTGATCAGATGGTCGAGCGACATGAAACCCGGTCCGAGGGCGATGATAGCGATCGCCATGGCGGCCCAAGGAAGGTGGAAATTCGCCCAGCCGTCCGGCACCACGAGCTGGATCAGGCCGGTCATGACCAGGATGCCGAGCGCTGCGAATCGCGTCCCGAGGCCGAGCACCAACAGGACCGGAAACGTGATTTCCGCGAGTGCCGTCACGTGTGCCATCGCTATGGGAGTCGGGAAATCATAGACAACTCCGAAGACGTGGAGCTTGAACTCCTCTTCGAACAGATAGGCGGCGCTCGGCGACAGGGACAGGAAACCATCCCACTTGGTCAGCCCAGAGCGGAAGAACGGCACTGACAAAGCGACCCTGAGGACGGGCGGCGCAACGATATGGGCCGTGTGTGCCAGCCAAGTCATGACGGCCCGAATGTCCACACCGGCAATGTTCGGTCGCCATGTTTTCCTCTCGGCTTGGCTCATGGCCCCGTCCCGTGCTTTTTCAGTGCAGGGTATTCGTCAAAGCCATAGGCCACGAAGACGCCGGCCCCGATAAGCCCTGCGAGATTGCCGGAGAGATCGAAACGTGGGGCAGCCGTTACAGCAGCCTTCATCGCCTTGGCGATCGATTTCCCATCGGCCAGCGACGTCACGAACTCGGCTCCACCCGGCGGCATCGACCGGACCTCGACCTCGGCGGCTGGCCGCGCCACAAGCGTGTCTTCCTCACCGGCCGCTAGGTCCACCGGTCCTGGCACGCCGTTAGCGACATTCATCCGCCAGATCGTGAGCGCGGGAAGACGCGAGCGAACGATACGGAGCGATGGATGGAGGGCGAGATGGATTTCTGCAAGCCGATCGGCTTCGATGTCAGCAAGATCCGAGACCTGAAGCGCCAGTGCTTCGGGGGCGTGATAGGCCTCGATCCAGGCACGCTCGATCCGCGCCACGTCGGGCAGGTAGGGGAGCGTCATGGCAGGTTCGAACGTGGCGACGAAATCCGGGAAGCCCGCACCATAATCAAGAAGGATCGGCGAGGTCGGCGGATCGGAACGAACATAGCTTCGGGCCATCGCCCGAAAGAACTCGTCTCCCACGATCCGGCAGACGGCCGGAAAGGCCGCCATGAGAGCTTCGGTCAGGCTCGCCACCACATTGTTTCGGTAGACGGCGAACCGTCGCACGCTCGGCTCTCCGTCCGGGCCGACCAGGCCGGGTGGCACGGGTAAAGCGGCATCGAGGAGCGCGGCCGAAAAGTCGCGCTGTCGTTCAGCCAGCCGCTGCACGTCGCCGCCCCTTTTCTCCGGCAGTGAGCATGATTGCTTCTGCCTGCTCCGCCTCGGCCTTGAGCGCGGCCCAGGCCGGCACCTCCGCGTCCCATTCGACCAGCGTTGGCATGGGACCGAGAAGCCCGATCGCCTGCTCGAACAAGCCCCAGACGATTTCGTCGACCGCGCGGTCGTGGGCATCGATCAGGAGTGGCCGCCCCTTGTCGTCGGCCTCCCTCTTGTATCCGGCGAGGTGGATCTCCTGCACGTGCGCGAGCGGAAAATCGGCAATATAGCGGACCAGTTCCCATTGGTGGTTGGTCGATGCGACGTAGACATTGTTGACATCCAGCAGCAGGCCACAGCCGGTCAGTCGCACGATCTCGGCGATGAAGTCGATCTCGGAGTAGGTGCTCTCGGCAAAGGCGAGATAGGTCGAGGGATTCTCAAGCAGCATCTGCCGGCCGATCGTTTCCTGCACCTCGTCGATGTGATCGGCCACGCGCGCCAGGGCCTCCGCGGTGTAGGGCACGGGCAGGAGGTCGTTCAGGTACGTCGCGTCATGGGTCGACCAAGCCAAATGCTCCGAGAACAATGCCGGCTGATATGCCTCGACAAGGCGCTTCAGTCGCGCGAGATGATCGCGGTCGAGCGGCCGGGCAGCGCCGATCGACAGACCGACGCCGTGAAGGGACAGCGGATAGCGATCTCGGATCTTGCTCAGATAGCGGTGCGGCGGCCCACCGGCTCCCATGTAATTCTCCGCATGGACCTCGAAGAAGCCGATGTCGGGGCTTGTCTCAAGGATCGCATGATAGTGCTTGGGCTTGAGCCCGACCCCGGCTCGCGATGGAATCGCGTTCTTTGGGAGGCGGCATGGCTGAAGGGTCATGGTGACCTTCCGGCGCGCGGCGGCGCGGGCGGACGGCAATGCCGCCCGCCCGCCACGATGGACGTCTCAGCTCTTCGGTGTGAGGCTACCCGGGCCCTTCGGCGTCTGCATCGTCGTGCAGCTGCCCTTGGCCACGAGCTTGAAGGCATTCCCCTGGTAGTCGGCGGTCGACATGCCGGCGCAGGAGGTGCCTGCTCCGGCTTGGCAGTCGTTCTGGCCCTTGAGGGCGACGCCGTAACACTTCTCCATCTTGCCGGCCGCGATATCCTCGGCGGCTTTCTTCATCATCTGTTCCATTTTCGGATCAGCGGCGGTCGCTGAAGTTGCCGTGAGCGAACTCAAGGCGGCCGCAAAGGCGCCGGCGATCAGGACAGACATCGTGTGCTTGGACATTTCAGCTCCTCTCATGTTTGTCTCCTGTTCCTCCAGATGCGGGTTGGTTGCGCGACCTTCCGCGATCGCCCAAAGGGCAAGCCGATTCCGGCTCACCTCTTGTTCATTTTCGTCATGGCGGGTCGAAAGGTTACGCTCTCGATCGGCGATATCGGCGGCCCTCCCAAAACCGAGACGCGCCAGATCCCGTCCAATGAGCTGCTGACGCCCGACGTCATGGACCCGCAGACACATGAAAGCCGACGCTTTGCCGATCTCATGCGGCTGGCACAGGGAGGCGATCGCGCAGCCTATAAACGGCTGTTGGAGGAGATCACCCCGCGTTTGCGGCGGATGGTGCAGCGCAACAGAGCCTTTCTACAGCCCCAGGACATCGACGACCTTGTTCAGAACATCCTGCTCGCTCTCCACTCGGCCAGAGCGACTTATGATCCCTGCCGCCCGTTCCTCCCTTGGCTCATGGCCATCGCACGCAATCAGATCGCCGATGGCGCCCGGCGCTATGCACGACGGGTTGCAAATGAAGTGATTGTTTGGGAGGTCCCTGAAACCTTTTCGGGTAACGGAGCGAAAAGTCATGACGAGGCTTATGGCGATCGGGAGGCGCTGAGTATCGCAATCGGCGCCCTCCCGCGTGGGCAGCGCCGGGCGATCGAGATGTTGAAGCTTAAAGAGATGACGTTGAAAGAGGCTGCGGCGGCGAGCGGGATGAGCGTGCCTGCTCTCAAAGTCGCCGTTCATCGGGCGATGCGAGCGCTCCGCAAAGCCCTGAGCCGAAGGGCATGATCTTGGACACCCGCCAGTTGATTCAACGCCTTGCCGATGACGGCGCGCCCGTCAGGCGACTGCCCCACCCTATGACCAGAGCCGCGGCCTGGCTCGTGATTTCCATTCCCTATGTCGCCGCGCTCGCGCTCATCTATCGACTCTCCGGAGTCGCGATTACGCAAGTGTTGGACGTGCGCTTTTTGATCGAGCAGCTCGCGATGATCGTGACTGCAATCACGGCAGCGATTGCCGCCTTTTGCTGCATCGTCCCGGGTCGCGACCGCCGGATCGCGCTCCTGCCGCTCGTGCCGCTTGCGGCGTGGCTGGCGAGCCTCGCGGAGGCGTGCCTGAGCAGCTGGCTGCGATCAGGCTCCTTCAGCCTGGGTCTGCCCGTGGACTGGGCGTATTTCCCAAGATTTGCTTTAATTGGCCTTGTGCCGGCGGTACTCATGATCGTCATGCTGCGGCGCGGCGCGCCACTTTATCCTCGTTCGACCTTAATGCTCGGCGCATTGGCCGTGGCGGCGCTAGGAAATGTAGGCTTGCGACTATTCCACGCCGGCAACGTCACCCTCACGATGCTGCTGTGCACTTTCGCCACCATCGCGCTTCTGTCGGCGCTCGCAGCTTGGGTCGCCCCGCACATCCTTTCCTGGCGTCATGTCATCGTTCATCGCGAGAATGTTGCCTGAGAACTCGTGCACTACGAGGTCACCCCTCGGCGGTAAGGCAACTCGATCGGTTGGTGCAGGCTTAGCGAGCGGGGAACGAACATTGGCGTCCGTCGCCCATATTCGAGATATGTCCCGCTGAACTCTTGATAAGCCGCGTCTCCTCGCGGCGCGCCAGATGCACGTAGTCACGGTTGACCCAGGATCACGCTCAGCGATTTCGCTCATAGGTCATTGTTCACGCTCCCGGGGATCCTACCGAGTTCCGCATACGGCTTCCGCACATGGGAAAGTCAAGCGCACAGCATTCGGGCTTCTCCGGAAACAGGACAATCCTAAGCCTCTGTAAACACGGCATATTTTGCCACTTGACCTTCCAGCAGCAGGAAGCACCAAATTTTTAGGTGCGCTCGCTTCATGCCAAGGGGAAGCTGGGATGGACACACATGAGACATCACGACCGATAGCAGCAAACGCCAACATGAGCTGCTGCGGCAGTTCAATGCAGGCGTCCGATCCGTCGCCACGGACCGCTGTCTCCGCAGGCATACCCGGCGGGGTAAGTCCGCTCGGTCGGCTGCGGCCCCTGCTTGGCGACCGACGCGTGCTGATCATCGCCGCAATTGCTCTTGCCGTAATCGGCGTTTGGGCGGGTTGGGGTTGGGTGGTCGCACTTGGCATCGCACCGTTGATCCTCGCGATGGTGCCCTGCCTCATCATGTGTGCGCTTGGACTGTGCATGATGGGTAAAGGAAAGAGCGGGCAGGGGAACGGCAGCAGTCCCGCTGCCGGTCAAGGAATGGGGCCGGGGACGGTTCGGGATCCTGTGACGCTGGGTGTCCTGCTGGACAGTGCAGTCGCGTCGGCCGTGTATCAGGGACGCACTTACTACTTCGAGAGTCGCGAGAATCGGGATGCGTTCGAAAGCGACCCGACGAAGTACGTCTCGGAAACCCCGGCGATCGACCAGGCGGTCGGCCAAGAGAGCGTTTCGATCGTTCGTTCGTAGAGGCAGCATGCATGCTGCGGGTGGCAAGCAGTTGCTCGTAGGTTGAAGACGACCGTATCGTCGATTAGCCGATGGTCTTCAATCGAGCCGTGAAATCCCACATGCTGCTGAGCCGGTCGCGGTGGGTGGCAATCTGACGTTCGCCCGCCGTAGACGATCATTGACGTTCTTTCGCCATCCACTGAAGGAGGAGTAGTTGGGACCGAGGACGACCTCGGGCGCCACCTCGCTCCGGGACCGAGACTTGAAGCGGGAGAAATACAGGGCGGTCTTGGCATATTCGTCCGGGAACCAATACGAATTTACCACCAGAGCTATCTGGTAAAGTCTCGCGGCTGTTGCGCCCTGCGAAGCCGCCAACTCCATGAGGCCGAGCAGGGCCGAACCGTGATTGCAGTCCTGGAAGAAGGTCGAGTTGTCGCAACACGGCCGAAATGTCTTCATCGCTGCATCCAGGACCATCGCTTCCTGCTGCGTCGTCAAATCGATCGCATCAACTGTATTGAAATAGACGTAGCCGTTTCGCTCCCGACCAACAGTCCATCCACCGGTGCTGGCAAACCCCGGGATTCGAAGAGTGTTGATAGGACTCTTTTCGTTGAATGCTGCCTTCGTCGACAGACCGAGCGGCCAGAGGAGATCGACGAGGTACGGTGCCGTGTCCCGGCTAAAGCGAATTGGCTCGGTTGATAGTCCGGTGAGAAGCCGATCGACCCAGTGCGGAAGGCCGCGATCCGACCGCAGCTTCTCCGGATCCAGCGCTCCGGCAGCAATCAATCTCTGAATTGAGTCTCCGAACGAAATTCCAATATCTTCTCCCGCATCTGGCGTGACCTGACCCACGATGTCCGGCGTCGGTTTGAGGGGATCGTCGAGTCGGCCCCCCGCCGCAGCGGCCACACCGGAGAATCCAAGCGTCGCAGCCAGCGACAGGACAAACCGGCGGCGCGCAAGGACACTGTCCCAGTTCTGATCGGATGGTCTCGGCATCTGACAATCTCCCGCCGATCTGTCTATGCATGGATCGTCAAAGAACCTACTGCCTCGTGGGGAGCGTCTCCAAACAACGATCCCAAGTTTCGTTGGCTGATATGCCGAGCGCCGAGCCATAGTCCCCCAAGCGATAGAGTTTCAGGAACTTGTGGCTGTCGCCTTCGAACATTGTCTCTATAAGAAATCTGACGTAGGACCCGGCGATGATGTACGCCAAAGCGCGAGCATCCTGGCTGTCGATGTCGGCGATCCAGCTCGACAGGATTTCCGACTTGTCTGTGGCGGAGCCGAGCTCGCGTGAGAAGGCCTCAACGGCGGCGGCAATATCCTGCGTGCGATATCGAGCCATCAGTGCCGTCGGTAGAGCGTGATCGAGCGGATCGCCGAAGTTCGGAAAGGCGGGGCCCGCGCCGAATCTTTCCTGATAGTACACCGCGAGACCCTCCGACAGGACCTCATCTGCCGCGGAGCCCGCGATTACGTGCGTCAATTCATGAGCCAGCGGTACGATTCGCCGCTCGATGATATGAGGTGTCGCCGCTCGATGATATGAGGTGGGATGAGGATCAGAAGCGAGTCGGGATATGATTGGCTGATCTCGACCTCGCTGCCTTCGAACGCTCTCGTCACGACAATCCGGATATTCGGAGATGACATCATTCCCAGGGACTTGATGATAGCTTCATACTCCCGTTCCGCTTCTGCCATAAGGGCAGCGATCCCGCTCTGTTGAACCGGTGCTGCGTCACCAATCTCGACAGAGACTGCCGCTTGTGCCTTGGCCACACCCGCAGATACCGCCGTCCGCGTCGACGGATCGGATGCCTGCCTCGAACTACTGCCGCGGTCCATCCTGGCGCTTGTCGCGTTCGGCCGCGATGTCTCGACCGTGCTCATCCTGGCCTATCCATGGTGTGAGGCTAGCATTGCTTCAATGGGGCTTCCCCCCACTGGAAGGTCAAGCAGCAAAAAATGGCGCACTTACAGAGGCTTGGGATGATCGCCTTTTCCGGGGAGGCTGGCCTACTTCGCGCTTGGCCTTCCCATGGACGGAAGCCGCATGCGGCACTCGGTATGCCGCACGTCCAAGGTGCGATCCTCGGCTCGTCAGAGGTGGCCTGACCGCCTGTCTCCAATGGCGGACGGTTGGCGTATTCGCCTTATTAAATTGAGATCAGCTCGCGGACGGTTCGCCACCGCGGGAAGAACATGGGCACCTGCTTGCGGTACGCGAGATAGGCGTGGCCGAAGCGCTCGATCAGATGCGCCTCCTCGCGATGCGCGAGATGCACATAGGCGAAGACGATCGCTGGCGCGAACGCCAAAGTCAGGATGGTCGGCCAATGCACGAGCTGCCCGAAGATGGCGAGGAAGATGCCCGTGTATTGTGGGTGCCGGACGACACCGTAAACACCGTCGGTGAGCAGTCGGTAGCCGTCGAAATAGACCTTGATCCAGCCCCTGATGATCATGAGGAGACCAGCGACAACGAACGCGAGGCCGATCACCATCTCGATCGCGGCCCCGGCAGAGCCGTAGCCAAGCAAGGTCGCCCAAAGATGACCGCTATTGTGCACCAAGGGAATTTTGATCTGGAGAACGCTGGTCAGGGCATAAATTGTGAGTGGAAAGCCATACATTTCCGCATAGAGCGCGATGATGAACCCCTGCACTAGTCCCGCACCCGCCCACTCGCGCCAGCCGGCAGGCGCCAGAAAATGATAGAGCACCCACGACGCGATGACGACCATCAGAATGGTGTACGGCCACAGATCGACCCATTTCCACTCCTGTAAAACAGGGTCCATGAGAGCGCTCCTTCCGATCGGCGATGCCGCATTGCGCGCAATTGTCTCGACTACTCGAATCCTTGCTTCTTGATGGACTTGTCACCTTAGAAGAGCGACCGATTGCCTTCTTGCCTACGCGAGACCGGGACGAGCGCCTTCCGGCATCGTGTCAAATCCTTGCCTTCCGCAGCCTCAGAGCGTTGCTGACGACGGAGAGCGAACTCAGGCTCATTGCCGCCGCCGCGATGATGGGGCTGAGCAGGAGGCCGAAGACCGGGTACAGCACACCAGCCGCCACCGGCACGCCGAGTGAGTTGTAGACGAAGGCGAGGAACAGGTTCTGCCGGATGTTCCGCATCACGCTGCGGCTCAGATGCCGCGCGCGGACAATGCCGGAGAGGTCACCCTTGATGAGGGTGACCCCGGCACTTTGGATTGCAACGTCGGTGCCCGTGCCCATGGCGATGCCAACATCGGCTTCCGCCAGAGCGGGTGCGTCGTTGACGCCGTCTCCGGCCATGGCGACGATACGGCCTTCGGCCTTGTGCCTCTTTACGATCTCGCCCTTCTCCTGCGGCAGCACCTCAGCCTCGATCTCATCGATGCCCAGCTTGCGGGCGACGGCTTCGGCTGTCGTGCGATTGTCGCCGGTGAGCATGACAATGCGCAGCCCATCCTCACGCAGCTCCTGGATCGCCTTCGCCGTCGTCTCCTTGATCGGATCCGCGACACCGATCAGGCCCACTACGCTGTTCTTCGCCGCGACGAACATCACCGTCTGGCCGTCGCGGCGCAGACCCTCCGCCCTAACGGTGAAGTCGCCCGCATCCACGGCCATATCGTTCATGAGGCGAATATTTCCAAGCGCGATCCGACGGCCTTCAACCGTACCGACGACTCCCTTGCCGGTCGGCGCATCGAAGCCGTCCACCTCCGCCAGCTTGAGTTGGCGCTCTTTCGCGGCCGCGACGATCGCGGCTGCGAGCGGGTGCTCGCTGGAGCGTTCGAGACTGGCTGCGAGACGCAGGAGCTCGTCCTTGCCGATGCCGCCGCCTTCCACGGCGACGACACGCGGCTTGCCCTCGGTCAGCGTGCCGGTCTTGTCGATCACGATGGTGTCGACCTTCTCGAAGCGTTCGAGCGCCTCGGCATTCTTGATGAGCACACCCGCCTGCGCCCCGCGGCCGACACCGACCTGGATCGACATGGGCGTCGCGAGCCCGAGTGCGCAGGGGCAGGCAATGATGAGGACCGCGACCGCGGCCACAAGCGCATGCGCCAGTGCCGGCGGCGGCCCCCAGATCGCCCAGGCGATGAAGGCCAGCACGGCAACCGCGACGACCGCCGGCACGAAGTAGCCGGCCACCACGTCAACGAGCCGCTGGATCGGCGCCCGCGAACGCTGGGCCTCGGCAACCATTTGGACGATCTGCGCGAGCATGGTCTCGCTGCCGACGCGCTCCGCCTGCATGACGAAGCTGCCGGTGCCGTTGACGGTGCCGCCGATGACCGTGGCACTGGGGGCCTTCTCGGCTGGGATGGGTTCGCCCGTCACCATCGACTCGTCGACGGCGCTGCGCCCCTCGAGCACCTCGCCGTCGACCGGCACCTTGTCGCCGGGGCGCACGCGCAAGCGGTCGCCGTGCTGGACCCGATCGAGCGGAACCTCGTCCTCGTCGCCGCTCGCGGTTAGCCGCCGGGCGGTCTGGGGCGCCAGGTCGAGAAGCGCGCGCAACGCCCCTCCCGTCCTCTCGCGGGCGCGCAGTTCCAGCACCTGGCCGAGAAGCACCAGCACGACGATCACGGCGGCTACTTCGTAGTACACGCCGATTTCGCCCGATGGGTCGCGAAGCGCGGCTGCAAAGAGCCCGGGTGCCAGCGTTGCCACGGCGCTATAGGCATAGGCCGAGCCGACGCCGATCGCGATCAGCGTGAACATGTTGAGGTTCCATGTCGCCACCGACTTCCAGCCGAGATGGAAGAACGGCCAGCCGGCCCACAGCACGACCGGTGTCGCGAATGCGAGCTCAAGCCAGTGGGACAGCTGGCTCGGAACGCTCTGCTCAAGGAAAGGTCCCAGTCCGGGCAGATAGCTCCACATGGCAAGAACGAGGACCGGCACCGTCAGGACAGTGCCGATCCAGAAGCGGCGCGTCATATCGATAAGTTCGGGGTTTTCCTCCTCGGTCGAGACTGTCATCGGCTCGAGCGCCATCCCGCATTTCGGGCACTGGCCTGGCTCGTCCTGGACCACCTCAGGGTGCAAGGGACAGGTGTATTGGACCTGCCGCTGCTGGGGCATAGGGGCCGCAGGCTCGAGCGCCATGCCGCATTTCGGGCAGGCCACCGGCTCGTCGCTTTCCACGCCGGCGCACATCGGACAGATGTACTTCCCGGCGGTCTTCGTCGCCGCCACCGACAGCTTCTCGAGCGCAGCCTCAGGGTTCTTCCTGAATGTATTGGCGCAGCGCACACCGCAGAAGTAGTACGTCGTCCCGTCGTGATCGACGCGATGCGGGACAGTCGCCGGATCGACCTCCATGCCGCAGATTGGGTCCTGGACGTGTGTACCGATGGCGGCGGTAGTCTCGTTCATGTCATCTCCTTTGCGCGCCGCGATCGACCTCATTGAATGCTCAGCACCATCTCAGCCCTGCCATATAGGGATTCCAGCGACTGGAAGGTCAAGCGGGACCCAAGCCAGCGCAAGAATGGTCTTGTCACCAGGGCTCGGCGCGGCGGGTCTCCGGGTGGCTACGTCGGCAGTAGTGGAGTTTCGGCTGGCCATTCCTGGCGTCTAGCGCCGCCAGCGCTCCCGTTTCTTTGAACATGCTGCGACGAGGTTCGGAATGTGGCGTTGACATTCCAGTGGCTGGATAGTCGATCCTTCGGAGTCTGTCCGCCGCGCGCCAAAGGGAAGGGAGGGTGCAGGCGGTCAGGAAAGCGTCTCGGACCGGATCCATCGTGCAGCACCATCAACGGACTTCTGGATGATCCCTGAACTCGGCCACTTTGCTCTGATCCTCGCACTTGCCGTTGCCGCGGTGCAGGGCAGCCTCCCGGCATTCGGCGCAGCGAGGCGGGACTACGCCCTCATGGCCGTTGCCGGGCCTGCCGCGGTGGCCCAGTTCGTCCTCGTCGGCATCGCCTTCTTGAGCCTGATGTACGCCTATGTCGTTTCCGACTTCACCGTGGCGAACGTCGTCGAGAACTCCCACTCGGCCAAGCCGATGCTCTACAAGGTGACCGGCGTGTGGGGAAACCACGAAGGCTCGATGGTGCTGTGGATCCTGATGCTCGCCGGGTTTGGCGCCGCGGTCGCTGTGCTCGGACACGGCCTTCCGGCCACGCTGAAGGCCCGCGCGCTCGCTGTGCAGGCCTGGATCGCCGCCGGCTTCCTTGCCTTCACCATCTTCACTTCCAACCCGTTCCTGCGCGTGTTCCCGCCGCCGGCCGACGGCAACGACCTCAATCCCCTGCTGCAGGACCCTGGGCTCGCCTTCCACCCGCCGATGCTTTACGCCGGCTATGTGGGCTTCTCGATGGCATTCTCCTTCGCCATCGCTGGTCTCATCGAGGGGCGGGCGGATGCCGCCTGGGCGCGCTGGGTCCGACCGTGGGCGCTCGCTGCCTGGATCTTCTTGACCGCCGGCGTCGCGCTCGGCAGCTGGTGGGCCTATTACGAGCTCGGCTGGGGTGGCTGGTGGTTCTGGGACCCGGTCGAGAACGTGTCCTTCATGCCGTGGCTGATGGGCACTGCGCTGCTGCACTCGGCGATCGTCGTGGAGAAGCGCGACACGCTCAAGGTCTGGACCGTGTTGCTCGCAATCCTGACCTTCTCGTTCAGTCTCATCGGCACCTTCGTCGTGCGTTCGGGTGTGCTGACCTCCGTGCACGCCTTCGCCACCGACCCGGCGCGCGGCGTCTTCATCCTGGCCTTGCTCTCCGTCGCCATCGGCGGCTCGCTTGTCCTCTTCGCCGTCCGCGCGCCGCTTCTGAGGCCGGGAGGCTTGTTTGCGCCGGTCAGCCGCGAGGGCGGGCTGGTGCTGAACAACCTCCTTCTGGTCACGGCGACCGTGACCGTCTTCCTCGGCACCATGTATCCGCTGTTCCTTGAGGCGGTCGGCGGCGGCAAGGTTTCCGTGGGGCCGCCCTTCTACGACGCCACGTTCGTACCCTTGATGACGCCGCTCGTCGCCGTCATGGCGGTTGGCCCCTTCCTGCAATGGAAGCGCGCCGATCTGGCGGGTGTGATCGACCGGTTGAAGGTGGTGGCGGTTGCAACGGTCGTCGTTGCGCTGGCCGTCGGCTACTTGACCGCGGGCGGACCGGTGCTGGCCGTGCTCGCGATGGGGCTTGCAGCCTGGCTCTTCGCGGGCGCGCTCGTCGAGTGGGCCGGCCGGATCAAGCTGTTCCGTGCGCCGCTGCGTGAGAGCCTGGCGCGGACGGCAGGCTTGCCGCGCGCCGCGCACGGCATGACGCTGGCGCACGCCGGGCTTGCGGTGGCGATCGCCGGCATGATCGCGTCCACCGCGTGGAAGGCCGAGGAGGTCCGGGTGATGAGGCTTGGTGAAACGGTCGACGTCGGAGGGTACACATACCGTTTCGACGGCGTACGGAGTGTGGAGGGCCCAAACTATTCGGCGGATCGAGGCAAGTTCACCGTTACCACGAACCGACGTCCGGTCACCGTTCTCGAGCCCGAGCGACGGCTTTATCCCGTGCAGCGACGCGAGACCACGGAGGCCGCCATCCACACGACTGGCTTCGCCGACCTTTATGCGGTCGTCGGCCAAAGCGACGACAAGGGCGGGTGGACTGTACGGCTTTACCATCAGCCAGGCATCCCCTGGATCTGGGCCGGCGCCGCGCTCATGGTCATCGGCGGCGTCCTTTCGTTGATGGACCGCCGCCTGCGGGTCGGCGCGTCGCTCCGGCGCTTGCGGCCTGCGCCTGCGACCACATAAGGCGTGACCGGGCCGGTGGATCGAACCATGCCCATACTTGTTCTCCTGATCTTCCTGTTCACCGCCCTGCCTGCCGGGGCGGCGGTCGAGCCGGGCGAGGTGCTGGCCGACCCTGCCCTGGAATCACGCGCCCGGACCCTGTCGAAGGAAATCCGTTGCCTCGTGTGCCAGAGCGAGTCCATCGACACGTCCAACGCCGATCTGGCACGCGACCTGAGGGTGCTGGTGCGCGAGCGGCTGAAGGCGGGCGACAGCGACCAGCAGGTGCTCGATTACCTGGTCGCGCGCTACGGGGACTATGTCCTGATGCGGCCACCCATGAAGCTGAAGACGCTCCTGCTCTGGGGCGGCCCATTCCTCGCGCTCTTCCTCGGCGCTGGTGTGGTGCTCTACTTCGCACGCCGCGAGCGTGGCAGTCCGGGCCGCAAGGCCGTGCCCCTGAGCGCCGAGGAGCGCGCCCGGCTTGCTCAACTGCTCGACCGCGAGCTGAGGTCATGAGCCTCTGGGTCATCGTGGCGGCCATGACCGCCCTCACGGCTGTCCTTCTGGCTGGTCCACGCATCCGGCGTCGCCGCCATTCTGCTGCCCGGCCGGGCCGGCAATAAGCCCGGCAATGAATCCCCTCGTCATTCCCTATCCTGAGATCGATCCGGTCCTGGTCCAGCTCGGGCCTTTCGCCATCCGCTGGTATGCGCTGGCCTATATCGCGGGCCTGGTCATCGGCTGGCAGATCATGCGGCGCGTCTGCGAGCAGCCGCCCAAGATCCTCTCCCCCGTCAAGATCGACGATTTCCTGCTGTGGGTGGCGCTAGGCGTCATCCTGGGTGGCCGCTTGGGCTATGTGCTGTTCTACAAGCCGCTTTTCTACGCCGCCCATCCGCTCGCCATCCTGACGCTGTGGGAAGGCGGCATGTCCTTCCATGGCGGGCTTTTGGGCGTGGTCGCGGCCATCCTGCTGTTTGCGTGGCGCAATAAGGTCGACACTTTCATGCTCGCCGACCTCGTGGCCATCGTCACGCCCATCGGCCTCTTCTTCGGCCGGCTCGCCAACTTCATCAACGGCGAGCTGTGGGGGCGGCCAAGCGACGTGGCCTGGGCCATGATCTTTCCGCGCGGCGGGCCCATCCCGCGCCATCCCAGCCAGCTCTATCAGGCCTTCTTCGAAGGCGTGGTGCTGTTCGCCGTGCTGCTGATCGTGTGGCGCGTCTTCGACGGCCGGCGCCGGCCCGGCCTGCCCACCGGCACCTTCTGCTTCGGCTACGGCGTGGCGCGCATCGTGGGCGAGCTATTCCGCGAGCCCGATGCGCATCTGGGCTATCTCTGGGGACCGCTCACCATGGGCATGCTGCTGTCGATCCCGCTGCTCGTCTTCGGCGGCTGGCTGATCGCGCGCGCCGAGCGCCGGCCCAAGCTCGAATGACCCTAGCCCGGATTTCTCAAACAGGCATCGATACGAGCGCAACACATGGTAGGGTTTGTGGTTCACATGGCAGCCGCCGCGAGCTTCCTCCTTCGAGCGCCGGTTCGTGGCACTCGACTCCGCTCGCGCTGCGCGGCGAGGCAACCTGATCACGGTGACGTCTTGCGCACGCATACTTTGCCCATTTCTTAAGACGGTCGAGAGGCCCTTGACCTTCCAGGTGATGGAAGCCCCATTGTCTACCTGTTAACAGGTGCGTGCCCAGTCGAAGCCCGAGCAGTGATAGAGCACAGCCGTGGCATCGGGTAGTCGGAGTGTCGATAGATCAGATGCGGCTGCGGCCAGCCGGCTGTTTTGAAGGGCATGTGGTTTCCGCTTCGACGACATGGTGTCGTCAGGATCGCGGCTGCAAGCGACCTTGAGGGAAATCAAGGGTGTATCAACTGATGCGGAGCATGACGCGTGAAATGAGCGCGATGACGGACGAGATGGCGAGACATCGTGTGGCGACGTTACTCCAGAGCGGCGTCGGCAAATGATTGAAAAGGATAGCGCGCATGATGTGGTGTGGGCCTTGATGCCGCAGTCCCTGGATGGCGCGGGGATGGACTAATGAATACAAACGTCTTCTGGGGAGGCGCAGCGATTTCAATTGTTGTGGCGTCGTGGTTTCTCTATCGCTTTCTCGTTCCGAAGAGCTGGCGCGAATGGACGCGGGCGGGAATCGTACAGGCGTTCATTATCGCTTTTTACGCCGAGATGTACGGTTTTCCAGTCACGATTTACTTGTTGGTTCGCCTTTTCAACCTGGATGTCGCGGGAAAGTTTTGGGACGGCAATCTCTGGATTTACCTGACGGGCGCTCCGGGCGTGATGCTCGTTTCGATGTTCATCGGCGTCACCATTGCGCTTTTCGGAGTGTTGTTGCTGATCGCCGGCTGGCGCGAAGTGTATCGGATGAGCCAGCAAGGCCGCCTCGCCACTGGAGGTCCCTATGCCCTGGTGCGCCATCCACAATATACAGGCCTGTTCCTCGCGCTCTTCGGCGAAGGCGTCGTTCACTGGCCGACGGTCATTTCTCTAGCGGCCTTTCCGGTAATCGTGTTCGCCTATGCGCGGCTGGCGTGGAAAGAGGAGCGGCAGATGCTGGAAAAATTCGGCAACGAATACCGAGAATACCGACGCCAGGTGCCGATGTTCTTGCCGTATCGAGCTGAGTGGTAAAAGATTCGGCGATAATCTGGCTTCGGCAGCAGATGAGAAATACATGACGGCGAACTGACGCCGGCCAGGGATGTGGCGCGTCTCGAGGCGGTCAATGTGGAAGTTCGCGGCGCAGCGCTTGGTTGGGCTTGCGGTTCAGGTGGCAGCCACCACCAGCTGCCTCCAGAATGGCGTGAGCCGGTCCTGCCAAGCCCTCACTCCAGGGTCGCAAGCTGCGCTGTTCGTGGCGAAGAGCAGGAGCCCGCCGGGCTTGAGGACACGCCGCTACGACGTGGGACACGCGGCACAGCGTCCACATCGTCACTACCGCATCGACGCTCCGGTCACCCGTCGGGATGGTCTCTGTGCAGTCCAGAAATTCGACGGCGAAGGGCAGGTCCTTGGCACGCCTGTAGCCCATGCCCATCAGCGCGAGACTCGGATCGTTCGCCCAGAGCTCCTTCGCCTCATGGCCATTGGATGGAAGGTTCAGGCCGGAGTCGCATGCGACCTCGAGCACGCGCGCCCGGTGGTTTCTATCGACCCGGCACGCTCGCCTGAAGCGGCTCAGTCCTTAGTCCGTCGTTCGCGAAGTCGAGGCGGTGGTCCGTCCAAGCTGGGTTCCTGCAGTCGGCTTGAGACCGCTGTCCTCGCTATGACCGGGATCTTCGGTCTGAGGTGCCGCCGCCCTCTTGACCGTTCGACGGTGCAGCCATCGTTGGATGACCAGCCACCCGAGACCGGTCACAGCCAGGAGTGCAAGCCACCAATGCCAAGGCATCCTTCCCGCCTGGTCGCCCATCGCTGCCATGAGGATGGTCATCGGCAAGATGCCAAGCCCGGTGGTCCAGCCGAAGCTCCACCACGAGATCCGGGTCAAGCCCGCCGCATAGTTCACGAGGTTGAAAGAGATCACCGGCAGGAAACGGGCGAGGAAGACCATCTGCGCCGCATGCGCGCCCGTCCAATCGTCGAGCCGCTGCCAATGCCGGCGGGCCACCATGGCCTCGACGAAGGGCCGTCCGAAGGCGCGGGCCAGCGCAAAAGCCAGGAACGCGCCCAGCATGGCGCCGACCCAAGTGATAATCGTTCCCCAGAACGGTCCGTAGAGCATGCCGTTGGCGACGGCCACAAGCTCGGCCGGGAAGGGTACGAAAGAGTGAAGCACCATCAGTCCAACTGACGCGAGAACGCCCCAGTGTCCCCAGGAGAGGATGACGTCCTCGAACGCCGTGACCGAGATTTCTCCTTCCATCTTGTCGATGATGAAAAGCCCGAGCGCGACGCACCCCGCGATCGCCAGCGTGACTGTGGTCGCCGTCGCGGCACGGAGATGGCGTCGTCGCGTTGACCAGCCCTCAATACGTCCGTGATTCTGCTCACCGACGTGCGAAGCGTCATCGGACTGCGATGGCGCACGCGCGATGAACGCCGGCGGTTGCGATCCGGACGAAGGGCGGCACGCATTCCGATCGATCGTGGTTGTCATCCAATCGTCGCCAACCCCGGGAAGGCCTCAAGGATCCAGAAAGAGAACGCCGACAGATAGCCCGTCATCATGGCGATCCCCATCGCGACCATCACGAGACCGGCGAAGATCTGCAGCGGCCGGCCAAACCGCCGCATGAGCCCCATCCGGGCAAGGAATCCACCTGTAAATGCCGCCGCTATCAGGAAAGGAAGGCCGAGACCGAGGGAGTAGATGGCGAGCAAGGCGATGCCTTGCGAAACGGTGGCCGTAGCTGCACTCATCGTAAGGATCGCGCCCAAGACCGGTCCGATGCAGGGCGTCCAGCCGAACGCGAAGGCCAGGCCGAGGACGTAGGCGCCGACGGGTCGGCCACCCGGAATCTTCGCGTGGAACCGGAAATCCCGGTGGAGCCAGCGCAGATTGAGCATCCCGGTCATGAACAGCCCGAAGGCGATGATGATGGCGCCGCCGGCGATGTTGGTCTCGTAGCGGTACTGGATAAGCAGCTGGCCGAGGGCGGTGGCGCTCGCCCCCAAGACCACGAACACCGTGCTGAAGCCCAGCACGAAGAGCGTGCTCAAGCCCAGAGCCGGAGGTCTTACCGCCGAAGCCTGCTGTTTCTGCGGACCGCTCAAGCTCTCGCCGGCCACGTAGGAGACATAGCCGGGGACGAGGGGCAGGACGCAAGGGGACAGGAAGGAGATCACACCGGCGGCGAAGGCGGTCAGGACACCGATGCTGGAAAGCTCAAGCATTCAACTGCACTTCCGCATTCCATGTCATCACGAAGGCCGACGCCCGATCATTGCGCATCCCACGCTTCCTCACCTTCCGCCAGATCGTCGAGGATGGGGCAATCGGGCCGAAGGTCGCCCCGGCACCGCTCGAGCAACGTGGCGAGCGTCCTGCGCATGGACCTCAGTTCCGCGATCTTGCGGTCAAGCGCCTTCAGGTGCTCGCTCGCTAGCGTCTTGACGGCCTTGCTTGGACGCCGCCTGTCGCGCCAGAGATCCAGCAGGTCGCGCACTTCGTCGACGGAGAAACCCAGGCTGCGCGCCCGCTTGATGAAGTTGAGCGTGTGCATGTCGATGTCGTCATAGCTGCGATAGCCGTTCGGGCGACGGTCGGCCGAGGGGATCAGGCCGATGCTCTCGTAATAGCGGATCGTCTTGGCTGGAACGCCCGATTTGTCCGCAATGGTTCCAATGTTCATGGCTCGACCACTCCTTTCTGCCAATGCTCTCCCTGCGCCTTTGGTCACCGAAGGAACATCCTCTCTGATTGTCAGCCGATCCGAATCCGCGCACGGTCCAGAAACGCGTAGGGCGGCACGACCAGATTGCGAGGCGCAGGGCCCTTTCGGATGCGGCCCGAGGTGTCGTAGTGGGAGCCGTGGCAGGGACAAAACCAACCGCCCCATCCGCCCTTCGGATCAGCGGCCTTCTGCCCCAGCGGCACGCAACCCAAGTGGGTGCAGATCCCGATCATGACCAGCCATTCCGGCCGGGTCACCCTTGCGCTGTCTGGCTCCGGATCGCGCAGGCCGGCGCGGTCGTCTGCCCGGGCCCGCGCGATCTGCTCAGGCGCACGGTGGTCGATGAAGAGGGGCTGTCCCCGCCATTTCACCGTGATGCGCTGCCCCAGTTCGATCGGACCCAGATCGACCTCGATCGTGGACAGTGCGACAACGTCAGCCGCCGGATTCATGCTGCCAATCAGGGGCCACAGAGCGGCGCCCGTGCCCACGGCCACCATTGCACCGGTCAACGTATAGAGGAAGTCACGGCGCGTCTCGGCGCCGGATCCGTGGCTGTCGTTGACAGTTGCCGCCGTAGTCATGGCTGCCACCCTGCAGCTAAGCTGCCTAGCCTTCTACTCTTCCAAGCGGCTAGCATCGTCTTCTTGTGTGCACTCGGCAGCTTCACCGCCTCGCTCCGTGTCATCTCTCTCTTGCCGTACGGATAAACCCGCGGATGACCTCTGCATCCGCGGCGCCTCGGAGCATCTGGTCGCCGATCACGAAGCTCGGCGTCCCGGTGATGCGGAGCGCCCGGGCAAGGTCCCGGTTGCGCTCGATCAACGCCGTGATCTCCGGCGCCTCCATATCCTGCTTCAGCCGGTCAACGTCGAGACCGACTTGAGCCGCCACCTCGAACACCTTCGACTCGTTGACAAGCCCGCTTGTGAGCATCAGCCTCTTGTGAAACTCGACGTACTTCCCTTGACTGCGTGACGCCAACGCCGCACGCGCGGCGAACTCCGAGTTCGGGCCGAGGATCGGCCACTCCTTGTAGACGAAGCGGAGCTTGGCATCGTCCTTCTCGATCTCGACGAGTGTCGGCGCCACCCGCCGGCAATAGGGGCAGTTGTAGTCGAAGAACTCGACGAGGCTGACGTCGCCCTGCGGGTTGCCACCCACCGGGGTCGCCGGGTCGTGGAAGATATCCTCGCGGCGGGAGGCAATGATCTGGGCGATCTCGTCGGTCTGGGTCGCGCGTTGCCGCTCCTGCATGCGCTGAAGGGACTCGACGAGCACCTGCGGGTTCTCGATGACGTAGTCGCGGACGCGCTGTTCGAAGTCGCTTCCCCGCTGTCCGAGGCGCGCACCCGGGACGACACCAGCAACGTCGAGAGCTATCCACGCCCCAATGGCGAGGACGGCTCCAACAAACCCGAGTCCGACGGTCTTCAGTGGCGACAACGTCCTCTCACCTCCTTTACGCCTCGAGCTTGCCGATTCTGGCCGACCCTCCCATCTCCGGTGCCCGAGGAGACGAGAAGGTCAATGACAGCGAAGCAAGCACCTGGGCTGCACAGCGGCTCTCCGACCGACGCTTGACCTCCGAGGACCGCCCGCGATCCACCCGAACTATTGACCTTCCAGCAACTGGAAGGTCAAGGCCCCTGCGAGCTCCGCGGTGCTTTCATACTGAAGGGCCGCCGACCCGACCACGCCCAGCGCAAGGCTCCGCCTTACGGCCCACCGGCATGGCCGCCTTGGGTCAAGAGAGCAAAGAAGAGTTTGGGAGCTGCCTAGATCCTGCACGCGCCGCGCTCCATCTGGATAGGAGTGCGGAACGGGGCATGAAGTTGGCCAACTGGATCGGGACGTTCACGTTACGCCGCCATCCGCTGGCCTACCTCGTCCCTAGCCCGCGCCTCCGCCAACATGGCTTCTTCCTGGTCCGGCTGGCGCCGGTAGGCCATATCGGTCAATTCGCTCTCTCCTGCCTGCGATCGCGGACAACACGCAAGGAGCCTGTACGGCCACGAGCAAAGTCCCAGGCGGCGCTCCGAGGACGCTGTTCCAAGCTGCCATTCCAGTATTCTTTATGGAATTGGTTAGGCTTACCTGATGCGCGGCAGCTCCTCGAACGTGTGGAAAGGCGGCGGCGAGGGAAGCGACCATTCGAGGGTGGTGGCGCCTTCGCCCCAAGGGTTATCTGCCGCACGCGCACCGGACCGCAGAGTGCGGAAGACGATATAGAGGAACAGCAGCGTTCCGGCGCCGGCGATGTAGGAGCCGATTGAGGCAACCAGGTTCCAGCCGGCGAAGGCTTCAGGGTAGTCCGGGATGCGGCGCGGCATGCCGGCGGCGCCCAGGAAATGCATCGGGAAGAAAGCCAGGTTGACGCCAATGAAGGTAATCCAGAAATGCAGCTTGCCGAGCCCCTCGGGATATTGCCGGCCGCTCATCTTGCCAATCCAGTAGTAGAAGCCGGCAAAAATGCCGAAGAGCGCGCCCATGGACAGGACGTAGTGAAAGTGGGCGACGACGTAGTAGGTGTCCTGCAGAACCGTGTCGACGGGGGCATTGGCCAATACCACGCCACTGACCCCGCCGACGGTGAACAGCACGATGAAGCCGATTGCCCACAGCATCGGCGTGCGGAGCTCGATCGAGCCGCTCCACATCGTGGCGATCCAGCTGAACACCTTGATGCCGGTCGGCACCGCGATGACCAGGGTCGCTGCCGAGAAATAGGCTTTGGTGTCCGTGTCGAGACCGACGGTAAACATGTGATGCGCCCACACGATGAAACCGATTGCGGATTCCGGGGCAAGTCGGCCACCCATTCCGATTTGAAGTCGGCCACTGATTCCGATTTGAAGCCGGCCACCGGTTCCGATCCAAGCCGGCCACCGATTCCGATTTGAAGTCGGCCACCCTGTGGGTGGCGGGCG
>JACPOB010000115.1 GCA_016185145.1 Rhodospirillales bacterium | reverse complement strand
GATGGGCCGCGCCTATCTCTTCTCGCTGCCCGACGTCGATCGCAACAAGCAGATCGACGCCATCCGCCGCCGCTGGCGCGACGACTGGACCAAGGTGAAGACCGGCCTCGACCGCTCGTTCACGGAGCTGGCCGACCGCGGCTTCTGCGTGACCTGGGGCGAGTGGCTGCCCGAGCTCTGCGGCGACGGCGCGCCGCTGCGCAATTCTGACGGCACGGCCGCCTACGCCATCAACGCCTCGGCGCCGATCTACCAGATCAGCCGCGCCCGGCTCGAGGCCGACTGGGGCCCGCGCCTGGTGAAGATCGCGCGCGACATCCGCACCGGCATGGCCGCCCAGCCCTCGTCGGCGACGGCGTCGCCATCGGCTCTGCGTCCCGCCACCAACGGGCATCGCCCGCCGATGTCGGCGATGGCGCGCCGATAGAGCGAATTCCGGTCTGATCGAACCGTTCGCGGTTCGATCAGACCGGAAATGCGCGCGCGCCCTCTCCTTTCCGAGTTCAAGCGTATGCCCATCCAACGACCGGCCGATGCGCGGCCGGTTGCCGCCCACGAGTTTCGCGGCTTCAACGGACTTATAGGCCACGAGGTCGTGGCCTGGCGGCCGGGCTTCGTCGAGATGACGCTCAAGGTCCGCCCCGAGCTCTGCAACGCCAACGGCCTGCTGCATGGCGGCGTGCTGATGACCTTGCTCGATTCGGCGAGCGGCTTTGCCTGCACCTTCAACGAGACGGCGACGGCGCGACGGCTCAGCGTCACGCTCGCCTTCACCACACAGTTCATCAAGGCGGCGCGCGACGGCGACCAGCTCACCATCTTCGGCGCCTGGCGCCCCTCGACAAGCCAGAGCACCTTCGCCGCCGAGACCGAGATCTACGACCAGAAGGGCGACCTTGTCGCCACCGGCGCCGGCACCTTCCGCTACCTCAAGGGCGAGCGCAGCGATGGGGTGCTCACTTTCCTGGACCAGAAGGCGGCGGACTAGTTTCCGCCCTTTCCGCCCTTTCCGGTAGTCCCTCCGTATGGGTTAGCGCCGGATTGACCTCCCATATGTTGGTGGGCCGGCCGCCCGTGGCCCGCCAACCGTCCGGCATCTGCCGCACGATGTTCGCCGAGCGCAGGCGATAGAGCACCTGATCGGCACCGCTGGCATTGACAGTGCGGCTCAACCCTTCCCGCCTCACCTGCTCACGCGTGACATATGTCATGCCCTTGCTGCGAAGCCAGCGGGCGGCACGACGCGCTTGAACCTCCGTGGTCGTGGGCGCTGTCCGCATGAACAGGCCGGTCGCGTGCGGCCGGAAGTAGTTTTCCCACAGCGCCGCCGCCTCTTCGATCCGTTCGCGGCCGATGTGTCCCGGCGGACCTGAAGAGCCGGTGGCCGACCAATCCAGCAACTCGAGAATACCCGCCAGTCGCACCACCGTTCCCCGGCCCTTGCCCAGCCATGCCTCTTCGAGTCCTTCGGCCTCGCGCAGGGCGGCATGAACCTTGGCCATGAAAGTGTCCAACGCGCCCAATCCGCGCTCATCGACCAGCAGCACCAGGGGATCGCGAATGGTGCCCGCCTTGCGCGCGATCCTGCGCAGTCGGCCAAGCGCTTCTCCGTCGTCGGGCGACGGACTCCCGACGACCGGACGAAAAGGCGGCTGATGCGGCCATGCATAGAGGTACCTTGCAGCCAGATCCTCGGCGTCTTGGAAAAGCCGCCCCAACTGCTCCGGCTGCGCCGCGCCGAGAATGCTCACGGCGGCGCTCTCGGCCACCACTGTAGGCGCACTGGAGCCGGCCGACCAGGATTGCAGCCACAAACGCCGCCTGCGGTCGTCCTCCGCCTTGAGGCAGGTGAACCAGTCGCCGGCTTCGTCGCGCCATAGCAGGCACCCGCGGGCATTGGCTGCAGCGACCTCGTCGATCCTGTGGACCTGGTCGTCGTTGACGACGATCGCCAGCATCTCCTCCTCGACCGTCGCCAGCATGCGACGCGTCGAAGCCCGAGCCGGCGACCGCCCGCTGGAAACGCGGCCGACAGCGAGTTGCCAGAGAACGAGCGGCTCCTGCCAGGCCGCCGTGACCCGCACGGATGCGCCGGCGCCGCAAAGGCCGGATACCGCGCCGAAAAGGGCCTGCGCGGCATAATCGATCGGGGCGCACGCCGATGCGGCGGTGTCGCTGAGCCATGCGCGCCATGGCGACGGCATGAGGTCGACCGGAAACGGCGGGAGCGCGCTCCGCCGTTCCTCGAGCAAGCTGGCGTCGATTTCCGGCCATTTCTGGCCGGACGGCGCATAGCCCACGGTATGTGACGCACCAGAAGCATCGTCCGGAGGCGCCGGGTCACGGACAAATCGAGCGGCAAAGCGCCGGGGAGATTTCGGCATGGCGAACCACCTTTACTTATTCGGATGGCAAAAATTACCCTGGTGCTAATATAACCATGGTTTCACATCGGCGCAAGCGCCCAATCCGTGCGGGAGTGGCTCATCGTTTCTAAAGTCAGTCGAACCGGCCCCGATGCCTCTCCCGTGCCCACCCCAGCAGGGCGCGGACAGTTACCTCAAGTTGGTCCGTCGGCGCCCCGTAGGTCCTGCGACGTCGCAGGCGGCATTGAAAGCCGTCAGATCACTATCACCAGCATATCGGCTCAAGGTCGCTGCCGAGAGCAAGCTCCGGTGGAGGGGCGTTCTATCGACTGTGCTATCAAGGTTGTCCTGGCCTCGCACAGCACTCGACCTGACAATCATCGGCGACAGCGTCGAGGCTGGACACGGCGACAGGATAGTCGCTCGCGGCGTGATGGCGTAATTGACATCACCATAGGGTGATGGCATGATTGCCATCACCGTGCCGGCCACACTCGTCACCCGCTTCAAGGAAGTCATCGCCGAAGGCGTCGTGATGGAGTTGGTGGTCTGGCGCGTGCTGGCCCCGGTTCCTCCGAGCCAGCATGGCTTCAAGTATCGCGCCGCCTATGTGGTCAACGGCGAGCGCATCGTCGGTTTCGACAACGAACGCGGCAAGGGCGACCACATGCACGGCGGCGGCGAGGAGAAGCCCTACACCTTCACCACCGCCGACCAACTGGTCGAGGATTTCACGGCGGCGGTGGACGCCGCAAGGAGGCGAACATGACGAAGCGGACATTGACCATCCGCCTGCGACCGAACTGGCGCGACGGGCTGCGAGAGGCCGCACGCAAAGCCAAGGCGAAGACCTACCAAGGCGAGGAGCTGGCGTTCGCAACGCCGGGCCTGTTCTTCGGCAAGCTCAGCGAGAAGCGATGGGATCTGGTGCGCGAGCTGCAGGGCAAGGGCGCCATGTCGAGACGTGAGCTCGCCCGACGCGTCGACCGTGACGTGAAGCGAGTGCATGAGGACATCGCGGCTCTGCTCGAGCTGGGGCTGTTCGAGGTCGACGAGGAGAGCGGCGGCGTCATGTGCCCCTTCGCTACAATCCACGTCGACTTCGAATTGAAGGCGGCAGCGTAACTCCTGAAACGACAAAGCCCCGCACCGGCGGACTGGGTGGGGGCTTGTCCTCGGCAAGAACGTCATACGGCGCAACGATCAGCGCCCAATGGCTCAACTTTGTACTTTCCTCATGCTGGACGCAATATCCGAGCGTTCCGACCACCAGCGAAATCGGGCAACGGCAATCGTGGCCACAAGCGCTAGACTTGATAATGACGGATCACCGCCCTGTGCTCACTCGGCGGATGCGCGAGCGGCCGTGGCGACTGTCGGCGCGGGCGTGTCGTGCTTGCTGTCGATCTCATCGAAGGTGCGCCCCTTGGGCTCGAAGCCGAACGCCCAGAACCCGATCAGGCCGAGGATGTACCAGGCGGCGAAGTAGCTCAGCGCAGGACCGAGCATGGAGAGGTTGGGCGCGGCGGGCTTGATCAGATCGCCCGCTCCCATGATCAGCGCCAGCCCGAGCGGGCCGAGGAACTTGCCGCAATTGCCGACGCCGTAGCTCAGCCCCATGCCGCTGGCGCGCAGTCGGGCCGGCCAGATCTCCGCCATGTACGGCCCGACGACGGCGTAGACGGCGCTGCCGAAGAAGGCCTGCGCAACGATCAGCATGTAGAACAGCGAGGCGCCGGCGATATAGACGTCGTGCAGGTAGCCCGCGAGCACCATCAGGAGGGCGGCCATCACGCAATAGAGCGTGCCGGAGCCGCGCCGCCCCAGAGGCTCGATCAGCGTGGTGATGCTGAACCGGCCGAGAATCCCTGCCAGGTTGACGAATATCATCAGGAAGCCGGCGTGCTCCGGGGTGATCTTGGGCACCAGGACGAGTGTCAGCAGAGTTGGTCCCCATAGCCCCAGCGAGGCGCCGCCGGTCTGGGTGAGGCCGGTGAGACACCCGGCGGCGACCAGCCGCGGATAGCGGAACAGCTCGACCCAGCGCGTCTTCCCGGTCACGGGCAGCGTACTCGGCAGCACGATCTCCCCGGGCTCGATCATCAGCGCCCAGGCAAGCGACCGCCGCGCTTCTTCGGCGCGTCCCTTGAGCAGCAGCCAGCGCGGCGATTCCGGCACCCACCAGCGGATCATGAACACCAGGACCAGCGGCACGAGGCCGACCAGGAACAGTCCGCGCCAGCCGACGATCGGCAGGAGCTGCCAGGCCGCGAGTCCGGCCAGCATGCTGCCGCCCGGCAGCAGCGTCGTGATGAGCGCGCTGACCCAGCCGCGCTTGTAGGCCGGGATGAACTCCTGCACGAGCGGCAGGTCGATGGTGAAGATGCCGGCATTGCCGACACCGACGAAGAAGCGGAAGAACATCAGAAAGAACCACCCTGGGACCAGGGCGTTCTGGTCCGGCGTGAACACCATGATGCCCGTGGCGAGCGAGATGGTGAGGGTCGCCAGGATGAATACCGTGCGGCGGCCGACCTTGTCGCCCAGCCATCCCCAGAAGAAGGCGCCAGGCACCGCGCCGAGACCCGACGCCAGCAGGATGGCGCCGCCCTCCCAGTAGGTCAGCGACCATTGCCTGGTCAGCGCCGCGGTGACGTAGCCGATCAGGAAGAAGTCAAAGAAATCGAGCAGATCCGCCAAGTTTGCCGTGCAGATCAGCTTCCACTGATTTGTCGTCAGCTTCTTCTGCTGCTCCAAGAGCTCGATCATGACGCTCCCTCCGCTGGCCGGCGGATAGCGAAATGAACGCTGCGCGACGCTCTTCTCTGTTATGCGTGACTGGTAGCTGTGAGTGCTTGGTAACGAAGCGCCCAACCGTCGATCGGTTGCCGCCTCCGCCAGCAACATCGAGCGTAACAATCCGCCGTACCGCCATCAAGAACGCTTCACCGCATTCGAAACATCGACCACGTGCTTGCGACGTTCGAGCCCGACAGGCCGATGTGGGCAGCGACCGGCCCATTGTCACGCTGGCTCCTCACATCGTGTGACCTCAGCAGTGACCATCGGGTGGCGAGGAGACTCGGGCCTGTTCGGCGCCGCGTCCACGGCGCACCCTTCATCTCTGCCACGCGCCCCCTCTCAACAGACAGCACGCGCTCGCACGATCGAGTCGCGTGAGTCGCACTCGTTCGAGGCTCGAGGGAGGCACGTCATGGCAAAGATCGTCTCCAATACCCAGACCGGATCTCTGACCGACCATCAGCACGGCAGCGATGACACGCTGGTCGGTGCCGACAATAGCTTCAACACCCTCTTTGGCGACGCCCTATCCATGTTTGATCACGCCATTGGCGGCAATGACCTGCTCATCGGCGGCAACAATGCGACCAACGTCTTCTACGGCGATGCCTACGACATGCACAACCACACGCTCGGCGGCGACGACACGCTGATCGGCGGCGCTTCCGATCCGTTCAACATCCTCTATGGCGACGCTTTTTCGATGTCCAACCACGCCCACGGCGGCAACGACCATCTGACCGGGGGCAGCGATTCGTTCAACCTGCTCGTCGGCGAAGCCAACGAGATGCACGACCACACGGTCGGCGGCGAAGACACGCTGGTTGGCGGTGATGGCGCTTCGATCAACAACCTGTTCGGCGACGCCCGCATCATGGATGGCCACAGCCACGGCGGCAACGACATGCTGGTCGGCGGCAACGACACGCCAATCGTCGGCGCCGGCGCATCCAATGTTCTCTATGGCGATGCCTTCGAAATGCACGACAACGCCCATGGCGGCGACGACCATCTGGTCGGCGGCCACGGTTCGTTCAACATCCTCTACGGCGACGCCAGCATCATGGACGGCGACACGGTGGGCGGCGACGACACGCTGCTGGGAGGCACGACGCCCAGCATCATCTATGGTGACGCCTTCGAGATGGACGGCAATGCCCGAGGCGGCAACGACACGTTGAGTGGCAACGTCGTCTTTGACGGGGCATTCTACGGCGACGCCTACGCGATGCACGACCAGGCCCATGGCGGCAACGACAATCTGACCGGGGGCGATGGGTCGGCACGGAACACCCTCTACGGCGACGCCTACACCATGGACGGCGACACGAGCGGCGGCGACGACACGCTGACCGGCGGCCATTTCTCGATCAACATACTCTATGGCGACGCCCACCAGATGCACGACAACGCCCGCGGCGGCGACGACACGCTGGTCGGTGTCGACCTCGGCACCGACCAGGCATCGAACAACCTTGTCGGCGACGCCGAGGAGATGCACGACCATGCCCAAGGCGGCAACGATCACCTGACCGGGGGCGACAATTCGATCAACGACCTCTATGGCGACGCCGGCACCATGGATGGCGACAGTCGCGGCGGCAACGACACGTTGATCGGGGGCAACGGCTCGATGAACAACCTCATGTTCGGCGACGCCGGCACCTTGACCGACCATGCCCGAGGGGGTGACGACACTCTGATCGGGGGCAATGCTTCGAACAATCACGCCTTCGGCGACGCCGGCGTCATGAGCGGTGACAGCGTCGGCGGCAACGACACGCTGATCGGGGGCGACGGTCCGATGAACGCCCTCCAAGGCGACGCAGCGAACATGCACGACAACGCCCGCGGCGGAAACGACACTCTGACCGGCGGCGGCGCTGGCTCGATCAACTATCTATTCGGCGACGCCATCTTCATGGACGGCAACAGCCAAGGCGGCGACGACACGATCGTCAGCGGTCCCGGCACCGACCACATGTGGGGCGATGCGCAGTTCATCAACGGCGTTGCGGCGTCACCCACCGCCCCTACCGCCTCCGTGGTGACCGGCGCCGATACCTTCGTCTTCGCACCCGGGAGCGGCAACGACGACATCAACGACTTCCGCCAGAGCGACCACGACAGGATCGATGTGAGCGCCTACGGCTTCCATGACCTCGGCGACATGACGATCACCGGCACGGGTGCCGACACCGTCATCGCCTTCGACACCTCCGACAGCGTCACGCTGGTCGGCATCGCCGACCCCAGCGTGCTGCACGCCTCGGACTTCATTTTTGCCTGAACCAGATCAGAGCTTGGCGCCGAGCCTCAGCATGACCACGTTCTGGTTGTAGTCGCCGTTGAACTGGTTCGAGGTGCGGTTGATGAACTGGTAGACCGGGCCGACGAAGAAATTGGCCGTGGGCAGATACATCAGGCCCGCGCGGAAGGTGAGGTACTGGTCGTACTGGTTGGTGCCGCCGGTGCTCAAGGCAGAGTAGTCGGCGATCGCATAGTCGGCGTGAGCATCGAGGCGGATATTGGGACGGACATGGTAGTTCACATCCAGGCCGCCGGTCGTGCTGAGATAGGCAGCCGATCCCGTGAAGGCCGAGTCGTCGACGGTGCGGCGAATGAACGGCTTCACCCATAGGTCGCGTATCGGATTCCAGTAGCCGACCAATCCAAAGGTCGGCGTGCTGATGCTGGCGAATTGACCGGAGACGTACGTCTGCTGCAGGTAGCCAGCGAAGACCTCGACAGCGGTGATGCCGCCCAGATCGATGACCATGCCGCCCACGACGTCGAAGCCGTTCGAGGAGCGATCGAGACCGGAAGTATCGAGCTGGAAGTATCGCCGCTGATTAAAACTGCCGCGCACCCAGACCTCGTAGCCCGGAGAGAATTCGTAGCCGAAGCGCAACGCCTCGCGCCATTCGTCGCGATTACGATCGCTGTTGGGGATGACGCCCTGGCCCGGCCCGAGGCCGTTGTTGAAGAAGTTGTAGTTGTCGTAGCGACCGTCGATCCGCACGTTCAATCGGTTGAAAGCCTGAAAGTAGCCGACGTTGGCGCTGGTCTGGTTGTAGACGGTCACCGGCAGACCGACGCCGGTTGGCGTGTTGGGCGTGCCAAATTCGTCGTGGCGCCGATTCCAGGACGCGCCGCCATAGACGTTCCAGTTGCGCTGGATGTCGACACGGCCGTCCGCTCCGATCGAGACGTCCTGATAGTTGTTGAGCCCCGGGTTCACGCTGTACAGCCCGAACCCGCCCTTGGCATAGGCATTCAGCATGTGGTTGTTCCAGTCCGACTTCAGCTCCAGGGTCGGACTGATCAGCTGAATGAACGCGGCCTGCTTGCCTACCGCATTGGAGCTCGCATTGATGTTGTCGTTGAAGACTTCATCGGCTTCGAGGGTGCCGAAGAACTTGAAGCCTCCCAGGCGGACGCCCTTGGCATCGTAGGTCTCCGATTCGCGCACGGCGGGTGAGCGGACGTCTGGCCGTTCCTCTCGCTGCTGCGGTTGACCGACCGCGCCTGCTGGCGCGGCTTGAGCCATCACCTGCGTGGCCTGGCAGCTCATCCCCGCGAACGTCATTGCGATGCAACAAACTCGGAGGACACGTTGAGTGTTCATTGTATCTCCGGCTTTCATTGGAATTGCCAACTCCCATTGTAGTCGTAAAGCCTTGCCCCGACTACATATATGGGGGGTGTTTGTGGAACCATCCCTCGCTTGCCGTTATTGCCGCTTTCCCCCGAAACCTTTTGGTGACGAAGGGCGTTCGTGCCGCTCATGCATTGGGGGTTGGCGCCGAACCCGCCGATTCGGGAGTACGACGGCGCTCAGCCCTGACGAACGGCATGTCCGATACCGTACTACATGGGTGGCGTCAGCCCATCCTTGCCGACCAGCAACCGCCCGGCTGTCAGGCCACCGTCAGCTCCCTTCGCGGCCCCCAGGAAGACCTTGGCGCCAACCTTGGCGTCGGCGCGATCGCCCGGCGCAAAGGTGACGATGGGCGTGCCAGGCTTCACCCTGATGGTCTGCGTGCCATCCTTGTATTTCAGTGTCAGCGTCTGCCCGTCGGGCGCGGCGGCGACCGTCGCCACCGTGGCGTTGGTCATCATGCTCTCGGGCTGAAGGTCCCAGGGATAGTGGCCTTCGCCGGATCCGCGGGCGGCCTCCGGGAAGATCAGCACCTCGAGTGCATTCAGCGTGCCGTCTGGCCCTTTCATGGAAGCGATGCCGACGAAGCTGTTCTCCTTGATGTCCGCCATGGTCATCGGGCTCACGAGCATAACCGCCCAGTTGTCGGCGAGCTTCACCGGCACTGAAGTGCCTTCGCGCGTGGCAATGGTGGCGGTCTTGCCGTCGATCGCCGCTATCGATCCGCGCAGGCGGGTTGGTGGGCTCGCCGGCGGAGTCTGGGCCAGCGCATCGGCGATGAAGCCAAAGGACGCTACCAACGCGACCACGCCTGCCAGCATTGAACGAATGGCTGTCATCGGACGCTCCCTCTGTTGTCGCGGTGCGAGAGCCTGCCACGGTCGCGTCGACACGGCCGCTTACGTTTGCGTGAGGCTGCGCGGAAGGCCGGCTAGATATTGAGCCGGTTGAACACGACCCGCGGCAGGTTGCGCACCACGAACATGATCGGTCCCCAGCGCGCCGGAACGTAGAACAACGGCCGCTTGGCATCGATCCCCCGCACGATCGCCTGCGCCACCTTCTCGACCGAGGCCGGTCGACCGCCGCGCGCCTTGAGAGTGGCGGTCATCGGCGTGTCGGTTGGTCCGGGCTTGATCAGCACGATCGCCACCCGGCTGTCGGCAAAGCGATGCTGCAGCCCCTCGGCGTAACGCTCGATGAAGCCCTTTGCCGCCCCATAGATGTAATTGGCCTTGCGGCCACGATCGCCGGCGACCGAGCCGATGATGGCCAGCGTGCCGCGCCCCGCCCTTGCCAATTGCGCGGCGAAGGCCTCGGCGAACAGGGCCGGCGACACTGCGTTCACCTCCACGGTGCTGCGACACAGAGCGAGGTCGGCCTCCGCCATCCGTTGCTCAGGAAGGCTGCCATGGGCGATCAGCACGATATCGATCGGCGCGCTGGCCGCGGCCCGCTCGGCCAGCCGACCGATCGCCGCGGCGTCGAGAAAATCCAGGCTCGCCACCGCGACGGTGGAAGCCGGACTGCGCACCCTGAGATCCTGCGCCACGCGTTCGGCCTTGGACGCATCGCGCGCCACGAGCAGCATGTCGCAGGCGGTCCGCTGCGCCCAGAGCCGACAGCAATGCTCGGCAATTGCCGACGTTGCCCCGATCACGACTAACCTCATTCCGGCCTCCTTCGGCTTTCAGCCTCCCATCAACCGGCGCGACATCGCCGAGCTGATGCCGGGATCGCGGTAGCGCACGAATTCGCCGAGACGCGGATAACCGGCCTCGAACACCGCGCGCGGCATGCGCGCATCCTTGGCTGGGTAGAGCCGCCCTCCCGCTGCAACGACCAAGGCATCGAGGTGCCCGAACAAGGCCTCGATGCCGGCGTGATTGTGGAAATCGAGCGCCAGCGTCGCGCCCGGCCGGGGAAAACTCAGCAAGCCTGGTGGCCAACGTTCTCCGAACGTCTTCAGCACCGCCAGTACCGATCCGGTGCCTGAGCGGCCGATCGCTGCCAGCAGGTCCGCGATCGCTGCCGGTGCGCTCTCACGCGGCACGACGCACTGATATTGGTAAAAGCCGGCCGGTCCGTAGGCGCGGTTCCAGCCGGCGACAGCATCGAGCGGAAACAGGAACGGCTGGTAATGGACAATGCGAGGCCCGAGATGCCGGCGGTTGCGCCACCAGTAGAGCCGGTTGATCGGCTTCAGGGTCAGGCGGTTGATCAAGGAGATCGGAGGCGTCAGCGGCATGGCGAGCTGGCGGGCGCGCCAGGCGCCGTGCTGAACCGCCGCCGGGCGCGCTCGCAGAAAAAGGCCCCGGCCGGCGTCGCCCGAGGTGCAATCGATCCAGGAAACCGTGTGCTCCCAGGCAGGGTGCGACTCGTCGGATAGCCGGAAGAACGCGTCGAGGCCGGTGTAGGCGATGGTCTCGGCTTCGAGCCACGGACCAGGGACGCGTCGGAGCTGCAGCTCGGCCTCGACGATGAGCCCGGTCAGGCCGAGCCCTCCCACGGTCGCGGCGAACCAGTCGGACCGTTCGGCCGGACCGCAAACGATCTCCTCGCCGTCGCTGCGCTGCAGGCGGATCGACAGGACGTGGTCGCCAAAGGTGCCGCTCGCGTGATGGTTCTTGCCGTGCACATCGTTGGCGATAGCGCCACCCACCGTGACCAACCGCGTGCCAGGCAGCACCGGCAGGCCCCAGCCGCGCGGCAGGAAGAGGTCCTGGATATCGCGCAACACCACACCCGCCTCGCAGACCAGACGGCCGGTCGACACATCGAAGCGGATGAAACGATCGAGACCGGCGGTACGCCACAGGGTGCCGCCGGGATTGAGGCAGGCATCGCCATAGCTGCGACCGAGCCCGTAGGCGATGCCGGGCTGGCTGCGAGCCAGTGCAGCCGCGACAGCGTCGCGGTCCGAGAGCTCCACGACGTCGTGCGGCAGCGCCGACAACCACCCCCATGACGACACGCGTCTCATGGCGCGACGGCAGCCCGGAACACGAAGCGCTTGTCGAGGTGATACTTCGCCCAATAGCCGATGACGAGGCCGATCAGACCGCCGAGATAGCGCAGCCTCTTGTCCTGGAAGACGTTGTAGAAGGCGAACTCGAAGCCCCAGAAGACCAGGGTGGTAACGACACCCATGCCCGAATAGAGGATGAAGGTCTGCAGGTCGTGCGCCGCATTCTCGGCCTTGAAGCTGAAGATGAAGACCTTGTCGAGCACGTACTTGAGGACCAGGCCTACCGCCGTGCCGACCAGCACGGAAAGTTCGATCTGCCAGGGACCGCTCCACAGGCGGACGGCGAGCGCCTGAGCCATGAGGTTCGCGGCCGTCGCGATCAGCGCAATGATCGCGTAGACGATCGCAAGCCTCATCGATTGACCTTTTCCATGCTCCCGGTCCCCAGTATAAGCATTCTGGGGGTAGGGTCTCGCCATCAATATGTCGCCGCTGATCGGCCTGCTTCGCTTGGCACGTCCGAAGCAGTGGATAAAGAACACCTTCGTGCTGGCGCCGCTGGTGTTCGCCAGAGAGTTCACCCATCCCGAGGCCGTCATCAATGCCTCGATCGCGTTCGGGCTGTTCTGCGTGGCCTCGTCGGCGACCTATATCCTGAATGACATCCGCGACGTCGACCGCGACCGCACCCACCCGCTCAAGCGCCACTCCCGACCACTCGCCGCCGGCACTGTTTCGACGCGCTCCGCGATCGGCCTGCTGGCCGCCTGCTACTGCCTGCTTGCCGCCGGCTGGTTCTGGTCGGTCGATACCATGCTGGCGATCTTCGCCTACCTGGCGTTGAACGTGGCCTACACCTACTGGCTGAAGCACCAGCCCGTGCTCGATCTCTTCTCGATCGCCACCGGGTTCGTGCTGCGCGCCTACGCCGGCGCGCTTGCGCTGGCCGTGCCACTGTCGAGCTGGATGGCCATCACGACTCTCTGCCTGGCGCTTTATCTGGCGGCGATCAAGCGGCGCCAGGAATTGGCAGGCAACGGCGCCGAGAGCCGCGAGGTGCTGCGCGCGTACTCGGCGGCGCTGATCGACCGCTATGCCGAGATGTCGGCAACCGGCGCGCTGATCTTCTACAGCCTGTTCGTGATGTCGGCCAACGCCAAGCTTGCCGCCACGATCCCCTTGGTCATCTTTGGCCTCTACCGCTACTGGTATGTCGTCGAGCGTCTGGGCGGCGGCGAGTCGCCCACCGATGCCGTGCTGTCGGACTGGCCGCTTGCCCTCGCCATCGTCATCTGGATCGGCGTCTGCGTAGCGGTGCTGCTACCCAATCAGTAGCCCGTCGCGGAGTAGACCGCCGAGGTACAATCCGATCAGCTGATTCGAGCTGAGCGGATTTTGCTTTAGCGCGGGATAAACTACGCGCGGAGCGGAGGGACCTTCTTTCAGCGAAAAGCGGCTTGTCGCGGAGAGAAGGTCCCTCCGCTCCGCCTCGCTGCGCTCGGCTCCGGTCGGGACGACGGAAGCAACTTGAACTCATCACGCTCTAGGCGCCCAAGGTCGACATGAACTGCCTCCGTGTCCCGCGCAGCACCAGGCATGTCAGCCGGCCACTCACGAACGCGCCCGTATCGACATTGATGCGATGGCCAAGATCCTGCGGCAGGTCGCAGATCGTGTGGCCATGAACCACCACCTTGTCCGGCAAGGGAGACCGGGCGCGCAGGAACTCGTCGCGGATCCACAGCAAGTCGGCTGGATGCTGCTTTTCGAGGCTGATGCCGGGCCGCACCCCGGCATGGACGAAGACGTAATCGCCCACCGTGTGGTGCAAGGTACAGCCACGATAGAAAGCGAGATGGGCCTGAGGCACCGCTGCGGCGAGCACATCACGCAGCTCAGCGGCCCGCCGCGGCGTGTCCGGATAGCCCTTGAGCGAGACGCCATAGGACATCAACGTCTCGAGACCACCGTAGGACAGCCAGTCAAGACCGTCGCTGCGGTCATCCAGAAAGTCGAGCAGCGCCTCTTCGTGATTGCCCAGCAGGCGCGCCGTCGCAAAACCCGGCAGCGGGTCGCGGAGCAGCCGCTCGACCACACTGCGACTCGAAGGCCCGCGGTCGATGTAGTCGCCGAGGAAAATCAGGCTGCGTTCGGTATCCTCGGGATGCCGGGCCGCCTCGGAAGCAATGCGGCCGAGCAGCACCTCGAGCAGGTCGGCCCGGCCGTGGATATCGCCGACAGCGTAGACCGCGTGTCCACTGGGAACGGAGGCGGGCGCGGTCGCTCGTCCGAACCACCGTGACCAGATCCGACGCGTGGCTCCCCCCTACCGTTTCGCCAGCGTCAGCGGTGGGCGAGCCCCAGCTGCCGGCGGTTCGGATGACGCGCCATAGTAGCCACGGTAGCGCGAGTAATAGTCGCCGTGGTCGCCGTAGCCGTAGCGGGCATGCTTGGCGAGGTTAACGCGATTGATGACGATGCCGACGTGACTGCTGACACCCAGCAGCGCGTTGACGGCGGTCTTGACCACCTCGCGCGGCGTCTTGGCCCACTGCACGATGAAGACCGTATAGTCGGCAAGGCGTGCGATGATGCGCGCGTCGGACACCGCCATGACAGGCGGGCCGTCGAGAATCACGAGGTCATAGCGTTCGGAGAAGGTTGCGAGGGCCGCCTTCATGGCGTGCGATTCGAGGATTTCCGGCGCGTTCGGCGTGTTGGGCCTCGCCAGGATGTAGTCCACTCCCGAATTCTCGTGCCGCTTCGTGCACTCCTCCAGGGTCTTCAGGCCCATCAGGTAATCATCGATCGTGCCGCCGCGGTCCTTAAGTCCGAGTGCCGCCAACATCCTGGCCTGGCGCAGGTCGAGATCGACGATCAGCACGCGCCGCGAGGCGTTCATCTTGGTGAGCAGGCCGCCCAAGGAGGCGACGAAGGTGGTCTTGCCTTCGCTGGGCGTCGAGGAGGTAACGGCGATGACCCGCGGCGGCCGATCGAGGCTGCCCAGGCTGATGGCGGTGAACACCGCCCGGATGGCTTCGGCCGCCGGCGACGTGTTGTTCTCGAGCACATGGGTGACAACGTTGGAGCGTTGAGCCGCAGCGCCCTTGACCTCGGGTACCATGCCCAGCACGCCAACGCCGGTCGCGTCCTCGACCTGGGCGGCCGAGCGGAACACGCGGTCGAGCTTCTCGGCCGCGACGGCGCCCGCCATGCCGAGCAGGCAGCCGATCACGAAGGCCGCCATCAGGCCCGTTTTGTAATTGGGCGAGGACGGCGCACCCGAGGGCTGGGCATAGGCGAGGATGCGCGCGTCGGCGCGCTGGATGTCCTGTTGCTCGCGCAGTTCCTTGAAGCGCGTCAGGAAACTCTCGTAGAGGGTGCGGTTCGACTGCGCCTCGCGCTCGAGCGCCTTCTGCTCGGCTTCGTACTGGCTCGCCGTGCCGGAGACGACGGCAGCCTTGTCGACCAGCTCCTTGAGCTCGTCTTCCTCGGCCTTGGCGGCATCGAGCTCGGCGCGCACGGCGAGCGTTATGCGCTGGGTCTCGCCCAGGAAGCGGGCCCGCACCGAGGCGAGCTCGTTGCGCGCCTGCATGATCTTGGGATGGTTGTCGCCCAACGTTGCCGACAGTTCGGCCATCTTGCGGTTGAGCTCGACGTCCTGGATGCGCAGGGCCGCCAGCGTGGTGTTGCCCGACACCTCGGCTATGTTGGCGATCTCGCCGGGATTGAGGCTCGCCTTGCTGAGCGCCACCAGGCGCGCCTCGCGCTCGATGCGCTTGGTGCGGGCGGCGACGTATTTGCCGTTGAGCTCCGACAGCGTCTGGGTCGAGACGGTGCCCTCGGGGCTGCCGGCGAGGCCCTTGTCCCGGCGATAGGCGGCGACCGCCTCTTCGGCGACCTGCAGATTGCGGCGCAGTTCGGCCAGGCGCTGCTCGAGCCACTCGGTGGCGCGGCGGTTGGCCTCGTTCTTGGTGTCGATCTGGTCGGCGAGATAGGCCTCGGCCAAGGCATTGGCAATACGCGCCGACATCGCGCCGTCGGGGCTCTCGACGGTAATCAGGATCACGTAGGTACGGCCCAGCAGCGTAACGTTGAGGCCACCGGCCACGGCACCGATCGCGGCACGGCGGCGTGGATCGCTTTCCTCGGCGGCGCGACTCGAGCGCGCCGGCTGGGCCTGCTGCGGCTTGGGTGCCGGCGCCAGCAAGGTCGAGATGCCAGTTGCCCACAGCTCGCGCAACGGGGCGAAGGCGGAGTCGATGAAGCCCGGCGGTTTGGTACCATTGAAATCCGGATTGTTGGCCAGCCCCAGCTTGTCGACGACGCGACCGATCAGAAACTCCGACTGAATGACCTCGAGCTCACTCTGGATGGCGCCGAGGTTCATGGTATCGACGCCCGAGAGCGCCGCCTCGGTGCTGACGACCTTGAACGTGCGCGTGTCGAGCAGCAGCCGCGCCGAGGCTCTGTACATTGGCGTCGCCTGGGCGATGATCAGCGCCATCAAGGCGACGGCGACGAGGCCGCAGCCCACGATCAACGCCTTGCGGCGGTTGAGCAGGCGCAGCCACTCCCACAGCTGGTCCGGGGCTTCGCTGGGGCGAACGGGCGCCAGCACGCCAGGCTCGGAAGCCGGCACGATACGGTTTATGGCCGCATCATCAGCAATCTGGTCGCTCCTAGGAAACGATCCCATCCCAATTCACTCCGCGACAAAGTATACGCGCGACGACACCCGCACACGACATCCCCGTGGCACCTTTTCAGGCACCCCGGTCTACCTTCCCAACAACCAGGCGGTCCCACACCGCCTGCCCCAAAACGCCTACGCCATTACGCTAAGGCCGGTTCAAAACCATCTCTCCGGGACCCGAAGGATGTCGCCCGGCCCCACCGGGCTGTCCTCGGTCACGGTTTCTTCCATTCCTATGGTCTGGTTGAACCGCTGAATTGTCATACGTGTCTTGGAGGCCCGCCGTGTAAAGCCCCCCGCGATGGCTACTGCCTGGGCTACATTTATCCCCGAAACGAAGGGAAACGAGCCCGGGCGACCAACCTCGCCGAGAACGTAAAAGGGCCGGCGGGCGACCAAGTCAACACTCAATCTCGCCACCCGCAGCAGCCCATCGGTCCGGTAGCGCGTCCGTAGCATCTCCTCGATCTCGGCCGTGGTCATGCCGACGACCGCGACCCGACCAGCCATGCGCGCCGAGATCAAACCCGCCGAATCGACCTCGTATTCGCCGGAGAGCTCGGGGTCGGACAGCACGACGACCCGGAGACGATCGCCCGGCGCAACTCGATACTCCGCCATCCGGATGGTCTGGGTGACCTGCGACGGCTGCTGCAGGGTGTTGGCCGTCATCGGCGGCTGGGGATCGCAGGCGACTACGCCCAACGACAGCACCAGGCCGAGCGCCGGCATCATCACCCGGCGATACAGGGCGACCAGAAGATGGGACAGGGCTGAAATCCTGATACTCACGACATCACCGCTTGGCGACCAGCCGAATGGAGAACATGTTGCGGGTGAATTGCGGCCCGCCGGCCGGGACGTCGGTGGACGAGCCCTGGCTGTACTCGTAGAGCGGCCCGATCGAATATTGCGGTCGCACCTCGTAGAGCAGGCCGATCGAGGCCTTGATGAAGTAGTCGGTGCGCGGATTGACGCCGGCAAGCCCCGGGACCGGCGTATAATCTGCCTGGTTGTAGGACACGCCGCCGACCGCCCTCCACGGATAGTGGATGTCGTAGGTGAAGTCGATGCCGGCCACGGTCGAGACGTAGTTCTCGTAGTTGGTCAAAGCCGATTCGTTGATGGTCCGGTTTATCGACGGCCGCAGCGTCAGCGGTTCGTACCCATTCCAGGTGCCGGCAAGACTGAAGGTGAACGCCGAGGTCGTCGTTCCCGCCGTGGTATAGCTCTGGCTCGCCATGCCGACCGAACCCTCCAGCGCGCTCTTGGGTCCCAGGACCAGCGTGGCACCTGCATTGACGTTCCAGCCGGTCGAATCGCGCTGCTGGCCCGCAATGTTGACCGTGTCGGCATAGACGCGCTGATTGATGCCGGGTGCAATGAAGAGGGATAGCCTCTCCGAGACCTCGTAGCCGATGCGCACCTTCTCCTCGTACTCGGTGCGGTTACGGCTGGCGGACGGCAAGCCCAGAGAAGTGATGGTGCTGTAGTCGTAGTACCAGTACTTCGTGGCTGAGGCCGCCAGCTGGTAGAATAGCCGATTGAAACGCTGATTGAATCCCAACTCGACCGGCAGCGAATCGGCGACGGTCGGCGCCTGGGCAAACGACACGTTCGGCGTGCCGAGCGCCTCGGTGCTGCGGCGAAAGGCAATGAGGCCGGTCGCCGACATGTCGTAGCGGATGTCGAGCTTGCCGTCGGCCTGCAGCAAATAGTTCTGGTAGTTCTGGGTCGACGCGGCGGGATAGAAGCCGAAGCCGCCGGCCGCCTGCAAGCGCAGCTGATGGCGGACCCAGTCCGAGCGCAGCTCGAGCTGCGGGCGCACCAGGATGAACGGCGAGCCGGTGGCCGGAGCCGGTGTCGCAAACACGTTGTCGTCGTAGCCGGTGATCAGCGAGATCTCGGGAAAGAGCGTGAACGCGCCGACGCTGATGCCAAGCTCACTGCCACTGTCGTTCCGCGCGGCAGGCGCCGACGTCGTCGGGTCAGGCAAGTCGAGCTGCGGCGTCTGCTGATCGAGCGTCTGCCTGGCCGGCGACGGCGTGTCGACCTGGGCGTGCGCCACCGAGATCGCACACGACATCAGCACCCAGCCCACAACCGGGGACCAGATCAGCTGTACTCGGGACGCACGAATCGTCATGGAACTGGCAGACCATCCTGGCAACGGACCAAGCGTCGGCTGGAAGAAGCTGTATCCCAATCCGCGAGCGTCAGGACCGGCTGACATAGTTGACCGGATACGTAATAACCGGAGCGCCGCCGCCGCCGCCGCCTCCGCCCGTCGTTGTGGTTGTCGTTGGGGTGGTCGGGTTCGAGCCCGACGTTGTCGGCGGCTGAGCCTGTGGAGCCGCCAGCGTATCGACCAGGGTCGAGAGCGCATTGCCGGGCAAGTTGCCGCCGCCGATCAACTGGGACAGGAGCTCGTTCACGGAAGCCGCGTCGCCACTTCTCAGCGTGGCGAGTTGCACCGGCGTCAGCACCAGGCCAGCCGGCATCTCGGGCGGCGGCCCTGGCGGCAGGCCCACGTCCGGCATCGACAGAGCGGTCGGCGTGATCGCGTCCAAAGGCGCGGCGTTCTGCAACGGTCCGGCATTCTGCAGCGGACCAGCGCTCTGTAGCGGACCGGCGCTCTGCAAGGGGCCGGCGCTCTGCAACGGACCTCCGCCCTGAAGCGGACCGGCGCCTTGCAAGGGGCCGGTACCCCGCACCGGATTGTCACCCGGTTGCTGTCCGGCAGCCGGGTCGCCGGCCGGACCGGCCGCAGTAACAGGGCCAACACCTTGCAGCGGGCCTGCGCCTTGCAATGGCCCGGCTCCCTGCAACGGACCAAGTTGCCGCTGCTGATCCTGCCCCTGGTTCTGACCAGCTTGCGCCTGCTGGCTCTGCGGCGCCTGGGCCTGATCAGAAGATCCCTGCGCGTGCGTCTCTGCCGTCCACAGCAACGATGCCAGGGCAATATACTGCGCTTTGCGTGCAATTTTAGTCATATACCCCAGCCCACCACTCGCCCCACCAAGCCGAGAGGTAAATAGCGAAATGCACACGACACGCCAAGACCCGGGCGAGTCGCGGATTCGAGAGAGAGGTCGGCCGCTTTCATTCGTGACGCCTCAGAAGCCCATCCTGACGCAGGCGCTTTGTACGCTGCTTTTGGGCCCTGAAGGCCATCAGCGAGCGTCACCCATTGATAGCAAAATTAACTGCAGCGTCAACGCAGAAAATAAAATAATCGAATTGTCACACAATATCCAATTTTTCCAGTGTCTTATAGAAATATATTAAAGTTATTTGTACGCTATGATGTGGCATCTATTGACTGAATGGCATTTGCCCGGTCAGCCAGAATTTCAAGACTAGTGGCGAAGCCCGCGACATCTCCGCACGCCACGCGCCAATAGCCTGCTTTGGCAGGTCGGGCGAGCAGGTCGACATCGGAGTCTGCACTGCCCACGAAGAGAACGGCTCGGCCGCTCTCCACGCAGGCATAGACCTTCGACGGCAAGACAAAGCCCACGAAAGCATCCTTCAGAGTCACGAGATGGGCATGGGGCGCGCGCAGAAGGCCCGCCAGACGTTCGAGCGGCACCGGCGGAGAGCGGTGGAAGGGCACCCCCTGAGCGGACAGGCGCCTGGCAAGCTCATCCGCGCCCGTGCCGGTCGCGCTCAGCCACAGGCGGACGCGCCCGCTGCCGTCACGATGATGGCGCGCATAACCCTCGGCCACAGTGTCGAGTTCGTGCGCCACCCCGTAATTGCCGGCGTACAGGAGCACACAGGCGCCGGCCAACGCCGCCGGCAACGGCTCGCTCGCGTCGCGGGCGGAGAAATCGACCGGCGAGCCGTCACGGACCAGGGCGATGCGCTGATCGACAATGCCAGTCGCGCCGAGACGCTTCTTCTGATCGAGGCCCAAGACCTCGAAGCCATCGACGCGGCGGCGCCAGAAGTTGGTGAGACCGAGCAAAAGGGAAAGGGCGAACGACGGACGCGCCCGCGCCGCGATCAGGCACTCGGGATGGAAGTCGGTGATGCGATAGACGAGGCGACCGCGCCACAGGAAGCGCAGCGGCGCCAGCAGATGGATCATGAAGGGCGGCGAGCCCGTGAACAGGATACCGTCCGCCGCGCGCAGGTAGCGGAAGCCCGCCGTGACCAGCCGGAGATCGGTCCACACCGTCCACGCCAGGCGGCCGAGCAACGAACCGCGTGGCACCGGCCTGGCGCGCAATCTGAGCTCGGTCAGCGTGCCCTCGCCGCTCGCCTCGCGTCGCACTGAGGACGCGCCCGACGCCAACCCGATCAGGGTCACGTCGTGACCGCGTTCGGCCAACGCCCGCGCACGCAACTGCATGTACTGGCCGACTGCGCCGAAATCCGGCGGCAGCCAGTCGGCGATGATGACTATGCGACGTTCCCGCGCCACGTCGAACGGGCTGTGGGCCAGCAAATCCATCATCGGCAGCCGACGCCCTTCCCTTCCAGCACAGACGTGTAGAGTCCGACCATGCGACGGGCGACGCTGGGCCAGCCATAGTGTGCCGCGACGTGAGCGCGGCCGGCCTCGCCCATGGCGCGGCTGCCGGCGGCGTCGGACAGCATGGCGGAGAGCGCGGCCGCTATCGAAGCCGGCGCGGGATCGATCACACGGCCCGCGCCGCTCTCGCGGACGATTTCCGACATGCCGACATCGGGCGTCGCCAGCACCGGCAGGCCACGGCGCATCGCCTCGAAAGCGGCCAGACCGAAATTCTCCGAGATCGATGTCATGGCAAAGACGCGCGCCGCCGCGAACAGCGCTTCCTTGTCGGCACCTTCGACATGACGCGCCACGATCGCCACACGGTCGGCAACACCCAGGGCGCGCGCCTTGCCAGCCAGCACGGCGGCATGGCCGTCGGCATCGTCGCCGGCGATCACGAGCCGCGCGGCCGGCGCCAGAGGCAGGGCCGCGATCAGGCGATCGAGGCTCTTCTCCCAGCTGATCCGCCCGAAGGCGAGCACGAGCGGCTGGTTCACGATCGCCGCCGCGATGTCGGCCGACAGGGTCGTTGTGGCGGGTGGCGGCGGATCGTCGACACCGTGCGGGATCGTGACGATCGGCGGCAGCCGCCAGCCGAAGCCCGCAAGGTGGCTCGCTTCGACCGATGAGGTCGTATGGATCGCCGCCGCTCGCTCGAGGTTGCCGCGTTCGACGAGCGCGATCCACGCGGACTTGATCCAGCGGTTCTTGCGGCGGATCAGCTCGGGCACCAGCATGCCGCGCGGCGAGATCACATAGGGCACGCCGCGCGCGCGCGCGGCGCGAGCGGCCGCCCAGATCGGCCAGAGATAGACGGCATGCAGATGCACGAGGTCGAAGCTGCCGACGGCGGCGGCCAGCGCGCGGCGCATCGGAGGCGACCAGTAGAGGCGCCTCAACCGCTCGCTGGGGAAGTAGGTGACGTTGACGCCATCGAGGTCGATCGGACGCTGCAACTGCACATCGCTGTCGGCCGGGCCGTCGACGCTGGTCGTGAAGACGTGAACGTCGTGGCCGTCGGCGGCCAGGGCGCGACACAGCGCATGAACAGAACGAATTGGGCCACCGTATCGGACTGCGGGAAGGTAGGTCGGAACGACGTGAAGAAAGCGCAAGACCCGTCCACCGCGACTCGATGCTTTGGCAGCGACCGATTCTAGGGCACGCCGGCTTGCCGGTCGAGCCAACGCAAGGCGACCGGCAATGCAAATTTGGCCATCAGGGACCAGACCAAGAAAAACATCACCGTCGCACCCAGGAGCTTCGGCAGCGACACTTCCATCCCGGTGCCGGCGGTATTGTAGGCGAGCCCCATGACGATGGCTTCCCTGAGCATCCAGGGAAGCGGCCTGGTCATGAAATATCGGACAACCAGTGCGAGCAGCAGGCCGTACCCAAAGATGCCCGCCAACATGCCGGGGAACCCGAGATCGACGTAGTTCTCCGCCATGTAGCCGACGCTGATCGATGTGCCGAGGCGCATCTGCTCCATCGGATCGGAGCGCGCAAGCCTGATGAACACTTCGCTATCGGAAAGCCCGGGCTTATCGGGGAAGAGGAACCGTGGTTGGAATACATGGGCAAAAGCATCCTTCCACTGCCTCGCCGCAATCGGTTCATGAGTACCTCTGTCGACACCGATGACCTGGCCAAATATGTCGACGTAGGCAAAGCGCGTCAGGAGCAAATAGGAGGTCTCGCCCCACTTCGTGTCGCCGATGTTCAGCGCCCTTTCGCCGAGATAGGCCAGCCGCTGCTCGAGCGGCACCTTGATCTGCTGGGACTCTTCTGAACCGGTCACATATTCGCGGTATTCGAACTTAACGGAGGTCCAGAACAACGCGAGGATGAGAAGGACAGCCAGCCAAGCGAACGCTGCCGCCGTCGTCGCGCCGCTCCATTTGACACGCGCCGCCAGGGCGGCAACGGCGACGTAGATGAATACTGCCCGGAAATCCGCGAGAAAGCCCGTAAAGCCCACCAGAATTTCGACGACGATTGCAGCAAGCAGGGCTCCCCGCCCCCGGCCGGTCGTAAAGACGTAAGTGCACAGCAGGAATAACGCGATGACCTTTACCTGCGCCGCGGCCTGGAAGGGTTGGTCGGCGCCGGGCACCGAGCGGCTCAAAAAGACGAGTGCCACCGATGCCACTATCGCGACGAAATACACAGTCGCCAGGTCCGGGGGCCGCCATCGCTCGTGGGCATGATATTCGGAGAATGTCGGCGACGCGAGGTTCCCAAGCACCAGCCGAAAAGCGACCGCCAACGTGATTATCGACGCGAGCGCATACCAATAGGCATACAGCACATCGACACCATCGATGCTCGCAGCCATCGACTCGCCGTCCAGCACCGACAGAACCGCGCGCGCGAACGCTTGCCCCCATTGCCAAAGCAGAAAGAACGCAAGCCCCTTGGGCATGGTCGGTTGACCGATGATCGTCATCAATACGAACGGAACGAGCGCCCCTCCACCGTAGGCCAACGGATCCGGGGCAAACGGCGCGACGACGGCATTGGCGATTGCAAAGTAGAGGCAGCCCCGACGGAGCAGATCGAAGTCGAGCCTCGTCGTCGCGACGGTTCTTATCGCTACCGCGCTTGTCATCGGCTGGTCGTGCACGAGCTGGCCCGGCTTCGACTACGGACGTAAAGATCGGGCGAAACTGTCACCGACTGCTCCTCGTGGCCCAATCCCGTCTTCTTTCCTTTGCCAGGGACGCGGAACAACCGGACAACGCGGGCGTCAACCGGACCGTTGAAAATGTGCTGCCGGCTCTTCGACCACAGGGCCACGACGGGTCTCCGAGCAGGCCGCTGTACTCGACTTTGCGGCCGATGACAATTTTCTTGTCAAGCCTTTGCGGTTGACGATGTCGGACGCGGGCCAAGTCGCGTCACCGCAGCGTGAAAGTGCTGATAGTTTTGAACGGTCGTATCACCATCGCCTTGCGGACTATATAAGTTACCAGGGTTCCCAACGGGCGTCCGAGCCGCCATCGCGAGCCCGGGCCGGCCTGCCGGCAATCGTCGAATTCACGCGATTGCGGCGCCGGCGGGAGTGTCCACGAGGCACGGCAGTCGCCCTGCGTCGGCCAACAAACGCTCGCTCGGGTGATATGGGGTATGTATCGTGGAATGGACCGCATGAGCTCTGCCGACCGTCCCTCCAGCACATACTTGGTACTCGAAGCCGGCCGGGCTGACCGCCAATATTGGCCGGACATCTGGCGCTACCGTGGCCTGCTGTTCATCCTGGCCTGGCGCGATGTCGCGGTCAGATACAAGCAGACGGCGATTGGCATCGTCTGGGCGTTCATTCGCCCTTTCCTGACGATGGTCGTCTTCACGGTCGTGTTCGGCCATCTTGCCAAGCTGCCGACCACCGGCGGCATCCCCTACGCGATCGTGGTCATCGGCGGATTGCTTCCGTGGACGCTGTTCTCCTCGGTTCTCAGCGAAGCTTCGGCGAGCGTGATTTCCAACGGCAATCTCATAAGCAAAGTCTACTTCCCGCGGATGATCGTTCCACTGGCGACGGTGCTCGTCGTGATGATCGATTTCGCGGTGAGTCTCTTCATTCTTGGCGGACTGATGGTCTGGTACCTCATCGTCCCCGGCTGGCAGCTCCTGCTTCTTCCTTTCTTCGTGTTGCTTGCGCTCTTGGCCAGTCTCGGCCCGGCAATCTGGGCAGCAGCGATCATCGTCAAGTATCGCGACTTTCGCTTCGTAGTGCCGTTCGTGCTCCAGTTCGGTCTCTACGTATCCCCAGTCGGCTTCGAGAGCGCGATCGTGCCTGAACAATGGCGGTTGCTGTACAACCTGAACCCCATGGTGGGCATCATAGATGGCTTCCGCTGGTGCATCGTCGGCGGTGCAAGCCCCATCTACCTGCCGGGCTTCGCGCTCAGCCTGGTGGTCACGGCCGGTTTTCTCTGGCTGGGCATCAGCACCTTCCGCCGTATCGAGCGCGGCTTTGCGGACCTGATCTGAGAAATGTCCGAGCCGGTAATCCGCGTCGAGAATCTCGGCAAGAAGTTCGTGATCGGCCACAAGGTGGAACGCGACGGCCTGCTGCGCGATGCCGTGGCGAGAGGCGCGCGCTCGATGTTGCGCAACGCAGCCGACCTGCTGAGGGGAAGGCCGCTGTACGCGGGCGACCGACTGGAGGAATTCTGGGCGCTGCAGGATCTCAATTTCGAGATCAAGCCCGGCGAGCTGGTCAGCATCATAGGGAGCAATGGTGCAGGCAAGACGACCTTGCTGAAGATCCTGTCGCGCATCACGGATCCCACGACAGGACGCGTCGAAATTCGGGGCCGGGTGAACAGCCTGCTCGAGGTCGGCACCGGTTTCCATCCTGAGCTCAGCGGGCGCGAGAACATCTTCCTCAACGGCGCCATTCTCGGCATGAGCCGTCAGCAGATGCGCCGACGCTTCGACGAGATCGTCGAGTTCTCGGGCGTCGGCAAGTTCATCGACACGCCGGTGAAGCGGTACTCGGTGGGAATGTACGTCCGTCTGGCCTTCGCCGTGGCTGCCCACCTGGAAGCGGAAGTCCTGGTGGTCGACGAAGTGCTCGCCGTCGGCGACGCGGAATTCCAGGCACGCTGCTTGAACCGCATGTCCGAGGTCGCAGGCAGCGGGCGAACCGTCCTGTTCGTCAGCCACAATTTTTCGGCGGTGATGGCGCTGACCCGCCGCAGCATCGTCCTCCAGGGCGGCCGGCTGGTCTTCGATGGCCCGGTCGACGCCGGGTTGGCTCACTACACATCGACGCTGGCCAAGGTCGGCCGTGGCCGGCAATGGGGCCGCGGCAAGAGCTCGGCTCTGGTTTCTGCGGAGCTTGTCGATGAAGAGGGCCTGCCGGCCGACCGCTTCGTTCCGGGAACCGCCTTGCGCTTGCGGGTGGTGCTCGAGACGACCGGCATGCGGGGATTGTCGCTCGAGGCCATCCTGCGCGACCAGAACAACCTGCCGCTTGCCTTCTATTCGTCAGCGGTTTTCAACCAGGTGCCGCTGCCGGCCCAAGCGGGCCGCTACGAATGCATCCTGTCGCTCGACGCCTTCCAACTGGCAGCTGGCGAATACGGCATCGATCTGCAGACGTATTTCACCCACGTCGTCGTCGATCACCGGGTCGACAGCGCCGTTCGCTTTACCGTCGACACCTGCAGTCCGGATGGCATCGCCTTCAATTTCAGACAGGACTATGGCGTCGGCCCGCTGGCAATGAGGCTCACCGCACCGCTTGAATTCGTGCCGATCGGATCGTCCGCCATGTCCGACGATCCGCAGCCCGCGCTCCGGTCGGGCTGATGATCCATGCGGTGCAAGCGCCCCCGGGACGACCGGCCGCCTGATCGGTTCGACACGTGAGGATCGCACTCATCAGCTACGAGTTCGCCGGGACGGCGACCGGCGGCGGGATCGGTACCTATGCGCGCGGGGCGGCCGCCATGATGGCCGGCCGAGGCCATCAGGTGGAAGTGTTCACGTCAGCTTCGGCGGATCCGCGCACGCTGCCGGCCGGCGTCGTCGTGCATGCCGCTCCAGTCGAAAGGCGATGCTTTCCCCGCACCGTTGCCTCGCACTTCGCGCAGCGGCATGCCGTCCAGCCGTTCGACGTGGTCGAGGGACCGGAGTACGGCGCCGAGGCGATGGAGGTGGCCCGGTCGTTTCCCGACCTGCCGCTGGTCGTGAAACTCCACACGCCGACGTTTCTGATCGACGAGATCCAGCACAGCTACCTGTCCCCCTTGCGCAAGGCCCGCTTCGTATTGGGTGGATTGCGTCGCGGGTCCCTGCCCAAGCCCTACTGGCGATACGATCCTGCCGGCGATCCGGAACGCGCCCACGTCCTGACCGCGAGCGAGATCACCGCCCCCTCCCTCGCCATCCTCGATCTTCTTCGATCCCGGTGGGATCTCGAACCGGGCCGGCTCGCGCACATCCCGAACGTCTTCGACCCACCGGCGAGCCTCCTGACGCTCTCCCCGGCGACGAAGACAGGCCGGATAACCTATCTGGGCAGGCTCGAGGCACGGAAAGGCGTGATCGAGCTCGCCGAGGCGATGAGGCTCGTCCTTGTCCGTGCGCCGACCGCGAAGTTCCGCCTGGTCGGCCGCTCCCTTCCCCACCCGGCGACGGGAGAGGACCTGGCCGCGCACATGCGCCGACAGTTGGGGGCTTTTGCCGAAGCCGTCGAGTTTGTCGACGGGCTTCCGCATTCCGAGGTGGCGCGCACGCTGGGAGACACTGACATATGCGTGTTCCCGAGCGTGTGGGAGAACCTGCCCTATGTCTGCCTTGAAGCCATGGCCGCAGGGCGCGGCGTGATTGCCAGCGGCGGCAGCGGCATGGCCGAGATCATCGACGACGGCCGAACCGGAAGACTTGTCCGCCCGCGCGATCCTCGCGGCCTGGCGGACGTGATCCTCGAATTGCTGGCCGAGCCCGCGGGTCGCATCGCAATGGGCGAAAGGGCCCGTGCGCATGTCGGCGCGGCCTACACATCCGAAGTCATCGGCCCCCTGCAGGAAGCCAGCTACCGCCGTGCGATCGAGCGGGGCCGCCCTCGACATGCTCCGGGGGCGGCTCAATGACGCCATTCCTTTCAGTCGTCCTCTGCACGCACAATCCGCGACGGGCCGTGCTCGAGGAAACCCTTGCCGCCCTGCGGCGTCAGCGGCCGCTCGATGCGGGCGGTTGGGAACTCATCATCATCGACAACGCCAGCACCTCGCCGTTGAATGGATCGGTCGATCTCCGCGGGTGCGAGGGGGCACGCATCGTCCGTGAGGAGCGCCTGGGCCTCACCCATGCCCGCCTTCGCGGCCTCGCCGAAGCATCGGGCGAGATTCTGGTGTTCGTCGATGACGACAACCTGCTCGACGATACCTATTTGCGCCGCGCCGTAGAAGCGATGTCGGCGGACCGCACTCTGGGCGCCGCAGGCGGCAAATCGATTGCGCGTTATGAGACGCCGGCGCCGCCATGGTTCGGCGAGGTCAACATCGACCTCGCCTGTCGTGACCTCGGCGAGACCGCACAATACGCTTCCTGGGAAGGCGTCGAGCGCGCGCAGCGATCCTACCCGCCCTGCGCGCCAATCGGCGCCGGCCTCGTCATCCGGCGCGACGTGTTCGCCGCCTATGCCGCCGCGGCCACGGAAAATGCCGGCCGCCTCGGTCTGGGACGGCGGGGAGCGGATCTCGCCAGCGGCGAGGACAACGACATCGTCATGGTTGTGCTGGAGCAAGGCTGGCGGATCGCCTACCTGCCCGAGCTGCGGCTCGAGCACGTCATTCCGGCGAGCCGCCTGACCCGGGACTATCTCGCCGCCTACGCCTACAGCACCACGCGAACCTGGGTCCGCGTTCTCGACGTCCACGGAATCAGGCCGTGGCGGACGATCGATCCGCGCAGTCTCGTGCTTCGAAAGGCGCGAGCCTATCTCACTCACCGCGCCTGGTCCGGCCCGGCGGCGTACGTCCGATGGCGGGGGGCTTGCGGCCAATTCGACGGCCGCGCCGACCTTTGGCGCGCACAGCACGGTATCGGCTGAGGCAGCCATGGCGTTGCCCAAGATCCTGCGCCGCGTATCGAGAGGCCTTGGACCGGCCGTCCTGCGCTACTACCACACGCCGATCGCCCGGTTCCGCCAATCGATCGCCGAAGGTGGACCTTGGGAACAACGCCGCACCGAACAGGCCCGGCTTGAGATGATCGCGGCGGCCCGGACGCTGCCGCCGCTTGCCGCTCGTGAGGGACAGGACACGGTCGAGATCGCGTTCCTCAGTGGCGAGCGCTTCTGGTGGCAGACCCTGTTCTGCGTCGTCTCGTTGCAGACGCACTCTCCGGTACGGATCGCGCCGGTGGTGTATGACGACGGGACCTTCAACGACGTGACCTGGTCCGCATTCAGCCGAGTAATCCCTTGGGCGAGGCTGGTTGCGGGCAGCCAGATCGAGGCCGGCCTCGACAGGCACCTGCCGTCCGACCGCTTCCCTGCCCTGCGCAGCCGTCGGCTGAGCTACCCTCATCTGCGCAAGCTCACCGACATCCACGCCGGACGCAGCGGCTGGATTGCGGTTCTGGACTCCGACATGCTGTTCTTTCGTCCGCCGAAGGCGCTGCTGAACTGGCTCGCAACGCCGGACCGTCCCTGTTGCCTTGTCGAAAGCATCACCGCCTACGGCTACTCGCCCCGCCTGATGCGAGAACTGGCGGGAGGTGAACCGCCGGCCCGCGTCAATGTCGGGGTCTGCGGCCTCCGGTCGGATGCCATCGACTGGGACCGGCTCGAGCACTGGTGTCGCGAGATGCTGGAACGAGAGGGCACCCACTACTTCCAGGAGCAGGCCCTCACGGCGATGCTGCTGACCGGCCAGGAGTGCCATCGCTTCGGCCCGCCCGACTACGTGGTCATGCCCAGCCTCGCCGAGGGGCGCCGCCCGGCGGCCGCCCTGCATCACTACGTTGCCTCCTCGAAGCGCTCGTATTTCCAACACGGCTGGCGCCGGGCGCTCGCCGATGCCGAAGAGGCCCGACGGCCATGACGCAGACCGCTCGCTTTCTGTGGATCGGCCCCCGCCTCTCGGCCATGGAGCGGTTGTGCCTGAAGTCGTTCGTGGACGTCGGCTATGACGTCGAGCTCTACCGCTACGACGAAGTCGAAGGCGTGCCCGATGGCGTGCGATCGTGCGATGCAGCGGAAATTCTTCCGCGTGACCAGATCTTCCAGCGCAAGTCGGGGTTCGGGGCCGGCGGCTACGCCGAGTTCGCGGACCGGTTCAGGTATCACCTGCTCCATGCCAAGGGCGGCTGGTGGTTCGACATGGATTTCGCCGCCGTACGAGTGAAACCCGAGCCGACCGATCTCCTGATCGCCTCGACCTGGGAATTCGAGTACGGCCAATGCGCGGTGAACGCGGCCATGTGGTGCAGCCCCGGCGATCCCCGCATGGCCGAGCTCGCGCGCCGGGCCGACGAGATACTTTCGCGGGAGACGTTCGACTTCGGCGCGACTGGGCCCTTTCTGGTGCAGAGCTTCATCGCCGAACGAGGCTTGGAGGCGAATGTCGCGCCATGGTGGGAGTTCTGCCCCTTTCCCTGGCGGATGCAGAATCGCATGGCCTATCGGACCAACACGGACTGGGCCAAGGACTGCGTGAGGCATGTCTGGCAACTCTACAAGGAGCACACCCGACCCGACTTCCGCGCCGGCTACATTCGCTCGGGCACGCGCGCCGTGCATTGGCACAACGAAATCTGGAAGGCGAGCGGCAAGGACAAGGATGCGCGCTATCATCCCTGGTCGCCGTACGGTCGGCTGATGCGCCGCCACGGTGTGCGCGCGGACCGCTCGGGATGAGTTGGGCCGATTAGAGGCCGAGCTGGGTTCGCCAGAAGCGTCGATAAGCGACGGCGATCGCCACGACGAAAAGAATGCCCGAACCGACGAGCCGGTAGTCGAACCCGTACAATCCGTTGATCCTGTAGCTCTCGAGCGCTGGCGCCGACGTCATGATGCCCGCGAACAAAAGCGTGATGCTCAGAACCCCGACGCGGTCGATATTTGGCTTCGGCGCTTTTGCTGCGCGCCAGAGGCCGAGCAAGATCAGGCTTTCCATGAAGGCAAGGCCGGCGAAGCGGCCCCAGTCGTGGGCAATCAAATACAGGGGCGCCGAAAGCAGTATGGGGATCGCGAAAGTCGCCCATACTCGCCGACGGTCGGTTGGATTGTAGTTCTCGGCGCCGAAGCTGACGGCACCGACCAGGCACGCCAGAAAGAACGGAATCAACAGGCTTCCGATCAAGCGCTTGGCGAATACGGCATAGCCGACGAGACCCCTGCCGAAATTGTACGCATTCTCGACGGCCAGGAGTTCCGTGAAGGTCGGGAAGGAGTTGTCCGGCATTGCCATGCGAGCTGCCCCGACATGGATGTATCCTCCGGGGATGGGACCCGTCGCCTGCTGTGTCACCAGGATGACGCTGCCGACCGCAATCGCACTGCCCAGCAAGTATGTCACCGCGGCGACGCGGGATGCCGTGGTCCGCACGAGGATGCAGGCGGTGATCGCGGCAGCCGGGAAGAGCAGGAATATGCTGGCTTCGTGGATCAATCCGGCGATCAGGCCGAACAGCCCGAACAGCCCGCCAGTCCACCACGGGCCGGCAGGACGCGCCACGTACACCAGCCAGTGAAGGAGCAGATAAGCGCCGAGCAATAGCTGCAATGGATCACCGGTCGTCTCCGCAATGAGGCCCACGGTTGCGGGAGACATCGTGATAACCAAAAGAAGCAGATACGCTTCGAGCTTGCCGAGGCCACGCGACAGGCGGAAAGCCGCCTCGATCAGGAGAAGCGCCAGCGCGAGCGAGATGGACCAGGCCAGGAAAGTGATGACGAGATAGTCGGTGCTGTCTATGCCGAAGGTACGCAGCACTTCACCGAGAAGACCGCGCCGCACGAAATTGCCGGAGTAATCCCGGCTCCAGTGAAGGGCCCAATAGGCGTCAGGTCCGCGAACGCCGAGAAGGCCCGCATGGGCACGAAACTCCACCACCACATAAAAGGCGGCAAGACCGACCGTGAAGTATCCCGCTCTGCTGGAGATTGCGAGCCACCAGCGCGATAACGGGCGAAGATCTCCGGGCGATGGCGAACGAATTGTCGAGTTGCGATCTTCGTCGTCCAACGACATCGGCCCGGCAGCTTCACGGCTCATTGTGCGCTCTTCACTCGCGAATAAATTGCATTGCCCGAAAAGCGGCACCGCAGACGGCATGAACATATCGGATCGAAGTCGTATTGCAGAATTGCCGAGCACGGTCTATGGCCTAGCGGACCAGAAGCACCAAGGACATGCCTGAGGCACGGCAGGCATGGTTGGCCGAATGCCGTCGAGTGGACCCGGATCCTGGAAGGCGATGCTCGAAGCCCTCGCGACACGACGGCCATGACCGCCAAGGTTTCGGTGATCATCCCCTGCTACAACGCCGCTCGCTATGTCGGCGAGACGCTCAAGAGCGTGCAGCTGCAGACGTGGTCCAACCTCGAGGTGATCGTCGTCGATGACGGTTCGACCGACGACAGCGTTCGGATCGTCGAAACCTTTGCTGAGCTCGACCTCACCCTCATCCGGCAATCCAACCGTGGGCAGACGGCGGCGCTCAACGTCGGCTTGGCGCGCGCCACGGGCGATTTTGTCCAATATCTCGACGCCGACGATCTGATCGATCCGGACAAGATCGCGCTGCAGATGGCCAGGTTGGCTGACGCGCCGGGCTGTGTCGCTTCGGCCCGCTGGGGTAGATTCTACGACCGGCCCGAGGATACGCGCTTCGAGACCGAGACCGTGTCGCGCGACCTCGACAGCCTGGACTGGCTGGTGGAGTCGCGGGCCGACGGCCAGGGAATGATGTTTCCGGCCTTGTGGCTCGTGCCCATGTCGACGGCGCAAGCAGCTGGTCCCTGGCGTGAGGATCTCACGCTCAACAACGACGCGGAATATTTTACGCGCGTGCTGCTGGCCGCCGAGCGGGTCCTGTTCTGTGAAGGCGCGCGATGCCGTTACCGATCGGGGATTTCGGGCAGCCTGTCCGGCCGCAAGACGCCGGCCCACTGGGCCTCCCAGGAGAAGGTGATGGAACTGTGCCAGCAGCGCGTACTGGCAAAGGACGACGGGGAGCGCGCCCGGCGCGGCTTCTCACTGAGCTGGCAACATCTGGCCCACGCTTGCTATCCGTACGATCGGTTGCTGGCCGAGCGCGCCTTGGCCCGCGCGCGCGCCCTGCATCCCGACACGATCCTGCCTCGAGGCGGGCCGACGTTCATGATCCTCTCCCGCCTGATCGGCTGGCGTGCTGCGCGCCGGTTGCAGGTCGCGAGCGGCTGGCCCTGACGTTCGCGTGACCAGGCGAACCTCGGGCGCGAGCTGAGCTCGCGGTCTTCGCTGCTCGCTTGCGACCTTGATCGCCGGCTGAGAAAAGGAGAAGACATCGGCCGGGATCGCTAGCGGTTTGGGGAGACAGGAGTGCAAAAAGTAGCCACGACTGGCAACGCCACGCTCGTTGCCTATGACGGCGAGCCGCTGCTGGCGACGGACCCGTGGTTTGGGGACGAGGAGCCGGCCTATTTTGGAAGCTGGGTGCTGTCGCACCAGATCCCGCGTCAACTCAAGGATGACATCCTCGCCTGCGATTATGTCTGGTTCTCGCATGGCCATCCCGACCACCTCAATCCGACCAGCGTCGAGCGCTTCAAGGGCAAGAAGATCCTGCTGGCGGACCATGTCGGTGGCCGTATCTACAAGGATCTGACGCCCGGTGGTTTCGATGTCACCATTCTGCCCGACAGGCAGTGGGTGAAGCTGTCGGACAACGTGAAGATCCACTGCATCACGACGCGAATTCAGGACTCGATCCTGCTTGTCGACGTCGGGGGACGGCTGTTCATCAATCTGAACGACGCGGGAACGCGCGATTGCTCGCGCTACATCCGGAGCATCACCCGCCACTACAAGCACTCCTACGTGCTGGCGCTGTCGGGCTACGGCGATGCCGACATGATCAACATCTTCAGGGAGGACGGCACGTTCGTCGTGCCTCGCGCGGCCAGGCGACCGTCAGTCGACGCCCAGCTCCGCAACCTGCGCAAGGCCACCGGTGCCCGCTCGGTCATTCCGTTCTCGTCCTTCCATCAATACCAGCGGGAGGATTCGCTCTGGGCTCAGGCCTACACCACGCCGGTCGATGTGTTTCATTCGGGCCTTTCGCCCGGCCTGGAATGCCTGCCTCCCTTTTCCTCGGTAGACTGCGTCACAGGCAACGTCGAGACGCCGCATCACGAGACGGTGATCGTGACGCCGCGGCCGGCGACGGATTTCGGCGACAATTGGTCGGACCAGCTCGAGCCGGCCGACGTCAGGGCGATCGAGACCTACTTCGCGCGCAAGGAGCGGATACGAAAGCATTTCGGCTTCGTCACCTTCAAGGTGGGCGGCAAGGAACACAGCATCCGGATGGACGGACGGATGGATCGCGGCATCACCTTCGAGGTACCCCGCGGCAGCCTGATGAGCGCCATCGACTACCGCATCTTCGACGATCTGCTGATCGGCAATTTCATGAGGACGACGCTGCACGGGCTGGAGTCGCTCAACGAACCGCCGGGCGAGTTCAACTACAATGTCGCCAAGTATGGCGACAACGGCCTGGCCGAAACCGACGAGGAAATCGCGAAGTACCTGGCCGAATACCGCCGGCGCGCCGGCATAGACCGCTTGGTGAGCGCGCTCGAGGACCAGTCTCGCAATTTCATCACCCGCTTCGCCAAGCAGGACACGCCGCTCTATCGAATGATGAAGCAACTCTACATATCGCTCCGATAACGGCGGCAAGCCGAGAGGATCCGATCCCGCACTATCATGGTCAGGACGAAGCTCGACCTTTCCGGCGAAGAGAAGATCGTTCGCTCCGTGTTGCTCGCCATGTTCGCGGCAGCCGCTGCATCGATCCTTCTCACCAAGCAGACCGGCGTCGACTACCTCTACTACTACCTTCCGGTTTCCGACTACCTGTTCAGCCAGGGCATGCCGAGGGCAATCAGCCCGTCCGTCCTCGACGCCCCCTTCGGCTATCCGCAGGCCGAGTATCTGCTGCTCGGGGCAACCGCCATTTTCGGCGACTACAGGATCTACGCCATCAAGCTGATCCAGTGCCTGAAGGTCGCTGCGGTGTTCTGGCTGAGCTTCCGGCTTGCAGTCGAGCGATCGGACGGCAACGGCTTTCTGCTGCCGGCGGCGCTGATCGCACCGTCAGCCACCGTCTTCTTCAGCGTCTACAGCACCGATATCAATTCGATCATCGGCTTGCTCGCCACACTTCTGATCCTCACGGGAAGAGAAAGGAGCGTGATCCTCTGGTCGCTGGTGTCGTACGCTGCACTCAGCAAGTACACCTTCTGGCTGTTCCTGCCGCCGCTGTACCTGCTGCTCTGGCGCGCCCAAACATTGCGCTGGATCTCGCTGCTGCCGCTGGTGCTGATCCTTTGGCATCTCGCCTCGAATCTCTATTTTTTCGGCAATCCCGTATTTCCGGTCGGCGCGCGGCCGGATCCGGCCCTGCCCGACGACATGGCCCGTCACTTGATGGCCTGGTCGAAGCCCAATTCGGAATGGCTCTTGTACATTGCCGCCGGTTTCATGGGCGCTGGCGGCGCGCTGGCCGTCCTGCCGGGACTGCCAGGCTACTGGTACGTCGTCTCCGGTTTGTATGTCGCGGGATGGGCACTCGCCATGCAGCCCGACTCGGCGAGCGACACGGGCCGTTTCCTTCTGCCGGTATCGATCGGTGCGGCGTGCCTGGCCAGACCGCCACGCGTGATGCCGCTGCGGCTCGTCCTGCTCTACGCGCTCGTGCTCGGGCTGTGTCTCATCGCCTTTGTCGACGTGCGGCGCGAGACGCCGGTCTATTACCTTCTGCTGGCTGCCTTTGCCGTAGCAGCGGTTCTTGCGAGAGCGCCAAAGCCCTGGCGTTTTGCCTCCTACGCCGTTGTCCTCGTGACCTTCCTCGTCTATTCGGCGGCACGCATCCATCTGAAGTTCGACGTCAGCGGGGACCTCGGCTACTCCGAGTACCGACAGCAGATCGAACAGGTGGAAGCGGCCGCGCGCAACGGGGTCGTGATCACCGATTTCCCCCGCCTGCCGCATGCCCTGCGACTCAATCCAAATGTCGTCCTGTGGGGATCCGACGTCTATGGACCCCTGTCGAGCCGGACGGCAACCACCGGCACCTTCGACTGCAGTGGAAACGCATTGGTGCTGATCGGCAGCCCGAAGTTCCTGAGCATCATGCAACGCGTGACCTTCGACCACTGTCGATCGATTGGCACGATCCAGTTGCCCTAGCCCTTCTACTCGCCCGTCATCTGCGCGGGTGGATGCGGCGCATCCATGCGGCATTCGCAAGTCTCAAGCGGAGTGTCGACCTGCTCATGCTAGCCCAACTTGCGCAGAATCGGCATTGTGATTCAATGGAATCAAAGAGTTAGCCGAAAAGTCGGCACTACATTTTGGTTTGGGTGTGGTGTCAGGCGGAGAGGGCGAGGGTCAGGTCGTTGTCGGCCCGCATGCGCTTGGGCAGGACGATGCCGAGGCGATCGAGCAGGAGGGCTTGAGCGTCGTCGGGCTGAGCGATGCAACGCAGGCGGATCTCGCCGTGCGTTGTCGTGGGCAGGATGACGTCGTGC